>CAWJBC010000021.1:0-738366 GCA_963840975.1 uncultured Bacteroidales bacterium | reverse complement strand
TTAAATGTTTTATCATTTATTCATTAATTTTATCGTTACAGGGTTTCCAACCTTGTAAAGGTTTGAAACCCTTTTTATGCGCTTTGAAATGCAATATTGTTCTCTATTGTTCTTCATAAGTTTTACCACTAAAACAGGATAGGTGGTTCATGAATCAAATTTTATTTCAAATTGTCACTATTTTTCATATGCATAACTGATAAACCGAATATCTTCACGATCAATCTGAAACACCTTTATCCAACCGTACTTAAATTCTAAACCGGTAGTTATTCTGATTCCGACATATCGCTCTGTTTCAGCGAGATGGTACCAGCTACCGTAAGAGCCTGTAAACTCTACCGGTGGAATAACCCACATCCATCTGCTATCAGCAGTACCTGACCATTCCGTCAGGTTATCAATCCTGGTTTTATACAAAAGGGTATCTACCCAATAAATATTGTTAAACTGACCGAGACCGACCGGGTATGTATCCTTTATTGATGCAACTTCCCAGCCATTTTTCATTGTCAGGCTGCAAAATGAATAATTATTAACGTTAATCATTATGCTGTCATGCATAATTCTTTGTTTGATAATGATATCAAAATCTCCGTCAAGATTTATGTCAATGGAGTCGGTGCCGTAGTGGAAATTACCCAGCGAATCAAAAATAAAGTCAAGCTGAAGAGCTGGATCAAATGCAATATGAAATAAACCAGCATCCACTTTACCAGCATAAATCGGTGCTTTTTGATTTTCGTTTTCCTCCTTGCAGGCAATTAGAGCGAGAAGCGAAATGATGCAACTGTAGAATATTGTTTTCATATGTGTATATGCCAAAAGCTGCAAGATAATGAACTACAATTCCAAATTGATCAAGCATCCATATCTGCATTGAGTTACAAACTTATGCAGCGGAAGTTATCGTTATAGGGTTTCCAACCTTGCAAAGGTTTGAGACCCTTTTCCATTTATTTGCGCTCGCAATTCCAGTCCTGCCCGAGCGCTCCTCCCTGGTCCTTTAGCTCATCTTCAAAGTCATTTACCTGTTTGTTGGTGCCGCAATAATCGCTTGATACGCCCGTGTGCGATTCGGTGCACTCTGTGCATACCTTGCAACTACCGAATATCATCACGGTTGCAACGAAGATTAAAGGCCACGAAATCATTTTTTTTATACCCCAAAGTTTTTGTTTCTGTTATTTTAAATGGTGCCACAAGTTATAAAATCGTGGCAGAATCAGATAATTGCATTATTCTTTCTTCCCCATTCCCATTACCAGGCCGAATAATTGCCCCGATAACTGCTGTAAAAACGGTACCGACAACAATATCAATGATCAATGCATTCAGGCTGTTAAACATCGTACTCATCGAATAAAAACTTAGATCGTAGGAAGTAATCATCAAAAAGGCTATGATACTGGAAACTTTAGCCCCTGCCAGCCAACCCCTGGTATTCGACAAACTGAAAATGACTGCAAGTAAAAACCCGGAAGCTAAGTTTGATAAGATGAGTGCCCACCACACCATTTCTTCTTCAGGTCTTGATGCACAATTGTTGAAATTGGTTTCCCAGAAGTCCATTAACAGCACCCCAAAAACTAACCAGCCAAGAAGAAAATAGGCTATGCCACCTACGATGCCTCCAATGATAATTTTGTTTGTTTTCATGTTGTAAAGTTTAGTTTGTACATATTATTGACACTCGCCCACTGATGGGCGGGTAAAGTTACAAACTTTATTTATCCCTGCCACAAGCTACAATCTTAAAGCTGCGTGACGTAGTCTGGAGACTACGCCAAACGGGAGCAGAGGGAATTAATTTATAAAATACTTTTTACTGTAAGTTCCCTTTGTGGTAATTGTTTTTTCGATATAAAATCCTTGCAAAGGTTTATTTATTTCTTCTCCAAGTATACTGTAATATTTTACATTAAGTAGTTTACCATCTTGGGCTTGAATACTTTCATTCAAACCTGATGATGGATAGTATTCGAAAAAGTGGGTCATTTCCCCACTATTTGTAGCATAAAATAATATTTCAGTTGGATACCCAGCTTCGCTGCTGATAATTGTGAATTCATAATCAACATCATCAGAATCTACTATCAATGCCTGATTAAAGGACCCATAAAATGCACGTCTGAAATATTTGAAATCGTTATAGTATGGATTTTTAATAACAGGATCGTATGTATAATATTCATAGCCTCCACTTGATTTAGTCGCTTCCAAGCAATTTTCTCCTTGCCAATCATATGTTATTGTCCCATAGTTTGATCCGTTTTCGTCTAGAAAAATCATTTTAATTGATCTATAACTGTTGTCAAGGATATAAATGAAAGATAACTGATAATTAATGGTCCACATATTATTGTATTCATAAACTGTATCGTTTGAATACACATATTTTCTGGAATAACTTTGAAAAATCTCCTCAACGCACCTTTCGTTTTCATATAATGCCTGGAGGGTTGTATCCCCCATTGAATTAATATTAGTTCGTGATAATAAATGCCAGTTTTCATCATAATCATAATAACTATTCATTTTGACTGATTTGGCCTATTTTTGCTATTCCCTGCTTTAAATATAATTGTTGTGACATCAAATGACTGAATCCAAATAAAAGAATTACAATAAAGAGGATAATTTTTTTCATAAAGTTTAAGTTTTAATGTCCTACTCTTATGGCTTTTCGGTTCCGCCCCGTTTATTTAATGGTTTCTGGTCTCCATTTTTATAAATATATTTTTTTATTCAATTCCCTCTCACTCCGGGTTCCCCACCGTTACTTCCCAGCTTCCGTCTTTGGTTTCGTCGTCGTTGTAAACCATGAGGTAGGTGTTGGTTTCGGCGCCAAGCTCCGGGTGTTTAAAAAAATCTAAGGTGGATTAATGCAGTTGGCTGATTCCATTTTCTTTTTCAAGTATTGAGGAATTTACACAGCAAATATAAGAAAAGTTTAAAACACAAGAATTTTGAATGAAATTAGAAAACCGGGCTTCAAAATTATGAACCCAATAATTCCGCTCCTACGGAGCTAAAGGTTGGTGTGGGGTTTATGTGCTACCAATAATTCCGCTCCTACGGAGCTATTGCCTGTCCAGTGCATCAAATCAAATATCAAATTTCTAACATCTCCCGTAGGGATGCCTTTTGGAATAATTTCTAATGTCTAATCTCCAATTTCAAATCTCCTAAATCCAATTCCCTAAAAATCTCCCCATCTCTCTTTCCTCCATCTCCCCATCTCCCCATCTCTCCTTCTCTCCCTCTCCCCATCCCTTACTCCCTCGGATTCTTCTTCATCGGCAGCTTGGCAAGTTTCTCAACGGTAAGGCTGGGGAAATCAAACTCCTGCGTAATCGTGCCAAGAATAAGGTAAACGCCCTGCCCTTTGAAAGGATAATGCTGTAATGAATTCGGGAAATGCACCGTATCGAAGAATTCGCCCGTGGCATCGAGGAAAGTGCCGAAGTGCATCCACTCCTTTTTCACGGTTCGTACATATTTAATGGTAACCAAATGTCCGAGCATCCTTACCTTTTTCCCTACATGGGCAATCATATCCTTCGCCATCATCTCGCCCCTGAAGGCAGTTTGCAGCATATCGAAATAGGTCATCGTAACCGGAAAACCCACCAGTTCAATTTCGTCGTAGGCATTTTCGAGCAGGCTGTGCTCAAGCTGCGGCAAAGTATAGGTCTTTGGAGGATTGTAAAACAACATATTTGGATGCAGGGGTTTGCCTTTGTTCAGCAGCATGTGCACCTCCCACAGCAGGGTAGTCTTTGATTTGCCGGCAAACCTGAACGCATCAATGCGGATAAGCAGTATCATCTGCTCCAAACCGGCACGAACCCGCCGTATGAAATCTTCCAGGTCGGTGAAATCGCCGTTTCGTTGCCGTTCGGCTTCTATCTCCTGCCCGATCTTATATTCCATATTGGCAATATGCACAAACCCGATGTAAATATCCTTCCCGATGATCCTCGTAAGATAATTGCTGTGGTTCACGCACGGCAGTTTGATGTTCGCCCCCTGCCGCCGGGCTTCGTTAAAATACACCCAGGTATGATAAAAGCCCCCGAAGTTGTTGATCACGGCTGTCATAAACTCCAGCGGGAAATAAGCCTTCAGGAAAAGGCTCTGGAAACTCTCCACCGCATACGAGGCCGAATGGGCTTTGGAAAAAGAATACCCGGCAAAAGAATCAATCTGGCGCCAGACTTCCTTCGTCAGTTCATCAGGATAACCACGCTCTTTGCAATTGGAAAAGAATTTATCAACGATGCGCTGCATTTCCTTGTGCCCGCGAAATTTTCCGCTCATCGCCCGACGCAAAACATCCGCATCGGCCAGGTCAAGACCGGCAAAATGATGACAAACCTTCAGCACATCTTCCTGGTAAACCATCACACCATAAGTTTCCTCAAGCTGTTCCTTCATGATGGGATGCAGGTAATCAAACTGGTCAGGATGATGAAAGCGATGAATGTACTGCCGCATCATCCCCGACTTGGCCACACCCGGACGGATAATAGAGCTGGCAGCCACCAGGCTGATGTAGTTGTCGCATTTGAGCTTCTTCAGCAATCCGCGCATGGCAGGACTTTCGATATAAAAACAACCGATGGTCTCCCCTCTTTTCAATTGTGCTTTCACCTTCTGGTCCTTCTTGAATTTCTCCACTTCGTGCACATCCACCACTATGCTCCTGTTTTCGCGGATAATATCAACAGCATCCCTGATATGACCAATACCACGCTGACTGAGGATATCAAGTTTCTCAAACCCTAAACCTTCGGCTACATACATATCCCATTGGGTGGTAGGGAAACCTTTTGGCGGAAGATCAAGCGCAGTAAAATAAGTGATGGGTAAATCGGAGATCAGGATGCCGCCTGCGTGGATGCTCCGGATATTCGGGAAGTCAATCATCTCCTGCGAAAGCTCGTAAATCCTTTTGGTGATCTGGTTTTTATGGATACCTGTTTCCGGATTATCCACCAGTTCATCTATTTCCTGTTTGGGCAAACCATACACCTTCCCCAGTTCCCTGAAAATGGATTTGCCTTTGAAAGGTGGAAGTAGCGCCAAGCAAAGCCGTATGCTGATGTCCGTAACGTTTGAAAATATAATCCTGCACTTCTTCCCGCTCGCGCCACGAATAGTCAATATCAAAATCGGGAGGGCTGGTTCGTTTGGGGTTGATAAAGCGCTCGAAATACAAATCGAGATCAATCGGGTCCACATCGGTGATCTTTAAACAATAAGCCACCACACTGTTGGCGCCACTCCCCCGCCCCACGTGATAAAACCCGCGCGACATTGAGTAACGGATGATGTCCCACGTGATCAGGAAATAAGCTGCAAAACCCAGTTTGAAAATAATACCAAGTTCCTTCTCTACCCTGTCCCTGGCGTTTTTATTGTTTTTCCCGTATCGGTACAACATGCCATCGCGGGCAAGCTTGGTTAGCAAGTCCCTGTCATCGTCGGCATTGCCTGTAAAGGTTTTCCGGTTCTTGAATGATTTGAAATCAAAATCAATTTCACATTCGTTTAAAATTCTTTCCGTATTGCTGATGATCTGAGGATAATCGCGGTAATAATCGAGCAGACGTTCAGTCGGCATCATGGTTTCTGATTCATCGGCTAACATTTTTTCTGTAAGCTGACTCAATAAAATATTGTTGTCAACAGCCCTTAAGTTTCTGTGAAGATAATAACCTTTATGATCAGCAAAAGTGACCGGTTGAAAAACAACAAGCTTCGACTGGTTATTAAGGTAATCGGAAGTAAAGAGTTTAAGGACTTCACCCGGTTTTATTCCGATCCATTCATTTTCTTTCAAATCGGTAAGCCTTTTTCTTCCGAAAGGATAGATCACAATAACATTTTCAAAGCCATTTGGCTGGTAAGGAAAGTCTTTATTGTTCAGGTTGTGATCTGTCAAAAATTCGTTGAGTTCTCTGAAACCTTCATTATTTCTGGCAATACCGGTAAAAATAAGTTCATTGCCATTCCTGAATTCAATTCCGCCAATCGGTTTGATATCATTTTCCCTGCAAGTCTTTACAAAATCAATCATCCCAGTCGAATTGTTAATATCCGTCAGGGCAAGCTCCCGGATGTTGTTCTCCTTAGCTTTTTCCACGATTTGCTCAATCGAAAGCGTTCCGTAGCGCAGGCTGTAATATGAATGGGTGTTTAAATACAAATCTAAGTGGTATTTTTAAAAATCTTACTTTTGTAATAATTAAAAAAAACATCTGATGAATGCTGACTTTTATAATGAAATCTTTAGTCGTTTGAACCTCTCGAAAGATGAGCTTCTGAATGAAATTGCCCTGCTTTCTGCTTACCAGAAACTTTCGGAATTTGATATGGAGGTCGAATATTATAACAAGAAATACAATGAGTCTTTCACCTCTTTTAGTAAAAAAGTGGAAGCCCGTCAGGCATCTTATGAAATTGAAAATGACTGGCTGGCGTGGAAGTTTGCCGAAGAAGGAAAGATATATTGGAATTCCCTCCTTAATGAAGTTAAAATATGATTTTCGGTATTCTTTCGGGGTATTCATCTATTATAGAAGATTACAAAGTAAAAAAGTACAGACTTTTTGGAACTTCCTATGAATTGATTGTTGAAATTAATTTTAAAGATACAAGTGTGCTTTTTGTGCGGGATTACCTTTTCCCCGATGGAAAAAGAAAATATTCTTTTCATTGGCAAAATATAGAAGGAGATTGCATTTATCGGTGGGATAATGTGCCACACTATCAAGACATTCAAACATTTCCTTTTCATAAACATAATGGTAAAAATGAATCTATCGAAGAATCCGAAGTAATGAACCTGGAAAAAGTTTTACAATTCATAAAGAATAAAATTATCGTTTAATCCAATTCACTTAGACCTGTCTCTCCTCCAGCGAGATGGAACCTGAAACCTCAAACTTCGAACCTTGAACCTTGAACTTTGAACCTGTTACTTCCTTCATTCCCGCGGCTCTCCTGATGGCTTTCGTCCCAAACCTGAGCCTGATCCTGTCCATCGCCTGGTATAGATTTGTCATTTCGGGTGTATCCTCAAACATATTCAACTGCTGCGAACCCTGAACCAGCGAGCTGAACTTTACCCCGATCAATCTTATGAGCATCCTGCGGGTATAAAGTTTTTCAAATAATTCCTGGGCTGTTTTCAACAAAATATGATCGAAGGCAGTATAGGGAATATGCTTTTGCAGGGTATGCGTATCGAAATTGGAATACCTTATCTTTACAGTTACACAAGAGGTAAGTCTTTGCTCTTTGCGAAGCTGAAAAGTAATTTTTTCTACCATTCCGATCAGGATATTCTTTAGCATAACCACATCAATCGTATCTGTTTCGAATGTTCGCTCTGTCCCAATCGATTTCCTTTCCGAATATTGCTGTACCGGTGTCGGATCGATGCCGTTAGCCTTCTTCCAGATCACAATTCCGTTTTTGCCCATCACACGATCCATCATATCCACCGGTATCTGCCTCAGCGTATTAATGGTTGAGATCCCCATCGAACGGAGCAGCATATAGGTTCTGTTGCCGATCATCGGTATCTTTTTGATGGATAGCGGATCCATGAAAGGATGAATGCTTTGAAAAGGTACCTGTAACAAGCCATTGGGTTTAGCCTCGTTGGTTGCAATCTTTGATACAGTTTTGTTGATAGAAATTCCAAATGAAACAGGTAACCCGGTTTCATGAGTAATCTTCTGCCGAAGTTCCTGCGACCATTTCAGGTTACCAAAAAACCTGTCCAATCCAGTAATGTCAAGGTAATGCTCATCAATGGATGCTTTTTCATATACAGGTGCTTGTTCAGCTATTACCTGTGTTACCATTTTTGAATACTTACTGTACTGATCCATATCACCCCTGACGACAATCGCATGATCGCAAAGTATCCTTGCCATTTTCATCGGCATAGCCGAATGTACCCCAAACTGCCGGGCTTCATAGCTGCAGGATGCCACCACTCCCCTGTCGGATGTGCCGCCAATGATAACGGGTTTACCAATTAAATTGCTGTTTAAAAGGCGTTCGACCGATACAAAAAAAGTATCGAGATCGAGATGAACGATGCAGCGGTCGGATGTTAGCATAAATAAGTGCCTAAAATTGGAAATTGACCAAATTGACTAAAATTATTTACTAAGTTTTAATACAGTTATTCAGTCACTTACCTAATCATTTAAAAAAATATTACTTTTTTCTTGACATTTAAAATATTTGTTTTACTTTTGATTAGTTTTTAATCATTAAAACGGTTACAATTTAATCATTATTTTTAAATCGTAAAAAATTAATAAAAAAATAAAATTATGAATAGCTATAAAGACCTCGAAACATATAAGCTGGCTTTTGATCTGGCTATTAAAGTTTACATTATTAATATGGCACTTCCCCGGCATGAACTGATTAAAGAGGGAAATATATTAAGACGATCTTCAGTTGGTATTAAGGATATTATTGCAGAAGGATTTGCAAATGGAAAAAACTCCGCCGGATTTATCCGTTCACTTTATCAGGCATGTATATCATGCGATGAAACCATTGCTTTGTTACAGAAAATAAAAAAGATTCATTTCAGAGAAAAGACAATCAATGAAATTATCAGGAATTATATTTCCCTTAAGAATAAAATCACTTATGAGATTGAATCCATTGAAAAGAATTCAAATATCATAGCCTTACCCAATCAGGAAAATCATTTAATTGAACAAGTTTTATAAAAATCACAATATGTATTTCAGTAACAATATTAAGTTTCTAAGGAAAAAGAAAAAGCGCACACAGGATGATGTAGCTTTTTCTCTGAACATGTTTCGTTCAACCCTGAGTGGATACGAAAATAATGTCGCCAAACCCAGTGTTGAGGTTTTACTTGCTTTCTCTGAATATTTCAAGATCGCAGTTGATACGCTTATAAAGGTGGATTTGGCAAGTTTGCCCGAAAGCCAGGTTTTCCAGTTGGAACGGGGTTACGATGTATATATTAAAGGAAGTTCGATGCGGATACTCGCAACCACGGTCGATTCAGCCAATGATGAGAACATCGAGCTGGTTTCTGAAAAAGCAAAAGCCGGTTATACAAGCGGTTTCGCTGACCCTGAATATATAAAGGTTCTTCCGGCTTTTAAGTTGCCTTTTCTGTCGAAAGAACGAAAATACAGAACCTTTCAGATCAGCGGGGATTCGATGCTACCAATTCCTGATAAATCATGGGTTACCGGCGAATATGTCGAAAACTGGCAGTACATCAAGGACGGGCAACCACATATTGTTCTGACATTAGATTCCGGAATCGTTTTCAAGGTTGTTGAAAATAAAATTGAGCAGGATAGGAAACTTGTGCTACATTCGCTGAACACGATTTACGAACCCTATGAAATTGATATCAAAGATGTAAAAGAGGTTTGGAAGTTTGTGAATTACATCAGCTCGGAAATGCCGGAAGCGAATATGGAAAAGGATGAACTTGTGAGTGAAATAAAAGCATTGAGAAAAGAAGTAAAGGCGATACAAATGAAGTTGGAAATATGAAATTTGATCCGAGGAATCGCAGAAAATATTTTTGAAATAATAGAAAAAACTTCAAACTTTGAACCTCAAACATTGAACTTACGTTGTATTCCATCATTGACATAGAAACCACCGGACTGAGCCCCAATCGCGAAAAAATAACCGAAATTGCCATTTATGTTCATGATGGCGAAAAGGTAGTGGATGAATTTACAACCCTGCTTAATCCTGAAATTGAAATACCTTACAGGATAACTCAACTTACCGGCATCAACAATAATATGGTGAATGATTCACCAAAATTTTATGAGGTAGCAAAGCGGATTGTCGAGATGACGGAAGATACAATATTTGTCGGTCATAACGTTCACTTTGATTATAATTTTATCCGAAAAGAATTTCGTGAACTGGGCTATGATTACCAGCGAAAAAAAATCTGCACTGCCCGGCTCAGCCGGAAATTGCTTCCCGGAAGACGTTCATATTCGCTTGGAAAACTATGTGAGGAGTTGGGAATCGCAAATCCTCGCAGGCACAGGGCATTTGGCGATGCACAGGCTACAGTAAGGCTATTCGAGATACTGCTTACCGTTGAGAAAAAAGTTGAAGATATTTCTCTTCACGGATTGAACACTAACCTTGACCGGAGCCAGATTGACAAGCTTCCGCAGGAACCCGGTGTTTATTATTTTTATAATGATAACGGATCAATCATTTATATCGGGAAAAGCATCAATATCAGGGAACGGGTGTTATCTCATCTTACAAACAATTCTTCAAAAAGGGCAATAGAAATGCGAAACGAAATCGCCGATATCGGGTTTGAGCTCACAGGAAATGAACTCATCGCCCTTTTGCTCGAATCAAATGAAATAAAGAAGTATATGCCCCGTTTCAACAAGGCACAACGCAGGACCGGCTTCAATTGCGGATTGTATTATTTTAAAGATGAAAACGGTTATTTAAGGCTGAAAATTGATAAAAATATTCACGAACAAATTCCCCTTACTTCGTTTACTTCAGTGTTGTCAGCAAATAGCCATTTATTCATGCTGGTTGAGGCCTTCAATCTTTGCCAGAAATTATGCGGGTTGTTTGATACCAATGGTGCATGTTTCCACTATAATATTCATAAATGTAATGGTGCCTGCATTGGCAAAGAGCTTCCTGAAATTTATAACGCAAGGGTTTTGCAAGCCATTGAACCCTATCGTTTCGAAGAGCAGAATTTCATGGTCATTGATAAAGGCAGGACAAATGGGGAGAAATCAGTGATTTGTGTTGAGAACGGAAAATATTTGGGGCATGGGTTTATTGATTTTGAAAATAATGGTAATGTATCTACCGATTTGTTAAAAGATTGCATCCAATCTTATCCTGACCACCGTGATGTTCAACAAATCCTTAAGAGTTTTATTAAACGAAAAAAGGTTGAACGATTAATCATCTGGTAATTTTTTTTGTACCAAAAAGTAACCTTATTTTTGTTGCATTGTAAAAACAACAAAATCATTATATATAATGGGTATTCAAAACAGAGAGACTTTCTCAAAAGACATCCTTAAAATCAAAGATATTGAAGTGTTGGTTAAGCACTTGAGCGAATTGATGATCGAAGAAATTTTCAGAAAATATAAAAGAAGAGGAGCAGTGATTGGTATCAGTGGAGGAATTGACTCTTCCGTAACGATGGCTTTGGCAGTAAAAGCACTGGGCAGTGACAAAGTATTTGGGGTCATGATGCCCGAAAAGGATTCAAGTCCTGATAGTGAGAGCATGGCTGAAAAACTTGCAAGGAAATTTGGAGTGGAAGCAGTTGTTGAAAACATCCGGCCGGCGCTCGAAGGTTTCAAATGCTATGAAAGACGTGACGAAGCCATAAAGCGGGTTTTCCCAGAGTTCAATCCTTTAAGCGACAAATCAAAAATTGGGATCAACCAAACCGGTCTTGATCAAAAATTACCCCCCGTCTTTCATCTAACGATTATTCATCCTTCAGGAGAGCATAAGAGCAAAGTGATACCTGTAAAGGAATACCTGCAAATTGTAGCCGCATCAAACTTCAAACAACGCTGTCGTATGGCAATGGTTTATTACCATGCAGAGCAAAAGCACTACGTTGTTTTAGGCACTGCCAACAAACATGAAATTGATCAGGGATTCTTCGTGAAATTTGGCGATGGAGGATCAGATATGTATCCATTGGCAAACTTATACAAAACACAGGTTTACCAGTTAGCCCGTCATTTAGGAGTTACTCAGGAAATTATTGACAGAACTCCAACCACCGATACTTATAGTGCAGAGCAAACCCAGGAGGAGTTTTTCTATCAAATGCCATTTGATGTGATGGACTTAATGTGGTATGGTTTTGAAAATGGATATGACAAGGCTGAAGTCGGAAAAGTGATGGGTAAAACCGAACTTGAGGTGGAAATCATTTTCGAAAATTTCGCGCGTAAAAAGAAAACAACAGAATACCTGCGGGCAAACCC
The DNA here is from genome assembly GCA_963840975.1 of uncultured Bacteroidales bacterium. Lineage (GTDB taxonomy): Bacteria > Bacteroidota > Bacteroidia > Bacteroidales > JAADJA01 > JAADJA01. The sequence goes on along the minus strand of CAWJBC010000021.1, from coordinate 726,310 downwards.
TTATTATTTCCCGGTATTTTAATCGCTTTTATGAACGTATTTGATTACTTTCTGGAGGAAACAAAGGATCTAACGAAAAACCTTGTTTTAGGTACAAAAGAAACAATTACATACTTCAACCTGAATACGTATTCTTTGAAACTGGCAGAAAAACTCAAAGCCGATTGCGGTGAAAATCAAAACATCCTTGTTCTCTGCGAAAATTCTGTTTTTTTCATTACAGTTTATCTTGCTATATTGAAATCAGGAAATGTTTGTGTTCCTTTAAACCCGAATATTGAACCTGAAAATCTTCAGAAAATATTAAACAAAACCCAAGCCCGGCTTGCTTTTGTTAATAAAAAATATTTATCAAGATTCAGCGACTTTCAGTTTAAAATCGTGGACGAGGAACATGTTAGCGCTTGGATTACTGAAGATCCTCCAAAAGAACAGGAAATACCATCAGCATTTGATGCAAACAGATTAGCTGAGATTATTTTTACTTCAGGATCTACCGGCGAACAAAAAGGTGTAATGATTACTCACCGCAATATCATTGCTAACACCAATTCGATTATCAAATATTTGAAACTTACCCATAACGATACGATTGAAATAGTGATGCCTTTCTATTATTGTTACGGTCTATCGTTGTTGCATACCCATCTTCGGGTTGGAGGTTCTATTGTGCTGAATAATATGTTTATTTTCATTGGCAGTGTGATCAATGATCTGAAAAAATACAATTGTACTGGTTTTGCCGGCGTCCCAAGTCATTTCCAGATTTTATTGCGAAAAACAAAAGATTTTAAAGAAACTCATTTTCCTTCGCTGAAATATGTAACCCAGGCTGGCGGCAAACTGCATACGGCATTCATCCAGGAATTCATTGATTCTTTTCCTGAAGTTAAATTTTTTGTCATGTATGGACAGACTGAGGCTACTGCAAGGCTTTCATATCTTCCTCCAACTGAATTAAAGAGAAAGCTTGGTTCAATAGGAAAAGGGATTCCGGATGTAACGCTTAAAGTAGTAAATGAGCAGGGTGAACCTGTAAAACCTGGCGAAACGGGAGAAATAATTGCCAAAGGTGAAAATATAATGCCGGGCTATTTTAATGATAATGAGGCAACCCAACTTGCGATCAAAAATGGCTGGCTGCATACAGGCGATATTGCGACTGTGGATGAGGAAGGTTATATTTTCATACAAAGCCGAAAAAAAGAAATCATTAAGGTAAGAGGAATTAGGATTAGTCCAAAAGAAATTGAAGAAGTGATTGTGACCTATCCAGGCGTTATTGATTGTACCATCCAGGCTGAATCGGATGAGATTACCGGCGAATCAATTAAGGCGATTGTTTATGTTAATGAAACTGAATTGAATACATTCTCAGAAGAATCCATAAAACAACATTGCGCTCAAAAGTTAACAGTTCATAAAGTTCCGCAAAAGGTAGTATTCGAAACAAAATTGACTTTTAATCTTGCTGGGAAAAAGTCAAAATATTAATCGGGTTCATTTCAACCCGTATCACTCTTTTCCCCATATTTCCATTGTAAGCGAATCCAATATGGGTTGACGCAAGTGATAATAGTCAAAGAAATTACTCCTAGTGTTTTTAACATTGCCTTCCACATCAAGATCGTAGGTATCTCCGATATATTTAATATCACTCTTGAATCGTTGTGCCATTTCAGATAAATTTTCGTTAACCAAAAACTCATCCACCGCTTTATAACTTGGAAGAATGATGAACTTTAACTTAATTTTTTTTTCAACGCAATATTGCTTGATCTTATTCAACTCACTGAAGTAATCTTTAGGGTAAGCATAGTTTTTAAAAAAAAGGTCAAGACGTGAAACAGCCAGCTTGTTAATTTCCTCATCCGAAAGAAACTCGTATGACCGCTCAACCAGTCGTGGATTATTTGTGATCTGATAAAAGACATTCGTAAAAGCATCAAAAAATATTTCTTTTTTTAAAAAATAGAGGTACGGATGTTTCAAATAATCTGCGGCCAAATGATAAAGATTATAGGATCTTTGAGCATTATAGTTCATGAAGGCAACCTGAAAATAAACCGTCTCCAGTTGATGATATTCTGTTAAAAACCAAAACACTTCAAACATGGTTTCAAAACTCGCACCCGGAACGCAAAAATTATAGATATCTTCACCACAGGCTTGTTCGATAAGTTCCGGTTTAATTCCCTTCCCCTGCGAATCACCAATTATTATTTTTTTTATGGGAATTCTTTTCACTTCCAATGCCTTCCACAATAAGTTTCCCCTCGGACTCGATTCATCCGTCCTGTTTAATACAGTGATCTTATTGCTGTCGGTTATTATATGCGAAACATTAATGAAATTATATGGATCAACGACCAGTATAAATAAAACATAAAGCAATATCGGAGATGCAAATAATAATCCTTTTTTTAAATATCTATTCATTAATACTTGTTGATATTAATTAGGCATTGTTTTAAAACTGAAGATAAACAAAAGATTCGTCGCCGCTGCTAAAATAAAAAATCAATAGAATAAGAATATAGTAACCCGACCATCGTAAATAACGCGGTCTGGTTAAAAAATATCCCAAAACGTCTTTTCCTTTTTCCTGGTAAATTTCAATTACAAATAAAACTACGAACATAAAAAATGCCATCATAAATTCATATTTATGATAAATGAAGTCATAACCATCGAATTGGATTTTCCAATGATTAAAAAGATGCGTAAGAAAATACCATGCATCGCTTATTGAGTGCGAGTTAAAGAATACCAAGGTTAAACAAAAAAAAGCAAAGGTTATCAGTCGGCTCGAAAACACCACAAATTTCTGAGGCAATTTAGAAGCCAGTTGAATTCTTTTACGCTTAGTATAGAATTCATAGACTATCGCCACTCCCTGAAGCAAACCCAAAACAACAAAGGTCCAGTTGGCGCCATGCCAGATACCAATTACAAAAAAAGTAATAAATATCCCAATCACGGCTGCAGTATTCCCAAGTTTGCGAAACTTGACGATGAATGGAGAAAAAATAAAGTCGTTGCACCAGGAAGAAAGCGAGATATGCCATCTTCGCCAGAACTCACCAACATTTTTAGCAAAGAATGGCCTGTTAAAATTATCTACCAGGTTGATCCCGAAAATTTTTGCCGACCCAAGTGCCATATCCGTATATCCCGAAAAATCGCAATACAAATGGAGTGTCTGGATAAACATAACTACGAGCAAAGGAATACCGGTGTAATGGTGTACATCGCCATAAACCATTGTAACCGGACCTGCCAGATTGTTGCCGATAACTACCTTTTTGAACATACCCCACAAAAACAGCCTCAAACCCGCAGAAACATTAGCGCCATTAAATTCAATCTTAATTTTTGCCTGCTGGAAAAAATGATTCGATCGCTCAACAGGACCTGACAGGAATTTTGGAAAAAACATAAGATAGGTAGCAAAAATCACAAAATTCTGTTCAGCCTTCTCAGCACCCCTGTTAATCCTTATAATATATCCTAAAGCCTGGAAGGTATAATAAGAAATCCCAATTGGAATGATAATGGATAAATGAGGAGAACCGAACTCTTTAGATGATAATTGAAACAAAAATCCAATATTTTCCAGGAAGAAATTGATGTACTTATAAAATACCAGTATTCCAATATCTATGAAAATTGTTGACCAAAAAATTGTTTTTTTGTAGGACGATTTCTCAACTTTTTGAAGGGCTATTCCCAGTACATAGTTAATCGTCGTGAAGAGTAAAGTGAAAATGATTAAATTTGGCGCAAAACTGCCAATGAAAAATAAACTGGCAGCAAATAAAACAATCCACTTTATTTTATTGTTTACGTTGTAGTAAATTATAAATACTACCAACAGGAACACAAAATAATAATACGAATTAAAAAGCATTCTTTATTTTATTAATCAACTCAACGAAAATAAATGAAATTGGTTTTTAACAATCATAGTTTTTTCTTAATTAAAAATTCATTATGGCTGCAAAAATAGCTTCAATTTGTCAAATTGTAATTCTCCTTGCTATATCATTATTCATGTTGGCCAATTGCAAAAGCCCTGATAGCAAAGCACTGAATGAGGGATCATACAATATCATTTTCCTCCATCACAGCACCGGCGAAGTTGTCTGGAAAGGACGACCTTCAGGAATTGGCAAACTTATAAATATTTTCAGTAAAACCAACGAAGTTCCTTCCTGGTTTGATAAATACAATAAAAACAACAACACCCACTATAACATTAAAGAACAAAATTTTCCAAAAGGAAGCCCATACTCATGGGATAATTACCCTTATGATTATTACAATATCTGGATAAAAAATGCCGGCGATCAACCTTATATGGAGGAGCCAACCCTTGAAATGCTAACCAAAGAATACGATTTAATCATATTTAAGCATTGTTTTCCGGTGGGTAATATTGAGGAGGACAACGGGAATCCGGATGTCGAATCCAAAGAAAAGCGAATTGAAAATTACAAATTACAATATGCTGCTCTTAAGGAAAAGTTGAACCGGTTTCCGAATAATAAGTTCCTGCTTTGGACCGGAGCAGCAAACGTGGAAGCTCAAACGACCCAAGAAAATGCAGCGAGAACAAGGTTGTTCTTCGATTGGGTAAAAAACGAATGGGACACTGATGGTGATAATATTTTTTTGTGGGATTTCTTTGAATTGGAAACGGAGGGCGGTCTGTACTTAGCTGAAAAATATGCCCGTCATTCAAATGACTCACATCCGGATGAAAAATTCGGAGCTCAGGTAGCCCCCTTATTTTGCCAGAGAATTGTTGATATTATTGAAACCAATGGACTGAAAACAACGTTAACGGGAACGTACAAGTAATTGAATACATAAAATTGAATTTGTTTTCATAGCTTTTATAAATACCCTAAAACTTCTACTTTTGTTTGAAGAGAGAGACATTATAAAGCCCTAATCAAAAAATTATTTAAAATGTTTGAAATAAACGACGCTAAGGAAAAAGTAAAAGACTTTATTGCCCAAACAGCTTTTGTACCTAAGGAAAAAGTACAGGACGACACCAAAATATTTGTTGATGGAATATTTGACAGCATGGGCTTTTTATCACTTATTAATTTCATCGAGGATAACTTTAAATTCAAAGCGGCAGATTCCGAATTGCTGGAGGAAAATTTTGAATCGGTAAATGCAATTGTTGGTTTTATCAGCAGGAAATTAAATTAGACAATAAGTATGTGCGGGATTGCCGGCATCTATCATTTCTCATCTCCGAATAAACCGGTTACTGAAGAGGAGTTAAAAAAAATGCTTACTGTAATCTGGTATCGTGGACCGGATGAAAGTGGCATTTATATCGGAAAAAATATTGGAATTGGTAATGTCAGGTTAAGTATCATTGACATTGCATACGGGCAGCAACCCATTTCCATTCGTAACAACCGGTATCGGATTGTTTATAACGGCGAACTTTTTAATTATATCGAGTTGCGCCGGGAATTAGAGAAAACCGGATGTGAATTCTATACAAATACCGACACAGAAGTTGTTGCCCAGGCTTACGCTCAATATGGAACAGATTGTCTTAGTAAATTTAATGGTCAATTTGCAATTGCAATTTGGGATAACCAGGAGAAGTCGTTGCTTCTGGCGCGGGACAGGGTTGGTATCCGACCTCTTTTTTATTCCGCGCTCAACGGTTCTTTTGCCTTTTGTTCAGAAATAAAGGGGCTTTTTCAAATACCCGAAATTAAGAGAAACTTAGACCCAAAAAGCCTTGCGCAGATTTTCACCTTCTGGACAACCATTACTCCTCATACACCTTTTGAAAATGTGAATGAATTACCACCGGGCCATTTTATGAAGGTAATGCCTGATGGAATCATCACTCAAAAATACTGGGGCTTAAAATTTCCTGAAAAAGATGAACCTTTAAAAAAAGATTTCCGTGAGTCGGTTGAAGAGTTCAGGGAACTTTTCAGAGATGCTGTAAGGATAAGGCTAAGAGCTGATGTTGAAGTGGCCGCTTATCTCAGTGGAGGGATTGACTCAAGTGTAACAACTGCTTTTATCCATGAGATTGAGCCAAAAATACTGAATACTTTTTCTATCGGTTTTACTGATAAGGCTTACGATGAATCTGATTATCAAACGGAAGCCTCAAAATACTTCAATACGAACCATCAGGCATTCTCCTGTAGTTCAGAAGAAATAGGCAGTTCGTTTTTCGACACCATCCGTCACACTGAATTTCCGATTTTAAGAACAGCTCCGACACCCATGTATCTGCTCTCAAAAAAAGTAAGGGAAAAGAACATTAAAGTCGTGATTACCGGTGAAGGTGCAGATGAAATGTTAGCGGGATATAATATTTTTAAAGAAGCGAAAATAAGGCGCTTTTGGGCACAACAGCCTCAGTCTGCCATCCGCCCTTTGTTACTGACGAAATTGTATCCATATCTGCCCATGATGAAAAATGCTTCAACCAATGTATTGAAGATGTTTTTCGGGTTTAAGTTAGCCGAAACAGATAATCCATTGTACTCGCATCTGTTGCGGTGGCATAATACTTCGAGGATTCAGAACTATTTTTCGGAAAACATTCTATCCCATCTGAATGACTACCATCCATTAGATGAAGTGACCTATAATTTAGAACAGAACTTTTCAAAATGGGGCGACCTTTCCAAATCGCAGTACCTCGAATCGTCCATCTTCATGTCGGGTTACCTTTTATCATCGCAGGGCGACCGCATGGCGATGGCGAATTCAGTTGAAGGCCGCTACCCCTTTCTGGATTACAGAGTAATTGAGTTTGCGGCAAAACTGCCCGAAGATTTCAAATTGCACTTACTGAATGAAAAGTACATTTTGAAAAAAATGATGGATGGCAAAATACCTGATTCTATTCTTAACAGGCACAAACAGGCATACCGTGCGCCTATCCATACCAGTTTTTTCGGCACCGGCGCACCTTCTTATGTGGAAGAGTTGTTATCTGAAGACTCAATCCGTTCATTTGATACATTCGATGCGGAAAAAGTATCAAAACTTATTGAAAAATTCAGAATAGGTAAAAACCTATCGGAAGTTGATAACATGGCTTTGGCAGGCATACTTTCGACCCAACTGATAAATTTGTTGTTCATCAAACAAAATGATTTTGATCCGGGAGTTTCTAAACTGGCAAATTTGAAAATCATCCGCGATTAGATTTTTTTTAACGAATTCTTTACCACAACTACAGTTGTGAAATCCTCCAATAAATAAGGATCTCATTTTGTTAAAATTTCTTAATATTTCTTAAATTATCTACCTAAGGATGACTATTTTAATTAGTTTCGACGTTAATTTGAAAAGCAAAAATAGTTGAACAATGAAAGCCTATAAACAGATTAACAATAGCTTTGAATACAAGATTGTTTTCAGCTATGCCGGATTAATGAGTCTGCTAAGTTTTTTTATTTTACTGTCCCCGGTTTTTAGCCAGGAAGATAAGCCCATACAGAAAAATGAACCGAAAATTCATTACGATGTAAAAAAAGAATTTGATAAAGATGGCAATCTTACGGGATATGATTCAACTTTTAGCTGGTACTGGTCCGACAGAGGATTTGGAATTCACGACTTTGATTCGTTGTTTGAAGAATTCGACCAAAACTTCAATTTTCTTGGCGATCAAAGGAACTGGTCAGGTGTTCATCCGTTTGGAGGGTTACCGCATGACTCCCCATTCTGGAATTGGAATGGTGAGGACTCTTCCGGGGTTTTTCAACAAGACTCAATTTTTAACAGGTTTTTTTATAAGGATCCTTTGAATTATTCATTTTTTGATTTTGATGATTTTTCTGATTTTTTTGACCACCGAATAGATATTGAGCAATATTTTGAGGAAAAGGGATTAAATAACAAGCATTTTGAACAAGAGCTGGAATTCTGGGATAAGATTAAAGAATACCAGAAAGAAAACCAGAAACTAATTGAAAAATATTTTGGGAAACCTGATCAATTCAAAGAAACGGAACCTCAATGCGAGCCGCAGAAACTAAGTTCACCTCCTTCGCCTTCTTACCCAAATAAATCAGGGAAAATATAATTCACACATTCCATTTTATCTGGTTGAGTCCTTACTTCACAAGTCCATTGCCTGTTAAATTTTTGGCAAAATGATGGGCAGAATCATGCCTGGCTGTTTGCATCTAACTTCCAATCTTTTTATCGCATGAAATTTGAACTTGCAATTTGATATTTTACTTCTAACTTTGAACTTTTTACTTTGCAAATAATATACATTTATGCCCTTAACTCCTCTTGCTGAATTGCTCCGCCCTGCAACCCTCGACGACTACATCGGGCAGGAACATCTGATCGGAAAAGGAGCGATACTGCGAAATGCAATCGAATCAGGGAATATTCCTTCTATGATTTTCTGGGGACCACCCGGAGTTGGAAAGACAACCCTTGCTTTCATTATTTCGCAATACCTGAAACAACCGTTTTTTACACTAAGCGCTATCAGTTCTGGTGTTAAAGATGTACGGGAAGTGATCACAAATGCAAAATCCAATCCTTCGGGCGCCATCCTTTTTATTGACGAAATCCACCGGTTCAATAAATCACAACAAGATTCACTGCTTGGCGCCGTCGAAAAAGGAATCATCACACTGATTGGCGCTACGACAGAAAATCCTTCTTTTGAGGTGATTTCCCCATTGTTGTCACGATGCCAGGTTTATATATTGAAGGAACTTGAAACGCATCATCTCCTCGAACTTCTTGATAGGGGAAGAATACATCTCGAAAAATCGGGTGGAAAGCTTATACATATTAAGGAAAACGAAGCACTGCTGAGAATTTCAGGTGGTGATGCCCGTAAACTCTTCAATGCGATGGATTTGGTGGTTCAATATTCTTTTGGTTCAGCAAAGGAAGTCGAAATTACTAATGAAATTGTTCTGCAAGTGATCCAGAAAAATCTGGCGATCTATGATAAATCAGGTGAAAATCATTACGATATTATTTCAGCCTTCATTAAGTCATTGAGAGGCAGCGATCCCAATGCTGCTGTTTACTGGTTGGCGCGAATGGTGGAAGCAGGCGAAGACGCAAAGTTCATTGCCAGGAGGATGTTGATCCTTGCTTCAGAAGATATTGGAAATGCCAATCCCAATGCGCTTTTGTTAGCTCAAACCTGTTTCGAATCTGTCAATGTGATCGGATATCCAGAATGCCGGATCATTCTTTCGCAAACGGCAATTTATTTGGCAACTTCACCCAAAAGTAATGCTTCCTATATGGCAATAAAACAGGCTCAGGAAACTGTCAATTCCAGTGGTGATCTGCCGGTTCCGATTCATCTGAGAAATGCTCCTACCCGGCTGATGAAAGATATTGGATATGGAAAGGGATATCAGTATGCACACGATTTTGAAAATAATTTTACCAGTCTTGAATTCCTTCCTGATAAAATAAAAGGAAAAACCTTTTATGAACCCGGAGATAATCAAAAAGAAAAGGAAATCAGGGCAAGATTGAAATTTTTATGGAAAAACAAATACAATTATTAGCAAGATAAATGATAAAGCCGTTTTATATTGCCTTACTGCTCTTTCTTTTGGCTACTTGTGTTGACAGGGGACCACGGTTAGCAGGATTACCTTTTTCGGAATATTATAACAATTGCCCGAGAGTTCAATATGATTTTGGGGAAACCATCACCATAGGCGACCCAAATGATAAATTCATGATTACGCTGCCCTACGAATGGGAAATACAGGAGGTTTACTCTGATACGCTTTATGGGATGATAGCAACGAATGCTCCTTTAATTGAGAATGATCCGGATTCTTTTTTATTATTGTCTGTTACAGGATACCAAACAATTGATTCCTTACTACCCTATTTTTTGAATGAAGTTGCCGAACTTAAAAAAGACAAATCAATGAAGGTGAAGGAAGCGGGAAAGATGGATTTTTTAGGAAAGGATTCTTTTTGGGTTAAATTCGAATCGGTTCAAAATGATAATGTATTATTGAATATTGTTAAATATATAAAACCGGACGGGAAAGATGAAATTTACCTGATCCAGTCCTCAGTAAAAAAAGCAGGTGACTTTGACGAGAAAATCTGCATTCTGAAAAATTTAGCGGATTCTTTTGAGCTTGTTGAATAATGGCAATACAATTATTATTACACCATGAACCAGCGATACAAGGCAACTCACTAACTATGGTGAGAAGTTTTTAAAAAAAAATTGGAATTTTATGTTAATATTTAGATAATTATATAATTTCGCCCCGATTTTATAAATCGAATTTTAGTTAGTAAACAGATTCAAAATGAGCAGTGAGAGTTTAATTCTGTTTTTTATTGTGGGAGCAGCCCTTGTCGGAGGAGCTATTTTATTTTCCTCTTTTATTGCCCCCACTTCCACTAACCTTCAAAAGTCAGAAGCCTACGAATGCGGGGTTCCCACCAAAGGAATTACATGGCTTCAGTTCAACGTAGGATACTACCTTTTTGCATTGCTTTTTCTCATCTTTGATGTAGAAACTGTTTTCATATTTCCCTGGGCAGTAGTAATGAAAGAATTGGGTATGGTTGCTTTTGTTGAGATACTTATTTTCTTTGTTATATTAGGGCTTGGATTACTGTATGCCTGGAAAAAACATGCTTTGATATGGGAATAAAATCAATGAAAGAATCAGATTTTCAGGACAACGAGACCCTGGAATTGCTTAAAAAAGAAGGTGGCAATGTTATTTTATCTACCATAGATTCATTGGTCAATTGGGGACGATCAAATTCAATCTGGCCATTGACCTTTGCAACCAGTTGCTGCGGAATTGAAATGATGGCAGCTGGCGCTTCCCGGCACGATTTTGCCCGTTTTGGCATTGAAGTTTATCGGGCCAGCCCCCGCCAAGCGGATGTAATTGTTGTAGCCGGAACCATCACAAACAAAATGGCGCCGGTACTAAAACGGCTTTACGATCAGATGGCCGAACCCAAATACGTAATTGCTATGGGAGCCTGTGCAATTTCAGGTGGTCCATTTTACTATAATTCATATCATGTTATTCGTGGAGTAGATCATGTAGTACCCGTAGATGTTTACATTCCGGGCTGTCCTCCCCGTCCTGAAGCATTATTATACGGAGTCATGCAGCTTCAGCGGAAAATAAAGACAGAACGCATCACACTGAAAAACGATCCACAAAAAGAGGTTAAATAATTTGTTTTCGAATCAATAAGAAATGCAAAAAATTCAGGAACTCATTCAATCCAAATTTCCACAGGCGCAGATTTTACCTGGCAAACAATTCCTGACGGTTACCATCGAAAAAGAATCAATTCATCAATTAGCAGATTTTCTAAAAAACAATCCTGATACTTTTTTTGATTATCTTTTTTGTGAAAGTGCTGTTGATTACAATGATTATTTTGAAATGGTTTATCACCTTGACTCCACTAAACATCGCCATCAAATAGTCGTGAAATCGAGGATTGATGATCGGGCTGAACCTGCTATTGATAGTGTATGTGCTGTATGGATTGGTGCTGAATACCATGAACGGGAAATATTCGACCTTTTTGGAATCCGTTTTATAAATCACCCTGACCTGAGAAAGATTTTTCTTGATAACGACTGGGTGGGATTCCCATTGAGGAAAGATTATGTGGACGATGTAAATATTGTTGAAAGATAACACTATGGCAGAAGAAACAGTAAATACTTCCGTGGAGGAAAAAGAATTCACCATTAACATGGGACCACAACATCCCTCGACTCATGGGGTTTTGAGGCTGATGCTGAAACTTCAGGGGGAAGTTGTGAAAGAAGTCAGACCCCAGTTGGGATACATCCACAGAGGAATTGAAAAGATGACCGAAAAGATGACTTATCAGCAGATCATTCATCTGACTGACCGGCTTGATTATCTTTCGGCTCATATCCTGAATGAAGCTGTATGCCTCACCGTTGAAAATGCCCTAGAAGTTGAAGTTCCCGCAAGGGTTAAATACATCCGAACCATCATGGATGAACTGAACAGGATTGCCTCGCATCAGCTCTGGTGGTGTGCATTTGGAATGGATTTGGGTGCGCTCACCACCTTTTTCTATGGTTTGCGCGACAGGGAAAAGATACTCGATATTTTTGAAGAATCGTGCGGCGCAAGACTTTTGATGAGTTATAATGTGCCCGGTGGATTGATGAACGATATTCATCCTGACTTTCAGAAAAAAACCAAAGAGTTTATAAAATATTTCAGGAAAAAGCTGCCGGAATACGACCAGTTGCTGACAGGTAATCCTATCATGCAGCAGCGTACCCAAGGAATCGGAGTCCTTTCAAAGGATGATGCTATTGCCTTTGGTGTGACCGGTCCCTCTGGACGGGCATCAGGATTTTCATGTGATGTCAGGGTTCATCAGCCTTACAGTGCATATCCTCTTGCTAAATTCAATGAAATACTTTACGATGAGGGCGATACTTTTCACAGGTATAAAGCGAGGATAGCTGAGATGTGGGAATCAATGTCCATCATTGAGCAATTGATTGATAACATTCCAGAAGGTGATTTTGCAGTTAAAATGAAGCCGGTGATTAAATTGCCGGAAGGAGAACATTATCAGCGTGTTGAAGCTGTCAGGGGCGAGTTTGGAGTTTACATTGTGAGTGACGGGAATAAGAATCCTTTCCGCATGAAATTCAGATCGCCAAATTTCAGTAACCTGGCGGCGCTTCACCAGATGAGTAAGGATCAAAAGATAGCCGACCTGGTGGCTATCAGCGGTTCACTCGATTTTGTAGTTCCGGATATGGACAGATAATAACGGCAGTTTACAGTTTAGACACATCAACTATGAAGTTTGATATTTACGATTTATCATCATTTACCAGTAGTATTGACGAGGCTTTAATGGCAAGCATGTCGCCATTTTGGGCTGTGACCATCGAAATGGTAATAATCGGGGTAGCCATCCTGGCATTTTATGCAGTGGTCGGGCTTTATCTTGTTTATGCCGAAAGGAAAATCTGTGCATTTATGCAATGCCGTGTTGGACCAAACCGGGTTGGACCTTATGGCTTTTTCCAAACCATTGCCGACCTGATCAAACTCTTGCTTAAAGAACTGATCCCCATTAAAAACGCAGATAAGTTGCTGTTCAACATTGCTCCTTTTATCGTTATCATTGCTTCCTTTATGGCTATTGCAGCTATTCCGTTTGCCAAAGGACTCCATGCACTCGATTTCAACATTGGTGTATTTTATGTAATGGCTGTTTCTTCGATGGGTGTAATTGGAATCCTGATCGCCGGATGGTCGAGCAATAATAAATATTCATTGATCGGTGCGATGCGAAGCGGAGCGCAGATCGTAAGCTATGAATTATCTGTCGGGCTGTCAATCATCACAATCGTTATCCTCGCTGGAAGCCTTCAGTTTTCAACTATTGTGGAAGCGCAGCGCGGAGGGTGGTTCATCTTTACAGGGCACATTCCTGCATTGATCGCATTTCTGGTTTTCCTTGTTGCAAGTACTGCCGAGACCAACCGTGGTCCTTTCGATCTGGCAGAGGCTGAATCTGAACTTACCGCCGGGTTTCATACCGAATATTCCGGGATCAAGTTTGCTTTTTTCTTCCTGGCTGAATATATGAACATGTTTATTGTTGCATCCATTGCAGCCACTATTTTCCTGGGAGGATGGATGCCGCTTCATGTCGGTGGTTGGGAATTATTTAATAACATCATGGATTTTATTCCCCCATTCTTCTGGTATGCAGGCAAAACGGCTTTTGTGATTTTTATTATGATGTGGTTCAAGTGGACTTTCCCACGGTTAAGGATTGATCAGCTGCTGACTTTAGAGTGGAAATACTTGCTACCAATCAATCTTGTGAATATAATATTTATGGCGTTCATTGTATTAAAAGGCTGGCATTTTTAAGTATGAAAAGTATCATCAAATACTTCGATGAAATATTCCAGGGCATAAAAGCCCTGCTGACAGGAATGAGGGTAACCGGATATTATTTTGTCCATCCACGGCAGATAGTTACCCAGCAATATCCTGAAAACAGGAAAGACTTGAAGATGTTCGAGCGGTTCAAGGGTGAAGTGGTAATGATACACGATGAAAATAACGAACATCGCTGTACCGCTTGCGGTATCTGTGAACTAAATTGTCCCAACGGTTCCATCGAAATCATCAGCAGAACAGTAGTAACGCCAGAAGGCAAGAAAAAGAAAGAAATAGCAAAGCACATTTATCATCTTGGTATGTGCACATTCTGCAATTTATGCGTGAAAACATGTCCATCGAATGCCCTGAAAATGGATCAGACATTTGAACACGCAGTTTTCGACAGAGCAAAATTGACAAAAGTTTTAAATAAACCTGGATCAGTATTAATGAAAGGGGTTGACAAATGACAATAAACGAAGTAATTTTCTTTTTGTTTTCCGCAACCATCGTAACGTTCTCTATTCTTACGGTGACAAGCCGAAGAATTTTACGGGCGGCGGTATATCTTTTGTTCGTGCTTGTTTCAACAGCCGGTTTGTATTTTATGCTGAATTATCATTTTTTGGCTGCAGTTCAGATAACGCTTTATGCAGGTGGTATAGTTGTATTGATAATTTTTTCGATTCTCCTGACAAGTCACATCAGCCAGAAATTTGATTCCGTTGGTTTTAAGAAACAATTCTTTTCTGGAATTGCAGTAACAGCCGGAGCGATCCTAAGTATTATCACCATCCTGAATTATGGATTTAACACAACCATTCAGACGCCCGACAATCCTGATATGGAAATTATTGGTAAAGCATTGCTTAATTATAGTGAAAACGGATATGCCTTGCCTTTTGAGGTGATCAGTATCCTTTTGCTTGCTGCAATGTTTGCCTCAATTGTAATTGCAAAAAAAGATAAAAAGACCGAATAACATGACAGCAGGCATACCTTTATATTATTTTTTGATCGTCAGTACACTGATGTTTTTTATCGGGATTTACGGATTTCTAACCCGGAAAAACCTGATCACAATTTTAATGTCGGTTGAATTGATCTTAAATTCAGTCAATATTAATTTCGTAGCTTTTAACAGGTTTCTGTTTCCCGGTCAGTTGCAGGGTCACTTTTTTACATTGTTCATCATTGCAGTTGCCGCTGCCGAAGCTGCCGTAGCGATTGCTATCATTATTAGTGTTTACAGGAGATTTACAAACATTGACGTGGAACGGGTTGATTCTATGAAGTTTTAACCGTCCGAATAGTATTTAAAATAATAAATTCAATCTGACAGTAATGGATTTTAGTTACACCGTTTGGATACCACTTTTACCACTGATCCTTTTCCTAATATTAGGGCTAACCAGTGGTTCGATCAAACCAAAGCTATCGGGCTACATCGGAACCTTTGGGATGGGGGTTACAACATTTTTATCCTATTTTACCGCCTGGCAATATTTCTTTAACCAGCCTGCCGGCTCCGAATCGTTCGAAAAGATCATCGCTTTCAATACAAGGTGGCTGAATCTTACCGATAAACTTCATATTGATATTGGTGTACTGCTCGATCCCATCTCTGTTATGATGCTGGTTGTAATCACTACCGTTTCGCTGATGGTTCATATTTACAGCATTGGCTATATGAATGGTGAAAAGGGCTACGCACGATTTTTTGCTTTCCTGTCGCTATTTAGCTTCTCAATGTTGGGCTTGGTTGTATCAACCAACATTTTCCAGATGTATATTTGCTGGGAACTGGTAGGCGTATCATCTTACCTTTTAATTAGTTTTTATTATGAACGACCCAGTGCAGTGGCAGCGGGCAAAAAAGCTTTTATTGTTACCCGTTTTGCAGATCTTGGTTTCCTGGTTGGAATCTTACTTTTATCCTATATCAGCGGTACATTTGATTTTATATCCCTCACCGATCCAAACGGATCGTTGATCACCCAGCCCAGTACTCTGACTTTTATGGGTGTATCGGTAATGACCTGGGCATTGGTGCTTATTTTTATGGGTGGCGCCGGTAAATCTGCAATGTTCCCCTTGCATATCTGGCTACCTGATGCTATGGAAGGACCAACGCCGGTTTCGGCGCTGATACATGCAGCGACTATGGTGGTAGCAGGGGTTTTTCTTGTTGCAAGACTTTTCCCGCTTTATATCTTTACGGCTCCTGACGCATTGACTATTGTGGCTTATGTTGGTGGATTTACCTCACTCTTTGCTGCAGTAATAGCCTGCACACAAACGGATATTAAGAGGGTGCTGGCATTCTCAACCATGTCGCAAATCGGTTATATGATGCTGGCGCTTGGAGTTTCCGGATATGGCGACCACCATGGACTTGGGTTTATGGCTTCGATGTTCCATTTGTTCACCCATGCGATGTTCAAGGCTTTGTTGTTCCTGGGTGCCGGAGCCATCATTCATGCCGTTCACTCAAATTATATGACTGAAATGGGTGGATTGCGAAAATACCTGCCTATTACACATGCCACTTTCCTCATTGCATGTTTAACTATTGCCGGTGTTCCTCCTTTTTCGGGTTTTTTCAGCAAGGATGAAATTCTGACGGCAGCTTTTGAACATGATAAAATTTTATTTACTGTTGAATACCTCGTTGCCGGTCTCACTGCTTTTTATATGTTTCGTTTATACTTCAGTATTTTCTGGGGAAAAGAAAGACAATATCATCATACTCCTCACGAATCTCCAAAAGTCATGACCATTCCTCTGATGATACTTGCGATTGCTTCGGTAATAACCGGATTCATCCCTTTCAGTTCACTGGTTACTTCTGATGGAATACCATTTGAATCGCACATTGAATGGAAAATAGCGATACCCTCAATATTAATTGGCTTGCTTGGTATCTTCATCGCCGGATGGTTTTATAAAAAGGAATCCGGTATTCCTGAGAAGATGTCGGGTAGCTTGCAGCATCTTTACCGCTGGTCGTACAATAAATTTTACATTGATGAGGTGTATCTTTTTGTTACCAAAAAGATCATTTTCAATAATATTTCGCGCCCGGCAGCCTGGTTCGACCGGCATATAGTTGATGGAACCATGAACGGCATCGCCTGGGTGACAAGCCAGACATCGGAGCGTATCAAAGGTTTCCAGTCGGGGCAATTGCAGAAGTATGGATTTGTATTTGTTTCTGGGGTGGTGGTTTTGGTTTTTGTGTTCGTTTATATTATGTTTAAATAGGAAAAGATGGATTTTTTAACCTTGTTTGTGGTCGTCCCAATACTTACAGTCGTAGCGATCATTTTTACAAAGAACATGCACCAGACCCGAATGGCAGCAGCTATTGGGATGAGCATTCAACTGGTTTTGGCAGCTTCGCTTGTCTTCATGTATCTCGCAGAAAGGAAAGCCGGAAATACCTCTGAAATGGTTTTCATGCATACTTATACATGGTTCGAAAGCCTTAATATAACGTACAGTATTGGGGTTGATGGTATCTCAGTTGCCATGATCATGCTAACCGGAGTGATTGTTTTCACCGGCATTTTTGCCTCCTGGAAGGTTGATTTTCTTTCCAGAGAATTTTTCATCTCTCTTATATTACTCTCCAGCGGGGTATTCGGGTTCTTCATTTCGCTTGACTTGTTTACCATGTTCCTGTTTTATGAAGTAGCGGTTATTCCAATGTACCTTTTAATCGGAATTTGGGGAAGCGGTCCAAAAGAGTATTCAGCCATGAAGTTAACACTTATGCTAATGGGTGGCTCGGCTTTATTGCTTGTTGGATTATTGGGGATTTATTTTAATTCAAATGCTGATGGAGGCAATCTTACTTTCAACATTCTTGAGATTTCAAAAGTTCACATACCAATTGAAGCGCAAAGGTTTTTCTTCCCGATGACCTTTATCGGATTTGGGATTTTGGGAGCATTGTTTCCGTTTCATACCTGGTCGCCTGATGGTCATGCGTCGGCGCCCACAGCTGTATCAATGCTTCATGCCGGAGTACTGATGAAGTTAGGAGGCTATGGCGCTTTCCGCGTAGCCATGTTCCTATTGCCTGATGCCGCTCATGAATTGGCGTGGATTTTCCTTCTTTTAACCGGCTTTAGCGTTGTTTACGGCGCTTTCGGTGCTATATTCCAGAAAGACCTGAAATATATCAATGCTTATTCTTCTGTAAGCCATTGCGGGTTGGTTTTATTTGCTATTTTGATGATGAATAAAACGGCACTCAACGGAGCCGTTATACAGATGGTTTCGCACGGTTTGATGACAGCCCTTTTCTTTGCTCTTATTGGCATGATTTACGGCAGGACCCACACCCGCATGATCAACGAAATGGGAGGATTGATGAAAGTAATGCCATTTTTAGGCGTGTCGTATGTAATTGCAGGTCTTGCTTCATTAGGCTTGCCGGGGTTAAGCGGATTTGTTGCTGAAATGACCATTTTTGTCGGAGCATTTCAACATTCTGATAGTTTCCACCGCATCCTGACAATCATTGCTGCATCATCTATTGTTATCACGGCAGTGTATATTCTGAGGGTTGTAGGAATTTTATTGTTGGGACCTGTAAAGAACAATGACTATCTGAAATTTAGCGATGCTACCTGGTACGAAAAGCTCTCAACGAGTGTTCTGATCGCCACCATTGCCGGCATCGGATTGGCGCCTTTATGGCTTTCGGACATGATCAACGATAGCCTTCAACCGATCATTTTACAATTGAGCCAGGCAATGTTGCCGTAGTTTTAAGTCTGAATAAGAAGTAATAAATAGTAATATGAATCTGGAAAGTTTTTTAATGATGAGGCACGAAATCGTACTAACGATTGCTACACTCATCATCCTGATTGCTGAGTTAGCCGACGTGGGGAAAAACAAATTGATCAATATCAGCCTTGTTTTGTTCCTGATTGTGTCTGTTATCGGTTTTTTGCCGATTCCCGAAGGCTCCCTTTTCGGCGATATGTACCGGTCGAGCCAACTTACGACCATGATGAAAAACATCCTGAACATCGGGGTGATGATATTGTTTCTTCAGGCTGCAGGTTGGATCAAAAAGCCTGAATACGACAACAAAGTCAGTGAGTTTTATATGCTGATACTTTCCACTTTGATCGGGATGAACTTTATGATTTCATCCGGGCATTTCCTTATGTTTTATATCGGGCTGGAACTTGCCACCATTCCCATTGCCGCATTAGCTGCTTACGACCGCCATAAAAATATCAGCTCCGAAGCAGGGATAAAGCTGATTCTCTCCTCTGCCCTATCGTCAGGGATTTTGCTTTACGGACTTTCGATGATCTATGGAACGGTTGGTTCGCTTTATTTTGCAGATGTCGCTTCTTCATCATTAAACGCACCTTTGCAGGTGATGGCATTTATCTTTTTCTTTGCGGGCATGGGATTTAAAATTTCGCTGGTTCCCTTCCATTTATGGACGGCGGATGTGTATGAAGGCGCTCCTGTGAATGTCGCTTCTTACCTGTCGGTAATATCAAAAGGGGCGGCAGCATTCATCTTTACCATATTGCTCTACACTGTTTTCTTTTCTATCGCCACCATCTGGAAGGAACTGGTTTATGTTATTGCCGTTATAACAATGACAATTGGTAACCTTTTTGCGATGAGGCAGCAGAACCTGAAACGTTTCCTGGCATTTTCATCCATTGCACAGGCAGGATTCATTTTGCTTGGGATTATTGACGGAACGGCTCTCGGAATGTCAACCGTTATTTATTTTGTCCTGATTTATATTTTCTCAAACCTTGGAGCGTTCGGGGTGGTTTCAGCAATTTCGGTTATTACCGGTAAAGAAAACATGGACGACTACAATGGATTGTACAAAACCAATCCTAAACTGAGCCTCGTGATGATGTTAGCATTGTTCTCTCTTGCGGGGATTCCGCCGGTTGCTGGATTTTTTGGGAAATTTTTCCTGTTTACTTCCGCTGCACACCAGGGATATTACTGGCTTGTGTTCATCGCTGTGTTGAACGCCACCCTTTCGCTGTATTATTATTTACTCATTATCAAAGCTATGTTTATTAACAAAAGCGACAATCCTATCTCTTATTTTAAAAGCGACTTTACAACAAGGACAGCTTTGTTGCTTTGTGTGGCAGGTATATTTTTAATTGGATTTTTAAGTCCGATTTATGAGTTTATTAAAATGCTGAGTATTGGAATGTAATGACTAAATGATACCGCAAATGCACTAAAGCACCAGTTTATACCAAAAAATATTTAATAGAATTTTATCCAATGGCACTAATTAAAGGCAAACATGTTGTAAAGGAAATTGACGGTGAACTCTGTACAGTTGTCGAAAGCGGTATTTCATCTGAACGAATCACTTTTCTTCAATCACTGCTTGAGTTCAATAAATTTGATGTAAAAGTGGAAGAAGATAAAGCCGAAGATGGTGCAGCAAAGGTTTATACCATTGGTGTGACTGATCTTGTATTCAATCCGATGATAGCAGTGTATGAGAAATCCTTAAAACGACCCGGCGGAGGCGACGTAAGTCCTGCTTATTGGAATCAACAACCCGAGACTCCCGGTTTGCCTTATTATGATTACCGCGAAAAAAATCCTGATGCAGTGAACGAGGATGAATTTATCCCCGTCAGCCACAATTACAGTACGGTTTGATTACTTGCCTTTACTTCTCAGGCGATTTGGAGTTTTCTCATTTACTCGTCTGACAACTTGGAGTCATCAGTTGAGAAAATATGCATTTATTCCCATGAAATAAGGAAGCACCAATAGTTGTGATGTTCCGTTTCCGGATTCATGACAATTCCTACCGGAATTTCAGGAATGCTTTTGCAACGGCGAAAACATACCTGCAATGACCCGCATGAATGACGCAATGGGAGCAAGCGTGAATCCAGTAAAATGAATTCCTCCGTGTTTCTCCATGTTCTCCGTGCCTCTGTGTTTATTTCAAGAATAAATCACAGTTCACTGATAATTCTTCGGGGCAATTGCCGCTGGTGTCCATTGTTTCAGGAATTCAAAAACCTTTTCCTTACTGTAAGTTTTCTCTTGTTCGAGATATGCTGAATTTTGAGTATGGATACGGTTTCCATCCCCGTCTAAAACAACAAATACCGGGAATCCAAACCGCTGGGGATAACCAAGATCAGCCAGAATGTCAAGGTTCTTGTTTTCGCGGCTGGTGTTAAGCAAAGTGAAAACATAATCTGCTTTAAAGAGTGAATCAATCTGTGCGTCTTCATGTACGAATTTATGAAAACGAATGCACCAGGCTCACCAATTCCCCCCGATTTGTAAAAGGACATGCTTACCTTCCAACTTTGCCTGAATTATGGCATTTTGGATATCAGCTTGTGCATCCCTTGCCGGATCATAGATTGAAGGTTTCTCTTCCTGTGCATTTACTATTGCAATAGAAAATAAGAGGACAATACTTATAAGAATTGTTTTCATAAGAACTTTTTTTTGTGATTTATGCAAGGTGGAAATATTGACTAAAATTCAGAATGACTAAAATAATTTTAGGCATTTTTAGTCAATTCTTCTACCTCATATACTTAAAGTCCTTCCCGATGTACCTTGCCTGGTTGCCCAATTGTTCTTCAATACGGAGCAACTGGTTGTATTTGGCAATCCTGTCCGAACGGCTGGCGGAACCCGTTTTGATCAAGCCGGTATTCAATGCTACTGAAAGGTCTGCGATGGTTGTGTCTTCCGTTTCGCCGCTGCGATGACTGATCACAGAAGTATAAGCATTGCGGTTGGCAAGATCCACTGCGTTAATGGTTTCGGTGAGGGTACCGATCTGGTTTACCTTGATCAGGATTGAATTTGCAACACCTTTGTCAATTCCCATTTGAAGGCGCTCAGTATTGGTTACAAACAAGTCATCACCCACCAATTGGATTTTATCTCCCATTTTTTTAGTCTGCAGTTTCCATCCGTCCCAATCGTCCTCAGCCATGCCGTCTTCAATTGAAACGATAGGGAAACGTTTCACCCAGTCATTCCAAAAATCAACCATTTGCGAAGGAGTCAGCTTTTCACCGGTTGATTTTTTCAGGTGATATTTTTTCTCTTCAACAATGAAATACTCTGACGAAGCAGGGTCGAGTGCGATACAGACATCTTCGCCCGGTTTGTAACCAGCTTTTTCAATAGCCTGAAGAATAACTTTGATGGCCTCTTCGTTGGATTTCAGGTTAGGCGCAAAACCTCCTTCATCGCCAACATTGGTTGAATACCCTTGTTTTTTTAAAACCGCTTTCAGATTGTGAAAAACTTCTGCTCCCATCCTGAGTCCTTCACTGAAAGTGTCGGCTCCAACCGGCATGATCATAAATTCCTGGAAATCTATGCTGTTGTCGGCATGAGATCCTCCGTTCAAGATATTCATCATCGGTATAGGGAGCGTATTGGCATTTACTCCACCGATATACCGGAACAAAGCCTGTTCGGTTTCCATGGCTGCGGCTCTTGCAACTGCGAGAGAAACACCCAATATTGCATTTGCTCCGAGCTTTGCTTTATTCGGCGTACCGTCAATTTCGATCATACGGGCATCAATGCCGTTTTGATCCTGGATAAAATAACCGTTCAGTTCTTCATTCAGAATTTTATTTACATTGTGGATAGCTTTTAATACGCCTTTCCCCATATAAACTTTCTTATCCCCATCTCTTAATTCCACAGCTTCGTGGATTCCTGTAGATGCTCCTGATGGAACAGCGGCTCTTGCAATGATACCGGAATCGGTCATCACATCAACTTCGATGGTTGGATTGCCTCTCGAATCCAATATTTGTCGTGCAGTAAGGTTAATGATTGTACTCATATTTTTTGTTTTAAAAATTAGAACTTTCCTGTTTTAAAAGCAAACAGAAGGATCAGGCACAAACACCTCACATCCTTCTGCATGAACGATTAATTTACTCAAATCAATTATTTGGACTCTTCTTTGGTATCTTCAGTAGTTTGATCTTCAACCTGATTTTCAGTTTCGTCTTTCACTTCTGGAGTTGTTTCTGCTACTGCTTCCTGGGCAGCTTCAACTTTTTCTTCAACAACTTCTTTCACTTCTTCTGCAGTTTTAACAACCGGAGCAGTTATAGCAGCAATTTCTTCAGTCTTCTTTTTTCCAGTTCCTCTCCTTTTTCTTGCTGCCTTTGCCTTCGATTGTTTATCCCCTAACAAATTCTCGTTAAAGTCAACAAGCTCCATCATGCACAATTCAGCATTATCACCAAGGCGATTTCCGATTTTGATGATCCTTGTATATCCTCCCGGACGCTCTGCTATTTTTACAGAAACTTCTCTGAACAATTCAGTTACTGCTTCCTTGCTTTGTAATTCGCTGAAAACCACCCTTCTTGAATGTGTGGTATCCTCTTTCGATTTGGTGAGCAGAGGTTCAATATAAGTTCTCAATGCTTTTGCTTTCGCAAGAGTTGTATGAATCCTTTTATGCATTATCAGTGAAGTAGCCATGTTTTGTAACATGGCTTTCCTGTGTGCGCTTTTCCTCGATAAATGATTGATTTTTCTCCCGTGTCTCATCTCGATTATTCCTTATCTAATTTATATTTTGCGATATTCATTCCAAACTCAAGACCTTTGGTTTTAACCAATTCTTCCAGTTCGGTTAACGATTTTTTACCAAAATTTCTGAACTTCAGCAAATCGTTTTTATTAAATTGAACCAGGTCGCCCAGGGTTTCAACATCAGCGGCTTTCAGGCAATTCAAAGCCCTTACCGAAAGATCCATATCCACCAGCTTTGTTTTCAACAATTGCCTTGTATGCAATGAGCTTTCATCAAACTCCTCGGTAACTGTTTTTTCAGCAACGTCAAGCGTGATCCTTTCGTCAGAAAACAACATAAAATGATGGATCAGGATTTTAGCTGCTTCTTTCAACGCATCCTTTGGATGGATAGATCCATCTGTTTCCAGTTCAATCACTAATTTTTCGTAGTCGGTTTTCTGTTCAACCCTGTAGTCTTCAACATGAAATTTCACATTTTTAATCGGGGTATGAATCGAATCCATAAAAATAGTACCAACCGGAACATTAAGGACTTTATTTTCTTCGGCAGGAATATAACCCCTTCCCTTTTCAAGGTTTAACTCTACAGAGAGTTTTACGTTGGGTTCCATATTACAGATCACTTCCTCAGGATTTAATACCTGAAAGATGGATAAGAATTTATTAATATCACCAGCCTTAAATACCTCCTGGTCACCAATAACGATATGAACTTTTTCGGAGTTCTCGCCTTCAATTTGTCTTCTGAATCTTATTTTTTTCAGGTTCAGTACAATTTCGGTGACATCTTCCACTACACCTTTAATGGTTGAGAATTCCTGTTCAACACCATCTATCTTTACTGAAGTGATTGCATATCCTTCGAGTGAAGATAGTAATATCCGGCGGAGTGCATTCCCGATGGTAATGCCAAAGCCGGGTTCAAGCGGACGAAACTCAAAGATTCCTTTGAATTCATCGGCTTCATTCATGATTACTTTATCGGGTTTTTGAAATGCTAAAACTGTCATTTTCAGCTATTTTATTTGATTGATAATTCTAATTATCAGATTAACTTTACTTTGAATATAACTCAACGATGAGTTGTTCCTTAATATTTTCAGGAATTTGCTCCCTTTCAGGAAAACTCATGAATTTACCAGCCATCAGATGACCATCCCATTCCAACCAGGGATAGCTACCCATGCGTGAAGCCAAAGAATTTGCAATAGCTTCGAGTGATTTCGATTTCTCCCTAACTGCTACAATATCACCAGGTTTAAGCGTATAGGACGGAACATTGATAATTGCTCCATTTACAGTAATATGCCTGTGGGTGATCAATTGTCGTGAAGCCGGCCGTGAAGGAGCAATTCCCATGCGGTAAACCACATTATCCAGGCGTGCTTCGATCAATTGAAGCAATACTTCGCCGGTAATGCCTTTTTTACGTGATGCTTTTTCAAAAATATTTTTGAATTG
Source organism: uncultured Bacteroidales bacterium (assembly GCA_963840975.1). Taxonomy (GTDB): domain Bacteria; phylum Bacteroidota; class Bacteroidia; order Bacteroidales; family JAADJA01; genus JAADJA01. The sequence continues at coordinate 701,300 of CAWJBC010000021.1, read as the reverse complement.
CTTTTCAAGAATTCCGTAAGTATATTTAGCCTTCTGTTTTTCCTGTAACTGAACGCCATACTCGGAAAGTTTTCTTCTTCTTTTGGATTGCCCATGTTGTCCGGGAGGAAAGTTTTTCCTCTCAAAGTACTTATCCGGACCATAAATCGGCTCCTTGAATTTTCTGGCTATTTTTGTTTTCGGACCAATGTATCTTGCCATTTTTTATCTTGATTTCTTTATTGTTTTATTTCTTTGTTTACTAAATGCAGATGATTATTATAAAATAACTGCCCTCAGCCTTATACCCTTCTCCTTTTTGGCGGTCTGCAACCGTTGTGAGGAAGCGGAGTTGTATCCATAATTTCAGTGACTTCAATACCTGAAGAATGGATGGTACGGATAGCTGATTCCCTGCCGGCTCCGGGTCCTTTAACAAACACTTTCACTTTGCGTAAGCCGTGATCGTGCGCTACTTTTGAACAATCTTCCGCAGCCATTTGTGCAGCGTAAGGTGTGTTCTTCTTCGAACCCTTAAATCCCATTTTACCGGCTGATGCCCAGGAAATAACCTGTCCGGAATTGTTGGTCAAAGAGATAATGATGTTGTTAAACGACGCATTAATATATGCTTTTCCTGTCGGTTCAACTTTTACAACTCTTTTCTTTGTTGCTCTGGTTTTTTTAGCCATAAATGATTTTTTACTTTCTTTTATTAATTAAACAGAAGGAATACATTAACCTTTAGGTGCTTTCTTTTTATTAGCAACGGTTTTTTTCCTTCCCTTTCGGGTACGGGCATTATTTTTAGTGCTTTGTCCACGAACAGGTAATCCGGTACGATGACGGATTCCTCGATAGGTACCAATATCCATCAATCGCTTGATGTTCATTTGAACTTCTGATCTCAGTTCTCCTTCAATTTTAAATTTGCTGCTGATAATGTTCCTGATGTTGTTCTGTTCATCATCAGTCCAGTCCTGAACTTTTTTGTTTACATCAATGCCTGCTTCATTCAGAATATGTTCAGCCCTTGGCTTTCCGATACCAAAGATGTAAGTCAAAGCGATTACTCCTCTTTTGTTATTTGGTAAATCTATACCTGCTATACGAGCCATAATTTAATATTTGTTTTTCTTATTTCGTTATTACAAAGTTTCATTGTAATTCATTTCAGATAATTGTACCATAGCTTCCGCCCATGTCCAATTTCCTGAACCTGTTATCCCTGTCTTTGTTTGTATTTCGGATTTTTTTTATTAATCACATACAAACGACCTTTTCTGCGCACGATTTTACAATCCGGTGTCCTTTTTTTGACTGATGCCCTTACTTTCATTTTAAATCCTTTTATTATTTATACCTGAATGTTATCCGCCCTTTTGACAAATCATAAGGGGACATTTCCAATCTTACTTTATCCCCAGGCAATATTTTAATATAATGCATCCTCATTTTACCTGAAATGTGAGCTGTAATTACATGCCCATTTTCAAGTTCCACTCGGAACATTGCATTTCCCAACGATTCGATTACTGTTCCGTCTTGTTCTATAGAGGCTTGTTTTGCCATATATCCCTTGACTGTTATTTATTTTTATTTAATACTTCTTCAATATATTCAAATGACGACAAAATTTCAGCACTGCCTTTTCTCACCGCTACATCATGCTCAAAATGAGCAGATGGTTTCCGGTCGGCGGTTCTAATTGTCCAACCATCACTTTCCTGGATCACCTTTCGTGTTCCCATATTGATCATCGGCTCAATTGCCAGCACCATTCCTTCCTTGAGGGCGGGTCCTGTACCTCGTTTTCCGTAGTTCGGTACTTCCGGTTTTTCGTGAAGGTTTTTTCCCAAACCATGTCCCACCAAATCTCTCACCACTGAATAACCGAAAGGCTCCACGTAACTCTGCACAGCAAAACCAATATCCCCGACCCTGTTACCTGCAAATGCCATTTCAATCCCTTTGTAAAGTGATTCCTTTGTCCGTCTCATCAATTGAAGGACATCCTCACTGACATTGCCAACTGCAAAAGTGTAGGCAGAATCACCATAGAATCCATTTTTTATTACACCACAATCCACCGAAACAATATCCCCGTCTTTTAATTCCCTCTCTGATGGAAACCCATGTACTACATTCTCATTAATTGAAATGCAAAGAGTAAAGGGAAATCCATTGTATCCTTTGAATCCGGGCATTGCTTTATTATCCATTATGAACTCTTCAGCGCGCCGGTCGAGTGATATGGTTTTTATACCAGGTGCAATAAGTTTAGCTATTTCAGCTAAAGTTTTACCAACAAGCAAAGAACTTTCTCTAATTAATTCTATCTCTTCTTCAGACTTGATTATAATCATCCTGAATCCCCAACATCAATTTTAACCAGTCATGCTGAATGACGAACGACCTTTGATCCTTCCTGATTTGGTCAATCCATCGTAATGCCTCATGAGAAGATGACTTTCAATTTGTTGAAGTGTATCCAATACAACCCCAACCAAAATCAGCAATGATGTTCCACCATAAAACTGTGCAAACTGATTACTAACCCCAAATATATGAACCAAAGCAGGCATAATAGCCACAAATCCCAGGAATATTGATCCGGGAAGCGTAATTTTCGACATAATACCATCAATAAATTCAGCGGTTTTCTTTCCTGGTTTAACCCCTGGTATAAATCCTCCATTTTTCTTCATATCATCTGCCATTTGATTTGGATTAATCGTGATAGCAGTATAAAAATAGGTGAAGAGGATAATCATAATAAAGAAGGTAAAATTATACCAAAACCCATTGATATTGGCAAAAGCATTAACAAACCCTGACATGCTTTCTGATTCGGCGAATCCGGCAAGCGTAATCGGCAGAAACATAATTGCCTGTGCAAAAATGATTGGCATTACACCCGCTGCATTAACTTTTAATGGAATATATTGCCTTACCCCTCCGTATTGTTTATTCCCAACTATCCGTTTGGCATACTGAACCGGAATCCTCCTGGTTCCCTGTACAAGTAAAATGGAAATAAGAATGACAAAAACGAGGAATCCAATTTCAAGAACAAAAAATACCAGTCCGCCTCCTTTCTCTTCCACCCTTGAAATAAATTCGCTGAAAAGCGCAAACGGTAACCGGGCGATAATCCCAATCATGATAATCAATGAAATACCATTCCCAATTCCTTTTTCGGTAATTCTTTCGCCTAACCACATGATGAACATGGAGCCAGCGGTAAGAATAACAATGGAAGATATCCCGAAGAATGTAAATATTGAATGGGAGGTTGTACCCGGATCGAATGGATAAATTCCGTCGGGAGGCAATTGTCTTACTAAATTAGCCAGATAAGCGGGCGACTGAAAAACCAGGATGATAACCGTAAGGTAACGGGTAATCTGGTTGATCTTTCTCCTTCCGCTTTCACCTTCCTTTTGCAGCTTCTGAAAGTATGGAATAGCCATACCTAAAAGCTGTACAACGATGGATGCAGAAATGTAAGGCATAATTCCAAGCGCAAAAATACTTGCATTTGAAAATGCACCACCTGAGAACATATTCAGCAATCCGAGCAATCCTGAACTTCCCTGGTTCTGCAAATTGGCAAGGGAATGAGGATCTACGCCAGGAAGAACGACAAATGCTCCAAACCGGTAAATCACAATAATTCCCAAGGTATAAAGGATTCTGGTTCTCAGTTCCTCTATCTTGGCAATATTTCGAATTGTTTCAATTAATCTCTTCATTGAAAATTAAATTTTTGTTGCAACACCACCTTTAGCTTCAATAGCAGCAATTGCCGTCTTTGAAAAAGCATGTGCTTTAACTTCAAGTTTTGCAGTCAGTTCGCCTCTTCCTAAAATTTTTACAAGGTCCTTTTTATTTACCAATCCTTTAGTGATCAGAAAATCAATGTCAACGGATGTAACTTTGAATTCATCAGCTAATTTTTGTAAAGCGTCAATATTGATCCCTCTGTATTCAACCCTGTTTATATTTTTGAATCCAAATTTCGGAACCCTTCTGTACAATGGCATCTGTCCACCTTCAAACCCCGGTTTACTGCTATAACCTGACCTTGATTTAGCTCCTTTATGTCCTTTGGTTGAAGTGCCACCATAGCCAGAACCCTGTCCTCTGCCAATCCGTTTTCTTTTTTTCGTTGCGCCTTTTGCCGGCTTTAGATTGCTTAAATCCATCTTTTTATAATCTTATAATGATTAAATTTCTTCGATAGTTACCAAATGTCTGACCTTCTCGATCATACCTAAAATCTGCGGGGAAGCTTCGACTTCTTTTTCCTGTTGCATCTTTTTTAATCCAAGGGCTATAAGTGTGCGTTTTTGACGCCACGATTGCCCGATCCCGCTTTTAACTTGTTTGATTTTTAATTTTTTCATTTTCTGGAGTTCTCAATTAAACCGTACAATTAACCATTAAAAACAGCATTTAATTCCTTACCACGCAGTTGAGCAATAGTGAAAGGATCCTTCATTTGTATCAGGGCATTGATAGTTGCTTTTACTACGCTATGCGGATTGGACGATCCTTTTGACTTAGCAAGCACATCTTTAACACCAACGCTTTCAAGTACAGCTCGCATAGCGCCACCGGCAATAACACCTGTTCCGGGGGCTGCTGGTTTTAGAAATACTCTTGCGCCACTGTATTTGCCTTCCTGTTCATGAGGTACTGTTCCATTCATTACAGGAACCTTTATCAGGTTTTTCTTGGCATCATCAATTCCCTTGGATATGGCTGCTGTAACTTCCTTTGCCTTTCCAAGTCCATAGCCAACCACACCCTGTTCGTTACCAACAACCACGATGGCACTAAAACTGAAAGTACGTCCACCCTTAGTTACTTTGGTAACACGCTGGATGCTAACCAACCTGTCTTTGAATTCGATTTCGCTCGATTTAACTCTTTTAATATTGACGTTTGACATAATTTATTAGAATTTAAGTCCTCCTTCTCTGGCGGCTTCTGCCAATGCTTTCACCCTGCCGTGATATAAATAACCATTTCTATCAAAAACCACGCTTTCGATGCCTGCTGCTTTAGCTTTCTGCGCGACCAATTTACCTACCTTTTTTGCCTGTTCCATCTTATTTGCTTTTACAGCGGCAATTTCTTCTATTGAAGAGGCGGTTGACAGCATTGTGTGTCCATCATGATCATTAATCAGTTGGACATAAATCTGTTTGTTACTTCTAAAAACCGTCATGCGTGGCCTTTCGGCTGTGCCATAAACGATTTTCCGGATTCTCATTTTAATCCTGTTTCTTCTGTACTGCTTCCTGTTGTTAGTAGCCATTTTTTTAAAAAAATTTAATCCGATTTATTATTTCTCAGCAGCAGATTTACCAGCTTTCTTCCTGATAACTTCTCCTTTGAATAAAATACCTTTTCCTTTATAAGGCTCAGGTTTTCTGAGTGACCTTATCTTAGCCGCTACCTGACCAATCAACTGTTTATCAGCAGAGATCATTGTAATGCTTGGGTTTTTTCCTCTTTCAGTTTTTGTCTCTACGCTAATCTCTTTAGGTAATTCAACAACAATATTGTGGGAATAACCGAGACTCATTTCCAATAACTGTCCTTTGGCTTCTACTTTATAACCTACACCCACCAGTTCCTGAACAATGGTAAATCCTTCCGAAACACCGGTAACCATATTTGCAATCAATGATCTGTATAAACCATGTTTGGATTTATGGTCCAGAGATTCCGAAGCCCTTTCCAATACTATATTTCCATCTTTGGTGGTTACAGTTATTCCTGGATCAATTGTCTGATGCAGTTCACCCAGTTTACCTTTAACGGTTACCACATTGTCCGAAGAAATATCAATTTTGACACCTGCCGGTATAACAATGGGTAATTTTCCTATTCGTGACATAACGTTTTTACTCTATAATTAACTAACATAACATAACACTTCACCGCCAATCTTTAATTTGCGGGCTTCCTTGTCGGTCATCAATCCCTGAGAAGTTGATAATACGGCAACTCCCAAGCCATTCATAACACGCGGCATATTTTCAGCATTTACATACTTTCTGAGTCCGGGTTTGCTTATTCTTTGCATCTTGTTGATGGCAGAAAGCTTGGAAACCGGATGATATTTCAAGGCAATTTTAATGCTGCCTGGTTTTGTCTCGTCATCAAATTTATAATTAAGGATGTATCCTTTTTCGTAAAGGATTTTTGTCATCTCTTTTTTAATATTAGATGCGGGAATCTCAACTACCCGATGATTTGCCTGTACGGCATTTCGAATCCTGGTTAAATAATCTGCAATTGGATCTGTATTCATTGCTCTGTTTCTTATTTTAAATTACCAACTCGCTTTAGTTACTCCCGGAATTAATCCTTTCAATGCCATTTCCCTGAAATTGATTCTGGAAACACCAAATTGACGCATATATCCTTTCGGACGTCCGGATAAGCTACATCTGTTGTGCAGACGCACTACCGAAGCATTTTTAGGGATTTTCTGCAAACCAATATAATCACCAGCCGCCTTCAATTCTTTCTTTTTGGCTGCATATTTATCTACCAGTTTGCGTCTTTTTACTTCGCGGGCTTTCATTGATTCTTTAGCCATAGTTGTTACTTATTTTGATTTTTAAACGGTAATCCAAATTCTTTTAAAAGTTCCAGACATTCTTTATCTGTCTTTGCAGTAGTTACAAAGGTAACATCCATACCATTGATATTATTTACCTTGTCAATATCAATTTCGGGGAAAATGATTTGTTCGGTAACGCCGAAAGTATAGTTTCCGCGCCCATCAAAACCTTTATCGTTCACACCCCTGAAATCTCTGACCCGTGGTATCGCTACTGAAATCAAACGGTCGAGGAATTCATACATATTGTCACCACGAAGGGTAACCCTTACACCAACGGGCACTCCTTTTCTCAATTTAAAATTGGAAATGTCTCTTTTCGATTTGGTTGCAACTGCAAGTTGTCCGGTAATCTTTGTCATTTCCTCTATTCCTGTATCAATTTGCTTTTTGTCAGTTGTAGCTGATCCAAGCCCCTGGTTCACACTGATTTTCAATAGGCGTGGAACCTGCATGATGCTGGTGTAGTTAAATTGCTTTTGCAAAGCAGGTACTACTTCATCATGGTATTTTTTTATTAACCTCGGTTTGTATTCCATTACTTAATTACCTCCCCAGATTTTTTTGAATATCTTACTGTTTTGTTTGTTTTCTCATCCAGTTTTCTTCCGATCCTGGTAAATTTCCCTGCTCCATCAGCCACTTTCAAATTAGAAACATGAATGGGAGCTTCTTGTTTTATGATACCGCCTTTGGGGTTTTTAGCATTGGGTTTGGTATTTTTCGATACCAAATTTACTCCTTCAACTATGGCTTTGCTTTTCTCAACATTCACCACCAGCACTTTACCTTGCTGTCCCCTGGAGTCGCCGGCTATCACCACAACGGTATCGCCTTTTTTTACATGTAACTTCTTATGCATTTCAATATCAGGTTTAGAGCACTTCGGGTGCCAATGAAACAATTTTCATGTACTGTTTTTCTCTCAATTCTCTTGCAACAGGTCCGAAAATACGGGTTCCAATCATTTCACCGGCTGCATTCAACAGAACAACCGCATTGTCGTCGAAACGGATGTAAGAACCATCAGGTCTTCTGTTTTCCTTCTTCGTACGAACGATTACTGCTTTAACTACAGTACCCTTTTTAATATTTCCGGATGGCAAGGCATTTTTCACGGTAACAACTATCTTGTCGCCGATGGTAGCATACCTCTTACTGGTTCCTCCCAGAACCCTGATGCAAAGAACTTCTTTTGCACCGCTGTTATCAGCTACTGTTAATCTGGATTCTTGTTGTATCATGGTTATTTTGCCCTTTCAATGATTTCAACTAATCGCCAACACTTATTTTTACTTAACGGTCTGGTTTCCATGATGCGAACAATATCACCAATATTGGAGTCATTCTTTTCATCATGAGCCATAAACTTTGTTGTCTTCTTCACAAATTTTCCATACATGGGATGTTTCACCTTTCTTTCAACAACAATTACAATGGATTTATCCATTTTATTGCTGACGACCGTTCCGATTCGTTCTTTTCTTAATTTTCTGGTTTCCATTATTTGTCTGTGCTTTTGATTTGTTCCTCAAGCTCTCTTTTCCTCAATTCCGTTTTAATACGGGCAATGGTTCTCCGGTAAACTTTAATTTTATTCGGATTTTCCAGTGGAGAAACAGCGTGATTAAGTCTTAATTTTACCAGTTGTTTCAATTCCTCTTCCAGGCGTTCTTTTAATTCAGCCAGCGAAAGTTCTTTTATTACTTCTTGTTCCATTTTACTTAATTAGTTTCTTCAACGTAATCTCTTCTAACTACAAATTTTGTTATCACAGGAAGTTTTTGCGCTGCAAGCCTCAAAGCTTCTTTGGCTACCGCCAAAGGTACACCTTCGGCTTCAAAAATAATCCTTCCGGGAGTTACGATAGCCACAAACCCTTCGGGAGCGCCTTTTCCTTTTCCCATACGAACTTCAGCAGGCTTTTTTGTGATTGGTTTGTCAGGGAAAATCCTGATCCAAATCTGTCCTTCACGTTTCATGTGACGGGTAACTGCCTGACGTGCTGCTTCAATCTGTCGTCCGGTTATCCAGCATTCTTCGAGGGTTTTAATTCCAAAGGAACCAAATGCGAGTTGATTTCCTCTCTGCGCATTTCCCTTCATTTTTCCTTTTTGCTGTTTCCTGTATTTTGTTTTCTTTGGTTGTAACATTATCCAATATAATTATAATATTCCACCTAACTTATTATTACCTACTGCTTCTTCTTCTTTTTGGTCTTGACTCACCTGCCTCTGGTTGAATTTTTTTCTTTTCCTGGCTGAATTGAGCTGTAAGATCCCTTTTTCCAAAAACTTCACCTTTGCATATCCACACCTTCACTCCAATTCTTCCATAACTGGTATGTGCTTCAACCAAAGCATAATCAATGTCGGCTCTTAAAGTATGCAATGGGATACGTCCCTCCTTGTATATTTCGCCACGTGCCATTTCTGCTCCTCCCAATCGTCCAGAAATTCCAACCTTAATACCTTCGGCTCCAATTCTCATGGACGATGCAATAGCTGTTTTTATAGCCCTCCGGTACGAAATCCTGCCCTCGATTTGCTTGGCTATTGTTGTACCTACAATCACTGCATCCAGTTCAGGGCGTTTTATTTCAGAAATGTTAATCTGGATTTCCTTAGAGGTAATTTTCTTTAATTCTTCTTTTAATTTATCAACCTCTTGTCCTCCTTTTCCAATGATGATACCAGGTCTCGCTGTAAAAATCGTGACCGTAACCAACTTCAGGGTACGCTCAATCAAAATTTTGGAGATTCCGGCCTTTGATAAGCGGGCATTCAGATACTTCCTGATCTGATCATCTTCCAATAATTTCTGTTCATAATGTTTGCCACCGTACCAATTGGAATCCCATCCTCTGATGATTCCCAATCTCAGCCCGATTGGATTAGTTTTTTGTCCCATTAACTTTTATTTTATTTAAAGCTTTAATTTTTAACAGTTTCTTCTTTATTGTCTATAATCAATGTAACATGGTTTGAGGGTTTCCTTATCCGGTAAGCCCGTCCCTGGGGAGCGGTTTGGATTCGTCTTAAAACCCGGCCACTGTCAACAGAAATTTGTTTAACAACCAAATTCGCATCCTCAATACGTACACCTTCATTTTTTGCCTGCCAATTGGCAATGGCAGATAAAAGAAGTTTATGCAACCTGCCTGATGCTTCAAGGGAGGAGTGCTTCAAAATATGAATTGCTTTTTCAACTTCCACACCTCTGACGAGTGCTGCTGCATACCTCATTTTTCGTGGCGAAGTCGGACAATTATTAAGTTTCGCAAAGGCTATTTTTTTACTTTCCTTTTTTAAAGCTTCTGCACTGAATCTCTTTCTGGCTCCCATTTGTATCTAATTTTTTTCGTATTCTTAATTATTTCTTGCCTTTATCCTTATTTCCGGCATGACCTCTGTAAATCCGGGTTGGGGCAAATTCACCAAGTTTGTGACCTACCATATTTTCAGTAACATAAACAGGTATAAATTTGTTCCCGTTATGCACTGCAATGGTTTGCCCGACAAAATCAGGAGAAATCATAGAAGCCCTCGACCAGGTTTTGATCACGTTCTTCTTTTTTGATTCCACATTTTGAATCACTTTTTTATCCAGTTTGTAGTGGATATAAGGTCCTTTTTTAATTGATCGGCTCATACTTCAATTACTATTTTTTCCTTTTTTCAATGATATACTTGTTCGATGCATTCTTATTTTTGCGGGTTTTATATCCTTTTGAAGGTATTCCCTTTCTTGATCTCGGATGTCCGCCTGATGCACGTCCTTCGCCTCCGCCCATCGGGTGATCAACCGGATTCATCACAACACCTCTTGTCCTTGGGCGACGACCCAGCCATCTGCTTCTGCCTGCTTTCCCTGAAACTTCAAGACTATGATCTCCATTGGATACCATACCGATGGTTGCTTTGCACGCCTGCAAAATCATACGGGTTTCGCCAGAAGGTAATTTAATTACTGCAAATTTTCCGTCACGTGACATCAACTGTGCATAAGAGCCGGCACTTCTTGCCATTTTTGCTCCCTGACCAGGACGTAGCTCAATGTTATGAATTATCGTTCCAAAAGGAATCTCACTTAAAAACAGTGTATTTCCAACATCAGGAGAGATACCTTTGCCAGATAATAGGGCATGACCCACCTTTAAACCATTGGGTGCAATGATATATCTTTTTTCTCCGTCAGCATAGTTCAGCAGAGCAATCCTTGCTGTACGATTCGGATCGTATTCAATCGTTTTTACGGTAGCAGGAATTCCATCCTTATCCCTCTTAAAATCGATCAACCTGTACTTCTGTTTATGACCACCGCCCATATAACGCATGGTCATTCTTCCTTCATTGTTTCTACCTCCCGATTTTTTCACCGGTACCAGCAAACTCTTTTCAGGTTTGGAGGTGGTAATATCATCAAACGCACTGATTACCTTAAAGCGCTGGCTTGATGTTGTCGGTTTGAATTTTTTTAAAGCCATCTATTTAACTTATATATTGCTGTAAAAATCGATTGTTTCACCTTTGGCTAATGTTACAATAGCCTTTTTATATCCGCTGGTTCTGCCCGAAATCACTCCGGATTTGGTAAACCGTGATTTATTTTTTCCCGAATAATACATTGTATTGACAGATTCCACTTCCACTCCGTAAAGCTCCTTAACAGCCTGTTTGATCTGTATCTTGTTGGCTTTTTTGTGAACTACGAAACCAAAGCGATTCAGCTTTTCGCCTAATCCTGTCATTTTCTCAGTAATTACCGGTTTAATTATGATATTCATCGTTATCGCTATTTTATTAGTTTACTGAATGTATCTTATCCATTTCTTTCAATGATCCCTCAGCAAAAATGATATTGTTGGCATTTAGAATATCGTAGGTATTCAAACTCAAAGCATCTACGATCTTTGTTTTCTGTATATTTCTTGACGACAGATAAACATTATTGTCATTAGCTGCCAGTACCATCAGAACTTTCTTATCCTGCAGATCAAAATTCTTTAACAGGGAAATAAAGTTTTTCGTTTTTGGGCTTTCAAAAGTAAAATCCTCAAGAACAATGATGCCTTTTTCCTGGGCTTTATAAGTGAGTGCCGATTTACGTGCAAGACGTTTCAACTTTTTATTCAATTTAAAACCGTACTCTCTTGGCTGGGGACCAAACACTCTTCCTCCTCCTCTGAACAAAGGGCTTTTTATACTACCGAAACGAGCGGTGCCTGTTCCCTTTTGTTTCTTCAGTTTCTTGGTACTCCCTGTGATCTCACCTTTTTCTTTTGATGCGTGAGTTCCCTGGCGGCGGTTTGCCATGTATTGCTTTATGTCGAGATATATAGCATGATCATTTGGCTCAATGCCGAAAATCTCATCGTTTAGCACTGCTTTTTTTGCAGTTTTTTGCCCGCTTATGTTATAAACTTCTAACTCCATCTTTCAAGTATTACGTATGAACCTTTAGGACCAGGAACCGATCCTTTGACTATAACTAAATTCTTTTCAAGCAAGATTTTTACAATCTGAAGGTTGATTATCTTAGTTCTGTGGTTTCCCATCTGACCTGCCATTCTCATTCCTTTCATAACCCTCGATGGCCAGGATGAAGCTCCAATTGATCCGGGCGCTCTTGAACGATCGTGCTGCCCGTGTGTTTTATCTCCCACTCCACTAAAATTATGTCGCCTTACTACGCCCTGAAATCCCCTTCCCTTTGAAATTCCAACAGCATCAATGTACTCTCCTTCAATAAAGATATCTGCTAATATCATATCACCAAATTTTTTCTGATGTCCTTCTTCAAAACGGGTAAATTCAGCCACCATTTTTTTTGGAGGTACTCCCGCTTTCGCAAAATGACCCTTTAACGCTTTGGTTGTATGCTTATCTTTTTGCTCATCAAATGCAATTTGAATGGCTTCATAACCATCAACAGCTTTTGTTTTCACCTGTGTTACCACACAAGGTCCAGCTTCAATAACGGTACAAGGGATATTCTTCCCGTTTTTATCAAAGATGCTGGTCATACCAACTTTTTTTCCGATAATTCCTGACATGTGATTATCAATTAAAATTCAATACCTTAATTAACTATACTTTGATCTCTACTTCAACTCCACTTGGCAATTCCAACTTCATCAAAGCATCAATGGTTTTTGTGGTTGAACTATAAATGTCAAGCAATCGTTTATAAGAACACAGTTGAAACTGTTCTCTGGATTTCTTGTTGACAAAAGTTGACCGGTTAACCGTAAATATTTTTTTGTCCGTTGGTAACGGTATAGGACCGTTAACAATAGCACCGGTTGTTTTTACCGTTTTTACGATCTTTTCGGCAGATTTATCCACCAGGTTGTGATCGTACGATTTAAGTTTTATTCTGATTCTCTGACTCACCTTATTTTAATTAGATTAAACAGTAACCAAGTATCCTTTAATTTTATAAAAAACATTTTCTTTAATATCATGCGGTGCTTCCTCATAATGCGAAAACTCGAGGCTGTAAGTTGCTCTGCCTGATGTAAAAGTTCTTAAAACAGTCACATACCCAAACATCTCACTCAGAGGGACCAACGCTTTAACTGCCTGGTATCCCATCTTGGTGTCAATACTGAAAACATGACCTCTTCGCTTATTCAGATCGCTTGTAACATCACCCACATATAAGTCAGGAGTATCAACCTCCAACTTCATAATGGGTTCAAGTAATACCGGAAGCGCTTTTTTACATGCTTCTCTGAAAGCCATTCCTGCAGCAATTTCAAAAGCAAGCGGATCGCTATCTACTGAATGAAAAGATCCATCTATCAAGCGCACCTTTAGATTTTCGAGTGGGAAACCAAGTAAAACACCATTTGTCATAGCTGTTTTAAAACCCTTTTCAATGGCGGGTATAAATTCCTTCGGAATTGTTCCACCTTTGATGTCATTGATAAATTGTAATCCTTTAATATCAGAACCTGCAGGACCTACTTCAACACTTATTTCGGCAAACCTTCCGCGACCACCAGATTGTTTTTTGTATATTTCTTTATGCAAAACTGTTTTTGAAACTGCTTCTTTGTAAGCTACAGTGGGATTTCCCTTGTTGCATTTTATGTTATATTCTCTGCTGAGTCGGTCCAGAATCACATCCAAATGCAATTCGCCCATACCGCTGATGATGGTCTGACCGGTTTCCTGGTCAATGTTTACGGTAAATGTTGGATCTTCTTCAGCTAGCCTATTAAGTGTTGCGATGAGTTTATCAACATCGTCCTGGGTCTTAGGTTCAACTGCCATTTTTATTACCGGTTCGGGAATGGTCATTGATTCTAGAACAATAGGATGCTGAATAGAGCATAAAGTATTTCCCGTTTTTATTTCTTTGAACCCGACAGCAGCAACAATATCACCTGCCTCAATCTTTTTAAGAGGTATTTGTTTATTTGCATGCATTTGCATCAAACGCATGATCCTCTCTTTTTTGTTTGTATTGCTGTTTAGTGCTTGTTCACCTGCTTCCATTGTTCCTGAATAAACCCTTAAAAAAGCAATCCTACCTACATAAGGATCGGTCGCTATTTTAAATGCCAGAGCTGCAAACGGTTCATTCGCATCAGCATGTCTTTCAATTTCTTTATCTGTGAAAGGATTAATTCCTTTTATTGCAGGAACATCTGATGGACAAGGAAGGAAATTAACGATAGCATCCAAAAGTAATTGGACACCTTTATTTTTAAATGAAGCTCCACATAAAACCGGCGTTATTCTAAATTCCAACGTAGCTTTTCGTAGTGATTCAATGATGTCAGTTTCTGAAATAGATAATGGATTATCTAAAAAACGGAGGAACAGTTCTTCATTTTCTTCTGCAGCACCTTCAATTAAGGCAATTCGTGATTCATTCACCTGATCCCTTAAATCTTCAGGAACAGGAATCTCATAAAATTCTCTTCCGAGAGTGGTGTCATCCCATTGGTAAGCTTTGCCTGAAATGAGGTCTATAATTCCGGTGAAATCATCTTCAGCACCGATTGGTATTTGAATGGGAATAGGCTTTGTAAATAGTTTTTCTTCTATTTCAGCAACCACTTTATAAAAATCAGCGCCAGCGCGATCCATTTTATTAACATAACAAATACGTGGCACATGGTAACGATTGGCTTGTTTCCAAACGGTTTCAGACTGTGGTTCTACCCCACCAACTGCACAGAAAATTGCAATTGCACCATCCAATACCCTTAAAGAACGCTCGACTTCCATTGTAAAATCAACATGTCCAGGAGTGTCAAGAATATTGATTTTATATTCCTGTCCTTTTGAATTCCAAAATACAGTAGTTGCTGCAGAGGTAATGGTGATGCCTCTTTCCTGCTCCTGCACCATCCAGTCCATAGTAGCAGCACCATCATGTACTTCACCAATACGGTGGTTGATTCCGGTATAATACAAAATACGCTCTGTTGTCGTGGTCTTACCCGCGTCAATATGAGCCATAATGCCGATATTCCTAGTATGTAATAATTTATCCGACATGAATTTTGTACTATCCTCTGTTTCTTTATTTATTAAAATCTGAAATGGGAGAAAGCCTTGTTTGCTTCAGCCATTCTATGTGTATCTTCTTTCTTTTTAAATGCTGCGCCTTCATCTTTAAAAGCCGCCATTATCTCCGACGCTAATTTTTGCGCCATACTTTTTTCATGCCTTTTACGAGCATATCCTATCAGGTTCTTCATCCCAATGGATAACTTCCTGGAAGGTCTTATTTCAGAAGGAATTTGGAATGTTGCGCCTCCTACCCTTCTGCTTCGTACTTCAACTGATGGGGTAACATTCACCAGCGCCTTTTTAAATACTTCAAGCCCATCTTCTTCCATTTTGTTGTTCACGATCTCGATGGCATCGTAGAATACATTGTAAGCAAGGTTTTTCTTACCGCGCTCCATCAGGTTATTTACGAATTTTGTAACCAATGTATCGTTAAACTTTGGATCCGGTATAATTATCCGTTTTTTTGGCTTCGATTTCCTCATTTTATAATGCGATTAAATCTTAGTTTCTTATTTATTCTTTTTTGGCGCTTTAGTGCCGTACTTTGATCTTCTTTGTGATCTACCTTCTACACCTGATGTATCAAGGGCTCCACGAATAATGTGGTACCTGACACCTGGAAGATCTTTTACCCTTCCACCTCGGATGAGAACAATTGAGTGTTCCTGCAAATTGTGACCTTCGCCAGGAATATAAGCATTCACCTCTTTCTGGTTCGTCAGACGGACCCTTGCAACCTTACGCATAGCCGAGTTCGGCTTTTTCGGAGTTGTGGTATATACCCTGACACAAACGCCCCTCCGCTGAGGACAAGAATCCAAAGCCGGTGATTTGCTCTTGTAAATTAATTTTTGTCTACCTTTTCTAACTAATTGCTGTATTGTAGGCATATCAAACTGTTTAAAATATTCTTAACCAAAACTCCTTACAAAAAGGAGCGCAAAAGTAGAAATTAATTTAATACATTTAACCGCTTATTAAAAAAAAGTTAACAACAAATTGTTAATTGCGGTAAATCTTTAAAATAAATGAATTGTGGAAATTACAGATAAGGCAGGCTTGCTCAAGACGCACTTGTAATCCTTATCGTGTGAACGTTTGCTTTGGATAACAAGCTGGAACCTTTTACCGTCTTAATCTGTCAGGTTTCCTAATTCCTTTATAAATCAATAAATTAAACTCTGAACGTTACTTTAGCGGGTGCAAAAGTATGATTATTTTTTATAAAACAAACATTTTATCAAAATTTAATAACAAAAAACCAGTTCATCTGAATTTCCTGTTAATTTTTGATAAACTTTCGGGTTGTTTTTTTCCCTGATTTATTTTCAATAATGATAAAATATATCCCGTTCTCAAAGGTTTTTACATCAACCTCGATTGATTTGCTTTTATTAGCTGATATTTCAGCAATGCCTTTCCCTAGTAAATTGTATATACTGCATGACTGAATTTCGGTTGTGTTTAAAACTTTAAGAATTTCAGAAACAGGATTCGGCATTAATACGAATTCCTGCAATTGTCCTTCATCAATACCTGTAGCCAGATTTAAAGGAATAAAAAAGTCAATACAATTTGAGGTACCTTCTTCAAAATCACGCCCATCTTTATCCCAGGTTCCATCGTTGAATACACCACAAATTTGGGTAACCAAAGTACCGGGTTCAAAGCCGTAAAACTCTGATGGATTGTACGTTATTGACCATGTACCATCACCATTGTCCGCTAATTGCGGGGATTGACCATTGGCGCCGGTAGCGCTGAAATCAACTACATATTGCCAGGTTTCGCCAGTATATAAACCAACACCGGAATGAATAAAAACCTGGGAAGCACCAACAATGGTTCCAGTCGTAAAACAGGCTTCTTCCGGGTTAAAAGTAAGCGTAAGTTCGTCGTATGCTGTGGCATCAGGTGGATAAATGGATATGGCTGCAGGCATAGTCCCTCCGGATGATTTAATTTTAAATGCATTTGCAAGAACAAGCAAACCATCGTCAGGTGTGTCAACATTTAACGTCCAGAAGCCGGTAACAGCATCTTCGGGTATTGCAATACTGGCAGCTATCAGGGTATCATTCACAGCATAAAAGGAAGCCATGGACAAAGTAATCAAATCTTTTTCTAGCCAAACTTGAGTTGAGCTATTGGTGAAATGTGTATTAATTCCAAAAATTTGAACATTCAGCGTTTCGCCCTGTATGCCTTCATTAGGAACTATACTATTCAGAGCGGGGACATAAGGCGAGCCTGTAAGGATGGGAATAAAAAAGTCGGTACAGCTTGTACCACCCTGAATAAAATCCCGGCCATCCTGATCCCAGTTCATGCCATTATTAAAAACTGCACATATTTGTGTAACACTTGCCCCTGCCGGAAACCCATAGAATTCATAAGGGATAAAGGTAATAGAAAATGTTCCGTCAGGATTAACATCCAGTAAAGGACTTTGACCATTTGCCCCGGTGGAATTATATTCCACTACATTTAACCAGTTTGAACCATTGATTGTTACTCCTGAATGCATAGCTATGGATGTTAAACCATTCAAGCTACCATTTTCAAAACAAGCAAGGTCTGCATCAAAAGAAAGGGTTATTTCATCGTAAAATGTTGCATTTTCAGGCAGTACGGAAATTGCAGCAGGCATCTGCCCATTCGATGTCAACACGGTAAATACAATCAGGAAGGAAAGCAGATAAGATAAATAAGTTTGCATTTTCATAATAATTGAGTTTTTATTTTTTAATGAATACAAAATATTGCCAGGGAGTAAGATCAATGGTTAGCTTCTTTCCAAAGGTTTTTTCATCTCCGGTGAATAACTCGGTATATTCTCCGGCAAGTAATTTGTCGGAAATCTTTACAGTAACAGCCGCATCAGAAAGATTTGTCAGCACCAATATTTTACTCTCCTCTTTTTCACGAACATAAGCAAAAACGGCAGGCTGGCTGCTGGTTTGCAAGGGATGGAAGGTTCCTCCGGCTTTCCCGTTCCAAAGTGCAGAATTATTTTTTTTCAAATTATTCAGTTGAGAATAAAAAATTGGAAGGGAAGAATTGTTATCCCAGTAAATAGTATCTTTTTCAAAAAAACGGAGCATTTTATTCATTCCAACTTCCTGACCGCTGTACAGCAAGGGCATGCCGGGAAGTGTATAGGATAATACAGCCATCGTTTTTACTGCATCACCCATTCTTGTCATTTCGGTTCCGTTCCAGGAGTTCTCATCGTGGTTTGTGATAAAGTTCATCCGATAAGCATCAGCCGGATAAAGCGTATCCTGCTTTAGAAAATAGTTTACCAGATCCATCGCCTGTTTTTCACCTTTCGCAATATTATTAAATAAATGGTGTAATTCCCACGCATACGTCATATCAAAAGCATAAATATGAAGATCGGGCTGCTCGGCTTCGGCAAGCATGAATACTGGTTTGATCTGGTCAAGCTCCTTTCGCGCCTGTTCCCAAAAATCTGTGGGAACCATTCCTGCAACATCACAACGATAACCGTCAATATCGGTTTCTGTTATCCAAAATTTCATAGCGCTGATCATTGCTGTCCTGAGTTCCATATTGTCATAATTGAGATCCGCCACGTCAGTCCAATCGAAAGGGGAAAGCATATTACCAGCCGAATCAGCAGAGTACCATTCCGGATGCTTAGTAATCCAGGCATTGTCCCATGCCGTATGATTAGCTACCCAATCAAGTATAACTTTAAATCCAAGTTCATGTGCTTTTGAAACAAGTTCTTTAAATTCATCTATTGTACCAAATTCCGGATTAACTGCAACGTAATCTTTTACAGCATAGTAACTTCCCAATTTACCTTTGCGGTTTTTTTCTCCAACGGGATGAATCGGCATAAGCCATAAAATATCCACACCGAGTTCTTTTAAGCGGGGTAAATGTTCCTGAAAAGCTGCAAAGGTTCCTTCCGGGGAATATTGTCTGATATTGACTTCGTAAATGTTAGCCGACCTATTCCATTCAGGGTGAACTACGAAACTTTCAGGCGGAGCCTTTTTTTGAACTTCCTTCTTTTTGGGAGAACAGGAGAGTAAAAATAAAACACCGATCAGCGGTAACAAAAAAAACAAACAATAAACAGAAGGAAATGCGGGCAGACTCATACTTGATTTCATTTTTCTAATATTTTAGCGGCAAAAATAAAGAAGTTTTTTAAGTTCAGAACAGCTAATTGAACTTAATCTCTTTAATAAAAATAATCCAGAATAAGCGGATAAAAACGAAGAATAAACGTAAATTAGGATATGTTAAAATTATGTTTACAAAATTATGGGCTCCATGCAACTAAATTGAGGGCACAAAAAATAAAATTTGTGTAAGTTTGTCACATAAATTTAATTCATGAAAAAGTTCACTCTCGAAATCGTCGCTTTTTTTTGCGGAGCAGTAGTAATGGCATTTGAGATTGTAGGATCGCGGATGTTAGGTCCGTATGTTGGGACATCTTTGTTTTCATGGACAAGCATCATTGGAATTATATTGCTCAGCCTGAGTATCGGATACTTTTGGGGTGGAAGAATCGCTGATATGCGTCCCAGAGCAGATATTCTTTCGCTGTTTATTTTCATTTCCGCACTTTTTATTATTGTCACTGTTTTGATAAAGGAATCAGTTCTTGAAATACTCCTGAATTCATTTAAGAATATTCATGTGGTTACAATTATCGCAGCTCTGATTTTGTTTGCCATACCATCTATTCTATTAGGAATGGTGAGTCCATTTGCTGTGCGAATAAAAATGAAATCCATTGACAAAAGCGGATCAACCGTTGGAAATCTATATGCAATCTCAACCATAGGAAGCATTGCAGGTGTTTTTTTAGCTGGGTTTATTCTGATACCTGCCTTTAAAATTACTAATATCCTGATGATGCTTGCGGTGGTTCTCATAGCCGTTTCACTATTCCTGAATGGAATTTACCGTTTTGTACATCGCACCAATTAACCTTTCTTCAATGAAAAAAATCCTGAATCAAGTCCTCCTAATCGTTTTTATTGCTTCTCTTTGGAGTTGTCAATCTGCGACTCAACCCACGACCATTAAAATTGCAATTTCAAAAGCCATACCTGAAATTGATTACCAGAACTATTACCGATGGCTGAAGAGTGTTGATTCCACCATGGTTATTTTCGATATGTACCATTTGGAATTGGATTCAGCATTAAAACTATTAGCTGAATGTGATGGTCTGTTGCTAACCGGAGGAACCGATGTTTACCCCGGCAGGTTTGGCAAGGAAAATGACACTTCCCGCATCCTTCAGCCCGACTTTAAAAGAGATACACTTGAGTTCGCTTTGCTTTCCAAAGCAATTGAATTAAAAATGCCGGTTCAGGGAATTTGCAGGGGATTGCAGTTGATTAATGTGCATTTCGGCGGATCGCTTATCATTGATATACCCTCTGATATGGATACGATAATCAAACACCAATTGCCCGACACATATAACTGTCCTCATGAAGTAAAAATTTCAGAAGGCTCTTTGATGCATGAAATCACAGGAACCGACAAGGGTATTACCAATAGTAACCATCATCAGGGAATTGACATTTTGGGCAAAGGGCTGGAAGGTATGGCAACCACACAGGATGGTTTAATCGAAGCAATTGGATTAAAAGACATAGCTAATAGTTCTTATTTATTTGCTGTTCAATGGCATCCCGAACGCATGGATTATACGAGCCCGCTTAGCGGTGCTATAGCAAAAAGATTCGTGGAAGAAGTGAAAATATTCTCAAAAAATGAAAAGCATGAAAATAAATAAATGGATAGCCGGTTTGATCGTTTTGACTTTAATCGGCGGATGTATTGATAACAACCCTAAACAAGATAAAAAAGACAAGAATTCTATGCATATCACAAAGGAAGTTTTTGGGAATATTGATAACAAAGAGGTTCAGCTTTATACATTGAAAAATGGTTCAGGATTTACGGTTAAAATAACCAATTACGGTGGAATTGTTACATCCATCATTGCACCTGATAAAAATGGCAACATGGATAATGTTGTTTTGGGGTATGACAATCTGGAGGGTTATTTGAAAGAAACGCCCTATTTCGGTGCAATAGTCGGCAGGTATGCCAACCGCATCGCAAAAGGAAAATTCACCCTTGATGGAACTGAATACTCACTTGCTGTTAATAATGGCCCAAACCATCTGCATGGAGGAATGAAAGGATTTGATAAAGTAATTTGGGATGCAGAAGAATTCCAATCAGAAAATGAAGCCGGATTAAAACTGAATTACTTATCGGTTAATGGTGATGAGGGTTACCCAGGCAATCTTGCTGTAAAAATAATTTATACATTGACGCAAGTAAATGAATTAAAAATTGAATATACCGTTATCACCGATAAACCCACACCTATCAATCTGAGCCATCACAGCTATTTTAACCTTTCAGGAACATCCGGCAGAGATATCCTTGAACATGAATTATTCATTGATGCCGATAAATATACGGCAGTAGGCGAAACCCTAATCCCAACCGGCGAACTTCTTGATGTTACCGGCCCAATGGACTTTCGCAAACCAATTACAGTTGGAGGCAGAATAAATGATGTTCCTGGTGGTTACGACCATAATTATGTGTTGAATAATAAAGGAACATTTGGCAAGGTTGCTGAATTATCTGACATGGTTTCAGGAAGAATTATGGAAGTTTATACCGATGAGCCGGGTATGCAGTTTTATTCCGGCAATTTCCTTGATAGCAGCATTACCGGACATGGGGGAATGATTTACAAAAAACACTTCGGTTTATGCCTTGAAGCCCAGCATTTCCCTGATTCACCCAATCACCCGGAATTTCCAAATACTATTCTGAGACCCGGAGAAGAGTATAAGCAGAAGACGGTTTATAAATTTGGGATTAAATAAACCTAACAGGTTTTTTTCCAACCTGTTAGGTCTAATAAACTTGTTAGGTTTTACTCTGTCAGATATTCCTCACTACCTGGCTTTACATGGTTTTCTTCATGAAATTTGATACAGCTTTTGATATCTCCAAAATATTCCATTCCAATATCACGCCTTATCCTTGTTTTACTTTCGGAAAGATAGGTATTATATGACGAATATTTCCAGGACTTGTGATCATGAGTCAATCCGTGATGGACAGGATTCCTGTGAATTTAGTTGATAATAGAAATGAAATATGCTTCCTCCTCTACAAGCTTCTTTTTATAGGGTAAGATAAAAAGCTTTCCCTTCCGGTTGTACCTGAGGTTATAGGTTTTGGTATAACTATTAAAAAAGTTACTGAAAGCCTGATTCAACGTATTTTCATAAGACTCAATATGAACAACTTTCAGGTTTGTCAATATTGTTTCCTGATCCAGTACTCTTATAAATAGATGAAAATGATTGGGTATTAAACAATATGAAATCAGTTCAGCAACAGGGAGAATAAATCTTTCAATTTTACTAAGAAAATAGGTATAATCGGTCTCTTCTCTGAAAAGCAATTCATCACCCACTGCCCTGTTGAAGATGTGATAATACATTTCAGGTTCAAGAACTGTTACTTTATTAGTTGCGAGGGGCATAAACATATAATTTTTTCTTTCCAGAAGACCTAACAGGTTGGAAAAAACCTGTTAGGTCTAATAAACCTTTGGCACAAAGGTCTGCTCCGATATGGGTGGTCGCACATAACTGGATTTCCTTTTTCGCTTGGGTAATTCAATTATATCGTGATCCAAATATTCATACGGTATCATACTCAGCAAATGACTGATGCAGTTGAGTCGGGAGCGCCGTTTGTCATCGCCGTCAACGACAAACCAGGGCGATTGCTTAATGTCAGTATAAGTAAACATTTCATCTTTTGCCCTTGAATATTCATCCCACTTTTCATACGACTTCAGGTCAACCTCGCTGAATTTCCATCGTTTCATAGGATCCACAAGCCGCTCATGAAAGCGCTTTTTCTGTTCTTTATCGCTTACCGAAAACCAATATTTGATAATGATCATACCCGATCGAATGAGCATCTGTTCAAACTTAGGACAAGATCTGAGAAATTCCCAATACTCATCTTCTGTGCAATATCCCATCACCCGCTCAACAACAGCGCGGTTGTACCAGCTCCTGTCGAATAATACCATTTCGCCTGCAGCCGGAAAATGGGAAACATAACGCTGGAAATACCACTGGGTCTTTTCCCTTTCGGTTGGCTTGGCTAATGCAGCAATTCGGCAAATCCGGGGATTAAGTTTTTCGACTATCCTGCTTATTGCTCCTCCTTTTCCGGCTGCATCCCTTCCTTCAAAAATGACCACTACTTTCAGCCCTTTTTCTTTTACCCATTCCTGCAGCTTTACCAGTTCAATCTGCAACCTCAGCAATTCCTGCGAATAAAAGGTTTCATCCAGCTTTGTCTTTTTCTCTCTCTTTTTTAATTCTTCCATTGGTATATTTTTATGGATACTTTTTCGAACATGTTACCAAATTGACTATATTATTAGATTTTGTATTAGCTTAACATCAAAAACCTGTCATTTTAATTAATCTCCTTTATGGATGCCTTCGGCACAAAATTTAGTCAAAATTAATTTTATAAACTCATTCAAAAAACTATAAACTCCTCACGCCATTGCCAATTTCGGCGACAAAAAAATCGGGTTGGAGTTGGGTGATTTTCTGATAATTTTCACCCACTGTTTTAATAAAATTTTCTATTTGATCTTTATGAACCAGACTTACGGTGCATCCCCCAAAACCAGCGCCTGTCATCCTTGATCCCAAAACGCCTTTTATTTTAAATGCTTCATTCACAAGCGTATCCAATTCAAAACATGATACTTCATAATCATCTTTGAGTGAAGCATGGGACTCGTTCATTAATATTCCAAATCTCACAAGATCATTATTCTTCAGACATTCAATCGCCTCAAGAACACGGTTATTCTCTGTAACAACATGTTTAGCTCTTTTGCGGATGATTTCATCTGTAATATTTTCACTTAGTTGGTTAAATTCGTTTAGGCTCAATTCGCTTAAATTGCGTAATGAACGAAAGGGTTTTAAATCGCTGATGGCATTCTCGCATTCCATTCTCCTTTCGTTGTACTTTGAACCGGCAAGCTCACGGCGTTTGTTGGTGTTTGTAATTATCAGTTTATAATCGCCCAGAATCAATGGAACGAGTTGATGTTCCAGGGTATCGCAATTGAGGAAAATAGCATGATCCTTTTTACCCATACCAACGGCAAACTGATCCATAATCCCGCAGTTCATCCCGACAAAATCATTTTCGGCGCGTTGCGAAAGTTTTATCAGATCAATCATTTCAAATTTATACCCACCCAGATCATTCAATGCAAATGCCGTCACCATTTCTATTGAAGCCGACGACGATAATCCCGCGGCATTGGTAATATTTCCTGCAAAAAGCATTGCCAAACCAGGCAGCCGAAGTCCTTTTTTTTGAAATTCCCTAATCACTCCCAGAGGATAATTTACCCAATTTTTACCAATAGCAGTAAGCGGCTTATCAATGCAAACCTCTGCTGTCATTGGGAAATTCATTGATTTTAACTTTAATACCGGATCATAAATAATTTTGACCAGCAGATAGGTTCCGTAATGCAGGCTGCAAGGAAATACAAAACCACCGTTATAATCAGTGTGCTCACCGATCAGGTTGACCCTTCCCGGGGCAAAATAAACTTTAATATCTTCTTTTTTCCCACCATGTAAATTTAAAAACTCAGCAGTCAAACTTTCAATGTTCCAATTATTTTCAATCATAATAAAATATTTTGAATTCAATCACTACAAAAAACCAAAAATATTCTTATCCCATTGTTCCTTTTATTGCGCCTCCGTCAACACTTATGGTTTGACCGGTTATGTATCCGGCATAAGGTGAAAGCAGCCACGCCACTAACATTCCAAATTCAAGTGTGTCGCCCATTTTCCCGACAGCAATTTCAGATTCATATTTCTGCCTGGACATTTCGATGGAAATATTCTCAACCTCGCTCCTTTTTATAAACAATCGCCGGGCAGCAGTAGTGTCATGAAATCCCGGTGCCAGGATATTTATAGTAATTCCATTTTTTGCTACTTCCTGCGAAAGCGTTTTAGCAAAACCCACAACAGCAAGCCGGAGAGAGTTGCTTAAAACAAGGTTTGCAACAGGTTGTTTTACCGACATACTTTCGATAAATGCGATTCTGCCATACTGTTGCTTAAGAAATAATGGTAACATGGCTTTCGTCAACTCCACCTTCCAGCGCAAAAGCTGATTGTAAGCGGTATCCCAGTCTTCGAGGTTGGTTTCCAAAAAAGATTTTGCAGGCGGACCTCCTGCATTTACAAGCAGCCCGCTAAGATGGCGATCGCCAAGCTGATCCAGAATTTTTTGAATTGTTAAAGACTGAGTGACATCACCTAATATAGTTTCAACCATACCGTGATATTTTATGGCGAATTCATTCAATTTTCCTTCATCACGTGCCACAGCAATCACTCTGGCGTTATCATTTAACAACGCAATTGCAACTCCATTTCCCAATCCACTTGTAGCGCCGGTCACAACAAATAACTTATTTTCTATCCCTAAATCCATTCTTATCTCATATTACTTACCAAAAATAGTTTCTAACATCTCTTATTTAACTAAACTGAAAATGGGTAAAGGCATAGGCAAGGAAGCCGGGGTAGTTTTGGGGTTAAGGCAAAGACTAAGGCTAAGGCTAAGTGAAAACCTTACCACAACCTTTTCCCAAACTGGCCCGCCTGACCACCTGCAGGCCTGGCAGGGACGGGCAGGCATACTGATCCTTGCCTCACTCACTTTTATCCGTTTATATCGCAAGTTATTCATTCTGGTGCTGTTTTAATTAAACTGAGTGACTAATTTCTAACATCTAATTTCCAATATCTAAAATCTAATTTCTAACATCTTACATCTACAGCCCCCTCTGCCACTCTTCTCTCAGTATAGCCTTCTCAGGATGGTGGATTGCCATTTCAAGTTCATCTAATATTCGTTCTTTATCCCTCGATAATGTACCTTTCAAAGAAAGATAATTGGAAGCATGATCGCTTCTGAAAATTACATTTTCAACATTCAACTCCGATATAAAAAGCTGTTGCTCTTTCAACAATTCAAGCTGGCTCATTTCTTCAAATATTCCATCAAACCTGCTCTTATAATGTTCAATGCCATAAGGAAAACTTAAGATCAAAGTTGACAAAAATTCGGGTTGAAGAGCGTTTATCAACCTTGCCGAGTCGGTGGCATGAATCTCGGAATATTTTTTACCGCCCAGTCCCGTCAGTATCATTACAGAGCTTTTTATACCTGCTTGTCTGGCTTTGATCAAGCTATCACGGGTTGACCAGAAGGTTTCGCTTTTGTTAATACGTCTTAAAAGTTCATCACTACCTGTTTCGATGCCAACATATATCAATTTCATTCCTGCTTCCCTCAGTTCAGTCAATTCAGAAACAGATTTGTATTCCAGGTCTTTTGCTATGGCATAAGCAGAAACCCTCGAAAGCTTAGGAAATGTTTTGTTCAGTTGATTCAAAATACGAATAAGTTTACCTGTTGACAATACCATAGCATTTCCATCGGCCAGGAAAACTTTGCGAACATCATACCCCTTTTCCCTTACCATTTCTATTTCTTTGAAAATATCTTCCTCATGTCGTATGCTAAATTTCTTTGAGGTATACATTTCGCAAAATGAGCATTTATTCCAGGAACACCCTATTGTAACCTGCAAAATCAATGAATAAGCCTCGCTCGGTGGTCTGAACAAAGGTTCATGATATGTAATCGGGAAAAAGAACATCAGACTTTAATTTTTTGCGTTACGTTGCAATTTTATAATTTAGCCAAAAATAATGAGCAAAAATATGAAATTCTACAGGTTAATTATTATGGCGACGATTCCGGTTATGATTTTCGGATTTACTGCGAATATAAAAGCGCAAAAGACAAATTACCTACCCACGAACCTCACACTTTCTTTTAATGGCACTTTTCAAAGCGTGAATATTGATGAATTCAAAGCTTCGTCTGAAAATGGAATATACAGAGCAAAGTTCGACATCGGAGCAGTATCGGATGAAATGCGCATATTGAAAAACTTACAGGTTTTTAAGGGTGACAAACATTTATATACTCTCAAAAGCGTTCCCGGATCCGACATTTACCTTTCTAATTCAGGTAACCTTGTTGTTGTTGATATGAAATTCCATTTCAAACAGGAAATCTCTGTCAATTTTTTTGACAAAAATGGAAATTTCAATTTTCAGAAATCTTTCAAATATGCTTCTCTATTTGGATTTTCACCGGAAGGTGATAAATTTGTTGTAGGTACCGACCAGCATTTCAACATTATAGATTTGACCACAGCCAGGGTAAAATCTCTTGAAAGTTGCAGCCAGTTCGCCTTTTCAGAAGACGGGCGAATTATAACTACCGCGAAGGGAGATCAGCTAAATGTTTACCGGAATTATAAAAAAATTGCCGGTTTTAATACGGGATTTACCTATCCCCGCGGAATTGCAATATCCAATGTCAGTCAATGTGTTTATGTGATTGATAAAAACTTACTGAAAGCATTCTCCTTCAATCGAAATGAGATTCTTTTTGAAAACGAACTGCCTGAACATTTCTCATTTCGCGATATTCGTATAGGAATTAATAATCAAATTCTTGCAGGAGTTCATTTCCGGTTTGATGGGATTTCGAAAGGAATTTTGCAGGTATATGATATGCAGGGAAATTTGGCTACACAGGAAGAGATTGCCTCTAAAAATTACCAGGTTTTTGAAGCGACAAAGAATCAAAAAAAATCTTCATCCTCTTACGAAACCATTCCCTGGCCCTTTGTGCCTTTTGACCAGGTGCATAAAGTTTGGAATCATTACGAACAGCACATGGGCGATGGTTCAGGAAACTGGTCATACCTCCATCAGGGTCTTGACATTGAAACACCAATCAATGAACCTACTTATGCAGTCCAGGAAGGATGGGTGAAACTTGTCCTTACTATTGGTGGCGCTTCGTATTGGAGAGTAGCAATTAGCCCTGAACAGGTTTCGGGTTACTCCGATGGGTGGCTTTATGCTCATTTGGTTGAAAGTAGTATTCAGGTTGATGTTGGCGACTATGTGAATGTACATGATTACCTGGGTGATATTGTTTATTGGGCTGAGGACTGGGGGCATATCCACTTTATTAATATTCACGACCAGGGAACAGTATGGTATTACGATGATGATGAATGGGGGATTAACTTTAACCCTTTGCTTGCTCTTGACCCGATTACAGATGAAATAGCGCCTGATATTCAAAATTTTTCTTCAACTTCAAAATTTGGTTTTTGCACAAATGAAACGAGCAATTATTTAAATCCAAATGACCTTTCCGGAAACATAGATATCATTGCTAAAATAAGCGATTATCATGGAAATTCAGAGTGGGAACAGCCGGCATTTAAAACCTATTACTGGTTGAATATGCTGCCTGAAAATATAAATGTTTTTCCCAAGACCTTGGGGCAGATATTAAACCATTCATACAGTTACTATTCCGGTGGTTATTATGAACCTTATGCGCCGCTGATGTATAAAAAGGACGATGCTCATCCTTCGCCTCCCTGGATGAACCACGAACGTGACTATTTCCAAATTTTGACTAACAATAACGGTGATTCTATCGCAGAAGTTTCGGAATTGCAGCTTTCGTTTCCAACTGCTGATTACCCTGACGGTCAATACCGGTTATTTGTTGAAGCCTGGGATGAGTTTGGAAATATGAGCATGGATAGCATGGATGTCACTTTTGATAATTACACAACCGGATTAGGCGACAATCTCCATCAGGACTCCTCCACCAAATGCTTCCCTAATCCTGCTGTTGGCACTACGACTGTAATATTTAATTTAGTTCAGGATTTTCAGGGGAAAGTCAGCATTTCATTGTTGGATGCTACATCAAAAGTAATTAACAGTTATGAAGTTCCCAATCCGGTATCCGGAATGAATACGCTGGTTTTAGATGTCAGTGGAATTGTTCCCGGCGCATATATTTATAAAATAGAAACGGATAAAGAATCCATTTCCGGGCGACTCATCATTCAGTAATTTGCTTTAGCCTTCGAAGGGATGGGGATATTCAAAATCTGGTTGATAAAAATTTGCGCTTTGCAGTTCCTGTATCCAGCCTTTTGTAAATCCTAATATTTCCATTTCATGGGTAACTACGGAATATTCTTCTACTGTCAAAACCCTTCCCAATTGAGCGTTATTCTTTACAAGTTCATTTGGATAATATTGTGACATGAGGGATATATGAATATTGGTCGAAATTTCCTGCGCAATATAACGCAATACAGCTAAACTGTTTTCAATATGCCCGGGCAGAACCATGTGCCGGATGATCAAACCTGATTCCGCGTATTCATTTTGATTGGTTATTAAAGTCGAGCCTTTTTGTCTGTACATTTCCATAATTGACTTGGAGGCATGTAACGAATAGTTGGGCGTATCTGAGTAATCTTTCGCAAGCCGGTCGTCCATATATTTGAAATCAGGCAGATAAACGTCAACTAATCCCTCCAACTGCCGGATGGAGGATAAGTTATCGTATCCATTGGTATTGTAAATTATAATGGGTTTTCTGCCAAGATGATTAAGAGATTGAACGATAATCTTTACATGCGGAACAAAATGCGAAGGAGAAACAAACCCGACTGCTTCCACACCGGAATCGAGGATTGAGATTATTCTTTCTAAAATCTCGTCCAACTCCATTCTGAAAGAAACTACACTTCTATCATTTTGGCTTATTTGGTGATTCTGACAGAAAAGGCATTTCATATTGCAGTGGCTGAAAAAAACATTGCAAATACCAAATCTTCCGGATATTGCCGGTTCTTCTCCCTTATGATTACAAATGGAAGAAATATGAAAGCCAGCATCACTGTTGCAATAGCCGGTTTTCCCGGAAAGCCGGTCGGCATTACAATTCCGTGGACAGAAGCGGCAGTTCCTTAATTCATTTAAGGAACTCAAATATCCATCTAACAAATGTGACTCAAATATACTCACAAACCAAAGTAAATTAACAGGCAAAATTAATCGGTTTAGTTGATCGCAAAGTTTCTTGTAAAATTATTGACAAATTATTTTACAACCCTTGTCGGTATTGTCCGATCTTGATGTACTTTTGCCGCTTATTGCAAATGTTCTTTTAACATTATTCTTTGTATTTAAACTATTCTTGCGTTTTGCTGTTAATAATTTTGTAAAAATATTAGAGCATTATGCAATATAAGGCCTTTAATAACATTATTTTTATAGTGGTTTTAGGAAATAAATCGTTGAACATTTTTAAATTAATCCATCAACATCGTTCATATTTTCCTCTAACCCGGAAACGACACAGTTTAAGTATTAATTATCCAACGACATGATAAAAATATCAACAATTCACGACCACTTTTACGTTGCTGGTAATTATTCCTGGTCATCTTACAACCCTGTTACTTATAAAAAAATAACGGACAAGATTCCAAACTGGAGCAAAAAGAATATCCTGATTGTAGAAGATGACGAAACCAATGCTTACCTGCTAAAGGTTTACCTCAAAAAAACCGGAGCTACTCTGATTGAAGTGAGGGATGGTCAAAAGGCTGTAGAACTCTGCGAATCGAACCTGCCGATTGACCTGGTATTGATGGATATTCGCCTTCCGGTTATGAATGGATACAAAGCCACACGATTGATCAAGGCAAAACGCAATGAAATTCCTGTTATCGCCCAGACCGCCTTCACCATGAATTCCGAAATGGATTGTGCTTTTGAAGCAGGTTGCGACGATTTTATCGCCAAACCCATTTCTCAGGAACAACTTTTTATGGTTTTGTCAAAATTCCTTGGCTCATAAACTCCTTTCACAACCGTTTCTTAACAGCAACAATGACCTTATGTTTATAACTAAATTTTGACTTATGGTCAACGGAATTTAATTTTACGCCCCCTAAGCTTGTTACAATGCAGGAAACCATTTTAATACTTGATTTCGGCTCGCAATATACTCAGCTTATCGCAAGAAGAGTAAGGGAACTGAATGTCTATTGTGAAATTCACCCGTATAACGGTTTTCCAGATTTCGGCGATCAGTTAAAAGGGATCATCCTTTCAGGAAGCCCTTTTTCTGTCAGGGATAGTAATGCTCCGGCTCCGGATTTATCTTCTTTTTCAAATACTATCCCAACATTAGGGGTTTGCTATGGTGCCCAATACATTGCACAAAATTCGGGAGGTGAAGTATTGCCCTCCAAAATAAGAGAATACGGCAGAGCAAACCTTGCATTTATTGACACTTCTTCGGATCTAATGCAGGGCATGACCCTTAATACGCAGGTTTGGATGTCGCATGGAGATACAATATTAAATATCCCGAAAAATTTTAATACCATCGCCAGCACAGCAGATGTTCCTATTGCAGGTTATAAAATTGATGGAAAACAAACGTATGGAATCCAGTTTCATCCGGAAGTTTATCACACTACCGAAGGAATGGTTTTATTAAAGAACTTTGTTCTGAATATCTGTGGTTGTTCCGGTTCGTGGACACCTGAGTCATTCATTGACTCGACCATTTCGGCACTCAGGAAAAAACTCGGAAATGATAAGGTTGTGCTGGGTTTATCAGGGGGAGTGGATTCGTCAGTTACTGCCGTTCTGTTAGATAAGGCGATAGGGAAAAACCTTCATTGCATATTTGTTGATAATGGATTGCTGAGGAAAAATGAGTTTGAATCGGTACTCGACTCTTATCAGCACATGGGATTGAATGTCACAGGTGTAAATTCACGCGCAAGGTTTTACAAAGCACTAAAAGGAATTACCGACCCCGAAAAGAAAAGGAAAGCTATCGGCAATACCTTCATTGAGGTTTTTGACCAGGAAGCTCACCGCATTCAGGATGTTCAATGGCTGGCTCAGGGAACGATTTATCCCGATGTCATCGAATCAAAATCCGTTAAAGGACCTTCCTCAACCATAAAATCCCATCACAATGTGGGTGGATTGCCCGATTTTATGAAACTGAAGGTGGTAGAACCTCTCAATACATTATTTAAAGATGAGGTCAGGAAGATTGGCAGGACGCTTGAAATGGATCCGAATTTACTAAACCGCCACCCGTTTCCCGGACCCGGTTTGGGAATCAGGATTTTGGGCGAAATTACCGAAGAACGGATCAGGGTGCTTCAGGAAGCGGATTATATTTATATTGAAGGATTAAAAAAGTTTGATTTGTATGATAAAGTCTGGCAAGCGGGTGCTATTTTGTTATCGGTTCAGTCGGTCGGTGTAATGGGAGATGAAAGAACTTACGAAGATGTGGTCGCCTTGCGGGCCGTAGGTTCAACTGATGGAATGACAGCCGATTGGTCGCATTTGCCCTATGAGTTTCTGGCTAAAATGTCGAACGAAATCATCAACAGGGTAAAGGGTGTGAACCGGGTAGTTTATGATATTAGTTCAAAACCACCTGCCACAATAGAATGGGAATAGATGAGTTTTTGAGAGGGAGGGGAAGGGAAGGGAAGGGAAGGGAAGGGAAGTTCTGGGTTCTGGGTTCAGTGTTCAAAGTTGGAAGTTTTAGTTTTGAAATAATTGACTCTAGGTTTTTGAGTTACTTTTTTAAGAAAAAATTAATGCCGGATTCTTTTACGGTATAAAGCGTAAAGTTTGTGAAAAAGTTAATTTTTATTGGATTTATTTTAGTAATATTTCCTTTTGTGTTGAAAGCACAAGCGGAATCTCCGGTCAAAAAATCTGAGATCATCGAAACCATTGATGGCAAGCAATATTATATGCACTTCATCAAACAAGGCGAAACACTTTTTGAAATAGCCAGGGTTTACGGAGTCACTGTTGAAGAAATCCAGACTGCAAATCCTTCAGCCAAATCGGGAATAAAAACGGGACAGATTTTAAATATTCTGTTTCGTAAACAGAACGATCAAAGTGATATTCAACAACCTAAAAAAGAAGAAACCTTTCAACATATTGTAAAAAGCAAGGAAACACTTTATGGAATCGCCCGAAGTTATGGTGCTGATATAAATGAAATTAAAAAACAGAATCCGGGGTTGGGTGAATCAGTAAAGGAAGGACAAATAATCAATATTCCCATTCGTTACAAACCCGGTAAACCTGATATTTCCCAAAAATCCGGTATTTCAAACCAGCACATCGTTCAGGCAGGCGAAACGCTTTACTCCATTTCAAGGCAATACGGGATTACGCCTGATGATCTCAGGCAATCCAATCCCGGCATCTCCCCTACTCTTTCGGTCGGGCAGGTAATTGCAATCCCTGATCCTCAGCCTGAAAAAACCTATTTTATTTATGTTTCCGAAAAAAACGAGAAACTCCAGGATATTGCCGTCCGGTTTAAAGTTCCCTTCGGGGAACTCGCTTCACTCAACCCTGATGCAACAAAAAAAGTCGGGAAAGGTGATAAGATTAAAATACCTGTAAAACCAGCGGAAAAAACTGAGCAAAAAAACATAAAACCTGAGCCTGAACCAAAAATAGAGGAAAGCCCGGCGTGTTCAGAGAAGGATAAAAACAAACAAACCGTTTTCAATGTTGCCCTGATGATTCCACTCTTCCTCGAAGAAGCCGATAGCCTCAATAATGCCATAAGTTTTGAGGGGGAAAACATTTTAAAGGCATCACCATTTAAATTCTTGCAGTTTTACGAAGGATTTATGATGGCTGTTGATTCAATGAGCAAAGCCGGACTTAAAATGAACCTCTATGTATATGACGTGGATAATTCTTCGCGAAAAATAAATTCGGTTTTAAAAAAACCCGAACTCCCAAAAATGGACCTTATCATCGGTCCTTTTTACAGTGAAAGCTTTAAGAAAATAGCAGATTTTGCATTGTCGAACAATATCTGGATCGTTAATCCCCTTTCTTCACGGGAAGAGATCATCAATGGATATCCTAATGTTTTTAAGTTGAAACCCTCCCCGAACTTTCAGACTGAACAGCTTGCCGATTACATTGTTCAGCATCAACCTGAAAGCAACGTCATTATTATCAGGCAAAACAAATATAAATATCAGGAAGAGGTTTCCTTTCTGAAAAACTACCTGAACAGTCACCGGTCTTCAAATTCCGGCATCAGCAACCGGGAAATCCTTCATACCCTTGATTCACTTAAAACAGACAAACTTTTAAGCGATAACCAACTGATCACTAAAGACAGGATATCAAGAAGCCTTTCGGAGAAAACGATGGTCAGCAATACGGTAAAAGAAGTGACGCTCAGCAGCGACAGTGCTAATAATATTAAGATTAATCTCTCCCGCATTCGCAATAATTTTATTATCGTTCTGACTGAGGAAAAGGTCTTTAGCCAGGACTTATTGTCGCGATTGAACAAAATGGCTGAAAGCTACAAAATCACACTTTTTGGTTTGCCCGAATGGCAAAAATTCAATGAAATGGAAAATCAATATTTAGTGAATATGAACACTCATTTCTTTGTCCCTGCCATTATAAATTACCAGGATTATGAAATAAAAAAGTGGATCGGGAATTTCAGAAAAAAGTATTCAACTGAACCCACAATAGACTTGTATGCTTTTGATGGATTTGATGCCGGATGGTACTTTCTTAATGCACTTTTCAGGTATGGTAATGATTTTGAAAATTGCCTCGTTGAAATGAAAATACGCCTCACCCAAACACAATTCACCTTTGAAAGGCTTAAAGGAAATGGTTTTCAGAACACTCATTGGAATATAGGACACAACAGCGATTACCGGTTTATCCCCGTTAAATAGCACCAGTAAAAAAAAGGTGACTCATCAGTTTGCTGACAATCTTATATTTACCGGATTAAGAATCTTTTAACTGATATAGAGGAAATAAAGGGTATAAAGGGAATAAGTGTTACGGTTAAAGCAATCTGGTTGGGAAGTATAAATTTGAGTCCACTCCGAAAAGCCAAAAAAGGGAGAATGCCACGAAAACTCTAAATCACGAAAACCCACAAAAGACGGAAAATCAATAAACTAATTTTAGTGAAATTTAGTGCTTTTGTGCTTTAGTGGCAAAAAATTACTTTTCGGAGTGGACTCAAATTTTAAATGTAAAACTTAAACCCTGCATTTCCTCTATTCCATTATACCCTCTATACCCCTTCCCGTTACTGCGCCAGGTGTAATTTCATTGTAAATAGTATACTGATTACTTACAAAAAAAAGAAATCCCTGTTTTAATATTTCGCTATCTTTGCCAAAACTCTTTGAAATAATATGCTGAGCAGAAGGCACCTCAGAATTAAAGTCCTACAGGCGTTGTATGCGTTCACAACTTCATCCGGCGAACGCCTTGATCTTGGTGAAAAAGAATTGCTGAGAAGCATGGATAAACTTTATGAAATTTATATTTACCAGTTATCGCTGGTGATTGAATTAGTAAATTTCGCTAATAAAAGGCTCGAAGAAAACAAACTGAAATATTTCCCTACCAGTGACGATCTGAATCCAAACAAACGGTTTATCGAAAACCATTTCTGCGAACAACTTTCCAATAACAGAGACTTCCAAAAATACATTGACAGGTATAAAATCAATTGGTTCGATCAGGAGGATATGATCCGGAAACTGATGCTTGAAACCAGAGAAAGCAAGTCGTACAAGGATTACATGGCAAGCCCCGATTGCTCTTTCGAGGACGATAAGGAAATATTTATCAGCATTTTTAAAAAGATACTGGCAAAATCGGACAGCCTTCAATACTATTTTGAAGAAAAAAGCATTTATTGGGCTGATGATTTCCACACCTCCAACTTAATGGCTATTAAAACTATCAAATCATGGGATGAATCATGGGATGAGTTTGTCAGGATACCTGTAATTTTCGACAATGGAAACTCTGAAAAAGACCATGAGGATAAATTATTCATCATCCAGCTATACAGGAAAACCATAATGCGGAGTGAGGAATTCGATAAACTGATAGATGAAAAAGTGAAAAACTGGGAAATGGACAGGATAGCCCTGATGGATATGCTGCTCATCAAAATGGCATTGGTCGAAATTCTTGAATCAAGCTCAATACCTATTAAAGTTACACTCAACGAATACATCGAATTAGCAAAATCATACAGCACTCCAAAAAGCAAAGTTTTTGTCAATGGAATCCTCGATAAACTCATTGTTGATCTGAAAACCGAGAAGAAAATTAAGAAAACAGGCAGAGGGCTGATGGAGGGTTAAAACCCCAAACTTCAATTTCTCAATATATTTATTGACTATTTTTGGCAGAATACTGAACTTTGCATCTTATCATGTCATTTAAAAAGACATCATGAAATCGCTGAAAAATTACTTTTTTTACCACGCTATATTATTTGTCTTCCTTCTTTGTTTTATACAATGTGAAAACAAGGTTAAGCCTCAGAAAGATGGCAAGAAAAATCTTTCTGCTAATGACAAAACCAACCAGCGAGAACAACCCAAACTGGTTTATGACACAAACGGCAACATCATCGAGAGACATGCAAATTCCTACCGGTCGGATAATACAATACGATCGGTTGACAGCTATTTTTACAAATACGATAAACGCAACAACCTGACAGAAGAAACAAAAGAATCATACTCACCCGAAGGCGTACTGGATTATAAAAATGTCAACCTTTATACCTATAACAATCTTAACCAGAAAATCGAGCAAAAGTTTTCTAATTACAAAGAGGGCAAATTGCAATTGCTGGCGAAGAACACCTACAGCTATAATACTAAAGGTGAAATAATTGAAGAAAAATCGTATTATGAAAACGGAGTGGTAAAGTCCATCATAAATACCGCACGAACTGATGCAGGTGATCTGAAATCAGAGGAATATATTGATTTTGACCAGGAGGGAACCAAAACGAGTCATAAGAAATACCATTATACTAAACTCGGACTTGAACGCACTGAAGACTTAATGATCAAATAGATTATGTATCAACCCAAATCCATTTATACCGAAATTGCTCTTGCTGCTATTTGTGACAATTTCTCTGGCAAACTACCCAAACAGTCAGCAATAGGACCAATCCCGCCCGAACTATTAAATTCCAGGCGAGGTTGCTTTGTGTCACTTCACAAAAAGGATGGTTCGCTCAGGGGGTGTATTGGAACAATCGAACCTTACGAAAACAATCTGGCAGAAGAGATTTCGAGAAATGCCTTTTCTGCTGCCTTCCACGATAGCCGATTCAATCCTGTTACTTCAGACGAAATGGACGAACTCGAACTTTCGGTAGATGTCCTGACTGTCCCTGAACAAATTCATGACCTGGAGGATCTTGATCCACAAATCTTCGGGGTAATCGTTACAGACGACAACAATCGCCGTGCGGTGCTGCTCCCTTCTATTCCAACAATCGAAACCATTGATCAGCAAATTGAAATTGTTAAACGAAAAGCCGGACTATCAAAAGTCAGCAACGA
Source organism: uncultured Bacteroidales bacterium (assembly GCA_963840975.1). Taxonomy (GTDB): domain Bacteria; phylum Bacteroidota; class Bacteroidia; order Bacteroidales; family JAADJA01; genus JAADJA01. Next base: position 663,601 of record CAWJBC010000021.1, on the reverse strand, counting down.
TAAACTTACATTTTTCAGGTTTACTTCCAACCGGTATCATTAGGGAGTACAAAGTACAAAGTACTAAGTACTTAGTACATAGTATTTAGTATATTATACTTAAAATAGAAATAAAAATTTCGTGCTGGAAATTGAGCGATAATACCGAAGTGATTTATGTAATAGTCCAAGCTTTTTGAAATGGCTTTTGCATGATGGGCAATAACATAAATCCGATCGGTATTAACAAAAGTAGGAAATTCAAAGCCGCCCTTCATGCCAGACTATTTTGGATTTCACTTTGGTATAAGTTCGCTTTTTGACTATTTTTCAAACATGTATTGAATAATTTTCAGTGTGAAATAAAAAAGAATCATGCAAAATATTACCAAATATTCTATTTTTACGGAATAAACACAGAAATCACAGTTTGAAATGAGGGTTTTGTTTAATAAAAAATTCCTTGCGCACAACGTCAATAGTGATGCGGAAGGAGCTTACAGGTTAAAATTTTTTCCCGAACATTTTACCGACGATGACTTTAACGGAGAAGAGTTCATCACATTGGTTCACACCCCGGAGTATCTGGAAAGCATAAAAAAATCTTGTGAAGAAAGCAAAGTGATTGCCGAGGTGCATCTCACGCCCAAAAGCTATGATGCAGCTTTGTCTGCCGTTGGACTTAGTGTTCTGGCATCGGTTCAGGGCGATTTTGCAGTCGTAAGACCTCCCGGGCATCATGCCGGTCGTGAACACGCATCCGGTTTTTGTTTATTTAACAACATTGCCATAGCTGCGCAAAGACTTGTAAATTCAGGGAAAAGGGTGTTTCTTTTTGATTTCGACGGTCATCATGGCGATGGGACACAGTCTATTTTTTATGAATCCGATAAAGTATTTTATGCTTCTATCCATCAGGCGTTCACCTATCCATTCACAGGTCAATCCGCCGAAAAAGGATCAGGAAAGGGAGAAGGATATACTCTTAACATACCTGTGATCCCGGGTATAGGAGATAAAGAATTTCTTAAAATTTTGGATAAAATAATCACGGAAGGTACAAAGTTCAATCCCGATATCCTTGCAATTTCTGCAGGCTTCGACGGCTACTTTAAAGACAACCTTCTTGGGATGAAGTTAACACAAAAGGGATACTATGAATGCGGTTTCAGGCTCAAACGCGCTTTTAAAAATATTTTTGCTGTGTTGGAAGGCGGATACCACGAGGATATTTTTGAATGTGTTCAATCATTTATTGACGGTGTAAACGTTGGCTCACGCCCAATTAAAAACACTTTCGACCACGAAATGTCTGTCGGTTAAAGTTATTTAAAGCCCCAGTAAAATAGCAATTCCGCTTAGTAATACAATAGCGCCTGCCATGGCATGGGTATATCTTTCCAGTTTCCCAAGCGGCACAAATCCAATACCGAAAGTTATCAATAAAACAATGACGAGCATAGTCGCAATGGTCACAACAGAAAAAATTGAGCTAATCAGAATCACCCCGGAAAGACTACTTTCAGCAGCGGGATACATTAAAATAGGGATTAGCGGTTCACATGGACCCAACACGAAAATGGTGAATAATATCCAGGGCGTAATGCTTTTTTTATGCTCATGGTTGTGGCTGTTAGCATGGGTGTGATCATGAGTGTGCATTGTCCCATCAGCATGGTAGTGAACATGGTGATGTGGCTTATTGATTATAGCCCGTCTGATCCCCCAGATAAAATATGCCAATCCAAAAAGCACAAAAGCCCAGGCTGCTAAATCGCCACGAAAACCTTCAAACATTTCTAATTTTCCCAGAGCAACTCCAAAGATAATTCCGACAAAACCAAGCAGAATTGAACTACCTACATGCCCCAAACCACAGGCAACCGTAATCCATGAAGTTTTAAAGACTGACCATTTTCTGGCTTTAGCCATAAAAATAAAAGGCAAATAATGATCGGGACCGATAACCGTGTGAACGAATCCGATTGAAGCAGCAGTTCCAGCTAAAAGCCATAGCTCGTGGGTCATAAATTAACAAATATTGTAAAACTCAAAATGAACGAAATATTTACCAGGTACAAACCTGAATAAAACAACCATGATCGAAACTGGTTGTGTTACCAATCAAATATTCGTGCCACAAATTTAGTTTTATTTTAATTGCAGGCTTAATTCTCTATTCAATTATTTATTCTTTGACAAGAAAAACAGGAAAATACCACTTATAATTAAATTTCTTTTCTGGAAGAGTTGTCCCAATTTGCAAAGTGGCACATTAGAAATAATTTTATAAATTGTTAGAATAGAGGTATTTATTCAAAATTTCAAATCTTGCACCAAATTTGCCATCGTATTATTTAACCTACAAAGATTAATGCGCTAATGGATAAATTAATTAACCCTTTAATGTTTAATTTAATTTATTTCAACATGAAAAACATTCCAATGAAATTATTCTTCCTGCTATTCGCGATTCCGATGTTTTTTCTCGGATGTCAAAAAAGCGAATTGTTAGACAATTCAAAAAGTAATTCTACTACCGTAAACCACAATGAATTGAAAAGTTCAGGTCTTTCTCCAGAATACTGTGGTAATCCTATGATTGGCAGCCTTGTGGACTATGATCAAACTATTCCACCCGGTATACTGACCGTAGGGAATGATGCAAATTTCCTATATGTAACTTATGATCTCTCCGGAGATTGGTGGATAAAAAACGCAACACTTTACGCAGGTCCGGCCGCTGATATTCCAGGGGTATTGAATCCTGATGGCACGGGAAGTTTTTCACAATGGTTGTTTCCTTACATTTTCTACCCATGGGATTGTACTCCAACTCACACCTTCCAGGTTGATCTGAATTCACTTGAAGAATGCTTTGTTGTGGTAGCTTATGCACATCTCCATAATATAGTAACAGGTGAAGAAAATATGTATGCCTGGGGTAAAAGTCCTTTGAAAACGAATGGTTTTTACATGGAATATTGCAAGCAACAGTGCTTACCGCCCCCACCGCCTCCTCCTTTGGGAGGTTGCGAAACTGCTTATGCTTATGGTGAAAGCTATGCCAATTGTTTTATCAATATTCCGGGAGTAAATTCAAACAATTGGGGTTGGTCAAACGGACCTATCGGAGCAGGGCTTTTTGAATGGCCAATATATGCCGGTGCAGGGCAATGCAATATTGGTAATGGTATTTTGGTTGGAACCTTGATTGTGAATTATACCCCTCCCACTGCAGTGGTAACTTATTCCATGCTGAACGGATACGTATTAAATGCGACACATCTTTATGTTGGCAATCAAATTTTACCAATGAAAAAAAATAAATATACAACTGCCCCAGGTCAATTCCCCTACAAGCATCAAAATTTAAGTGGTGTTTCTTCGGATTCTTATACCATAAATGGATTATCAGGGAATATTTATGTTGTTGCCCATTCAGAAGCGTGTGATGATATTTAATTAGTTAAGAATGAAAGTAATGAAAAGGCTGGTGTTCATTGCATCAGCCTTTTTTCTATTTTTGACCAATTGATTATCCAATGAGTTAAATATGATTTCATCAGATCAAAATAGATACTTTCTTCATTTGTCGTTTAGTGGAAAAAATTACAAAGGTTGGCAATCACAGAAAAACGGTCGAACGGTGCAGGATACTCTAAACCATGCCCTGAACATTGTGCTGGCTGAAGAAATCAATGTTGTTGGTTGCGGTCGAACTGATACAGGAGTTCATGCCTCGAATTTCTTTGCTCATTTCGATTCAGCAAAACAAGCGATTTTAATGGAAAGAAATTTTTTCCTGAAAAAGGTTAACCTGATTCTTCCAAAGGATATTGCCATTTATGATATTCTTCCTGTTTCTCAGGATGCCAGCGCCCGTTTTAGTGCCATATCGCGAACCTATGAATACAGGATTTCCAGGACCAAAAATCCTTTTTTAGATGAATTCACCTTATATTATCATGGTCAACTGGATGTAAACCAAATGAATATAGGGGCTTCCACCATAATGGAATACAATGATTTTACATCTTTTTCCAAACTTCACACACAGGTTAACAACAATAACTGCAAAATATCTGAGGCATTTTGGAAAGAGATGGATGACCTTCTTGTTTTCAGAATTACAGCCGACCGCTTTTTGCGCAATATGGTCAGAGCTATCGTCGGCACTCTGCTTGATGTAGGTCGGGAAAAAATAGGTATTGCTGACCTTCGCACCATTATTGAAAGCCTTGACCGATCAAAAGCCGGTATGTCAGCACATGCAAGGGGACTATTTCTCACCAATGTTGTCTACCCACCCGAAATTTTCCTTTAATACAAGCTGAATAAAGCCGGTAATTATTTTTTCATAAAAAAATATCAATAATTTTAGACTGATGTAATAATTGTTATTTTTGCTGTTAATAAAATAACAAATGACAACACGATTTATGGGAAACTTACCTGACAAAACGGTTGAACGATTGAGCCAGTACAGAAGAACGCTTAACAATCAGTTGGAAAAAGGGAAAACACATATTTTTTCGCACGAAATTGCAAACCTGTTGCATATTACGCCGGTTCAGGTGAGGCGTGATATTATGCTGATCGGTTATTCCGGAACATTGCGAAAGGGTTACGATATTCAGGAAATGGTGAACCTAATCGGAAAGATCATTGATACGGAAGAAGGTCAAATGATCGCCGTTATTGGCTTGGGAAACCTGGGGAAAGCGATCATTCATTATCTTCAGGAAAAGAAATCAAAACTGAGCATCGTTGCTGCATTCGACAATAATCCTGATAAGATCAACAAAAGTTATGCTGATGTTTTTTGTTATCATATTGATCAGTTTACGGAAATAGTGGCTCAAAAAAAGATCACCATCGGAATTATAACCACTCCGCCCGAAGTAGCCTCAGAACTTGCAAAAATGATTGCCCGTGCCGGCATTAAAGGCATTGTTAATTTTACACCCAAACCTTTAAGCGCACAGGAAGGTGTTTACCTTGAAGAATACGATATGATTACCTCTTTCGAAAAGGTAGCCTATTTTGTAAAACCCAATGATTAATAACCAGAGTTTGAGATAATCTTCCTTGAAAATAGAATAGTTAAGGTTTTCGGAAATTCTTTCCTAAGTAAAATCTTTGTGTTTTTCGGTCTTTGCAGCAGAAATCAATACCACCAAGGCAATAAGTCACTAAGAACCACAAAAAGGAAAGAACCAAATTTACACAAAATCAATATTATACAAATTCTTCTTAACCCTGACCCAGGTTAATAACTTCCTGATCTTTTACGGATAAACCACTCAATACCTAACAGCAAAATAAGGATGATCATAACAAGCGGGTAATTTAATAATTCAGCAAACCGCTTTTCGGAATAAATAACCGGCTTAATATCTTCTCTGGAACTTAACAAATTATCCAGGTCGTCAAGCTTGTCGGGGTAAACCATAGCTCCTCCCCTGCTTTCGGCTAAATTGAAAAGGATATTGTGGTCAGCAACGGTTTTTGTCTTTTCGATATTAAGGGCTGAAACCGTAAACTGACCATTGTCGGTCAACAATTTATCTCCGCGGTTCACACGGGCGACAAACGAATAATTATCAACCGGCAATTTCCCTGCATTCAGATAATATGCTTTTTCGGTACGGTTAAATACAAAGGGATATTTTCGCCCTTCGCTATCGGTTATAGTTATCTCAGCCTCAGCTTCGTTAATCAATTCGTAATTATCGTTGTAGAGTTCCGCATCAAATTCGACATCTTCATTCTCAGTAAAATTGTTCCTGATATAAACCCTGAAAAAACTTTTGTCCACCTTCACTGCAAGGAACTGAAGGATTTTATTTATAATTTCATCAAAAGCTTCATGGTTTCCATCCTTTGCGTAATTTATCAACCGCCATTTCCAGATTCCTGGTCCCATGATGATACCTGACTTTACACCCTGATTTTCATTAAGTAGGATTAAGGGTGCATCAGTTACAACGGTTCCAATCTTCTGATAAAACAAAATACCTGCAGATGGCTGGACAATTATGTTGCCATAAGGGCTAAGAAGTGGAGGAAAATTTAAAGATGCACGAAGGGTTCCTTCCGACAATTTGAAATGCGTGAATTTTTCGTCAAAGGATGGCTGCGCTTCATTGTAAATAATTTTATCCCCGCGCATTACAACACCGGCATTACGATTGTTAAACAAAGGCAGGCTTATCTTTTTGGTTACAACATACAAAACCGGAGTATTCAACTGATCTATCTTTTCCAACACATCCTTTATCTGGTTTTGAGCGGATGGAAGACCATGCAATACGACAAGACTATATTCCTGAACATTTTTATCAAAATCGGTGATCATAAAATCATCCAGCACGTAATTCTTATTTGTTTTAATTGCCTGTTTGATAGCAGCAATATCAGGATCGGGAGCATCAGCTAAGAATAGAATTTTCTGCTTTCCTTCCAAAACATCTATAAAAATATCCTGTTGATTATTGGCAACACTGATCTCTTTGTCAACAGGAGTAAGCTTTATCCTGTAGCGCTGTATTCCCTTCCCAGCAGCTTCAAGGTTCAGATTGATCATTTCGTCATAACGATCGGACGATATGGAAATGGATTTCCTGAACAAAACAGCATCATCCTTCGAAATTAATAGTTGAACATTTTGATCTTTACATTTATTAGCGCTGATCAGCACTTCAACAGGGAATTCATTCCCCAGATAAGTGATTCTGTTATAATTCACCTTCGTCAGTATCACATCTTTCTGGAAATTGGTATCCCCCAATGCAATTGTAAACACCGGGAAATTGAATTTTTCAGAAGAATATAATGGATTCGCCCCCCTGTTGATAATTCCATCCGAAGCAATTACGACCGCCCCCACATTCCGGTGCGAATATTTTTCATCAATGGAGTTGAACAATGACGAAATATCCGTGATATTGTCAGAAAAATCCATTGAATTTCCTTTTTCCACATTTTCACCAAAAGTATAATTATCAACAGCATAACGATCTCCAACCTTCTCTAAAAAACTATTGATCAGGGAAGGGTATTGATTACGGTAAAAGGCAGAATCAGAATTTGTAACGATGGATTCCGAATTATCCTGGGCAAAAATAATAACAGGTTTCTCCGTCGTACGGCTTACTGTCTTCAGTAATGGATTGAGCAGAAGAAACGACAGTAAAAAAACGGCCAGGGTTCTGATAATCGCCATGATCCATTTAGAGAAATTGCTGAATTCATTTTTTGATTCCTTATAATAGAGGATAGCCGCATAAGCCATTCCTGTTACAAAACAGAATAAAATGAACCACAGTGGATAACCGGTAACGAGATTGATGTTCAATTTTACGAGATAAGTATATTATTGACAGGTAACGGTTTTATAATTTCAAAATTATCTGAATACTTTTTTGCATGATTCAGGGGAAACTTGATCTAAAAAAAACTGGTTTTGAAGCAATGAAAAAAAAATTGCCATTCCCCGATCATGTTGCAATTCAATTATTGCATCCTATTAAGTGCTCATTCCTCCGCAAACGCTGATTACCTGTCCCGAAACATAAGATGACAGGTCGGAAGCTAAAAATGTAGCTACATTGGCAACATCTTCGGGAGTTCCTCCCCTTTTGAGCGGGATTTGTTCCTCCCAGTTTTTTCTGACTTCATCCGAAAGTTTGGAGGTCATCTCTGTAATGATGAATCCCGGAGCAATGGCATTGCAACGAATATTTCGACTGCCTAATTCTAACGCAATTGATTTAGTAAATCCGATGAGTCCCGCTTTGGATGCGGAATAATTAGATTGTCCGGCATTGCCGTTAACTCCTACAACCGAACTCATATTTATTATCGCACCCGACCTTTGTTTGATAAAATACTTCTGAACCGCTTTGGTCAAATTAAAAGCAGATTTAAGGTTTACCTTCATGATGAGATCCCAGTCATCCTCCGACATTCGCAGCAACAAATTATCACGGGTAATTCCGGCATTGTTCACCAGAATGTCAATCTGACCAAAGTCGTTCACCACATTGTTGATCAATTCTTCGCTTCCGGCAAATGAACTCGCATCCGAAGCATAGCCTTTCCCTTTTACTCCCAATGCTGCAAGCTCTTTTTCGAGCAATTCGCTGTTCTCATCGTAACGGATATCGGAAAATGCTACATTGGCGCCTTCGGATGCAAATTTCAGGGCAATAGCTTTACCAATACCTCTCGCTGCCCCTGTAATGACAGCCGTTTTTCCATCTAATAATTTCATACGCATTCAATCATTTGTTGATGGACAAAGATACAACTATATTTATTTGAAAAGGCGGAGCAAATTAGGAGGATTGACTAAATTGCCTAAATTTTTGATTGACTAAAGTGACAGGATTGATGCTGATTCCAAAAATCTTTTATAAAACAATTATTTCCAAAATGTGATATTTCATTTGGCATTTCGTATTTCTATAAATTTCCAGGTATTTCTACTTTTTCCCAATTTCACCCTCATTTTCAGCAAGCCTTAACAAACTTAGCTTTTTCGGATTTGCAGCAAAACCCGTTAGGTAGGTAATCCGAAAGCATAAACCGATTAGGATTTCTAATTGTTTCTTTTTGTTGCAAGGTTTTACAAATCCATGTATTATTCCCGTCCGGATTATCTTGCACACCAGCCTATTCACAAATCCGGACGAGCAGAGGCAAATTAGGAGGATTGACTAAATTGACTAAATTTTTGATTGACTAAAGTGACAGGATTTATGCTGTTTCCGGAAAATTATTCAATACACAAATATTTCCAAAATGTGATATTTCATTTGGCATTTCGGATTTCTATCAATTCCAGGTATTTCTACTTTTTCCCAATTTCACCCTCATTTTCAGCAAGCCTTAACAAACTCTGCTTTTTCGGATTTGGAGCAAAGCCCGTTAAGTAGGTAATCCGAAAGCATATACCGATTAGGATTTCTAATCCTTTCTTTTTGTGCAAGGGATTACAAATCCATGTATTATTCCCGTCCGGATTATCTTGCACACCAGCCTATTCACAAATCCGGACGAGCAGAGGCAAATTAGGAGGATTGACTAAATTGACTAAATTTTTGATTGACTAAAGTGACAGGATTTATGCTGTTTCCGGAAAATTATTCAATACACAAATATTTCCAAAATGTGATATTTCATTTGGCATTTCGTATTTCTATCAATTTCCAGGTATTTCTACTTTTCCCCAATTTCACCCTCATTTTCAGCAAGCCTGAACAAAACCTCTTTTTCCGTGACAATGGCTTCAATGATGTCGAGAGCTAAAAAGTTGGTAAGGATTGTTTCCGCCTTGTGGGTTGAGACACCTGAAATACCTTTGAATTCAGAAACGGTAATGAATTTATTTTCCTCAAGGTATTTTAACAGAAGTTTCTCATTTTGCCCGTAGTTGATATAGGTTCCCTGCGGCTTTCCTTTCCTGATCCACGCATTCACAATTACCCTGTTAGCCAAAACGTTCTGGTCGTTCACCCTGATGTATGCCAGCCATTTCCCATTTATATCCTGCGCAAAATAAGGTTTCTCATCGCCGGGTTTTATTGTAATTTCCAGGACTCTCTTCCCTTCAATTGTCCAATCATGGCTTCTAAACGCGATTGTTGGTTTACAAAAATTCATCACAGCTTTTTCAGCCATGAACGTCTCTTCTGAGGTTCTTATTCCAGCAATGGTTCCATCATCCTTTACCCCAATAAGCAGCTTTCCGCCATCTGTATTGGCAAACGCAGAAAAAGTCCGTGCAATTTTACGCGAGTCGGCAATCTCAAATTTGAAATCGAGTTGCTGATGCTCTCCCTGCGCAATCAACTTATGGATGTAATGGGGTCTCATTTTTATAAAAAGTCAAAATTATCATTTTCTTCGAACGGGATAACGATTCAACTAATTTTCCTAAAGTGTTACAGCTTTTAAAAAACAACAAAATTAACCTACTGATTATTATATGTTTGGTTACTTTTGCTTTTGAATACCTAAATTATGAAGAGTAAATATTCAATTATAGCGAGTTGCATAATAATTTGTGTGTTTATTTTCTATCGGGTAAATTATTCCAGAGTGGGTTCAAGGGAAAAGTTAAAAGTTACGACATGGGATGCACTGGGTTATTATCTCTACTTACCATCCCTTTTCATTTACCACGATCTGAAGGAATTAAAATGGTTTCCCGACATTGAAAAAGATTATGCTTTATCCGGAGGATGGTTTTATCAAGCTACCCCCCTTAAGGATGGAACATTCGTCTTTAAATATCTTGGTGGCGTCTCCATTTTAGAGACTCCATTTTTTCTTGCAGGACATTTTGCCGCCGGAATATTTGGCTATGAAACCGATGGATTTTCATTGCCTTACCAGATTGCAGTAGTAACAGGGGCATTGGTATATTTATTAATTACCCTGATTTTGTTGCGGAAAATTCTACTTAAATTTTTTGATGATCAAACAACTGCTATTGCCTTGTTACTGCTCTGCCTTGCCACCAATATGGTTCAGTATGTTTCCATTGATAGCGCACAAAGCCATGCCTATATATTACCACTATATGCAATTGTGCTTTTCACCACAATTAAATGGCATGAAAGACCGAAAATAATTTGGGCTGTGCTTACAGGGTATGTTATCGGGCTGGCTACCATTAGCCGACCCACCGAAGCCATAATGCTTTTTATTCCGCTCTTTTGGAATACCCATTCAAAGGAATATTCTAAGGAAAAGTGGAAGCTTTTTATAAAATACAAAACCCATCTTGTTGCAGTAGCAATATCTGGATTTGTGGGTATTTTACCCCAACTAATTTATTGGAAATATGCTACAGGATCTTTCGTTTATGACGTAGGTAGTAAATGGGATTTTCTTACACCCCATTTGAGGGTTTTAGTGGGCTGGGAAAAAGGATGGTTCATTTACACGCCGGTAACAATTTTCTTAATCATCGGATTGTTTTTCATCAAACGGTTCCCATTTAAAAATTCTGTTATTACTTTTTGTCTGCTCAACATTTATATCATCATTTCATGGCACATTTGGAGATACGGTGGCAGTTACTCTACAAGAGCGCTTGTTCAAAGCTATCCAGTATTTGCTTTACCCCTCGCTACGCTTGTAGAAAAAATAAATCAAAAAAAATGGCGCATCGGTTTCTATGCACTGGGAATATTCCTCGTATATTTAAACCTGTTTCAAATCAGGCAGTATAATGACACCATTCTGCACTACGACGATATGAACAGAAAATATTACAGCAGAATTTTCCTGAATTACAGCCCCACACCACTCGATATGAGTTTGCTCGACACACCTGAAATATTAAAAAGTGAAGCTGGCTATCAATCTACAGTTTTGATTGATTCCGACTCATCTTTCAGACTGCTATTACCGGCTGAAGACACTGGTACTCTAATAAAAACAACGATAGTTCAGAATATCCAAACCCAAAACAGCGATGGAGTCTGGTTAAAGATCGAATCTGAAATTAAAGTGATTACCGGGTTCAATACCAGCTACCTTAATGCTGAACTTCTTTCTGCCCAAACTGTAAAACAGAATCGTATTCGCCTGTTTAGCCCCATCAGTAAGAAGGGTGCATCCAATAAATATGAATTTTATGTAAAAGTACCTTCAGACTTCAATCAACCTTCCCTTAAACTCTTTATTTCTTCACCGGAAGACTTTGAGGGAATAGTTGAAAAATTAAAGATTCTCTTATATTACAAATAGTCTGAATTATTTGTGATAGTTATTCAGGATGATAATATAAAAACTTGGCTGAATTCAAGTCACAAATGCAATTACTGATAAATCGAAGGATCTATTATTTAGATAAGGAAGAATAAACAAAATAAAGGATTGGTTATTCTAATTTAGAACCGGTATTTATTGCAAAAGCAATTCCCTCATTATTAACCATTTTTCTTTTTTCTGACATACCCCACTTATCCGGTGTTACTATTTTTATTCTTATTTTTACATGAAAAATTAACCAGTATATGAACAGACATTCATTTTCTCTTTTGCTTTTGGGCGTTTTTATTTCTCTATTATCTATGGCGGATAAATCTCCGGTTAGATATGGTAAAGTTAGTCTGGAAGAGCTGAAAATGACAACTTATGAGGCTGATACAAGTGCTTCTGCTGTTATTCTTTGCGATTATGGTTTTTTTAATTCCACCGAATTTCAGTTTAAGCAAGTAACCAGAATTAAAATATTAAAAAAAGAAGGTTACTCTTTGGCGAATAAAACATTTCCACCTTACAATAATGCTTATGTCAGGGGAATAACTTTTAACCTGGAAAATGATGAAATTGTTGAAAGTAAATTAAAGTCGGAATCAATATTCAAAGAGAAAATCTATGGAGATAAAGAGAGGCTAAGGATTACAATGCCCAATGTTAAAGTTGGATCGGTCATTGATATTGAAATCGTTTATAACTGGTTGCCATTCGAATGGACTTTTCAGCAAGAAATACCTGTAAAATATAGTGAATTGTATATTGAGCATAGTCAGTATGTGTCATTTCGTAAAAATTTTTTCGGATTTGAACCTCTTGCAGTTAATGAAAGTAATCATTGGATCGCGGAGAATATGCCCGCTTTTAAAGCTGAACCTTACATCAGCAACCCGGAAAATTATCTAACCCGGTTTGAATTCGATATTTTAGAAGTAAAAATTCACCCTTACTATGAATCCTATACAACTTCGTGGGAGGATCTCAGTGATCTTCTTTACAATGACAACCATTTTGGAATTCCGTTGCGCAATGATAGCTATATGAATAAAATATCCAAGGAAATATTAACTATCGCCAAAACAGATGAAGAAAAATTAAGGATGGCACATGAGTATATAAAAACTTTTAAATGGAATAAATATGAAAGCCTGTTTACATCCAATTCATCAGTTGGTTTCGTTATGAGTGACCACTCAGGCAATTCGGCTGATGTAAATATCGCATTGATCCAGTTACTCGGAAAACTTGGATTCCAGGTTACGGCAGTAATGTTGAGTACCCGTGACAACGGCTTTCTTTCTCCGGTATATCCAAGCTTAAACAAACTCAATTACGTAATTGCTAAAGTCGAACTTAATGGCAAGGAATTGCTAATTGATGGCACTGAACAATATGCACCTTACTATTTGTTGCCTGAGCGATGTCTCAATTTATTTGGACGAACTTATGATCGTGAAAAGAGTGATGTTGTTAATTTGATTACTGACAAAAAGGACAAAGAACTCATATGCTACACCTTAACATTTGATGAGGAACTTGCATTAACCGGGATGCTCAGTACACAGAAAATAGATTATGCAGCATTAGACTTTCGTAATAAATATAAAAGTTTTTCCAGCCAGGAATCCTATCTCGAAAATTTGATGATGGAATATCCCGGTATTAGAATTAAAAGTGCAACCATCGAAAACATTGACAGCCTTTATTTACCAGTAAAAGACAAATATGAAATTGTTCTGAAAAATTATGTTGATGAGGTAGGTGAAAATTTATACTTCTATCCAATGTTACTTCATCGTATTGACGAAAATCCGTTTAAGCATGAGAAACGAAACTACCCGGTAGATTTCATTCATAACTTCGAAAAAACTTATGTTGTGTCAATTACTCTTCCTGAGGGATTAGAGGTAGCCGGTCTTCCCGAAAATATCAACATGAAACTTCCGGATAACTCAGCCTATTATTATTACCAGATTTCTAATTTAAGTAATGCCATTCAGTTCAGTTTCAAGTATGGTATTAATAAAACCGTATTTCCTGAAAATGAATACCAGGAGATTAAGGAATTCTTTAACCAAATTATTGCAAAACATGCTGAACCCATTATCCTTAAAAGAAAATAGCCAGGGACCATTCATTCGTAAATCAGTATTGCTCGTTCTGATTTGTTTTTTTACCATCCATTTAGCAATTGGGGCCGATCGGGATTATTCATACGCAATTATTCCAAAATCACTCTTAGAAAATGCCAAGGCCGTAATCCGTTATCATGAAACCACTTTTGACATTCAATCATCAAGTAAAGCAGTATTGAGAGTTAGTTATGCAATGACTATAGTAAATGAAAGTGGGATAGAAAATGGTTGCCTTCGGCAATTTTATGATAAATTTTCACACATAAACAGCATAAAGGGAACAGTGTATAATAGTAGTGGCGAAAAGGTCGAAAGGATTGAAAGGGATAAGATTTTAGATGTTAGTGCTATTTCAGGATTTTCGACATATGAAGATCATAGAATGATCTATATTCAACCCCAATATCGTACTGTTCCATTTACAGTTGAATACAGTTTTGATGTTGTTTATGATGGCATATTGGATTACCCCGATTACTATTTACTTAATGATTATAATATAGCTTTGGAACAAGCCAGTTTGTTTGTCACATCTCCTGACTCTGTCGGGATTAGGTATTTAGAGAGAAACATTATCACTACCTGTAAATCTGAACAAACAAAATCAGGCACAAAGTATTCCTGGACCTTTAACAATATCCAGCCCATACGTTATGAGCCTTTTAGCCCACCCATAACAGAAAATATCCCATCTGTACTATTGGCTCCCAATTTCTTTAAATTAAAAAAATTATCAGGTAATGCAGAAAGTTGGGAAAGCTTTGGATTATGGGTGTATGAGTTGACAGAAGGACGTGGAGAATTAAATTCCGAAACCAAAAATAAGGTTTTAAACATTGTAAGCGAAACCGGCGATATTATGGAAAAAATAGGTGGGTTATATAAATACCTTCAGGATAAAACAAGATATGCAAGTATACAGATAGGACTTGGGGGCTGGCAACCATCTGAGGCAAATGAAGTTGACAGACTGTCTTATGGTGATTGTAAAGCACTGACTAATTATATGCAAGCATTGTTAAAAGCAGCGAATATATCTTCATATTATACCCTGGTATCGGCGGGAGAATTTTCGTCAGATATTATCTCTGGCTTCCCGTCTAATCAATTTAATCATGCAATTTTGTGTGTACCGTTAAATGAAGACACTCTCTGGGTTGAATGCACGAGCCAGCATTTACCTTTGGGGTATTTGGGATCCTTCACCGATGACAGGACTGTATTAATAATTAAAGAAAATGGAGGTTTTCTTGGCCATACCAAAACCTATAGCCGAAAAGACAATATCCAGAGCCGCGTTAGCAGGATAAATCTTAGTAAAGATGGAAGTGGAAAATTCGCAGTAAGTACCACCTACAAGGGAATTTATTATGATGATTTACTTCCTGTAATTCTTAGTGATGAAACGGATAAAAGAAAAAAAATTGAAAATGGGATTCAAACCGGGAATTTTAAGCTCGAGTATTTCGAATTGAAAGAACACAAATCCTTAATACCAATGGTTGAAGAAACCCTTAATCTGACAGTTCAAAATATATTTGTGATGGCCGGGGATTTAATGTTGTTTACCCCTAACCAGCTAAACAAACAGGAACTCCTTCCTTTTCAAATCAATAAACGTAAGAATCCTATCAGAATTCGCCGATCAATCTGCGAAATTGACACAGCATATTATTCTCTTCCCGAAGGCTTTACACTTAACAGTCAAAATTTAGACGAGTCAATTACTTCAGAATTTGGTGAATATCGCGCGGCTAGTAGTATAGAAGGTCTAAACATCAGATATGTTCGAAAAATGACAATCAATAAAGGCTATTATCCCTCAGACTCCTACGGCAATTTTATTGACTTTTTTGAGAAAGTTAGTTATGCTGATAATAAAAAACTTGCTTTAAAAACTGTGAAATAAAAAAAACTAATTTTATAGCCTTAAAAAATGGGTAAAAGGATAAATTCTAACGTAAATTAATTTTAATTATGGCACAAAAATCTGAAAGAAAGGTTCCCCTGTCAATACAGGTGGCTATTGTAGCGAATATAATCCTGTTTTTTTCGTTCGGTATCCGCTATCTCGTTATCAAAAATACAGGAAACTTTATTGGCTGGATGCTCATTACAACGGGCATTGTAAATATCATTTTGCTATTGTTTAATTTCAAAAAGAACAATAATTTTTTCATGGTCTTAAACTTTGTGCTTGCTGTTGTTACGTTTATTGTGTTAATGGATTTCTGGGAACATCTCTATTTCAGGTATGTTTGGCTGGTAGTAACACTCTACTACTTAATTTCAGGACTTTATTTGATGTACAAACTGAACAAGGACAAGAAAAAAGCGACGCCGGCGGGTTGAGGAGCGCTGAGTAAAAACTGAAATGGGTTTGTGGTTTCGGGAATGTTGGGCAGGCTTTAGCAGTAGGCAGTAAGCAGCAGGCAGTAGGCAACAGAGGACAGTCAGCAATTGGCACGATAAACCTGAAACTTGAAACCTGTCTCGCCTCTGGCGAGATGATCCTTATGGTTGCAGCCGTTCTATTTTCCACTCCTTCCCAACCCTTGTAAAAAGTATCCTGTCGTGAAGACGGTTGGCTCGTCCCTGCCAGAATTCTATTTTCTCCGGGAACACCTTATAACCTCCCCAATGAGCGGGTCTTTGAATTTCTTTGCCATCACTTTCTTTCAGGAATTCAACCCAAAGTTCTTCAAGGTGTTGACGACTATCAATTACCTCGCTCTGGTCAGAAACTACAGCGCTCATTTTGCTCTCCAGCGGTCTTGAATTAAAATATTCGTCCGATTCGGTATCCGACACTTTTTCCGCAATTCCTTCAATCCTGACCTGGCGTTCAAGTTCTTTCCAGAAGATCAGCAATGCAACCTGCGGATTTTTATCAATTTCAAGCCCTTTACGACTTGCGTAATTTGTATAGAAAACAAATCTTCCCTCATCAAAACCCTTTAACAACACCGTGCGTGCTGATGGTTTTCCATCCAAACTTGCTGTTGCCAAAGTCATGGCATTGACTTCTGAAATCCCTGATTTGATTGCATTATTAAACCATTCGTTAAACAGGGTAAAGGGATCAGATTCAAATTCATCGTCCTTCAATTCGAGTCTGCCATACTCACTCCTTATATTCTTTACATCCATACTTCTGTTGAAAATGAAAAATTTGAGACCGAAGGTAAACAAATTTCCGGCTGATAAAGTTTACAACACGGCTGATCAACTTCAATACTTTTGTTATTTTTACCACTTTGAAAATGATCCTCATGAATGATTTCAGGATGCTTTGACAGAATGTAAAGCAATACAATAATGGCTGTAATCTTTTCATGCCGGTCATCTGATATAAACTTCATTAATGGCTATTCGTGTTTTTGTTACCGGTTGCGGTTTAATATCATGTATTGGAAAAAACTTCAATTCATCGGCTGAAGCTTTTAATTCAGGCAAATCAGGCATTGGACCCATCACTCTTCTGGAAACCAATCACAAAGACCGGCTGATAGCAGGTGAGGTAAAATTTACTGATTCAGAACTTGCTGAAATGGCTGGTATATCTTTAAACAAAGGGGTAACCCGAACCACACTGCTTGGAATGATTGCTGCACGGGAGGCGCTTGTTTCAGCCGGTTTAACAAATATGGAATCAGTAGCCCTGATTTCGGGAACAACAGTTGGCGGAATGGTAGCAACAGAAAAATATTATCCTGATTTTCTGAACAACGATACAAAAAATGAATTTATCGAATCGCATGATTGCGCTGACAGCACGGATAGAATAGCTGCTTACCTCGGAATCAATTGTTATATCTCAACCATAAACACAGCTTGCTCCTCAGCAGCTAACGCTATCATGGCAGGTGTCCGGCTAATCAAAAGCGGAAAAGCACTCAGGGTGCTTGCTGGTGGTGTAGATGCGTTATCAAAGTTCACGTTGAACGGATTTAATACCCTGATGATCGTTGATCCGGAGCCCTGCAAGCCTTTTGATGAACACAGGAACGGGCTTAATCTTGGTGAAGGAGCGGGATTCCTGTTACTCGAATCGGAAGAAGTTGTCGGAAACAAAGAGATATTGTGCGAAGTAAGCGGGTATGGAAATGCCAATGATGCTTTTCACCAAACGGCATTGTCGCCCGAAGGAAGAGGCGCACTTCTTGCCATGAAATCGGCACTTGATGTTGCAGGTTTAAAAGCTGATGATATTGACTATATCAATGCTCACGGAACGGCAACGCAAAACAACGACCTCGCCGAAGGCATGGCGATACAGCAACTTTTTTCATCTCGTGTACCTTATTTCAGTTCGACAAAACCGATGACAGGGCATCTGTTAGGCGCATCAGGTGCTATTGAAGCAGGACTGTGCATGATGGCTCTAAAAACTGGCGTTGTTCCGCCCAACCTGAATTTCAAAACCCAAATGAAAGAATTGAGGATAAAACCCACAACATCACATAATTTGAAAACCGACATCCGTCATGCTATGTCCAATTCATTCGGTTTTGGCGGCAATAATACAACCCTGATATTTTCTAAAACCTGACCGGATGAAGGCATACATAAACGGTACAGGGAATATCTCACCACAGAAAACATCCGATACGGATATTTTTTTGGAAGAAATTAAGAACCAAACCGGCATCAGTTTGAATTGCATTGAGCCAGATTATGAAAAACTGATTGACAGCAGACTATTACGCCGTATGAGCCGCATTATCAGAATGAGCTGGTCGGCGGCAAAAATTTGCCTTGACGATGCAGGGGTTCAATTACCTGACGCCATAATAACAGGTACAGGGATGGGCTGCCTGGAGGACACGGAGAAATTCTTAACCGCCATTTACGAAAGTGACGAGCGGCTTTTGCCTCCAACCCCTTTTATCCAGTCAACGCACAACACGATCGGATCGCAAATAGCATTGATGTTGCAATGTAATCGTTACAATATGACCCATACGCAACGGGGAATCTCATTTGAAAATGCCTTGTTAGATGGAATTTCCCTTTTGGATGAACCGGAATATCGCAACGTTCTTGTCGGCGGATTCGATGAAATGACTGCCAACCAGTTAATTCTCTATAACCGACTGAAATATTATAAAAATGACATTACCAATAACCTTGACTTATTGAAGTCCGGTACTCCAGGAACAATAGCGGGCGAGGGAAATGCCTTTTTCCTTATCAGCAGGGAGAAAGGTACTAATAATTATGCTGCAATCAGAGATATCTCCACTTTTTGTTCTCCCCGGAATTTTGAATCTATAAAGGATAAAATAGCTTTATTCCTTGCACAAAACAGGCTTGTAGCCAACGAAATTGACCTGATAATTACCGGCATGAACGGGGATTTCCTGCTAGATAAAGTCTACCATGAAGTTACTAATCAGTTATTTGGAGATGTTCCCTTGGCATACTTCAAGCATTTAAGCGGTGAATACCATACGGCATCAGCTTTTGCAGTTTGGCTTGCTGCTAAAATTTTGAAAACGCAGTTTATTCCTGAAATTATTCTGACAAACAAAACTTCGCCCAAATCTTTGAATAATATTATCATTTATAACCATTACAGGAATATCAACCATTCACTTATCCTTCTTTCATCATGCTGACCACCCGAAACATAACCCTTGTTTATTTTGTATGCCTTTGGTTTTTATACAACACCAATTTGGTTGATCCCGTGTTTTTCTGGATTGCAGTGCCTGCGTGGATTATTCTTCCGGTTACCGCTTCGTTTTGTATTTGTTTTAACCTTTACCTGAAAGCCATTTGCAGAGGCGACAAAAATATCAATCATATATCCCTTAGTTTCAACCTGACTGAATCCAATGAAAAATGGAGTCGCATAAATGATATTTTAAATAAGTATAAAATCCCCGCAATATTTTTTGTTTCCGGAACTGCTGTTGAATCACAACCTGAGCTTATTGCAAAACTGGCAAGATGCGGCCATCTCATTGGCAATCATTCCTATTCAAAAAGATTCGGTTTTCAATCGGCTAAAAGCCTGCTGACAGAATGGGACAATACCGAAGAAATGATTTATGAAGCAACCGGGAAAGACATTCAATATTTCAGACCACCGCACGGAATTACGAATCCCGCCGTCAGAAAGGCCTCCGAAGTTATCGGTTATACTGTGATTGGTTGGAGCAAGAAACTTAAAATAGCAGAAAATTCCAACCAACCCATTCCTGTTTCCGGTATCAGGAATGGAAGCATCATCCGGGTTGACATTTCCGGCAGCCATATTCCCGATAGTTTCGAAAAGTTTCTGATTTCCCTGAAAGAGAATTTCAGCATAGTTCCGTTGAATGAACTCATCAATCCGGGAATTGAAAATCACCCCATCATGCAAAAAGCATAAAAATCATAACAATAACAAACTCGTTACAAACATGAAAACCAACTCCAGTTTACCCTTCATACCTCCTTACAGGTTGTTTTGTTTGGTTCAGAAAATACGACTTTGGCTCAGGCGTATTGAAACACGCATGGTTCCTCCTTCAGTAGCAGTTTTTGAGAAGTCACAGTATTTCTGGATCAGCAAAGCCATTGGTGTGGTATGTGATCTGAATGTTGCAGACCTGTTGGTTTCCGGACCAAAAAAAATTGAAAAAATTGCGGAAGCAACCCATACCAATGACCAAGCTCTGTACAGATTGATGCGTGCTTTGGCTGGCGAAGGTATTTTCAAGGAGTACCCTGGACGAATATTTTCAAATACCGCTCTGTCAAAAGGTCTGGCTGACGGAAAGGGTTCGATGAAAAACATGATCCGCCATCAGTTTAATCCAACCAACTGGGACATCATCGGCAAACTTGATTTCAGTATATCAACCGGTAAAAGCGCTGCAAATGAATTGTTCGGCACTGATGTTTTCAGTCACCTCCAAAAGAATCCTGATAAAAATGAACTCTACAACAAAGCCATGACGGATACTTCCGCTTTGTCATCTGCTGCCTTCCTTGCATCTTATTCTTTTAAGAACCATAAACTCATAGTTGATATTGGCGGAGGAGAAGGATATTTACTTTCGATTATCCTGAATAAACACCCGCACCTTAAAGGGATCGTCTTCGATCTGCCGCATGTGGTGAAATCGGCGCCTGAAAATTTTAGCAAATTTGAATTGGGTGACAGGGTAAAGGCGGTTGAAGGTGATTTCTTCAAATCTGTTCCAACGGGAGGCGATGTCTATATCATGAAGAATATTTTACATGCATTCGATGATACCTTATGTTTAAGCATGCTTGAAACCATCGGTAATTCGATTGAAAAAGGAACGAAATTGCTGATCATGGAAGCCGTAATTGAGGAAAACAACCAACCCGGTTTTGGCAAATTGTTCGATCTTCAGATGCTTATAGGAACCAATGGCGGTAAGGAACGCACTCAAAAAGAGTTTGAAACCCTCCTGGGAAAATCAGGGTTCGGGCTGAAAAGAGTTATACCTACGGTTTCGCCTTTTTCGATAGTGGAGGCGATAAAAAGATAAGTGGAAATTTAGTATTGCAAATTAATCAAAATGTCATTCATCTTTTCTGCTATACAAAACAAACAGCACCCCCGAAACAATAAATGGTATAGCATAAACCAGCACCATTGTAATATCCTTCATTCCACCTTGGTAAAACATGGTCAATCCCATGATAACTCCGCTGAATGCCAGCACATATCCTCCCTCTTTCGGGCGGAACCAGGCAAAAATGTAGCCCACAAGGGCAAATCCCATCATCATCATCATGGATTGCAGATGACCATTGGCGCTGTTAATCAAATCAGGGATTCCTTCCCCTATAAAAAATGAACCAAAGAAAAGTAACGCTATGCCGCCGATGGCTCTCGCAAGCCATTTAAAAATTGTTGTTTGGTTTGTCATATCCTTAAATTGTTCTGAGTTCTGGGTTCTGAGTTTCAGATTTCAATTTTTTAACCCAAAACACTGAACTCAAAACTTTTTACTTCAACCATTTATCCAGCCAATTAAAGAATGTTCGTTGCCAAAGAATTCCATTCTGCGGTTTTAATACCCAATGGTTTTCATCGGGGAAATAGAGAAATTCAGCAGGAACGCCTTTTAAAACCGCTGCATTAAAGGCAGTCATCCCCTGTGTAAAAAGCACCCTGTAATCGAGTTCGCTATGAATTACAAGAATCGGGGTATCCCATTTATCTACAAATTTATGTGGTGAATGAGCATACACTTCCTGAACGATTTTGTTGTTCTTATCCCAGAAAGCGCCACCTTTATCCCAGTTTTCGAACCACATCTCTTCGGTTTCGAGGTATTGGGCTTCTTCATTGAAAATTCCATCGTGAGCGATAAAGGCTTTGAACCTGCCATTGTGATTACCTGCAAGATAATAAACAGCCCAGCCACCTGCACTGGCCCCAATGGCACCTAATCTTTCCATGTCCACAAATGGTTCCTTTGCCATTTCATCAATAGCTACAAAATAGTCGTCCATACTTTTTCCATGATAATCGCCACTGATCTGCTCCTGCCATGCCTGCCCGAATCCTGAAACGCCTCTCCTGTTTGGAGCTACGATGATATAATCGTTTGCAGCCATGATCTGATAATTCCAGCGATAATGAAAATCCTGGCTAAGAGGACCCTGTGGTCCGCCTTTGCAATAGAGCAATGCCGGATATTTTTTATTCGGATCAAAATGAGGCGGATAGATAATGATGGTGAGCATATTTTGTCCGTCAAGGGTTTTCATCCAGCGTTCTTCGACCTTGCCCATTGTTAATTTTTCAAGGAGTTCTTTATTCGTAAATGTAATTTGCAGTGCCTTGCCGTCGTCAGTATTTAGTACAAATAATTCTGTCGGGAATGACATGGTCTCAAGCGGAGCGACAAGCTTTCCGTTTCCGGCAACAGCAACAGATGTGTAGTCGTGCATACCTTCAGTCAGCTTGTTTATTTTCCGTTCAGCAACCAGATAGTTATAAATCTGGAAAGTTCCATGCCAATCGCTGGTAAAGTAAATGGATTTGCCGTCAGCCGACCAGTTCAGTGAACCGGCATTTTGATCGAAATCTTTTGTTGCATAAGTTTTTTCCCAGGTTTTGGTATCTAATATGAATAGGCGGTTCTTATCCGATTCAAAACCATCACGCTCCATACTTTCCCAGGCGATGTAGTTACCATCGGGCGAAAACACAGGTGAAATGTCAAAACCCATCATTCCTTCGGTAATATTTTTTGTTTCGCCGGTTTCGAGATTGTACAAATAAATATCGGAATTAGTCGAAAGAGTGGCAGCTTTGCCAAGTAGTTTCTTGCTCGTATAGGCGATACTTTTTCCATCAGTGCTCCAGTTGATCTGCTCAATTCCACCGAAGGGCGACAAAGGGGAAGAATAGGGTTCACCCTCCATGATGTCTTTTTCATTTGTCAGCTTTACACCATCGTAAGAAGCATAAAAAACGTGGCTGTATGTATCCACCCAATGATCCCAATGACGATACATCAGGTCATCATTAATCCTGCCCGTTGCCAAAGGCAATCCTTTGTATAAATCTTCAAATTTATTTTTAAGTGGAAGGTCCTTAGTGAATAAAACCTTCGTTTGGTCGGGTGAGTATTTAAAGCCCGTAATACCTTCTTCAATATTGCTGATCTGGGTCCTGCCGGTTCCGTCGGGGTTCATTTCCCACAACTGAACCGAACCGCTCTCGGATGAAAGGAAACCGATCTTTTTACCATCAGGGCGCCACATTTCATTGAATTCACTTTTGGCAGAGGTAGTCAATTGCTTCAGATTCTCGCCATCAACACCTACCGAATATAATTCACGGTTGCCTTTGTTCTGCTCAATAGAGTAATAGGTAACGCCATAGAGAACCGTGTTGCCATCGGGAGAAACTTCAGTACCACTTACTCTTCCAAACGCCCACAGGACTTCAGGTGTCATCAAATCCGACTGGATTTGGAGTGCAGGCTTTCCAATGATTTCAGGTGAGGGCGACTTTTGTTCATCAACTTTTACTTTGGTTGTGCATGACCAAATCAAACAAGCGAGCATCATAAATAATGCAACAGATAATAGTTTTTTCATCTTTAGAAATTAAGATTAAACAATGTTCAGAATTTTCAGCTAAGGTATGAAAAACCTGAATTCGTATTTTACGGATAAAATAATATCTATAAAAAAAGAGAAAGGTCGGTTTGGAAAAGTCGAATAGGATTGAAGGAGAAGGTTAAAATTAACCATTCACCCATTTCCAGCTTCCTCAATTAATGATTTCCAGATTGCCTATAAAATTCTAATTCAAATAATTCTTCCAGATAAAGTATACCAATTCCTTTCCTGCTTTGGCATAAGCTTCCTGTATCCTTAATCCGGTATCGAAGTCGTACCCGAAAGCATCCCTGCCGGGAGAATTTTCGATACTAACCGTTGCCAGCACATTGTCATGATTGGCCGATTCAACAAAAATGGCTTCCCCGTTGATGTAGGCGTTTTTGCGCGCAACTCCCACGTTAAATCCAGGTTCAATAAAGGTTGTTTTAAAAATAACGGTATAGGTTGCATCCAGATCCTGTCCTGCTTTGCAGTTTACTCCTCTTTTAACGAATTGCAAATTCATTTCTTCCTCAAAACGGGGTGCATACCTTTCAGGGCGATCATTGAACCATGCAGCTTCCCAACGATCGCCGCTACCAGGGTCCTTTTCATTATATTCTCCCTTCTTTTTGACAATGTAATCAGCTTCATCAGCAAATTTTCCAACCGCCACTTGCTCGTAATTGTATTCTACTTTCAATTCGGTTGAGCCTTTAAAAAAGTCGAAATTGCCCGACACCAGTTTGATCTTTTGTGCTGATACACTGCCAACACCAGCGATAAGCAATCCAATCACTAAAATAATTAAGTTTTTCATTTTCTTGTGTTTTTAATTTATACTTCTTGTTTCATTTTCAATTCGGCTATAAAGTTACAACCATTATTTTATTTAGAGTGACGAATCAGTCTGCTAACAATCATACATTTGCTGGATTAAGAATATTTTAAGTGGTATAAGGGAAATACAGGTATAAAGGGAATAAGCATTACCGTTAAAACAATCTGGTTGGGAAGTATTAATTTTAAATATGAGTCTTCTCCGAAAAGTATTTATTATGATTTTACCACATAGGATCATAGGGCACAAAGATTTTCACATAGTTGATAATGAGGCAAAAACCTATGTGAATTCCTATGATTCTATGTGACTATGTGGTTCAAAATTACTATTCGGAGTGGACTCAATATTAAACCAAAACCCGGTGTTTCCTCTATTCAATTATACCCTTTATACCCCATGTCATTACTACGATAGGTTCAGAAAATTTCATTGTAAATAATAAACTGATTAGTTACTATTTAGAAAACATCAAAACTGAATTCTCCAAACGCCCAAAGGATAAAATCCCATCTTATAAGTTTTTACGATTTCACCCGTTACCACATCTATCCGGTAAAGATAAACATAAGTATAATTGGCGCGGTATTGAAGATCAATAAAAAATTGCATATTAAAACCTTTTTCATTCCTTCTGATTCCAAACCTGAAGCTGCCTCTCAGGTAGTCATCGTACTTTTCCTGGTAAGCTCTATCCCATTCGTAAACCACTTCAGCCTGCTCAACAGTAGCCTGTTGATCGAATGGAACATAAGGCTGTCCACCCGCCCAGGTTAGCCGCAGTCCGAAAATCAAGGCACGGTTTTTATATTTTCCAATTGGCAATTCGTACCCTGCCACTCCATTAAAAATATAGTTGCCATCGAATGAAGTGCTTCGTTCGATACCGTCAAATCCTTTATATTTTGACTGGTAAAGAGAAGCCGTAAACAGAAAATAGTAATTCCTGTCCATGAATTTTTCGAGGGTAAGTTCGAGTCCGTAATTGGTTCCAGTTCCTTTGTTCATCAGGCTGTCCTGCCGGTCAACAAAATATTGGGTTCCCTCATTCAGGATGGAATATTGAGGGATGCTTTCCGAAACCGGGATATTGTATAGGTGCTGGTAATAGGATTCCGCTTTCAACCTGAGATTTTTAGCAAGGAGGTAGTTATAACCCAGTACAAAATGAAGACTTTTTGAAAAATCAAGATTCTGATTCGACAGAACATATTCACCTTCAGGATTTAAGGATTGCACATAATACATCATCCGTGGCTGCATCTGGCTATGCATTCCCATCCCAAAGTTTAGGGTTTGCATTGAACTAACCTCCCACAACAACCCGGCTCTTGGCTCAATCGCTGACGAAGCATTCAGCGTCAGGTACTGGAAATTAATTCCCAGGTAACTCGTCAACTTGTTGAGGTATCTCCTCTCCCACTGACCATAAATCCTGATCAAACCAAAATTATCCTCACTTTCTGTATCTTTATGATAGCTTCCTTTATAAAAAGAACTGTCGGCATAATTCACATTGTACATATCACCTGTCAATCCAAAAGAAATATCATTTTTTGCATTCAGTTTTTTCTTCAGTGAGGAAGAAAGCGTGGACTTGAATTCCGTTGATCTTTCTCCTCCCCAGTTGAAAACTTCAGGCGAATTAAGGCTGAGAGTATCAATCCGGGTCTCAACATTTGAACCAACAAATGAGAGGTCAGTCTTTATTCTGGTCGAGTTGTTGATAAAATACTGATTTGAAATCCCGAATGTTCCGATAGCAGAACCTGTTGAGATATCTTCTCCGTGGGTTGCAAATGTCCAGTCTTCCTGTGGCGATCCTGAATCAGAAATATCAATTTTACTTGTTCCTCCAATTCCGATTATACTAAATGTACCGGCCTTTTTAGTAGGGAAATTCAGTTTAAAATTCAGGTCCTGGTATTTGGCGGTTTCATCCAGGTTTACTCCAAGTTTTTCAAGTATGTCAACAAATGAATAGCGATAAGCAGCAATGTAGGATGAATTGCTTTTCCTTGATACCGGTCCTTCTGTGCCAAACTCCAGTCCATTGAAGCCTATCTGTGTCCAGTACTCCCTTCGATCAGTGTTACCGGTTCGCATTTTCAGGTCGAAGATTCCGGCTAAGGCATTACCGTACTCAGCAGGAAATGCTCCCGTCAGGAAATCGGAATTGGTAAGGAGGTTTGTGTTTAAAACTGTGATAGGTCCTCCGGTTGTTCCCAGTGCACTGAAATGATTGGGATTGGCAATTTCGATGCCGTCCATTCTGTATTGCAAGCCCATAGAAGAATTTCCCCTGATCACGATATCGTTCCTGTTATCTCTCGAAGAAAGCACTCCTGCATAATTAGCAGCCATCCTCGCCGGATCGCCGTAGCTGCCTGCATATTTGTTGGTTTCTTCGATAGTGAACGAACGGGCGCTCACCAATGCCATTTGGTTGAGTGGTTTGTCCTTCCTTATTTCGCCCTGAATTGTTACCTCTCCGGCAGTATAAATATTTTCTTCAAGTTCAATTTTTAAAACGATTTCTTTACCTGTTGAAACAATAATATTGGCCAATTCAACAGATTGATAACCGATAAAGCTGCATTTCAGGGTTTGCCTTCCTACCGGAACATTTTTTAGCAAAAACCTTCCGTCCAGGTCGGTCACTGTCCCATTTAGGGGTTCGGAATTTAAAAGGATTACATTGGCTCCCGTTAATGGAACCTGTGAGCTTTTATCCACCACAATTCCACTTACTGTTTGAACAAATTCAGTTTGTCCAAGCAAAACACCATCCAATAGTAAAACTGACATAAATATCAGACCCAAGCGGTATGGAAAGCAGGATTGCATTCAGCGAAAATAATAATATTACCTGTGAAAAAATCAATCTTCATGTAAAACAAGATAAAATTGAGAAAGATACAGAGGGGAGTGAGGAAATAGGGAAATAAGGAAATAGGAAATAAAATCTGGAATTTTGAATAGACCAATATCTCCGGGAGGAAATATCAGGCTGCTTTAATTTTGACTTTTTTGATGGATTTATAATCATCTGGCTTTTCGGATAGTACCTCCTCAAGGTCAAAATCGTTTTAAAGCCCCAACCAAAATTTTGCGGAGTTTCCAATACTTTAAAGACCTAACAGGTTGGAAAAAACCTGTTAGGTCTGCCGGATTATTTGTACCTAAAAGTAAATCCTGAATATTACCTGATGATTTGTTTACCAAAACTCACATCAACCAAATCTTTTCTTGGGGAGCGATAAGTTCCATCCTCCATCTCCTTTTCAATCACTTTCATAAGCAGTTTGAACATCTTTTGCTCCTGGCTTTCGTGACGGTAGAATTCATCCCATGCAAGGTAGTAAAGGCTTTGCAGTTTATCCGGAGTCATGTGCTTTGGATGAAAAACGACTTTCCCTGCATTGTAATCATTCCAGTTGAAATTGAAAATCCGCTTTTCCTTTATCATATCATCCCAGGCTTTGGTTTTCGGAAAGGGCGTCATCACCGTGAACTCAGCCAGGTCAAGATTAATTTCGAGCAGAAAGTCAATTAAGCGCCGGATGTCATCTTCGGTTTGGTTGTCCATCCCCAAAAGTATCGTGCCTTCAACTGCAATTCCATGATCGTGATATCGTTTGATCCTGTCCCGAATATAATCGGAAGTATCAAAAACCGCCTGATAAACGTACCATGCGCCTGCCTGTGCTGCAAGCTCCAGCACTTCGGGTTTATCCTCAATGGTATGGCTGCACCATTTTTTCTTAAACGGAATCATCGTCCTGAACAACTCCTTTTCCCATTCCGTATCCTGCGCGAGCGAATTATCAACGACAAACAACCGGTTGTTTTCCATTTGATCCAACTCTTCTGCGACTTTGTCCAATGGTCTCGGACGGAATTTCCTGCCACCAAGATAAGAAACTGCGCACGGATAACAACTGAACCTGCAACCCCGCGAAGCATGGAAAAGATCAACCATTTGCACTCCTTTGTGATAATACAAATCACGGTTCAGTATGTCCCTTCTTGCCGGACCGATCAAAGCGGTGTCGGGCGGAAGTGTAAGGTAATTGTAAACCTTTTTGAGATTGTTATTTTTAAAATCGTCAATCACCTCCTCCATCCTGCCTTCGGCTTCGCCAAGAAATACACTGTCGGCATGTTCCTGTGTTGCTTCGGCATGAAGCATCGTTGATATGCCACCAAAAATAACCTTGATGCCTCTTCGCCTGTATTCATCCGCAATTTCCCACCCCCTGATGATTTGCGAGGTAAGCATCATCGAAATTCCAACAAAATCAACCGGGTCATCAAAACTGTGTGGCTCAACGTTTTCATCAATGAATTCAACATCAACACCTTCGGGCAAGGCAGCAGCAAATACCACCGGACCATGTGGCGGAAGATTGAACTGGGTTTGTCCTTCAAGCTTCTCCCATTTGGGATAGATCAGTCTAAATTTCATAGCAGACAGTAGTTTTATTGTTGAGCATATTGATAGTTGTGAAAATGATCAGCCATCATATCCCTGATCATTTCTTTATCTTCAGGCTGCAAGGCAAATACATTCTTTTTATATCCTTTAAGTCCTGATAAATATTCGGTTACTTTAGTTTCAAAGTCAGTTGTAAATTCCATTCCGATTTCGGAATAAATTTTTCTGAGTGATGCGACCGGTTCCTTTTCAAACATCTCAAAATTAATTTCACTCCAGGTTCCGGCAGGCATCAAAGCAAGGCTATTTCTTATTTTGAAAAGCATGTCACTCAGTACTTCGGTGACTTCCCTGACTGATGGTTCCTTCCATTTTCCTCTCAACCTGTTTTGGCGGGCGACAATATTCCACATGTTGATAGTTGAAGGAATTACTTTGTAGGGATGCCGGTGAATGTGTATAAAGCGGGCATTGGGAAAGGCTTCTCTCAATAGTTCGACGCGCAGTGAATGAAAAGGGTTCTTCAAAAGGATTCGCTTTTGAGATTTATAATATAATTTTCTACAAAACCGGATAATGGCTTCTTTCCAGGCTTCTTTGTTTTCCGGTTGATAATCATTGTATTGTTTAAGGAAATAATCATCCTCACGATGAAAGATAATATGCTTTAAAGGCGAATCTGCGGTCAATTTAAGGAGCGCATATTCGTCTTCCTGCGGCTCGTCGAACCCAAGTTTAACATTGTCCATCGGGCGGGTGGCGCTCATCATGGACGACATCACCGGGCGGTAATATTTTTCGGAAACAAGGAAACTATCAGGCAGCGAAACCTGGAAAACGGAAGGCGCCGTCAGGTTCTTGTCGAGGCTCATCAGTTGATGAAGCAAAGTGCTTCCGGTCCGCCAGTGTCCGATTATGATAACCGGATCATCCGGAACCGGAGTATTTGATAAAATCTTACCAAATTTAAGTTTTTCCCTTTGCTTAAAAAAGGATGCCCAGATACTATTTTGAAACAAGAACAAAAAGCGAAATAATATTTTGGGATTAAGAGATAACCCATTGCGGAATACCAATTTTAAAAGTGTTCCTGAAGTCGTTCCAGCCAGTATGTACGAATGCTTCATGCAATCCAGTTTAAAAAAGGAAGTGTAAAGATATTGAAAATAGGCCTCATTGGTTCGCGTCAGTTCTTTCTTCCTGCTTCTACAAATTCGGCTATGCTGTTCACCGATTCGAGCACACTGCGGGCTAAATTCTGATCGGCTATGCGAACGTTATATTTTTTCTGAATTGCCATGATAAGCTCAATGCCGTCAATCGAATCCAACGCCAGGAGGCTGTCTTTGGAAAAGATAGGAATGGCATTGTCAATATCATCGGGTTGTATATTTTTGATGTTCAGAGTCTCTAAGATCAGCAGTTTAATTTCCCGCCTTAATTCCAGTGCAGATGCTTCTTGCATATCAGATTAAATTATCATTTCACAGCCTTTGCCAGTTCGCCGAAAAATTTTTGCTCTTCATCAGCACGGGCAAAGATCATTTCACTAAGTTCGTTGAGTCTTTCGGGTCCCAGATCCCGATTCTTACCGATTTTGGCTGCAAAATAGGAAATATTTCTCCAGTTATCGCCAATCAGCATCATTTGTTTCGACAACTCTTTCAACTGGTTATCGTTGAGTAAACTTGCCGCCTGCTGCAGAAAGGTCGCATAAAGATAACGGAATCCCGCACCACCGGTTCCCTGGTCTTCAAGTAATATATTGATGCGCATCACTTCATGCGAAAGATGATCGGTGTCCCTGGCTATCTTATTCCAATCCTTAACTTTTTTACCAAACTTGCGCATCCCTTTTATCCCGACAAATGGAACGGGCAGCTTCAGCATATTGTAAGATGCTTTTTTGATTCCTGTGACTATGGCTTTTTCGTAATTAATTTCCTTTGGAATGTAGGTTGGGTAAAAAAGGAATCCTTTTGGCTCCATGAAACCACCCGCAAACCTTGCCTTGTTAAGGGTTTGCTTTTTCAGTTCTGTTTTTTTTGGATAATAACTGTCGCTGATAAGGTAATTGGTTTCGTTCAACCCTACCACGTTGATAAAATGAACATTGATATGAACCCTTTGGTATTCGGGCATGTAATCCATGTAATAAAAATCAACCTGGGCGGCAGTGGGAATATCTTTCATTATCAGCTCATTCAACGCCCGTTCACCCTTATCATGGTCTTTAAATTTAAGGGTTTCAAATTTTACTCCCAGCCGTTTCGCGATGTTTTCGCGTATCGAACCGGGTTTGTTGCGGACAATAAAAGTGGGGAATGAAAAATTAGACGATTCAAAATATCCGAAGAAAATTCCGCTCGAAATGCCAAACACCATAGGTTCTGTAATTTCCAGTCCCGAATGGTTGAGCAAAGCGGTTACTGTTCCCGTTTCGCAATGGGCTGCCATCTTATGTGTAAAAGCGATCTCTTTCATTCCTTTACTGCTTCTATTTTAGCCATAACAAAATAAGGATTGGCGGTTTCGGCATATTCAACTGAGAACTTTCCGGTATTTTCAAGTTTTGTAAGAAACAGACTGAACATTTTAACGATCGGCACATCGAAAGCCTCAGCATATTTCTTCAATTGCGTCAATCGCAATTTTATAAAGTTCTCCATTTTGTAATGCTTTCTCATTTTTCTCAGCGAAACTCCTGCTCTTGATGCCAGGTCGCCCTCTCCATATTCCTGCATGATCAGATAATAATAAACCGGGCTGATCTCTCCCTTCTTCAATTGCTCGCGAAGACCTTTCTCCTGCTTTGCTCTTTTTTCATAGAAATCGTTGAGATAATTCTTCGCAAGCTGCGATCCGCTCACAACAGGTCCGTACGACTCATCATCCTTTTCAACATAATAAACCGACTGTTGAGGCTCAAAATCTATGTACAGTTCCTTTTCTTTCATCCGCCTGCAAACTATTATAGCATCATTATTTAATTGTTAACTGCTATACCTGATAGAAAACGCAAAGTTACTTGAGTTTTTTTTCTTATACCAAAGGCTTTTTAAAAAATTAATAACAATATGAATCAAGGGTTGAAATTACAATTAATTCATTTTTAGCCACCTCCAAAGGAATGCCTATGGCAAAAGTCAGAAATACTCTCCCATAGGGATGCCTATGGCAAAAGTTACACAAAGAAAATTTCGTATGCTCTAAAAAGAATTTGGTGATTCTTAGTGTTTTGGAGACTTCGTGGCATTAATCTTTTAACTCTTGATTCGCGTTAACAATACGAAACCATAAATCATCTTAGCCCTTCTCTCAATACAATCGCCCTCCCGCCGGCACCATCCTGTCAGGAACAATAAGGATACACTCCTGTTTATCGTCGGGGACACCGAGGGTGAGTACTTCCGAAATTGCAGGTCCAATCTGGCGCGGAGGAAAATTTACTACACACAAAACCTGTTTGCCGATAAGTTCTTCAGCCGTATAGTTTTGATTAAGCTGTGCGCACGATTTCTTAATACCGATTTCGCTGCCAAGATTAATTTTGAGTTTATACGAAGGGTTTTTCGCCTCCGGGAATTGTTCTGCTTCTAATACAATTCCTACCCTTATATCCAACTTTTCAAAATCGTCAAAGGTTATCATCGTTTAATATGTTTAATTTTCATTTAGCAGGTTTTTTTTCATTTCACCAGTATTGCCGAACAACAAGGTTTTACCGACAGACCAACGCAACACACCGTTCATCATTAATTGTAAAAGCATTCAAAGTTACACAATTCCAGTTTTGCGGTAAATAGGGTTACCCATCAATCCCTACATAACAGACAAATAAATTCCCCCGCTTAATAAGGTGAAGTACTTACGTGCGGTAGGAATTAAGCATCTGTTTAAAATTCTGTGAAACATTTAACTTTACCCTTTGCCACAAAGTCCCCAGGACTCGAACAAAACACAAAGTGCGGAAAATGAATATTTTCTTCGTGCAATTCTGTAATATAACTATTTGTTACACTGAGAACCACTGAGGGTTTTACAGAGTTACACAGAGGAAATTTGGTTTATTTTATTTTAAAGTTTTATCTCAGCATTTTTCTTTGACTTCTCTGTGCAACTCTGTGTAATAAATCAAGAGTTTAACATTATTAAACAGTCTCTAAATATTCAAAATTGTAAATTCCACACGCCGGTTCAATTGTTTACCTTCTTCGGTTTCGTTTCCGGCTAAAGGTTTTGTTTTGCCGTAGCCTTTTGATACAATCCGGGTATCGCTTATTCCTTTCGAAACAATATAACCTTTCACAGCTTTTGCACGGTCGGCGGAAAGTTTTAAATTAACGTCGTCAGCTCCAACGTTGTCAGTATGACCAGCAATTTCAATTTGCATATTCTGGTTTTCGTTCAGCAGCTTCACAACGCGGTTAAGTTCAGGATAGGATTCGGCACGAAGGGAAGATTTTCCAAAGTCGAAGAATATATTATTCAACCTGACCACTTCGCCCACTTCGATGGGAACAAGATAGAGATCGCGGTTAATCTCTTTGTATTCGGCAATATCTGTCAAATCCATGTTATCCGAAACAGGTATGTATCCTGTCGCATTTGCCGAAAAACCATAATTTCTTCCGTAAGCAAGTACGATTTTATATTCACCTGATGCAGGATCCGTTCTGGCGGCTCCTGCCTCAATGCCTTCAGGAAGAAATTCGTAATGGATTGAACTTTCAGCAGGCTGATTGGTCTTTGCATTCAATACCCTTCCCGAAATCAGAACAACAGGTCTTGGCTTTGCTTTCTCAGGCAGCTTTATTCTGAAAATATCCGCTTCTCCCAATGAATTTTCATACGAAACAAAATAAGCATATTCGCCCGAAGCGGGAATGGTGTAATACGCATCCCAACCCTTAGTGTTGACAGGCTTTCCTATATTCTGAGGCGTTGACCAGTTGGTCCATGTATCGTCAAGCCGGCGGGTTACATAAATATCGTTCGAACCATAACCCGGAAGCCCGTCGCTTGAATAATAAAGGGTAACACCGTCGGAAGCGAGGAAGGGGGACATCTCCGTTTCATCTGTATTGACAATGGGTCCCAGATTTAAAGGCACACTATAGCTGAGATTATCCTGATAAAAGGAGGCGTAAATATCTTTCTTGCCATAAGAATCATCCCTCTCAACAGTCATTAGCAATACTCTGGTATCGTTTGCCAGAAAATATTCCTGATCATCAGCCTTGTTATAGAAATCCTGAATCATAAGGCTCACCGGCATGCTCCAGCCATCGGCTATTTTAATCGAACAGGAAACCCCTGTATTCTTGTCATCGTAACTGTTCATCATAATGAGAAAGTTACCATCGGGCGAAACTGAGCAAACAGCGTTGGGATCAGCATCGTTGAGCGGCGATTTGATATTGATGGCAGGAGTCCAGCCATCTTTCCATCGCTTTGAATAAAAAACATCACTATAATCCTCAATACCTCCTGT
This sequence comes from uncultured Bacteroidales bacterium, assembly GCA_963840975.1. Classification (GTDB taxonomy): domain Bacteria; phylum Bacteroidota; class Bacteroidia; order Bacteroidales; family JAADJA01; genus JAADJA01. Next base: position 628,847 of record CAWJBC010000021.1, on the reverse strand, counting down.
ATTATCCGGCGACTCGCTGCGGCAGATATAAAGGGTGTTTCCATCCGGCGATATCACCGGCAACAATTCATCATACCTGGAATTGACTGATTCCCCGAGGTTTTCAGGTTCCGAGTTGTACACCAAACCGGGGATCAGGTTGATCGGCATCTTCCTTCCCATGATCAGGATATAATCAGCTTTCACTTTGGTTTGGTTCCATAGCGTAAATCCAAAATTCCTTCCCTGCATTTTTTGATAAGGCTCCTCAAAAACCTTTGTGTTGTTAATGAAATAAGAAACCCTGTCTTTTTCGCGAACAATTTTCAGGGTGTTCGATTCCGCCTGGATGGCATCGCTTACCGTAAAATCTTTTGTGAGGATATATTCCTCGTCAATGTATTTAAAGATTTCAAATTTTTTCTTTTGGATCATAAAGTTAAAATTGTTGTCCTCGTCTTCCGAACCCCAAAGAAGACCGTATTCACCAGAATCTTCAACCTTAATTTTAGCTTCGATCGAAAAATCTGCTTCCCGGTCAAAGAATACATACTGATCCCTGAGAGAATTTCCTTTCACTTTGCGTTGCATGGTAAACGATCCGTCGGCAAAGTCGGAGTATGAATATTCTGAATTGGTAACCAGCCATTCGTTTCGGTTATCATCGAAATTGTCGTAAAAAACAGTATCCATCTGGGCAAAACCTTTGACCCCGGATAACAGAATGAGACAAAAAGTAATTTGGATAATCGGATTTTTTTTCATTTGTTTTTTTATTTTGTTGTGATATTACAGTGAATTATCAAAAAAGGCGATCATTTTCGTTTAAGAAAGCAAACAAAAATAGGACAGGAAAAATACACTAACAATAACATGAAAGTGGTATTTCTATGAGAAAGCACGCATCATTCAAAAACAAAATTGACTTGAGCGACTGCTTGTTTAGAAATTTGTACTTTAGAGATGAATGCAGCTTAAGTTGAACAATCCCATCGAGGGTTTGATGCTCTACAGCGGAATAAGTTTCCAAAACTTGCTTTGGTGTTTCATCTCCGAGATTTTAAATACCGGCAAACCCATTTTTTAAGGCAATGCAATTCCTCTCGATGCGGCTAATATTCTTGACCATTGTTCAACACTCATCTTAAGATTTAAGGCTTCAGTGGTTCTTCTGTATGTGCTCAATGTTTCCGCTTCCGTTAATGGGCATGATCGTCGATGGGTGCATCAACAGCCAGCTGTAAATTACTTTATCAATACCGTCAGCATTGAGTTCTCCTGCTATTTCCTTCAATATGTTTACGATTCTTTCCGATTTTTCGTCACTGGGTGTAATGAGTTTTCCCCATGCCATTGGGCACCATGCCATCGGTTTGATCCTTTTTTCGAGGAAGAAGTTCATATTTCCGTTTTCAAAATGAGTAAGGGTATAGGGAGATATTTCAACCTGGTTGGTTACTAATTTCCCGTCAAGGTAAGATTGCAGCATCGAATAATCGTGGGGTAAGAAATTGGATACGCCGAAGTAACGAACCTTCCCTTCTTTTTTCAACCGGTCAAATGCTTTTGCCACTTCTTCCGGATTCATGAAGTCGGACGGGCGGTGCAGCAATAAAACGTCAATATGATCTGTTCTGAGATTCCTCAGCGATTTTTCAGCCTCGCCGATAATGTAATCGTATGTATAATCGTAATACTGAATTTTTTGCTTTGGGAATTTACCCGACATGATCTTAATGCCACATTTGGTTACAATGATCATCCGGCTGCGAATGGATGGCTTCAGTTGCAATGCCTTACCTGCCAATTCTTCGCAACTGTAATCGCCATAAATGTTAGCTGTATCAAACGTATCAATACCCAATTCCATGATCTGTTCCATGAACTTCAGCAACTCCCTGTCCGGCATATTCCAGTCCCGGATCCGCATTTGCCCGTGGATAATTCTTGAAAACTCAAGTCCTTCGGCTAATTTTACTTTTTCCATCAACATTAATTTGATTCAAAGATAGTCTTTTGTAATTGCTTTTGTGTTCATGAGTGATCCTGCGGAACTCCTTTGTACAGGGTAAATTCAAATCTAAGTTCAAAACTATGGATTATAATCAGGGCTATATTTTATTTTGATGTGCTTAATTCTGCTTTTTTATGATGTGACGATTTAGTATTGACTACAATGATTAAAATCTTAATTTCGTGTGATAAGAATTTATTAGCCCGTAGGGCTTATATGTCAATAGAACAAATAAATAAACAAAATAAATTGTCCGTAGGACATTAACAAAAACAATAAAAATATGGCTAATACCTATACCCAATTGTACATTCATTATGTTTTTGCAGTTCAGGATCGTTTATGCCTTATCCATCGAAAATGGCAAGAGGACATTTACAAATACATGAATGGCATTATTATTCAACAAGGACATAAATTGTATATAATCAACGGGATGAGCGATCATATTCATATATTGATCAGTATGAGCCCAAAACAAGCACCTTCGGATTTGATGTATCATTTAAAAAGAAGTACATCCTTATGGATAAATCAAAACCATTTATCAGTTGGAAAGTTTTCGTGGCAGGAGGGATTTGGAGCATTTTCACTCGGTAAATCACAATTACCTGAAAAAATCAAATATATTGAAGACCAACAACAGCATCATAAGAAAGTATCCTTTCGTGAAGAATACCTTCAGTTTCTTAAAGAATATGATATTGAATATGACGAACGATACATTTTTAAGCTTGTTGAATAGATATTGATCCTTTAGCTTGAATGATTGCATGTTGTACATTCCCTATGGGAAAGAAATTTCATGCGAATTAATTTTCTATTGATATTCATGCCCTACGGGCAAAATGGGACAAACCCCGGCAATAACATTTATTAAATCTGATTCCATAATCTGTGCAAATCACAAAAAATACAGCCCTTATCGCTTTAGATTGAGATACGTGAGATTCGCGATTTCTTTTACAACAGAATTCAACAATTCTTTGTTTAGCACATCAATATATAATTATGCCATAATCAGGATAATACCTGGTTGGTATTTTACTATTGTTTAATTTTGAAGGATAATTATTAAAAATGTCATGAAAAAGATTTTTATCCTTTTGATCTTTTGCCTGCCTGTTATCTCCTTTTCGCAAACTACAATAAATTTGGGGCCGGACATTAATTTGTGTATCGGCTATATTCACATTCTGGATGCCGGACCCGGATTCGACAGCTATCTCTGGCAGGATGGCTCCACATTACAAACATTTATGGTAACTGAGGGCGGAACTTTTTGGGTGCATGCCTTCATCGGGACGACCCTTTATTCCGATACGATCAACATCGGTTACTGGCCCTATCCCGATCCCGAGCTGGGCAATGATACGCTTATTTGTTTCGGCAACTCTCTCATTTTGGAACCGCCACCCGTTTTCATCTCTTATTTGTGGATCAATGGTTCCACCTTGCCATTTCATATTGTAACGGAAGAAGGGCTTTATTTTGTAACGGTGGTTGACGTACATGGTTGTATAGGTTCGGACTCGATTTATGTTGATTTCACCGCTGATGCACTTGAGCTTGGTAATGATACCATCATTTGTGAATATGATACGCTTATACTCAATGCAGGTGATAATTACGTTTCCTATGAATGGCAGGATGGATCAACTGAACAATATTTATTAGTGAGCGGGTCCGTTTATGACGTCGGTTTACATGAATTTTCCGTTACGGTTTTGGATACAAACAACTGCCAATACCAGGATACGATTATGGTATATATCTGCGAAAATACCGGCATTGGAGAGACGGATGGCAACAGCATACAGCTGTATCCCAACCCGGCACAAAATTATGTTACGCTTAATTTAAGCGGATTTCAGGATGAGATAAATTCAATCATGATATTTAATATTTTCGGGGAACCGGTGTTCGGGCATGAAGGCGTACAGGCTTTTCCCGAAAAGGAATACAGGTTGAATGTTGATCATTTAAATGCCGGGGTATATTTTCTGAAGACAGTAATCAGGAATAAAGAATATTCCAGGAAATTACTGATAAAAGATTAACCTGACCACGGGTATTTAACAGTCACAGCTTTGATCTCACCACCCGAATGTTTTCCTGCCTTGCCTTATGTGATGGCGTTGACTTGTGGGTTTCATTTCATACTTCATTCCATTGTTAACCGGATTAGCCCATTGTTTCAATTCTGTATACTCACGCATGCAAAGTTAAAAACTTTGCTTACCTGCCCGACTGCTTCATTCCCGTCCGTTCCGGAACGGGCGGACAGGTGGGCCTACCCGAATTAGTCATTCAGGCGGGTTTATTCCCACGAGTGATCCTGCGGAACACTCGCGGGTGCGGGGGTCAACCGAAAACTTTGAAGTCTAGCGAAACCCGTCGCACTGGCTAGTAAGCGGCTATTATGTACAGTTTTATTTATTGATAAAGTAATCAATAATGTTCTTTTCATAAACACTACTGTCCCAATTATTATATTCTATTAACTTCACTAGTCCGACATTTTTGCTGTAATATTCAAATGTTACTCTTGGAGGAGGATCATTACTATATAAATATTCAACGTACTCTTTGATTTTAACAACAGAATCATATACTACACTATTTATTAGTAATGATGTATCCATTGTCATAATTTCTCTATAAGTCTTTGTTAAATGAGGTCCTGGAGAAAAATATTCGGTAAGCCAAACCGAACCAACCGGTATCTGAACATTAAGTAGCTGTGTTAACTCACAGCCTCCGTTAATATGAACACCACAATCATTACGACCATATCCCCAAATACCCATTCCATCAAGAAAGGGAACCCAACTGATAGTATTCACCCAAGTCGTTCTATTTGCGCTGAAACTGTCAGGCAGAAAATTTAAGGAAGTAGTACTTGTTATAGTATCATTATTATTGTCTGCATATTTCCAATAAGAACCTGGAAAAACCGGGAGATATTCTAAGGGGTGAAATGTATCAATAACTATCCTTAAGTTACCATTTATTAATTCTACGGATAAGGTATCACTTTTGGGTTGAACAATCCCATTAGGATTTTCATCAATATTATCTTTCTTTCCGCAACTTACAAGAACTATCAAAGTCATTAATGCAAAGTATTTCATAATAGAAGTTTGTTTATTAAATTGCCTACAACGTTTTGCGCTACCCGAAGGTGGTGATTTCGGAGCACTTCATTGTCAACCAAGCACAAACTTTGATAAAAGCACAAAGCTTCATTTAACCACTGAACAGCCACTTTTGGGTAGGTGAAATAGTCCATTAAATCGTCCGGATAAAACTGGATCAGCATATCAATATCGCTGGAATCCTGAAATCTATCAGTTAATGCCGAACCAAACAAATACAATTCTTTTACCTTGTGGTTAATGCAAAGTTCGATAAGCCTGTCTTTATTTGAATCAATCAGTTTCATTTAACAAAAATACAATATTTCCCAAAAGTGAAACCTCCTTCATTTCCCGTTCTTCTCAATCTGGTTCAAAATTATTTGATTATTTTGGAAGTAACCAGATTCCAATCCCAAACCGGGGTAATTCTGATAAACTTTAAATCCCGCGATACAATCGCAAGCGAGCTATGCTTATGCTGGCAAAGTTAAAAACTTTGCTTACCTGCCCGACTGCTTCATTCAGGCGGGCCTATTCCAACAAGTGATCCTGCGGAACACTCACGGGTGCGGGGGTTTAAATATTTCATTAATTTTTCGTTTAACATAAGTCATCAAAAGTCTGACCACCTGTCCATTCAAGTCCTTGCACAATAGTAAACTGTTTTTCTGCACCGTCTTTTTGGATAAAACTACCAAGGTTTTTATGAACAAATAATTCATTTTCATAGGTTACTTGTGCCAATGACCAAGGTTTTATTGCGTTATCATCACTACTTTTACACATAACCCACAATTTTTTCTTGTCTTTGGATGTTGCAAAATCCTCAATAATTGAGTTTGAATATTGATTTTGTGAAAATATTTTTTCAACATCTAAATTTGCAGTATAGGTATCAATCGGATTATCGGTTCTTTCCTTTGGGCAACAAGGAAATACGGACGGAGTTTTCCAATCCTTTTGAATCGCATTTGGCGTATCGGAAGTTACAAATTCTGACGTTTCTTGAAATGAGGGTGTGTTTTGGTTATTCTTAAATATCCATTCACCCAATGAACCGCCTTTTGTCGAAATACTATCCGTATTTGCCCAATTACTCAAGCGTTCCCAAGATATTTGAGCCTCTTTTGGAGTGACAGTCCTCATCCAACTAAAATTAGGGTCTTCGTTCACATGATTTCTTAAAATTGATGGGTCTTTAAGAAAAGCTTCGATACTCCCACAGTGGAGTACAATTTTTTTTACAGTTATTGGATTCTTCAGGTTGTTTTCCAACTTTGTTAGCCAACGAAGGTTTTCAGGGCGATTGTTTTGACGATTTGTATCTATATGGTCAACAATATGTTGAGTAGTTGGTGGTTCTCCTAAAAAAGCGTATGCTACGATGCGATGAACGACTTCCGAAGCTATAAGCATATAACCATTATTGTTTGGTGTTCCAAAAGTCCACTGATTATCATTTCTTCGCAATGGTTTGTTTTCGCGAGGATGACGAAAAACTGCTCCGTTATCCCGAACTGAGTAACGTTCATTTTTGTAATTGCATTCAGCTTTTCGCTTAAAATCATTTAAATCAACCGCCATTTTGTTTTTTATTCAATCGGAATAATATCTCTATTTTCAAGTTCAGTTGACCTTTGTACTCGCCATGTTCTTCCGTCATGCCGACGCACAACTTGCTTATATATAAACCTCAATCTTTAAACAGCTATAAATATCAAACAAGCGTCTGTGGTATTAGTATACTTTTGCTGCATAAAGGTGTATATTATTTTATTCAAAATCAATATCCCCCTTCTACAATTTTTACCTCCTCCTCCGTCAACCCATACAACCCATAAACCATCCCATCTATTTCTTTATCAGTTGCTTCTATTTTCGATTTTAATTCAAGTGCTTTGGTGGCTTCCTGGGTAAAGTAGCTTTCCCATTCCGCTTCATCACTCAGCGATAGCTTTATTTTCTTCTTGCCCAATTCTTTGATGAACTCTGCATAGCTTAATAAATACCATTCCTCAAGCTTTTTAGGCACATTATCCCACAATGGGCTGAAGCCCATTGTTTCCAGTCTTCGCTGTAAGGTCCTTTGGAATTTTTGTGAGGTTTCCTGCAATTCCTTGTTTAAGGAAAGCATTAGGTCTGCTTTCTCGATAAAAGGTTGTTGATTTTCTTTTTCTAATTTCTTTATTGGAAGATTTTTTAACTCATTAACCTTTATTTTTGGAAATAAATCGATCTTCTTCTGAATATAACTTTCTAATGATAAAAACCGATATAATTTGCTGTTTAATTAGACATAAATAGATATTCTAAATTTTCCTTTTCTTTATCCATTATAATTAGTGCATACATATAACGTATTGATCTGCAAAATATTTATCCTTATCCAAAAATGCATAGAAATAATCACTAATAACTTGTCTGATTAATAATTTTTGGTTGTTCAAATAATGAATGCTTCTCTAGGTGACATCTAACCATTTACCCCAATTTATATAATTCTTCTTCCCATTTGAAAGAATATCTATTACATACCTTTCCCTTTAATTTCTCTCCTGAAAGTATTATCTTCATTTTTATTCAGAATGATAGATACGACTGTTAACATCTTCAATAGTTAAGGGAATACCTTGTAAGTTTATTCCATATCCAACTTGATATGGTTTAAATCCATTAGAAATATCAAGTTTATCTTCAAGTCTATATTCTGCCAGATTTATTTTCTTAATTATTTGATTTATTTTCTGATCAGGCGCAATAGATATGAGGTAGTTATTATTTTGTTTCCATTCATTTTAATCATATTGATATAAATTATTCAAATCTTGCCCAACTAAAACTAAATGTTCTGTTAATTGTCAAACTTTTTTCGAAATAAATATTGCAGTTTCAACATTTGCTTCCTCAAAAACAATTTTTCGATTGAAATTAATCAATATTCAAAAAAGTAGTTTCATATAGTAATAATTCACGTAATTTTTTTGCATATTTGTTCGACAACCATGCATTTGGTGTAATATATCCAATATAGCCATCATTTTTTGCTAAAACATTTACTGCTTTTTCAATGAATAAGTAATAAACCTCAGAATGATCTATAACTGTCAAGTAAATTTTTCTAAAGATAGTTAATATCCTCTTCATTTAAACTTGCTCCACATACGGCGGATTCCCAATCACCACATCAAACCCTCCCTTATACTCAGTCCGAAATGCGTGTTCCAGTGTGCATGTCATTTTCTTTACAAGGGGCTGCAGCCCCTTGTTGATGTCGGGCAGTTCATGTTTTTCCCTGTTTGTCGCAATATAGTTTATCGTAGAACTCAATTGCTCATCGCCGGTAATTTCTTTGCTGTTGAATTTTTGAGCCCACAAATGGAAAGTTTCTTCCTTATTTATTCCTTTGTATTCCTTAAACTTTTGTGCCGACTTGCCTTTCAGCTTTCGTACAATTTCCGGTAATTCATCTTCTTCGCAAACCAGGATCAAATGAACATGATCGCCGCAAACATTGTAGGCAAGGCAGTTAAATTCATTTTCAATTATGACATCGCAAATAATTTCGGTAAGTTTTAGCGATTCTTCGTCATTCAAGAAGATAGATCGGTCAACATGCATTTCTCCGTCAGACCTTCGCTCCCGTACCTTGTAGTCTATCATTCGTTGCGAAGTCCGTGTATCATGTGTGACGGTAGTTACATGCCATATCTTTTTATTCTTCTCTTTAAAAACCTTCGGAAACTCCTTCTGCCAGTTAAAAGCTTTATCTCCTGCCACTGCCGGGTCATCAATCAGCGAGTTGCCGCATTTGATGTTGTTGTTCAGGTCGTTCAGCTTGCGGTTGGGTTGTGCCGTTCGCAGCCACAACGAAAGCTTGGCTATCTCCACGCTTTCCTCGTTCAGGTCCACCCCGAACAAATTGTTTTCGAGTATGCTGTTTTCAATATCGCTCAGCACCAGCGCATCGCCAAACAGCTTGGCATGCAGTTCATCAATGTATTTGTGTTCCCTGATCAGGAAATCCAAAGCCTGGTTCAGGAAAGCCCCCGAACCACAAGCCGGGTCGCAAATGGTAAGCTGCAAAAGCCAGTTGCGATATTCATTTAGTTTATCTAATTGCTTTTGTTTTTCCTTTTTAGGCAAAGGGCTGAAGCCTCTTGTTTGTTTTGCGTCCTTTTCCTGCAAGGGGCTGAAGCCCCTTGTTGATGTGTATTCCTCCTCGTTTATCTGCAGTTCGGTTTTCTTTTCGCTGCACAGTTTGCCAACGGTATTATCCACAATGTACTTGGTAATGTATTTGGGCGTGTAAAACACACCGTCCTTTTTGCGCTTGGTCTTGCTCTTGTCAATTTCCTTCCCCTCCAGTTGCGCCTTTATTTCGTCCAGCTCATTCAGCGAGTTCTCAAAAATATGCCCCAGTATGTTCACATCCACCTCGCTCACAAAATCATATTCCGAAAGCCTGTGCGTATGCCGGTAAAGCAGTTCACTGTCAATCTTCACGGCATCCAGCACCGCATCCGGTTTAAACAACCCGCCGTTATAAGCATACACATCGTACCGTTTGCCTTTAAAGCCGGTGTTCAGGTATTCGAAATACTTTTTAAACCGTTCGTAAAGCGTTACGTCCACATCCCTTTCCTGCAAATCTTTCCAGTCGTTCAGCACCAGCTTAACCGAATTGGGAGGCAACAACATGCGATCCTCGGCAAAGAACAAAAACAAAAACCGGTCGAGCAGCTTCTGCGATTTCTTAAAAAGTTCCAGCGCCCCGTAACCCGCATTCAGCGCCACGAGGTTTTGATGCAGTTCCCGCTTGAACAGCGAATAATCCTTATAAAGCTGCTTCGTAATTTCATCTTCCCGCCCGACCGATTCATCCTTTATCTTTTTCGCAATTCCCTTTTCGATGTTCTCATAAGCCAGGCAAAGCCACAGCAATTCAAAATCCTTTTCCGTGAGGGCAAACAAATTAAACTCGATGTGCTCGATGGCATTGTCAATATAAAACCGCAGCTTCTCGAAGTTCGACGTGATCACATAAACACAATCGGGCTGGTTGTTCTTGTACCCGAAAGCCTGCGTTTCAATCTTGCCCAGGTCGGTGGTATTCGTTCCTTTCAGTTCAATCACCCCAACCACACAAGGGGCTGAAATTACTTGCTTCGAAACATCTCCGGTTTCATTTTTGCAAGGGGCTGAAGCCCCTTGTTGTAATAAGATGGCACCATCCGCCTTTTTGCTGTCCTTGATGTTCTTGTATTCGGTGGTGAGGTTAAAGTTCGGTTCCGGATTTTTAGTATACCCCAGTACCTTTACAAACAAATCAATCAGGAACTCCCCCTGGTATTGTTCTTCCTTGCTTAGTCTGATATTCTCCTGAATAACCGGATTGAGGAAATGCGATTTAAATACATTCCATTGCGCTGCAATCCTTTCCCTGTTTTGGGCTTGCAGGTACTTTGTTATGACGGAGTTTTGGAAGAGGGGCATGGAGTGAGTTATTTTTAGTTTTTGTTTCTAATTTATGGTTTGGTAACATTAAATGGTTGGGGCATTTTTAAGAGATACCTCATGTCACAGCCAATTTTTTCAAACATGACAGGGATAATTAAAACAGGCATTAATTGTTTTTGAAATAATATATTTCTTCTTCACTTATCGGACCGTTTATACGACTAGTACACCAAATACTTCCACTTTTATCTTCAAAAAGATTATGAATGTTCTTCTTTAAGATGGAATTCCATGTATTATTTTTTATATCAAATTTAAATAATCCTTCAGCTGGTTGTGAACCAATATTTGCATAATTGGTAAACCAAATATTTCCCTTTGAATCAATTATCATTTCAATAGAAGAATTGGGAGAAACTTTTTGAATTTGTTCCCATTTTGCACCATCATATTTGAAAAGCCCTCCTCCTGTTGCTGCATACCAGATATTATTTAAGTTGTCAGCAATTATTTGAGAAGGAAATTTGTCCCAGTCACTTCCATCAGCTAATCCTATTATTATATCTCCTGCACTTATTCCATTTAAACCCGGAGCATAATAATTTTCACCTAGTTCTTCTTTCACCCATTTATTTCCATCAAAAAAGCTCACACCTCCTTTATAGTGAGCAGCCCATACTTTTCCATTCTTGTCAATAATAGTAGAACATATATGGTTGTTGACAATCCCAGCATTTGCAGAATTATACTGTTCCCACTTAATGCCATCATATTTGTATATTCCGGTATGTTTGGAACTAATCCAAATATTTCCTGTTAAATCTTCCATAAAAGTACAATTACCCCTAATTGGCAGATTAGATGTCTCCCCAAAAGATATCAATTTATTTGAATCGTACATAAAAAGACCCTTTGATGTTGGAATCCAAATATTGTTTTTACTATCAATAAACATTCTTGCATCATCTTTACCAAACTCTTCTCCGATAGCAATAGACGATGATTTAGGAAAATCGACGACAGGTACCCATTCTTTTCCCACAATTTTGTACAACATTTTTTGGGATAACCAATCATGAAACCAAAGGTTTCCTTCATTATCAATTTTCGTATCATATCCCACTAATGAATTTAATTCTATACTACCGGTATCATTAACTTGAATTAGAACATAACCATTTTTATTTGAAAGTATATCAGGAAATTCTTTAGGATACTTTTTACCCATTGCTGGGTTTTTAAAGTTAAAAAAGGACCAACTCTTACCATCCCATCTATTAATCCCTTTATTTCCTTGAAAAATAATACTTCCAGATTGTTCTTGATAAATATTAAATACAGGTTGCTCCTTAACGCCTTCACGTTCACTAAAAATTGTATATTCTTGTGCCAAACTTGTCAAACAGAGGCTAATCAATAGAACAAAATAAAATGTTTTCATTTTTATAGTTTTATTACATTAAATCATTAATCAAAAATTTCCGCAGTAAGAATGTCATAAAGAATCAATCAATTACAATACTTATTTTAGATAATTTTCTAATTAAATTTTGAAGGAAATTGGTTTCTATATCTGTCACCCATAACGTATTTATACATTTACCTTTTCAACTATTTTATTATTTCAAGGAATATTAATTCTTAAATAATTCAGGTTCGACTATTAGCTTATGTAACTTTGTTTAGATATTATATAGACTTCAGGTAGTTATGTATATCAATTTTTAAGTCCTATTAAATAAGTAGTATAGTCCAGCAAATATATAAACTTCCCTTTCACCAACAATTAAAATCGCAATTATATTTATTACCACCCGCCTGTTTATATTTATTTCTGCTTTGTTCACCCATACTATCATATTTGGTTAATTATTGGAAATAAGTAAGGATATCAAATGCCCGGCAAGGCGGCATAAAAGGCAATCCTCAAATGAAAATTGCCTTTATCGGCGTCGAAAAACCCTATTCGCAAATCAAGATTGCCTTTTACGACGTCGAAAAACAGGTTCACAAATAAAAACTGCCATTTTCGACATCGAAAAACGTGATCTGCAATTGAAGATTGCCATTTTCGACGTCGAAAAACAGGTTCACAAATAAAAATACCGTTCACTGACGCAATTGGCGCGGGTTTGAAAAAATAAGCCAAAAACTGACAAGAAGTCAGTAAAAAAAAAATAAAATTTTTAACTTTTTTTGAAACCTTTTTTCTTTTCAAAAAGTATTAGCAAATAACATCAAAGCATCAACTGTTCGAATTGAAATTTTTAATTATTCACTAAATTTTTTCAAGTATGAAAAAAGTTTGGCGGTACATATCGAATTTATTCGATACCGCAACAAAAAACAGTTACAAGAAAATGCTTCTGTTGATTACGGATTGCTATTCGAAACTGGAAGCAATGAAGTCCGATCCGGACATTGAAGTTCTGTTCACCCGTACCACTCCCGTGTACGAGGATTATTCTATTGCCTACAGCGGCTGGACGGCTGCTAAAGGCAACTGGGAGGGCGAAACCTTTAGGTTTAATGAGAAGTTGGAAGAACTTGTTGATGTTAAAATTAAACAGTGGGACGCCCAGGTTAGAGCAGTACACCTTGAGGATACTGCCGATTATAAAAAGATATTTCCTAACGGACGCAGCGGTTTCCGCGAAGGACCCTACGACATCAGGATCAGCAACATCAATGCCATGGGCACCGCCCTGAAACCTTATGCTGCCCTGTTGGCAACAAAAACAGATGTGGATCAATTTCATACAGATATTTTAGGAATACGAAATGTTCAGACGCATTGCGAAGAACTGACCAAGGATGCTTCGGATATCCTGGAAATAAAAAGGAAGGTAGCTGCCGACACGCTCTATGGCAACCTGGGGAGCTTGATGGATAAATACAAAGATAATCCGTCGCTCATCGAAAAATTCTTCGACCTGCGCTTGCTTCGTTCCACTGCAAACGGAAACGGTTCCACTCCGGCACCCGAACCCGTAACGGGTAAGGTAGCTGCACTGGCATCGGTTACGATACTTGAGGGTGGCTTTGATGCCAATTCATATTTTAGTCTTGCAAACATTGGCGGTACATCGCTCAAATTTTATACGGCAAAGCTGCCTACCGACCCTGTTCCGGGTTCGGCTATAGAGCTTGTTCCGGGCGATGAGTCGGAAGTATTTGCTTCTGACCTTGGGGCCGATACCAACCTGTTCCTGATGGTTTATAACCCTGATGAAATAAATGAGGGGGAATACAGCTTTTTGCTGATAGACCAGGAAGAAGAATAGGAAGAGACGGATGATGATAAATGTTAGAAGTATGATGTTAGATGTTGAACTATTAAAGGGTTGATGCTTTGGTGTCCGTTCTTTTAAATTTGTAAAAACATTTGATGTTTATCCTGAACTTTCCTAACAGGGAAAGCACAAAGGAAGAAAGGAATTCCGGAAGGGGTTCCTTTTTTTATTAAGGAAAAAGGCAAGGGTAAAGAAGCCGGGGTGGTAAGGTGGTAGGGGTAAGGTGGGAACAGGAATCCAGAACAATGCCGGTCATCATGAGGTCCTGCTGAGCTTGTCGAAGCATCGAAGGATAGACCGGATTGAATAACAATGGCCACCGCATACACTTCGTATGACATAAGGAAATTTCCCTTGAAGCTCAAATTATCCCGGTTCAATAGCAGCATTTACCGATTGACCGAATTAAATTTTTTATCCTTCTGTATTGATCATTAATTTGCTTGTAAATTATTATTTGATAAGGTTGAAATACGGAAAGTGAATCATGGTAATAAAAAGTAATTAAGCATAAAAGAGAGAATCAGACATTTTATAAATAAACTTAAAACGTAATAATATGAGAACGATAAACAAACAATCAATTCTGACCTTTTTGGTCATGCTGGCAATCATGATTGGCTGCACTAATAAAAGTGATGACTCAGTATCCCCTGATAATACCAGTGGAACAATTACCCAGGGTACCTGGAAAGTTGAATATTTCAATGATTCCGGCAAGGATGAAACTTACAAATTTAACGGTTACACCTTTAATTTCGGGAGCAATGGGACCATTACTGCAACCAATGGTTCAATAACTGAAACAGGAACATGGAGCACCGGCAATGATGACAGCCAGGTGAAATTGTATATCACATTTACAGGGATGTCTCCTTTTGACGAAATTACAGATGACTGGCATGTAATTGAACAGAGATCGTCAGTCATTAAGCTGGAAGATGTGAGCGGAGGAAACGGCGGTACCGATTACCTTAACTTTTCTAAAATTTAAAATAGATAACTGATAAAATAACTAAAAATATATCTGTCATGGAAGCTACAAAACAAATTTTCGCAAAAGACAAAAGAAATGCTGGATTAATGGAAGTCGTTCACAGCACCCAGTCACTGGAAAATTTAAACCAGTTAGGGGATGAAGTTCTTCGTATTGATATGCCGACAAACAAGGAACAAACGGGCCTGATAACAATATACAGCCACAAAGGAAAGCGAAAAGTATATGAATTCTATAAAAGACATAAGCCGGAAATGGCAATTATGTACCTAAAATTTGTTTCAGAGCACTGCTGGGCGCAATACATTACCTGGGATGACATCCATAAACGTTTTGTCGGATAGAAAACACGTATGGATTGCCGACAGCAATCATGGCATTACCATTGGCTAGAAATTATTAGGTTTTCATAAGAAATGCTCGAGAGGAATTCCGAAAGGGGTTCCTTTTTTTGTTGGGTGATGGCAAGGGTAAGGAAGCCGGGGTGGTAAGGTGGTTAGGGTAAGGTGGGAACAGGAATCCAGCATAATGACTAAATTGACTAAAATTAAGATTGACAAGAATTAATTGTGGATTCCCTTCTGACGACGTGGCATTCCTGCGCAGGCCCGCCTGTCCGCCCGTTCCGGAACGGACGGGAATGACGCAGTCGGGCAGGCCCGCTTTAATGATGCAGTCGGGCAGGCCCGCCTTAATGATGCAGTCGGGCAGGCAGGAAACCAGCACAATGACTAAATTGACTATAATTAAGAATGACAAGAATTAATTGTGGATTGTGGATTCCTGATAAGCCTATCGGTTTTCAGGAATGCTTAGTGGAAAAGAAAGGAATACCGGAAGGCGTTCCTTTTATATTTAGTGATAACTCGTCAGAAGACTTATGCTTTGGATTGAGTCTGTAAGAAAAGTGAAGGGATATTATTATTAACGGTTTTGGCACTTGGCGAAGGATGGGCTTTCAGCACAAATGTTCATACGAAGCACGTCAGCCAGCCTTTTGACAAACCGCTGCTGGCAGCAGGTAATTTTTATTCAGTTTAATTTCAATTCCTTATTACTCGTTTAGATTTCTGTCATTATTTTTTGCTTTGAGTTTTCCTTCTGCTTTTTCCTGAGCAGTAGCATTGTCAAAATTTGACAAAACAGGAATCTGAGATAAAAGGTTCATCAAATTTTTCTTCATTACATTTCTATCGTTTGCAGTATTTTCATTCAACATCAATTTAAATGCCTGATCAAAGTCATCGTTTGTAGGGTCTCTTTTCAGCGTATTGATATTTGGTTTTGTTCCAATGACTTGCTTTACATATTTCGCTGTATTTGGAAAAACTATGTAGATAAATTGATTATTATCCAATGTGTTTTTAAATTTATTGCAAGTCGCCACACTTGACTCCCCGGGTTGATTATGCGGCCCTCTGTCAAATACAACTCCGATAACTGAGTCTATGGGTTTATTAAACTTGTCAAGTTTGTATGTTATTGTCAAATCTCCTATTCCAACCCCCAGTTTTTTTAATTTATCAAAATGATTCTGTCCTGCTTTATTACCCGGCAAAACAGTACCATATAAATTATGTGGGTTGAAAACACATTTATAGGCGGATTCAAAGCTATTTGAAGATTGTGTTGTGCCGCCTGCATTTGCTCCCGACCAATCATCATCCATGTCACAGTCGGCTCTGTAACCGATTGCGGATGAGTCTCCATAAATTGACAGATTATATCCTTTTTTATAATAGCCATGCAGAATACTGCCACTTTCATTAACTCTGTAACTCACAGGTGCTGTTGAAACAACAGGAATGTTTGCGGAGTTGTTCTCTGCAGTTTGACCAAACATTAAGGAGGATTGTGCATATACAACCAATGTAACGATAATGATAATACCACTCTTCATATTCAGAATAAATTAACTTTAAACATTAATAGTTTTTTGTTTTGACATCAAACACAAAAATATCACATATAGATCATAAGTTGTTGATTTTTAAATGTTAAATATTTGTTAATGTTTTGAAAGGGTTCTAAATAGTGGGATTGCAGGAGAAGATTTAGGAAAGGGAAATAAAAATGAAGAACATAACCACATTTTCTTTATGGATTCCTGATAAACCTATCGGTTTTCAGGAATGCTTTTGTGTCCATGAATGCTTTCGTAGCCATGAATTCCCTTGCTACGACGAAGCATTCCTGCGCAGGCAGGAATCCAGGATAATGCCTGGCATTAATTGTTGGTTTGCCTGTGAGTTAAGTAATTATCTACATTCAGAATCAGTAAATAAGCACTTTTTTGGTGGTGGAGGATCCTCCATATTGAATATGCAGGAAATAGCATCCTTTTTTCAATTCGGAAACATCCAATATTAATGATCCGGCTGAAACAGAATTAAGCTTTAGAACTTCCAAACCCATCAAATCAGTTATCCTGATTTCCATCCATCCGGTTTTGCCTCGTGTTTCAATAAAAAGTTTATTGTGTGATGGATTGGGATATACAAGTAATTTTTGCAAATCCTGATCATCCGATAGCCCGGTGAGGTTGACAAAATAGCAGCCTGAAGTATCAGAACAACTTTCCTGGGTTACTTCAACGGCATAATTTCCGGTTTCAGCAGGAATAAAGGATTGAGATGTTGCGCCTTCCACCGGAAGCCAGGTCAGACAATCAATCCATTGATAAGATGCGTCTGCAGCATTGGCTGTCAGTGTTGATCCGTTTACTGTTACCGATGTGTCGACCACAGTTACAGCAAGCATGGTTTGAATAATCGTATCGCAATTCAACGCATCGATGTAATTACCAGCCGAATGCTGCCAATCTCCTCCGAGATAGATACTGTCGCCCAGACAAATAGCTGCATTTTCATTAACAATAACTGTCGAAGCTTTAGTGTAAACCTGGTCTCCATCGTTTGAACTGAAATTTCCAAGGTAAACATCCGGCATCAGGTCATTATTTAAATCTCCTACGGCAAGATCATGGGCATAAACATCCGCCGTATTTTCATAGCAAAGATCAAAATTGCCTGAACCTAAGTTGTGCCAAATCTGTAATCCATGTGAACCATAGCTCCCGATAAAAATGTCAACAAGATGATCGTAATCATGATCAACCAGCCTGACGGATTTAGCATAATTGTTATTATTGATTACAAAACCTTCGGTAAAATTTCCGGCACCATCATTCAGCCAAACCTGTGATGGAACCGTCCAATTGGCGCAAACCACATCATTATCTCCGTCATTATCCAGGTCTGCCATTGCCACCCCATAGCTGTTGCCGGTTCCAAGTGCCTGTCCGCTATCGGTAAATACTCCTGATCCATCGTTCATCCAAACCATGCTCGGAGCAGAATTGGTGCAGGAAACAAAAGCATCTGCATCACCATCTCCGTCAAGGTCGCCCAGTGCAACTTCAGTGCAGGACTGTCCGGTAAGGTTTTGATTGGAATTGGTGAAGTGCCCGTTTCCATTGTTAAACCAAACCTGGCTTCCACCACCGGAATAGGCAGGTAAAAACAAATCAGGATAGGTGTCACCATTCAGATCAGCCATATCAAATTTATTGACCGTCAGATTGGTTGCAATACCATCCTGAGCCAAGATAAAATTTCCGGAACCATTGTTCTTATAAACCTCGCAGCCAAAACTCATACCAAATCCGGCTGTTACAATATCCAAATCCATATCCATATCCACATCTTCAATTTTAACTCCATACCTCCAGCCATCCTGCCCCAAATTCTGCATCAGCGTGAATGAAGCGTTCCCGTCATTTTCGTATACTTCAATATCATTATAGGCATCCACTTTCACGGCGTCGAGGTCGTTGTCTCCGTCGAAGTCGCCCAAAGCTACCCCAAACGATTCGCCTTCGATACCTATATTCTGTCCAATATTAGCATAATCGCAACAGTTTTCCGAAGCAGTGCCCCAGGAGATAAAAACATAACCCCCTTTTCCGGTTCCCTTGACTCCGCCGTTGCCATTTCCACCTCCGCCTCCGCCTCCATAATTTTCACCGTCACCTGCAGGGTCGGTTCCGTTACAATTTACATCCGTAAATCCAGCGCCTTTTCCTCCTGCGCCTCCGGGTGTACCGCCGCTCAATCCCGCCGCACCTCCCGGTGTAAGGCAATTTCCAGACCAGGTAATCGTGTTACCCCCTTCATAACCATCGCTTAAGGAACCTGCAGCGCCACCTCCGCCTCCACCAAAATAAGTCCAGTATCCTCCTCCTCCTGTTCCGCCTGTTCTGTTAGCAATGGTCCCATTCATTCCAACTCCTCCTGTACCACCACCACCTAAATTGGGATTGGGAACCCATGTTCCGTTTTCACCCCCTGTGGCTGAAATCAAATCACCCACACTTGTCGTACCTCCTGATGCTCCTCCGCCGGCTATTCCAATCGTTACTGTATAATCTGTGAATGGCACAACAGTATAAACTCCTTTGGCATAACCTCCGCCGCCTCCACCACCACCGCCATTGACACCTCCTTCTCCACCTGCACCAACTAATTCGATGGTTATAATTGTGATATCGGCAGGTACAGTGAAAACACCGGATGATGTAAACGTTTGAGAACCAATTTGCGAATAGGTTTTGCTGACCATTACGATCATCAGCAATAATGCTAAAAAGAAGTAAAATTTTTTCATTTTTGTTTTATTTAAGATTAAACAACACCCAATTATTCTGAATAGTAATCTTCAATCGATGACGATGCAACGACCAAAAATACTGAATTTATCATCGCAACTATCATTATAAAATTGAAGATATTCTGATAAGCTGCTCCGATAAGGTTACTTTTTCAATTCGCTGGCAATGATACCCACATTTATTTTCAGCATTTCATTGGGATGAATGTCATCTGGGAAGTTATCTGTTTGGTTGAGTATCGGATGATACAAGTTGATCACCGTCAGATAGCAATTCTTTACGAAGCATTCCTGCACAGGCCCGCCTGTCCGTCCGTTCCGGAACGGACGGGAATGACGCAGTCGGGCAGGCAGGAAACCAGCACAATGACTAAATTGACTAAAATTAAGATTGACAAGAATTAATTGTGGATTCCTCTTTGACGACGTGGCATTACTGCGCAGGCCCGCCTGTCCGCCCGTTCCGGAACGGACGGGAATGACGCAGTCGGGCAGGCCCGCCTTAATGATGCAGTCGGGCAGGCAGGAAACCAGCACAATGACTAAATTGACTAAAATTAAGATTGACAAGAATTAATTGTGGAATCCTCTTTGACGACGAAGCATTACTGCGCAGGCAAATGCACCTGCTAATCTTCATACTTCAACAAGAGTGGCGGTTATTCAAAATAGAATCAACGGTTAAATTCATTTCGCTTATGCGATATTGAGCGCTACATGCGCCACGTCAGCTTGGTATTCGAGTGTCATTGGAAAACCGCTGCGTTTGAAAACCGTGAGCATGCCTGTGTTGGCTTTCAATACTTCAGCATTTAATTCCTTTATACCCATTTCTTTCGCAATGCGGGCGAGGTGCCTGAGCATCATGCCGGCTATTCCTAAACTCTGGTAGCCATTCCTTACGGTGAAGGATACTTCGGCTTTGTCGGGAGGATTGGCATTGCCAAAAGCAAAATAGCGCGCTCCGCCGATGATTTTTTCCCCGTCATCATCACGGAGGCAGGTGACGAGTGCGACAATCTTAACAAAGTCAACGTCAGTTGCCAGCGTAAGCTCTTTATCTGAAAAATTTTTCCGGGCAGTAAAGAATCGCATGTAGACTGAACGCTCGTCGAGTTCATTAATCGCAGTTGTGAATTCATCCCTGTCGGCAGGCCTGATGGCCCGCACCGTTACCTTCAACCCGTTCTTAAGGGTTTCGGGTGCAGTATAGTTTTTTGCGTTTATCATCATTACGGGTATTACATTCTTTTCAATCCCAGATTCAGCACATTACAAATCATGGTGTAAATCTATAGAATATTTTGGACGCAGACAGAGTTTATGCCTGACTTCGGAGAAATTATGGATTCGTGAGGGACAACCTATAATCAAACCTTTCGCTTGCGATAAATTATTGGCATCACCACGGCCATTAGAAGCCATGATACAAGGGGTAAGATAAGGAAAATAAAAGCCGGTTTCGTTCCGGGAGGGATTAATATTCCGCTGTAACCAGCCACAGAAGCTAATGCGATAACCATCATCAGGATGCAGAGCGCTTTAATGCTTGGCACCGACCAGGTTTTGGAAATAAAATAAGCCGCTGACAGCAGGATAAATGGCGAAGCAACCCAGAACAGGAAAAGCATTTTTAGCAGAAGTGAATCATTGTTATGGCCTTCGCTGTATACGAAGGCGATTGAAATACAGGCTCCGATCCATAATACTTCAATCGATAGCATGCGCAAAACCCGTAACGTGAATAGTTTTCTCATAACCGAATGTTAGTCCATACAAAGATACAACTTGTCCGGCAACTGACGAAGACTTAGCATACTTGCCCACCTTTGCAGAATACATTTTCGACAGTCGGATTTATTCTTCCGGGTGATCCTTTGGAATAGCTGCCGGTAGGGGTTTACTTTCTTTCCAATCCCAAATTCAGCAAATTAAATCCAATTCATAGTTCAAAACTATGGATTATTTTGGATGCAGACACAGTTTACGCCCAACCGGATTCTTAGGAATGCCCTTGTTTCACTGAAAGCATTCCTACATAGGCTGGAATCCACAACGACAGCCTTTACTGGATTCCTGATAAACCTATTGGTTTTCAGGAATGCTATTGAGCGTCATGAAGCACTCCAGCATTAGCTCGCCTGCTAAGCAGAAACAGTATTAACGCAAGCCACTGTTACTGGCTTGCTATTTTTTAATTCATTCGTAAAATCCTTACTCTATCACTATCTTTACTGTCTGCATTTGCTGCCCATCACGAATCTTCACAAAATAAATTCCTTTAGATTGGTGTGATAAATCAATTGCTGAATTCTGATTTTTAATTTCAGAACGATAAACTCTTTCTCCAAGCAGATTAAACATTTCAACAGTTCCCTTTTCTGTAGAAAGGGCTAATGTAAAGTGTCCGTTGTTTGGGTTAGGAAAAACAGATGCGGAAAGCTGCACAGCAACTTCATTTACAGATAATACGGGGCACAATTCCGAGACTTGCAGAGGAAGATTGCTATTGGTATTGGTTCCGTTTCCAAGTTCACCATTGCCATTGCTTCCCCAAACCCATGCAGTACTGTCACTTGCGCGGGAAAGAGAATGTGCTTCACCAGCTGCAATATTAGTAACACTAAAAAGAGAACTTACCTGGACCGGAACATTGCCGCCGACGAAGGTTCCATTTCCCAACTGGCCACTATTATTTCTTCCCCACGCCCAAACTGCATTGTTTTTTATGGCAAGCGAATGATACCTTCCAGCAGCAATTTTATTAACACCTGTCAGTGAAATTACTGCTACAGGGATATTGCTATTGATGTAATTCCCGTTACCAAGCTGGCCATTGGCATTAAATCCCCAAGCCCAGACATTGCCATCATTTTTCAGTGCAAGCCCATGAAAATATCCGGCTGATATACTGGTTATGCCTGTGAGAGAGTTTACAGGAACAGGAACATTGCTTTTGGTGTTGGTTCCATTTCCAAGCTCACCATCATTATTGAAGCCCCAGGCCCATACTGTGCCATCAATTTTAAGGGCAAGTGAGAAATTTGTTCCCGCTGCAATGGCAATAACGCCGGTCAACGAGCTTACAGGAACAGCGACATTGCTATTGGTGTAAGTTCCGTTTCCAAGGGCACCTTCACCATTAAATCCCCAGGCCCAAACAGTGCTGTCATTTTTGAGGGCAACGGAATGGTAACGCCCGCCGGCAATGGCGGTGATGCCGGTGAGAGAACTTACTGCTACGGGAACATTGCTGTTTGCGGTGGTACCATTTCCAAGTGCGCCATTGCTATTGTCTCCCCATGCCCATACTGTACCATCATTTTTCAGGGCAAGGGAATGACGGTCACCACATGCAACGGCTGTGATGCCGGTAATAGAACTTACTGCAACAGGAACATTGCTGTCGGTAAAGGTTCCATTTCCAAGTTGACCAGCAATATTGGCACCCCAGGACTTAACGGTATTATTGTCGCAAACCGCCAGAGAAAAAGCTCTGCCTCCTGCAATGGTCTGTGCATTACAGGTGTTGCTCAAGCCAAATACGGCGAGCAATGTGATAATGTAAATTACGTTTTTCATTTTGCTTAATTTTTTAGTATTAAAAGAAACTTATGATATTTTCCAGATTGTCCGGGTTTCGGTGTCAATCCTTTTGTATAGTTTTTCTGTTCTCTTTTTTTATTGTTGCAGAAAAACTATCTGGGGGCGGGCACTTAGTTCGGTGTTTTAGTCTTTTTTAAACTTGTTCTTAAAGCTTTTTTATTTCCGCACTAAAAGTTCGATTATCTATTCACTTCTGTTTTTAAACCCTACCTCTTTGTATGCTCAGGCTAATTATTAAGTATACAATCCATCCATACCAGCAAATTTATTAACTTCTTCCAGAAATAAATGCGTGGTCAAATATTTTTTTATTACCGGGAAATTAACAGGGTGGAAAAGTACATAGCATGGGTAAGGATTGGTAGAAATTATAGTAGCAGCGGCAGGAGTAGAGAAAGTGGCAGAACAAATTCGGCAGTAGACAACTGAGAACAATAGGAAGTCGGCAAAACGGAACTCAGAACTCAGAACTCAGAACACAAAACAGTCCACAGTGGGCAAAAGCAAAGAACAAAAGCTAACCTCCTCCCTTAGCCTTAGCCTCAGCCTTAGCCTTAGCCTCAGCCTCAGCCTCAGCCTACTTCCTCACTTGCAGCTTTTTGGTAATCGCTCCATTTCCGGTTTGTATCCTGACAAAGTAAATACCGGCATCAAAGCCCGACAGATTGAGATTGCAGGAGTATGCGTTAGGAGTGTTTTCGAGTTCAACAGAACCAAGAATATTGACGATTGATACAGTTTGAATGATTTCAGGTGAATGGATTTTCAGTGCATCCTTAGCAGGGTTGGGGAACAAAGTGATTTGACCCGCCAGGTTTTCCTTCTGCCCGGTTAAGTGATAAACCGTTATATATTCCTGTTTCGTCAGGGTATTGGTTCCGCCCTCATTGGTCACAGTAAGTGTAACATCATAAACGCCTTCCAGATCATATACAACCACAGGGTTTTCGAGCGTAGATGCTGAGGGTGTTCCTCCTTCAAAAGTCCATGACCATGATGATGGTTCATTAACAGATACATCTGTGAAATGAACAGTTTCTCCTTCCAGTATGCTTGTTTCATCCGCTATAAAATCAGCAACAGGAGGAAGGACAATCCCGGCACAACTAACATTCGCTGCCCAGCCGCTATTGGTTACCGACCCATCAGAATAGAATACAAAAGTAAGTGCACCCTGTGTGTTGGTAGCCGTCACCGTTCCCGGTGAATTGTTTCCGCAATAGGTTCCTATCAAAGGAGATGAGGCATTTGGACCGTTGTAAATTTTTAACCAGTCGTAATCGCAATCGGGTTCTTCTTCAATACTGAATGATGTAAACTGGCATTCGATTTTAGCCCCGGACTGACCGGGCATAAACACCATAGTATAATTTTCATTGTTTTGGTAACCTGAGGAGGCGCCGCCTGAATCATAGAAAACACCATTGCAGGTGGTAATGGTAGTATTTTGCATAACGAATTCAACGCTGGCGGTGATGTAATTTTGCTTGGTGATTGTTTGGGTGTCAGTTCCATCAGAAACTGTAAGTGAAACATCATAAGTTCCTTCTGTTGGATATAAAATATTGGTAGGGTTTTGAACTGAGGAGGACGAAGGAGTAGCTCCTTCAAAAGTCCATTGCCAGCTTACCGGACTTCCGAAAGGAGAGATCGGTAAAACTGATGGCAGAACCCACAGGGATATTGGTGGCGCTTGCTGTAAAATCTGCAATCAGCGTTCCTGAGCTTAACTGAACATTCAAAGTTGTTAACTGGCGGTTGACCACAATGACATTCTGAATGGTTTGGGGATAATATCCCGGAGCACTGAAAGTAAGGTCGTAAGTCCCGGCATGGATCAGCCTGAAATATTTTCCGGTGGTCATGCTGGAATAAACCCATGAACTGTCTTCGTCATGACTGGCTATATAAATTTCAGCCTTAACGGGATTTCCTGTATTTGCATCCGTTACCGTTCCGCTAATCCCGAACATTGTCTGCTCCATATAATTCAGCAGGGAGCGGTAGTTGTATTCCCAAAGTGCGGGTAATTGACTGGCAGGCAGAAGCTTTGTATCGGACAATTCAAGTGTAAATTCACGGCACTGATGAAAATAGGTCATATAATCCTGTCGTCCGCCGGTGATGGTGTACCAGGCATAGCCGTTTGTAATTCCATCATCATATTCATTCATATAGTTCGATGGCGAATGGGCTTGCGCCGTATCGGCATATTCGTGACACACATATTGCCACCACTGATCATCAGCATGAAAGTTCGACCAGGTATCCCAGGGATAATTGCACACTTCGGTGCCGCCGTGAGTATTTACAGAGCTGACGAAATGATGGCTCTCGGCAAAGTTCATGAATAAAATTGTTTCCGGTTGCCACGCATTGCCATCGGGATGCGGGCCCGCCTGAGGATCAGGATAATTTCTGTTCATATCAACACCATTGGCATTGTAACGGGTTGCTCCATACACCGAATTGTTTCCGCCATGGTAAGTGCCATCGGGGTTAGATGCAGGATTGATCCAGATGTCAAGACCATTCACCATGCCGGTTATGCGCGGGTCGCTACCATAATTCGTCAAAAGATAATCTATCAAACGCAATAATAGTATAAAACCGGTTGTCTCGTCGCCGTGAATGGTTCCGGTGTACAAAAACTGAGGTTCCCCTTCTTCCTGACTCACATTATCCGAAATCCTTGCAAACAGAAGTTGGCGGCCCTCTACAGATTGCCCAATGCTGACCACCTGGCACAAATCAGGGTAATCTAGTCTGGAACTGGTACATCATGTCAACATAAGCCTGGTAGGTAGGGTAAAAATCCCAATCGGTAATTCCTTTAACGGTAACCGATTCCCTCATTTCGGGGATGATCAGCATACTTGGGGGAGTGAGCGGTTCATAACTATAACCCAAATCAAGAAAATCCGAAAATTCTTTTTGATTGGCATAAGCAAAAACCGTGGTGCCCTTAACGTTGTCCAAAGAGATGAGATGGGTAAGGGACATTAGTTCTTTTGGCGTGTTGATTTCAAATTTAAAATAGAGTTCTTTCCTTTCCTTAAACAACTGTGAAAGAAGATCATTCCTTGTCTGACCTGAAGCAACAATTGAAACAATTGTAAACAAAACAATTATAGCCGCGTAAATTTTCCCAACTCTCATTTTAAACGAATTTTAACTGATTCAATAAAAGAAATATGACTTTATTTTTTTGCTGATTTGACAGCGCTAACCTGTAAAAGGTTGCCTGTGGAATGAATTATAAAAAGCTGTTTGGAGATGCAAGACTCTTAACCAGAAGCTGCTTTTTGTTCAGGAGATTTCAGTACGACAAGGTAATGGATGATCTGCTCGATCAGCGCTTCGAGGCTGACATTGGGTTCCATTTTAATTAAAAGATCGAAGCAATCGAGGTGGGCATCGTTGTGGCGACCCACTTTAAACTTCGATCGCGACAAACCTGCAATGTATTTGAAAATAAAAAGGTCGTCAAGGCTCAGGTCAATCAGAATATCAAATTCCTTATTGATGAATTCATGAACATAATCATTCTTAGGAGCGCCATACCAGTTTAAATCGCGGAGGTTAAAATGGTAGCCTGAGTTGGCAGCGATGCAATAGTTTGGAATGGATTTTCGGTTCACAAAACCAATAGCCATCACCTGCCGCTGACGCGAAGTAAGATCTTTTACCAGTGTTTTAACGATTTGAAAAGTGGTTTGGCTATTTACATTGTAAATGATACCTATGGTGCGTGCATTATGCAGGTTCACCATCTTTTTATCACGGTTCATCTTGCCCAGTTTCTTACGAAGGACATAGTTGGCTGCTGACCGTTTGATATTTTCTATTATACCACCCATAATAAATTATCCGGGATTAAACATTCAAAATTAATATATTATACTCAATTGTTGATAAAAAAGTTTTATTTAATTTTTTCCTGGCACCTGTTAATCTTCCCGATGTACATCCGGTGATAATCATGATTCGGATAGTTCCGCTGAATCTTTGCATCAGCAAAGTTGCGTGGATCAATATCGCCATGATAAAGTTTTGAACATTCAAGAACCATTTTTGCCTCTTCAAAATAGACATTACCTTCTTCAGTAATCAGCGGTGTCATCCCGCACTCTTTTATTTTGTCAACATCTTTGCCTGAATGCGAACCGCAATAATTGAGGATGTTTTTATACTTTGCATCAAAAAAAGTGAGCGTGAAAAAAGGATTTGATTCAACAAACTGAAAAGTAAACCGCTGAGGTCGGATAAATATAAATGCCACTGGCATATTCCAGAGAAAGCCAAGTCCGCCCCACGATGCGGTCATGGTATTGAAGTTATCCTTTGTCCCGGCGGTGATCAGCATCCATTGCCCGCCGATCAGGTCAAATACATTGTCCTGTATTTTATTAACATGCAATTCCCTGAATTTCATCATAAGTCCTTTGTTTAAACAACATTGTCATTCCAGATTTTGAGTCTGCTCCCAAACCTCAAAAATAAATAATTAATGCAAACCTTCTTGACAGGGTCAACTTTTGAAAAAATCTCGCAATAATTAGCAGTGAACAATAAAGCGAAGTATTTTTAAGAAAATTGTATTCAGTAATCGGGTGCATCCAATTAAAAAATTTAGTTTCTTTGAATAAATTTTGAAGGATGGGTATCAAACCTGTAAAAAAAGTGCCTCGCTTTCATGGATTAAGGATTTACCTTTCATCCATAACACTTGTATTATGGTCTTGTACTCCCTTTTATCCTCATCCTGTACATCAAATACGCCCCTAAATTCAATGAAGATAAAATAATCCGCCGTAATTTCCCGGAAATTCCCTTCGACACGCTTGGCAGGATAAGTGATACCGTGAAAAAAGCTATAGTCCAACCGAAAAGTATGTTGGCTATAACGGATTCTCTTAAAGATAATGCAGGAAATGCGACCGGGCAGGCAACAGATAGCGTCCAAAACAAACAGATCAACATCAGTCCAAGTAAAGGTATTACAATCGAGGGTGAGGGACTGGAACCCGATACCGGTGAAAGCCGCCAGATAAGCCGTTCATTCAATCTGCTTTTCAACCTTTTACTCATCAGTTTTTTTCTGGGATTTATTTTCAACCTGCCTTTCAAACGATACTTTTCACGGATCAGAAAAGGAAGGCAGGTTTCGCCCAAACTATTTAAGTTTTGCAAACGGTTCCTGCTCAAATCTCCGCTGATCAATGCGGGTATAATCGGCATTACGTTTATCATCGTGCATATTTATATGTTTTATGCTTTATACATCAGCAATGAGGTTACAACAGAGATAGAAAGAAGCCGTTTTGTCAATTTCTTTTTTATCTCGCTTATCGCTTCCATCCTTTCGCTGATATTTATTTATTACTGGGAAAAACACAGGGTGCACATTCGTTATATCCATTACATTTTTACGGAAGAAGAACTGCGCAAAAGGATATTCAACCTGAAAGTTGGAAGGATCAGGAACCGCATGATCATATCGGCGATGGTAACCACCCTGCTCCCGTTAACCATCGTAATTCTCTATCTTTTCCTGAGCATTACCTACCTTGATGAACTGAAAATATTAACTTACAATGATGAACAGAAAAAGATACTTTTTGGCGATTACAGCTTGTTCAACGATATCTTTACTGATGATAACGGTGTCTTCAAAGCGCCATCGTCAATGTTTTACATCAATGCAATCAACAGTTTTGTAATGTTTATCGGTATTTACGGAAGTATTTTCATCGTATTTATTTACATCATCTTTTTTGTGAAATGGACCACGCAGGACATCGTTCACCCTGTTAAGGAATTGCTGGATAATATGCGAAAAACCGGACGGGGCGAACTGAATAATTTCGGGATAGTAAGAACCAACGACGAGATTGGCGAACTGACCGAAGGCTACAACGACATGACCCATAAACTCGGCGAGTATATTCAGAATATTTCAAATATGACCGAAGCTTATTCACGCTTTGTACCCAAACAATTTCTCGATTTTTTAGGTAAGGAAAGCTATGTGGATATTAAACTGGGCGATCAGGTTCAGAAGGAAATGACGGTTATGTTCAGCGATATAAGATCCTTCACTGAGATTTCGGAACAGATGACACCCAAGGAAAACTTTGATTTTATCAATTATTACCTGGGCTATATGGAACCGGTGATCAGGAACAATAACGGTTTTATTGACAAATACATCGGCGACTCCATCATGGCGTTGTTCGGGATGAATGCCGAAGATGCAATCAATGCAGCGATCGAGATGAGGATCAAACTTTCGCAGTTCAACCAGGTGATGGACCAGTTCGACAAACCAATAGTTGAAAGCGGAATCGGGATTCACAGTGGTTCGCTGATGCTGGGGATAGTCGGTGGAGAGGGCAGGATGGACAGCACAGTGATTTCAGATGCCGTCAACCTTGCCGCCAGGCTTGAAGGGCTTACCAAAATATACGGCAGCGCAATCATCATCAGCCAGGATACACTCATCAGCCTGAACAATCCATCGCATTATCATTATCGTTTTCTCGACATCGTAAAAGTGAAAGGAAAATCGGAAGCAGTGTATATTTTCGAGATCATTGATGGCGATCCTGACGACATTCGCCAACTCAAACTGAAAACCAAAGACGCTTTCACAAAAGCAGTTAACCTTTATAAAGCCCAACATTTCAGCGAAGCGCTGAAGGTATTTGAAGAGGTTTTGGCGATCAATAACCACGACCGGACGGCGGAGATTTACATCGGACGGTGCAGGAATTTTATATCCAATGGCGTACCGGTTGACTGGGATGGAATTGAAACGATTTCATGGAATTAAAAACTTTATTACCTGTAAAACGTTTAATTTACTTTTGCAATTTTTTATAATACAATGAAATGGATTTTGAAGGTGTAAAACGATTTGTTATTGAGAAACTCCGGAAGGAGCTGAGTCCCCTACTCTACTACCATTCCATCGAGCATACGCTGGATGTGTTGGATGCCGCTGGCAGGCTTGCTGCAATGGAGAATGTGAACGGGCATGAACTGATGCTCCTGAAGACCGGCGCCTTGTTTCACGACCTGGGGTTTTGCGAAACTTATGATGGACATGAGAATGCCTCGATAAAGATAGCGAGAGAGGTTTTACCCGGTTATGAGTATTCCGAAGAAGATATTCAAATTGTTGAGGGGCTGATAAAATGCACCGAAATCCCTCAAACACCTAAAAACCACCTTGAAATGATCATGGCCGACGCCGACCTGGATTACCTGGGTCGGGACGATATTTTCTTTACGGGACAAAAACTTCAGTATGAATGGAAGTTACGGGGAAAAATTTCCACTATACGCGAGTGGCATGAGGTGCAATTGAGATTTATTAAAAACCACAGATATTTTACAGCTTCGGCAACTAAACTGAGGGAAGAAGCAAAACAGGATAATATCCGTCAACTGGAAACGCTGTTGTGTTTAAAAAAATAACACACGCTTCATTTTTCGTTTCAAAAAATATTTACTTTTGTTTGCAAATATATAGGAGTACCCCAAAATAAAAATTTATGGACACAACAATGAATAAGATCATCCTGGTTCCGACTGATTTTTCGGAAGTATGCGAAAACGCAATGAATCAGGCTGCCGCAGCCGCCAGATACCTGAAATATAACCTTGCACTGCTGCATGTAATTGATAAAAACACAAAAGCGCAACTTAAAAAAAGCCATGAAGATTCCGGTTCAGTTACAGGAAAACTGAAAACCATAGCCGATAAAATAAAAGCCGATTTTGGTGTAACAACAGAGACCCACGCCATCGAAGGGGATATTTTTACTACCATCAGCGAGGTGGCAAAGGACCTGGGCGCATCCATTGTGTACTTAGGTACGCACGGCAAGGTTGGAATGCAAAAATTAACAGGCAGCTTTGCACTGAAAGTAGTAACTGCATCGCCGGTTCCGGTGGTAGTGGTTCAAAAGCGACCCTTCGCCGAAGGATACAAAAAGATAGTGTTGCCGATAACTTCTGATGCAGGTCCCTGGGAAAAAACAACCTGGGCAAGTTTTATTGCAAAGAACTTTGACGCTCATATCCACATTTACCAGATTGACACTCCGGAATTGAATGATGCCGTTAAGATCATTACCAATCACTTTGAAAAAGAGGGTGTAAAATATTCGATCTCTAAGGCGGATGGAAGTAATTTCTCGAAAAGCGTAATTGATTATGCTACTGCCAATGTTACCGACATGATCATGATCATGACCAACCCGGATAAGAGTTTTACCAAATTCATCCTTGGCAGTTACGATGAAGAAATGATTTTTAACACTTCGCAAATACCGGTGATGTGCATCAACCCCCGAAAGTACAATTGGGAGGTGATCTTTAAATAAGAAAAAGAGCCGGGTTCGCCCGGCTTTTTTTATGATTGTGTCTGTTCCGAAAAATCTGAAATGAAGACATTACCTTTTAGCAACATCCTTGTTATATCCTCTCTGTCAATGCAAACCCCTACCTTCCAATGAATGGAAAATGCTTTTATGCTCTTGTCTGCTACTCTTTTATAAATTTCTTTATAGCGATTCCTTTGTCAGTTTTTGCTTTTATTAGATAGACTCCACCTGATAAATTTCTTAAATCAATGGTTGAATTTTTCTCGTAATTATAAATTGTTTTTACAATATGTCCATTGATATTTAAAATTTCTATTTCGGAATTTTTCGAAATTTCAATTGTAATAGAATTGAGTGCTGGATTGGGATAAATGTCCATTGCAATATTGCTTCTGACTTCATTAATAAAATCAGGAGACTGATATTCGTATGCATCCCATATCAATGCAACCACCTTTTATGCGTGGGTTTCCGGCTAAATCAAAAACCGTTAAACCGAGACCCGTCGTATCGGGTGTACCTGTGTTTATGCATGGTGATGCTTCCTGTAAAGACCAATTGCTTGTTACTCCATTAAATTCTGTGCCACTTCCTGCTGAAGGCGAAACGAACAAAGGGATTGTGTCTAAATTATTATGAAAAACACCAGTGTAGAAGATGCCGTAATTAAGACCGAATTTCGGCTATGCCTCCCTGTACATCGCAATAATAGAAACCGGGGTCACTGTTTTCATCATCTAAATAAACCTGCGGTCCGCTTGTACTGGCAGTATTGCCCCACAAAATTGTGTTGTAAAGGCTAACATTACTGTACAAAAAACAAGACAATGCACCTCCTTTTGCAGCACTGTTGTTGACAACGGTATTGTTTGTAAAAGCCGGGCTGGCGTAAGTGTAATCACAATAAATCCCACCACCACTTTCAGATGCCGTATTGTTCGAAATTGTATTGCTGGAAATATTCGGAGTTCCGTCGCTACCGCAGCTAATTCCACCACCATTAGAAGCCGTATTGTTTGATATGAAGTTGTTGGTAATTATCGGGCTGTTATTAAAACTGGAAATTCCGCCACCATTAGAAGCCGAATTGTGTGAAATGATGTTGTTCGAAATAATCGCGTTGCTGGCATTATAAATACCAAAACAATTAATTCCGCCGCCACTGCCTGGTGTTGAGTTGTACGAAATAATATTGTTGGTAATTGTGGGATGTCCGTTTTCACAACAGATAGCACCACCACCAAAGGCTGAGGTGTTGTGCGAAATAGTATTATTGGTAATGATCGGACTGCTTCCGGAACAAAGAATTCCTCCTCCACCTGGATATGCATTTGATATACAATTAGAGATGAGGCTGTTGGAAATAATTGCTTTGGAGAAACCAACAAGATAAAAAGCTCCGCTACTGCCGGTAGCTTTGCTGAATTGCAATTTGCAATAAAAGAATTTGGAAGTGTCGTTAGTTGATGGTGTATTATCAAATTGTATCCCTATCCATCCATTGGTGGTGTCGGCAGAAGTAAAAGTTATTGTATCGGCAACCGTTCCAATGGCAAGCAAACGACCCTGAACGTATAGTTTGTAAGCGCCTTGAAAATCCACAGTAACTCCAGGCTCAATGTTAAGCGTGGAGCCGTCGGGTATCATAATTGCACCCTCAATGAGATAAGGTGAGCCGGTAAGTGACCAGGTTCCGCTGACGTTTCCTGCAGGAATTATGGTTTGTGCAGAACAAAAATAAGAGATAGCAAAAATTGCAGCGAATGAAAGGATTGCTTTTTTCATCGGACAAAGAATTAAGTTTTTTGATGTCTTCAATAATTTATTTTATGTTTTCAGTCAGGCATCAAAACTTAAATTTTTTGGCACTATCTTATCATAATGTCTTTCTTTGCCTTCTTCATATAGTTATACGTGATGCTTTCCAGGGAGTTACTGAAATCTTTTTAATGCTTTAGTGTTTATGCAGACTTTCTTGCTTGGGAGTGGGTATCTCCTTCGTTTTTCACTCCCTCCTTTAAGGTGGGATTAGGGAGGTGATACTTGAAACCTGCAATGAGCCGGTCGAATCGTTGGTTGGGCGAATGTTTTTCGCGTTGTCTTGTCCTGAAAATGCATTTCTGAATGAACTTTCCTGAAAATCCGATATGAGATATGATAAGATTTAATGATTCTCCTCTCCAAATCCGCCTCGTAATCCCTTATTGGGCATAGTCTCTAAAACCGCATCCTTCCAGAAAATCATCATTTTTCCCCTGCGACTCCGCGCCTCTGCGTGCAACAAAAACATTCAGCACCTACGGCGCTGTAAAAATTTATTAGGACATTATTTTCTACCAACATTTCGCTCCTAACGGAGCCTTTTGAACTAGTTGGGCATTGTCTTCATGACTACCTCCTCCCTAAAATCATTCTCAGCCCAATCCAATTTCAAAAATCTTCATCATTCCTCCGCGCCTCTGCGTGCAACACACTTCTCAGGAGTTACCTTTTTTCTTGTGCCCCTGGTGTAAAGCCATTGTGTACCTTGTGGTTAGAACTTTTCCAAGCCGGTCAACCTTTTTTAGGCATGGTCAATCTTCGAATCTCCAACTCCCGCCCGAACGGCTGACGGAGTTCAGTCGGGCGGGTCAAACCTCGAACTACTCCCTTTCAATCATTTTCCTAAATTCCTCTTCGTTTATTATTCGAACATTCAATTCCTTTGCCTTCTCCAGCTTATTCGGTCCCACATTTTCCCCTGCCAACAGGTAATCCGTCTTTTTGGATACCGATGATGCCGGTTTTCCGCCATGCTGCCTGATTGTTTCTTCAATCTCACCCCGGCTGAAATGCTCCAGCCTGCCGCTCGCAACTATCGTCTTTCCTTGCAGCTTATCCGACAAAGGTTCCGGGGATTTTGACATCTCAAATTGTACGCCTTTCATCTTCAGCCGCTCGATGATATTCAGGTTTTTTTCTTTTCCAAAGAATTCCATCACCGACCCAGCTATCTTCTCCCCGATCTCATCTACCAGTATCAGTTCCTCAACAGTTACGCGCTTTAGCAACTCAATGTCGCGGTAATGCGTTGCCAGTTTCTTCGCCACTGTTTGCCCCACGTACCTTATCCCCAGCGCATACAAAACCCTGTCGAATGGGACTTGTTTCGATGCTTCTATTCCGTTTAAGATATTGGTCACTGTTTTTTCCCTAAAGCTGATTTTCTTTGTCCTTTTTGTCTTCTTCTGCCTCAATCACTTTTTCCAAGTCCCAACAACTGATCGTAAGTCAGGTAATATAAATCGGAAGGATCATAGATAAGTTGGTTATCAAACAGCATCTCCACCTTCCCTTCACCCAGGCTGTCAATATTCATTGCATTCCGGCTGATAAAATGCTCGATACGCCCTTTGATCTGAGGTGGACAACCTTCCTCGTTTGGACAATACCATGCAGATTCGCCTTCTGTTCTTGTAAGCAGGGTATCGCATTCAGGACAGCGATCAATAAATTTCAACTTTTCAGAACCAGCTAACCGCTGCGATTCATCCACTCCAACAATTTTCGGAATGATCTCACCTCCCTTTTCAACGAAAACAATATCACCTTCGCGCACATCCAAAGCTTCGATGATATCGGCATTGTGAAGGGTAGCTCGTTTAACAACCGTTCCGGCAAGCTGAACCGGTTCAAGATTCGCAACAGGCGTAATGGCGCCGGTTCGACCCACCTGGTAGGTAATGCTGTTCAGTCTGGTTGAAACCCTTTCGGCTTTAAATTTATAAGCGATAGCCCAGCGCGGCGATTTAGCCGTAAAGCCAAGTTCATCCTGCAAGAGCAAATCATTCACTTTTATCACCACCCCGTCAATTTCGAATGGCAAATCCTGCCTTCCGGCATCCCACTCATGAATAAAATCCATCACTTCGTCAATATTCCTGCATTTGGCAAGGTAACGGGGAACCTTAAATCCCCATTCGCGCGCCTTTATTAGATTATCATAGTGGTTATTAAAGGGTAGGTTTTCTCCGGTAATTGAATACAGGAAACAATCAAGCGGTCTCCTTGCTACTTCTGATGAATCC
The DNA here is from genome assembly GCA_963840975.1 of uncultured Bacteroidales bacterium. Classification (GTDB taxonomy): domain Bacteria; phylum Bacteroidota; class Bacteroidia; order Bacteroidales; family JAADJA01; genus JAADJA01. The sequence continues at coordinate 593,233 of CAWJBC010000021.1, read as the reverse complement.
TGCATTTTTATGGTTCCGGAAGTTGAATTCCTTGGATTGGCAAAAGGTTCTTCGCCATTTTCGATACGTTCTGCATTCAGGCGGGCAAACCCTTCTTTGGACATAAAAATTTCACCACGGATCACAAATTTATCGGGATAATCTCCCTTTAATTTTAAGGGGATGGACTTGATGGTTTTAATGTTGGTAGTCACATCATCACCTCGGATGCCGTCGCCACGCGTTACCGCACTCATCAAAGCGCCCTCAATATAAGTAAGACTGATGGAGACGCCATCATATTTCAATTCACACACATATTCTACCGCGGAACCAATGGCTTTGAATACTCTATTCTCAAACTCCCTGATCTCTTCTTCTGAGTAGGTATTGGACAAAGAGAGCATGGGATAGGTATGCGCTACCTGCTTAAATTCGCGGGTGATCTCCCCTCCAACTCTTTTGGTGGGCGAATCGGGTAATACCAATTCAGGGTATTCCGTTTCGAGCCGGGTTAACTCTTCGAGCAGCATGTCGAAATCATAATCGCTGATTACAGGTTTTGAAAGCACGTAATACCTGTGATTGTGATCGTTCAGTGCGTCGGTCAACTCTTGTATCCTCGATTTTGCAGTTTCTTTTTCCATAAAACATTAAGGATAGAAATCCCTGTTTCTATAAATTACAATTGTTTGATTTGCATTGCGCGGATTCAGTTGGTACAATATTTTGTCAATCAATCCCGGGTTGATGGTGGTTTCATAAACAATGTTTGGGTACACTTCTTTTATTGCGGAAACACGGCGATCGAGGTTTTCAGGTTCCAGAAACAAGATAAACCGTGGCTGGTATTCCCTCACCAATCTTACGTTCTCCGAAAAGCTGCTCAGGGGATTATCAGATGTCACCGAGTAATCATAAACCTTTTGACCGGTATAAAAAACCGGGCTCATTGGAATGTTATTGCTCACCGAATTTTCGACCAAAATCCTTTCGACATTTTGAAATTGAGACAAGAACGACATAGCTTCTACCCGTGCTTTTTTTGAATACATTACCGAAACAGGAAACAATACAATAATGTTTATTAGCCAGAAAATAATCCATGAAGTTTTCAGGAACTTTACTCCGGGTTTATAAAACTTACCCTTCAACAGGTAATCCTGCCAGCCGATCATTCCCAATATTACAATAAAAGGTATGATCGGAAAGATGAACCGCTCTTGTTTGTTGGGGAAAACAGAATGAAAGAGTAAAAATATAAACGCCGGTAGAAAAAGCACGAGCTGCTTTCGCCACGACCTGAAAAAACCGATAAACAGAAAAATACTCACAGGAGGAATCAATGCTCCGAGTATCAACAAAATATAATTGTACCACGAATTTGTAATGTAAGCTGTTGCATTTTCGGCATTGTACCGGATGTATTCTGATAGCTCCACGAAGGGTTTGCCCCAAACGAAATAGTCAATGCCTCCCTGCAAGGCGACAGCCGAAAGAAAAAACCCGGCTCCGTAAAGTAATGCCTCTTTCCACCTGAGTTTTATAAGTAATGCAAGACCGACCCCGAAGGCGAAGGTGATGATTTGAAACCGGACTGAAAAGCCTAATCCGATGATTAAACCTGCATAAAAGATATATTTCATGCGGTTTTCCTTGTCCAGGTTATCAATGATCAGCCATGTTCCATAAATCAAAAAGGGAATGCAAACTATTTCGACAAGGTTACGGACGCTGAGGAAGGGCATAAACCATAACACAGCAAGCAACAAACCTGTCAGCCGTGCAGTTTTCTGATCAGAAAGCTTTAACGTGATCCTGTACCCGAAATAAACGGTAATGAGTGAGAAAGCCCCATGTAGCAAACGGATGATAAACATTTTGGTTTGCGGGTTGAAAACACCTGCGTACTTCATAAAAAGCAATATCAGATAGTGGACACCGACATAGAAAAAGCTGTGACCGGAAGGATTGGGAGTAGCATTGCTTCCGGGAAGCCATTTGTTGTAGTCGTATCCGTCAACCCACGACTGTGCAGGCTCAAGAACCAGAAAATGATCATCGTGCATACCATACCCCTTCGAAAAGATGGCTGCCACAAGGCGCAACAATATTGCCACTAACAGTATCAGTTTCAGGGGCTGCTGTTCCCACATTTCGATGAGCCGGTTTTTCATTAAAGATCAATTTTAAAGATGTACAAATTTAGATTTTATTCGTGAAACTCATCCCGATATTCGGGATAAAAACGCAGTGCATTGTCCGAAGGACTCATTAGGAGAAATTTGTCCCTTATGGATGCCTGTGGCATAAGTTGAACAATCCCGCCGCAGGCGGAAGGTTTAATACTCCTCATCTCTACTGCGGAATAAGTTTCCAAAATTTGCCTTGTGGTTTCATTCCTGTGATTGAATTCATGACTTATGGTTTTTTAAGTTATTTTTGGATTTAAATACTTTTGCAAATGAAAACAAAGGAACGGGTTTACGGATCATTATTGATTATTTTTGCTTTTTTACTAAGTGTGTCTTTTCATACTGACGAACAAAACTTAAAAACTATGCAGGCAACGCCCAATCCACAATCCGGAACAACTGTGGACTTACCCGAACCCAGGTTAACATCGAAGGTTTCGGTGGAAGAATCCATGCTCAACCGGCGCTCCATCGGGAATTTAAGGATGAAGCCCTTACCCTTGAACAGGTTTCCCAAATGCTGTGGGCTGCTTATGGCGTTACGGAGGATCGTTCGTCGCCATCTTTCTTGCGCGGAGGACTCAGAACAGCCCCGTCTGCCGGAGGGCTTTATCCGCTGGAGATTTACCTCGTAGCCGGCAAAGTAACGGGTTTGAGCAGTGGGATTTATAAATACCATTCCGAAAATCATACCTTGGAATTGATTTCAAAAGGTGATGTAAGAAAAGAACTTGCACAAGCCGCCACGGATCAGAAATTCATCGAAACAGCGCCGGTATCACTCGTTTACTCAGCAGTTTTCAGCAGGACCACTAATAAATATGGTAAGCGCGGACGCGAGAGATACGTCTGCATTGACCTGGGACATTCGGCACAAAATGTTTACCTCCAGGCTTATGCCCTGAACCTGGGAACCTGTGCGGTAGGCGCTTTTACTGACGACATGGTGAGCATAGTGATGCAGTTGCCCGGCAACGAAGAACCGTTGTACATCATGCCCATTGGAAAATTTTAAAACATGACTGAAGTATTCGCCATCCGGTTGCTCGATGATCAGGATTTCCTTGACAAAAAGGAATTGCTGCTTGATCTTTTGCCCGAATCAAACAGGAGTTTTATCTCCCGGTTTAAAAGGACTGCCGGAGCGCAGCGATCACTTTTCGGGGAGCTTTTATCGCGGTTCATCCTGCAGCAAAAATTAGGATTGGATGGCAAAGCAATCATTTATAATAAATCAAAAAACGGAAAGCCTTTCCTAGAAAGCAAGCAGGCTCAGTTCAATCTATCTCATTCCGGAAACTGGGTGGTAATGGCTTATGGTAAAGAAGAAGTTGGGATTGATGTGGAAGAGATCAGACCCATTAACTACCGGATTGCAGAGCGATTTTTCTCAACCGAAGAAGTCAGGTTATTAAACTCTAAATCAGGTGACGAAAAACTCGATTATTTTTTTGACTTGTGGACGTTAAAAGAGAGTTATCTGAAACTTATCGGTACCGGTTTGACCCGCTCTCTCAGTTCATTTACAATTTACCACAAAGGCGCTGATATCAGAATAAAGGAAAGAGGAAAAGCAGGGAAACCATCCGCTTATTTCAGACAATATCCACTTGATAAGGGATATAAACTTTCGGTGTGTTCGTTCAAAAATAATTTTACAGAGAAAGTTGAATGGATAATTGTTGATGATTTTATCCGTAAATAAAATTAAGCGATGGAAACGAAAAATGTGGCATTGGTTTTATCCGGCGGAGGTGCAAGGGGAATGGCGCAAATTGGCATCATTGAGGAATTGCAGAAAAGGGGATATGTCATCACCTCTGTAGCGGGCACTTCAATCGGATCACTGGTTGCAGGTGTTTATGCTTCGGGCAAACTCCCTGAATTCAAAGCCTGGGTTACCCAAATCGGCAAATATGATATATTTAAGCTGATGGATTTTGCCATAAGCAAAAAAGGGATCATCAAGGGAGAAAAAGTTTTTACCAAACTTCACGAATTTCTATTGGACACAGACATTGAAAATCTCAATATTCCTTATGCTGCTGTGGCAGTTGACATTAAAAATCACAAAGAAATTATATTTAAGTCGGGCAACCTGATTGAGGCTATCCGGGCTTCTGTTTCCATTCCAACCGTCCTGAAACCGATGGAGTACAATGGCATTGACATGGTGGATGGAGGCGTATTAAATCCTCTGCCGTTGGATTGTGTTGCAAGAACTGAAAACGACCTGCTCGTTGCGGTTGATCTGAATTCCGACATTCCCTACCAAAAATCAAGGTTGCCTAAAATCGTTGTTGAACACGAAACAACCTACCTGAAAGCAAAAGAGTTGATTAACCGGAAATGGTCAAGCATAAGCAAGGAAACCGATAAGGGAATTGGTTATTTCGATCTGATCACCGAATCCATTTATACCATGCAAATGAAATTGACTCAATATGCTCTTGAAAAACACAAACCCGACATCCTCTTGGAGATTTCAAAGGATTCGTGCGAAATTTTCGGTTTTCACCGCTCAGAAGAAATGATAGAATACGGCAGGAAACAATGCCGGGCATATTTTGCCAAAACAACCAAACCGTCTGTAATTTGACATTCAGGGCTGAATCAACACCGAAAAAATTCAATCACTCCCGGCAAAAGGTTCTTCATGTTTAATAACCGATTTCTTTTTCCACCGTCCCAGCCAATAATAGAAAATCCCCATGGTCATACCAATGAACCAGCCGATGGGAATGGACCACCAGATACCGGTTTCGCCGATTTGTCTCGAAAGTAACCAGGCAACAGGCACCCGGACAAACCATAGCGCAAACAATGTGATGAACATAGGGATGAGCGTGTCGCCTGCTCCCCGCATTACCCCGTTAATGATAAATAAAGTGGAGAAAAAGATATAAAATGAACTGACGATAATGAGGTATTTTTTACCGATGGCGATAACCTCCTGATCATTAGTGAATAATCCCATTAAAAACCCTGAAAACAAAATAGCCACAACCGAAAAGAAAACGGAAATCAAAGTAGTCATTTTAAGGGTGGAAATCAGACCGGCTCTTACCCTTTCTATTTTATTCGCACCGATGTTTTGCCCCACAAAAGTTGACAATGCTGCCGAAAAATTCATTGCCGGAAGCGCTGCCAGCGAATCAATCCGCATGGCAATAGAATAGGCGGCTATCACATTCACACCAAAAAGATTCACAATCCATGTAATTGCCAACAAGCCAAGTGAAACAAATGTTTGTTGCAAACCTGATGGCAGCCCTATCCTCACACTTTGCCAGAATATTTCTTTATCAAACTTCAGTTTGAAAAATGAAAATTGCATAACAGGATGAGTTCTGTTCAGATAAATAATGGCTGTAAAAAATGCCCCTCCCTGCGAAATTACAGTTGCGATGGCTACGCCGGCAATTCCCCATTTGAATACAACAACAAAAAGCAGGTCCAAAACAATGTTGGCGAGTGTGGCGATGATCAAAAAATAGAGCGGAGTTTTTGAATCTCCCAGCCCCCTTAAAATTGCCGAAGTACCATTGAATCCAAAAAAGAAAACCAGACCGGATAAATAAATGATGAGATATAGCCGTGCTTGCGGAAAAATTTCTTCGGGCAACTGAATCAACCTCAGAATCGGACCTGTAAGTGAAATCCCAATAATGGTTGTCGCCACTGAAGCATAAAAAAGAACTATGTACAACGTATCAATTGTGAGTTTTACTTTTTGCATTTGCTTCGAACCAAAGTACTGTGCAATGATGATGGTAGCTCCCATCGCAAATCCAATAACCAGTGAGATGAGCGTAAAAATAATAGGGAACGAAGCTCCAACCGCTGCAAGCGCTTCTTTGCCGATAAAATTACCCACGATAATGCTGTCAACAATGTTGTAGAGTTGCTGGAAAACATTTCCTAGCAGCATGGGTGTCGCAAACTGCAGGATCAGTTTGCTTGCATTACCGGTGGTGAGGTCCTTCATTTATCTCCTGATTTACCGCTAAATAATAACAAAAAAGTGTCGGCAAAAGTACCATTTATTTGGCTTAATAAGGGTCACAGTTAATGAATTATATTTGAAGTATTTGGATCACAATACACCTTTCAACAAAATACATTTGCCCTGCTTTCAATAATTATTAATTTCAATTGTGTAAAACATTTTAAAAGCAATCTTTGTTTTTATCTCACACGAATATGGTTTTTATTACTTTTGCTCTTTCAAAAGTTTACACAAATGAATATTATGAAGTTAAATGCAAGATTTGTTTTCGTTACAGGTCTGATCTTATTTGGTGCGTTCATGCGCCTTATCCCGCACTGGCCTAATTTTACGCCTATCGCCGCGATGGCATTGTTTGGTGGCGCTTATTTTCAGAATAAAAATATGGCTTTCATCATACCGCTGGCAGCTTTGCTTGTAAGCGATTTAATTCTCGGTTTGCACCAGTACATGTTAGCCGTGTATGCGAGTTTTGCAGTGGTGGTTTTTATTGGTATTTATCTCAGGCAGCGTATTGGAGTCGGGAGTGTGATTGCAGCTTCGGTAGTATCGAGCCTATTATTTTTCATTGTTACCAATTTTGCAATATGGCTGGGAAGTCCTTTCTATCCTCAAAATCCGGCAGGATTGATGGAAAGCTACATAGCCGGTTTACCCTTCCTGAGCAACGGATTTCTGGGTGATCTTTTCTTCAGCACCTTGTTTTTCGGGGGATTTTACCTTGCTCAACTGAGGTTCCCGGTATTGGTAAAAGCAGACTAAAAAAATATTATCGTCTTATATCAAAAAGCCCCTTTTACGGGGCTTTTAAGTGTTCAGATATTGAGTTGCTATTCAAAAAGTTCATCATCCCTTTCCAACAGCAGGATTGAATATTGCGGCACGATATAATATTTTTCATTTTCATAGATCACCTCCACAGCCCCTTTTTGAAGAAAAATAGCAAGGTCGCCCTCTTTGGCTTGTAATGGGATGTATCTAATCTTTTCATCCGATTTTTTCCATGGTTCGTCGGCATCATCGGCAGGAATCGGAATGGGATAACCCGGTCCGGCTTTGATCACATAACCCGATTGCACATCCTCTTTCTCCTTATATCCCGGCGGCAACAATAAACCACCTTTCGATTTGGAATCGTGCTTCACAGGTTTGATCAGTATTTTATCCCCTACCACGATGAGGTTTCTGAGCTTGTTTTCTCCGGTAGTGCGCATATTTTAGAGATTAGATGTTAGATATTAGACATTAGATAATAGAGGTTAGATGTAAGTAGCCGAATAACTTGAAACCTTTAGTCCACTCCGAATAGTAATTTTGAACCACATAGTCACATAGAATCATAGGAATTCACATAGGTTTTTGCCTCATTATCAACTATGTGAAAATCTTTGTGCCCTATGATCCTAATGTGGTAAAATCATAATAAATACTTTTCGGAGAAGACTCAACCTTAAACCTGGAACTTGAAACCTGGAACTTTGAATATTGAACCGAATTTCACGCTCCCAGTGTGGCTACCATCACTGCCTTTATTGTATGCAACCTGTTTTCAGCCTGGTCAAATACAATAGAGGCTTCCGACTCGAACACCTCTTCCGTTACTTCCATCCCGTCAATTCCGTACTTCTGATAAATATCCTCCCCTACTTTCGTATCCCTGTTGTGGAATGCTGGCAGGCAATGCAGGAATTTCACTTTCGGATTTCCTGTTTTTTTCATCATTTCGGTATTCACCTGATAAGGCAACATCTCTTTGATCCGTTTTTCCCAAAGTGAGGCATCCTCACCCATCGAAAGCCAAACATCAGTATAAATGAAGTCAACTCCTTTTACGCCTTCTGCAACATTTTCAGTAATAGTAATTTTTGCACCTGTTGACTTTGCAATTTCAAGGCATTGATCCACAAGTGCTTTATCAGGATGACCTGATTTGGGAGCTACGGCCCGGTAATCCATTCCCATCTTGGCAGCGCCAACCATCAATGAATTTCCCATATTGTTCCTCGCATCACCGCAATAGGCAAATGAAATTTTATTCAATGGTTTATCCGAATGTTCCATCATGGTAAGAAAATCGGCTAAAATCTGCGTGGGATGGAATTCATTTGTGAGTCCATTCCACACAGGGACACCTGCATATTGTGCAAGTTCTTCCACGATTTCCTGTCCAAAACCACGATATTCGATGCCATCATACATCCTGCCCAATACACGAGCGGTATCTTTCATGGTTTCTTTTTGACCGATTTGTGAACCCGATGGTCCCAGGTAAGTAACCTGAGCGCCCTGATCGAAAGCCGCAACTTCAAATGCGCACCTTGTTCGTGTTGAAGCTTTTTCAAAAATGAGCGCAATGTTTTTACCGTTCAATCGGCGTTGCTCTGTACCGGCATATTTCGCTTTTTTAAGATCAGCCGATAAACCCAGCAGGAATTTTATCTCCTGCGGAGTAAAATCCAGCAATTTCAAAAAATGTCTGTTTCTTAGATTATAACCCATGTGATTTACGATTTAGAGTATTATTTTAATAAATATTTTGCTTTTTTAATGTTTATCAAACCATCATAATTCTGGTTCCGCCATCATCCACACCCAAAAGGGTGGTTTTGGTGATGATGGCATCTTTGCCGGTATTTTCCACAAAATCAATAGCTGCACGAATTTTTGGCGCCATGCTTCCTTCCGTAAATTGTCCCTCTGCGAGGTATTTTCTTGCGTTGGCAATCGTCATACTATCAATTGTTTTTTCCTGTGGGGTGTTATAATTCAAACAAACCTTAGCCACATCAGTCAGGATGAACAATTTATCAGCCCCAATTTGTTTAGCAAGCAAAGCTGAAGCAAGGTCTTTATCAATTACTGCATCAATTCCCTGTAATTTATTGGGTGCAACATAAAAAGCCGGAATTCCTCCGCCACCCACTGCAATTACAATCTGACCACTCCGGGCAAGTTGTTCGATTGACTTTTTATTACTAATGACCAGCGGTTTTGGGGATGCCACTACTTTTCTCCATCCACCTCTTTTCTTATCCTCAACAAAAACGGAACTTGTTTCGTTCATGATTTTCTCAGCTTCTTCCTTTGTATAATAAGGACCTATCGGCTTGGTTGGTTTTTCAAATGCAGGATCATCCTTATTCACCAGTACCTGAGTGATAATGGTCATAATATCACGATCCATGTCGTTTGAAGCCAAAACGTTTCGTAGTTGCTGCTCAATCATATATCCAATGAATCCCTGGGAATAAGCTACACAAATATCGAGCGGCATCGGCGGCAAACCATATACTTTTCCCCCTGCCTGATCCGAAAGAAGTATATTACCCACCTGCGGACCATTACCGTGTGTGATGACGATATTATAATTGTTAACCAGAAGATTTAACAAATTCTTGCTGGCTTCATAAGCATTGGTTTCCTGCTCATCAATTGTCCCTTTCTGACCGGCCTGCAACAAGGCATTTCCACCAAAAGCAACCACCGCCAATTTTTTCATATATCCTGATCGTTAAATTCCGTACAAAACTATAAATTTTTGGTAGTTAAGAAATCATTCCGCTTTAATTATTAACAACATGATTTAGAATCCTTAATTTTTGAGTTGTTAAATTATTTTCTTTTTAAAAATCTTAAAACGTTCATTACTTTTTTCTGGAATAACTGAATTATCTTTATGCCTCCATTTTAAATGAAAACTTGCTTGATGGGTTTTAGCGAAAATAAGGTTTGTAAATTGAGCAATCATGTTCTGTTTGTTTTCATCCTCATTCAATGGGTTTGTACAGGGATGAATCTCTACAGCCAAACCGCTAATGACAGCATCCTCAATCTCACTGTAGAAAAATCAAAGAAAGGGCTTAATTGGAATCCTTTTCCGGTAATCGGCTACAATTCCGACATTGGGTTTCAATATGGAGTTTTGTTGGACTTATATAACTACGGTGACGGATCGTTATACCCTGATTACAAGTATTCGATATACACCGAAATATCACGCACCACAAAAGGCGGAGGGATTAACCAATTATTTTTTGATTCAAAATATCTTCTTCCCTGGGATTTGAGGATTACAGCCGACCTAAGCTATTTGACCCAGCTTGCATTGAATTTTTACGGATTCAATGGGTACGAAGCAAGCTATAATCCTGATCTGGAAAACGACAAAAACGATGACTATGTTTCGAGGGTATTTTATCGTCATCAACGAAATTTTACGCGCTTCACCATTGATCTTCAGGGGAAATTATATACAAAAAAATTATTATGGCTGGGTGGATTGGGTTATCTTGATACACGGGTTGCTACTGTTAACATCGAAAAATTGAATAAGGGAAAAAGTGATGCCGAAAAATTGCCGGATACCTTATTGCTGTACGATGAGTATGTCAGATGGGGAATAATCAGTGATAATGAAAGGGACGGTGGTAAAATACCTTATATAAAAGCAGGATTGGTATATGATACCCGCGAAAGCGAAACCAACCCGATGAAAGGTATCTGGTCGGAAATGCTGCTGTTTATGGTTCCGGAAATACTTGGCAACAAAAATTTTTCTTACATCAAGTTAGCTGTAACCCATCGTCAGTATTTTACTATTGTAAAAGACAAACTAGGTCTTGCTTATCGCTTAGGATACCAGGGAACTATCGCCGGAAAAGTTCCTTTTTATATGCAACCGTACATGATCTCCTCGTTTGCGAAGGTCACAACTACAGATGGATTGGGTGGAGAAAAAACAATACGCGGAATTTTGCGAAACAGGGTAGTCGGCGACGGAATCGTTTATGGAAATTTTGAAGCCCGCTGGAAATTTTTAAAAACCACCCTTTGGAATCAAAATTTATATCTTGGATTAAATGCTTTTGCAGATGTCGGTGCCGTAGTTCAGAAAATAAAAATTAACATGAATGACGTGGATCCAGAAGTGTCCAACTTAAATATTTATGGACAGGATGAATCACTCCACTGGTCGGCAGGCGGCGGATTAAAGGTGGTTTTAAACAGGAATTTTGTAATAGCCGTTGATTATGGGGTTGCACTCGATAAACGTGATGGTAAAGATGGATTGTATGTCGGTATAGGTTACCTGTTTTAACAGACCATAAGTTCGAACAGATTAAAGAAAATGAACAAAATCAGTTCCGAGTTAAAAGGATTCTTGCTGTTAACTGGAATATTTATATTCGTTGCTGCGCTTGACATACTGGCGGTTTATGTTTACTACCGGCATGTAAATTCATTTATTCTTGGGCAACCCGAAATTCATCAGGCGGATGCAGGTGTCGTTTTCTTCGGTGATTACATCAATGATGGAAAAGAACTCGGTCCCGACAGCAAAATGCGGGCAGGCAGTGCTGCCGGATTATATCAATCGCAGAAAATAAGAAAGATAATATGTGTAGGCGGCTACAGATACGCTGAATGGAAAGGGAAGCCCCACCTGATGCGAAAGTACCTTATCGAAAAACAGGTTACTGCCTCTGATATCGTTTATGACTCTTTATCCTATAACACAGTCACCAATATCAGAGAAATCAAAAAAATCACTGCACAGTTGAATTTTGATACCATCGTTGCTATCAGCTCTCCTTTGCATATTTTCCGGATAGCGACTATGATAGATTTGCCCAATGTATATTATGCAACTTATCAGTACTCACTTTCGAGGTTTCATGATTATTGGATTTTGTACAAAGATGTACACCACGAATTTCTTAGCCATATACTTAATTTAATTCTGAAAGATGAGCTAAGGAACAAACTGGTTTTGATTTATAGTTTTCTCAACAATCAAATTGATAAAATTTTTTAATGTTGCATTAAAACCTCAACCCAGGCAATGACAAACCAAAAGCGAGCTTACTTGTATGCAATTATCACCATTTTATTATGGTCAACTATGGCTTCTGCTTTCAAGTTGTCGCTCAGCTACCTCGATTACTTTCAGCTTTTATTTTTCGCCTCTCTATTTTCATGCTTAGTACTGTTTACACTATTGATATCGCAGCGTAAGTTTTATCTATTAAAACGAACTACGGGCAAAGACCTGATGAGGTCGGCATTTATGGGTTTACTCAATCCTTTTCTGTATTACCTTGTATTATTTAAAGCCTATTCTTTACTTAAGGCGCAGGAAGCCGGAACCCTCAACTATATCTGGCCCATTGTCCTGGTGCTACTTTCAGTGCCTTTGCTTAAACAGAAGATTCACTGGTTAAGCATAGTAGCAATTCTTATCAGTTTTACAGGGATCATGATTATTTCGACCGAAGGCAAAATCATGTCCCTCGAATTCAATGAACCATTGGGTGTAATGTTAGCCATCAGCAGCAGTATTTTTTGGGCGCTTTTCTGGATTTTCAATCTTAAAGACAAAAGGGATGAAGTTGCCAAGCTGTTATTGAATTTTATTTTCGGAACTGTTTATGTATCCCTTGCACTGGTTTATTTTTCAGGTTTTAGCGGGATTAACCTCAAAGGATTGTCGGGTGCGTTATACATTGGTTTGTTCGAAATGGGACTAACTTATGTAATCTGGCTTAAAGCACTCAAATTGGCGTCGAATACGGCTATCATTTCCAACCTGGTTTACTTATCTCCATTTATCTCCTTAATCATTATCCGAAATGTTATAGGTGAAAAAATACTTCTTTCAACGATTGCAGGATTGGCGCTTATCATTTGCGGGATTGCCATTCAACATTTCAGCAGGAAACTGACCCGATAGGTATTTGTTTCATTCAGAACCCAGAAATTCATTTAGTAAAGTCAATAAATTTGACGGGCGAATTGGTTTGGAAATATACATATCACAGCCTGCTTCGATGCTTTTGGTTTCATCTTCCGACATGGCATAAGCGGTAATTGAAATAACCGGCAAATGAGGTTTTAAGGATTTAATCTGCCGTGTTGCATCATATCCATTGAGTTTGGGCATGCGAATATCCATCAACACAAGGTCTATGTGGTTGTTTCTTTTCACATATTCCACTGCCTCTTCTCCATTCATTGCCCTTATGATCCTTACCTTTGTCCGAATTATTGAGGCCTTGAGCAATTCAAAATTTGAATTTTCATCCTCAGCCACCAGAATGGTCTTGTCCTTCCACTCGTATTTAATTCCGTTAAAAGGCTCTGACTGGATCATTTCTTCATGATGACCATTTTCAAACGGAAGTGTAAAATGGAAAACAGCTCCCTCTCCTATTTCCGATTCCACCCATATACTGCCGCCCAGCAGGTCAACCAGCCTTTGCGAAATGGCTAATCCCAGACCGGTTCCTCCAAACTTTCTTGTACGCGAATCGTCTACCTGCCTGAAGCGTTCAAAGATAATTCCATGCTTATCTTTTGGAATTCCAATACCCGTATCTTTTACATAAAATTCAACGGTCTTCTTTGAATCGCTCTTTTGGATATGATAGCCCACTTCGACCAACCCTTTTTCAGTAAACTTTAAGGCATTCCCCAGAAGATTGGATAAAATCTGACGGAGTCGCAGCGGATCAGATTTAAAAGCAAAACCATCGCTATCTTTAGGCAAATTCAGAAGCAATTCAATCTCATCATTATTCATCGTCGCCTGGGTTGAAAAGAACAGGTCTTTTACAATTTCATTTATTTTACATTCTACCAGGTTGATATTGATTTGACCTGCTTCAATTTTTGAAATGTCTATGATATCGTCAATCAGGTTCAGTAAATGATTACTACTGTGCAAGATGTGTTGAAGAAACTGTTCTTTTTTATCCTGTTTCAGCTCAGGCTCGTTCAGTAAATTGGAAAAACCAATAATGGAGTTCATCGGTGTCCTGATTTCGTGCGACATATTGGCAAGAAATGCAGTTTTCAGACGGTCGGATTCTACCGCTTCGGCTTTGGCATGTTCGAGGTTTTCGATGAAATGAAGCCGCTCCGTGATGTCAGTAACGATCAGAACACAGGTAGAATATTTACCCGCACTATCCTTTATCAATCCGCCGGTAACCTCTGAATTAAAAGTTGAACCGTCTCTTCTCACCATCAAATACTCATATTTAGCAAGTTCAGCCGTTTCAAAGGCAGCCTTTAAACGATCCTTTGCTTCTCTCAAATTGCCGGGTACAAATAGTTCGTCAATTTCTTTATTCAGTATTTCGCGTTTATTGGTTGCTCCAAACATGATAAGGCAGGCATTATTACAATCAATGATTATGGAGTCAATATCAATAACCACGATTGAATAGGGAGAAGCATCAAAAATGCTTCGCAACATCTCCTCATTTTCGGTAAGGGCTTTATTGATTTTTTTAATGATGCTGTCCGACCTGATAATCTCCTCATTCTGGGTCATTAGCAATGTATTGGCTTTTGTTTTTTGCCTGAACAATTTGAGCAGGATAAGGGCAATAACCAAAATGGAAATAAAACCTGCAATAAAAGAATAGATAAGATAATTCCTCCGCCGGATATCGGAATCCTTTTTTTCGAGCATAAGCATGGTTTCAAGGTGAACTTTTTCCATTTCTTTCCGCTCATTTTCAAGTGTCGCCTGGTCATAGATGTTTTGAACCCGGTGAGTAAACATCTGGTTTTTTATTGAATCATCATATTGATTGTACAGGATGTAATTTGCATACGCTTTGTCAAACTGCCCAAGCCTTTCATAAACCACAGCCAGGTTATTATAAATGTCCCTGATTGAAGTAAACTGATTGTTCTCCTTTGCAATTTTCAGGGCTTTTTTCAAGTATAATTGCGCTTCCTGGTAGTAATCGAGTTCAATGTAAACCTGCCCGATATTGTTCAGGGTCTGGCTGTTCTTTACGCCAAGGCTTTCGTACAACTTCACTGCTTTAAAATAATGTTTGAGCGACTGCTGAAATTCGCCCAATAAATAATAGCTTTTTCCTAAATTGTGATGCACGGTTGCGCTGCCCGGCATATCATTCAATTGATTGCAAAGGGTAAGGGATTTCTGCAACTCCTCTATAGATTTTTCATAACGGCGTAATTCCTGACTGATGAGTCCCAGATTATTGAGAATACTCTGAAGATATTTGTAATCATTCACTTTTTCTGCCAGATTCATCGCCTTTGAAAATTGTTCCTCAGATTGTATGTATTCGCCCAGGTCGTAATAAATGGAACCGATGTTATTGCTCGAACTAATGATTCCCAGCGTATCCTGAATTTTTGTTTTATAGGTAAGCGATTTCACATGGTATTCAATAGATGTTTCATAATCGCCGATATGCTGGTATATGATACCGAGATTGTTCCACACTTTGGCTATTCCTGCAGAGTCGCCTGCCTGACTGTAGGCTGCCAGGCTGGAATCAAAATAGCTGATTACCTGGTTGTTGTTTCCCTGGTAATAATAGATGCTTCCCAGCAATTTATAGGCATTGGCAATGGAGGCTCGGATCATTTATTTCTTTGGCGTTTATGAGCGCCATCATCGCATATTCTTTTGAGGAATCGGTTGACAAGGAAAGGTATTGATTTGACAGGTTAAGCAGGATTTCAATCTTTTGTTTAGGGTTGGATTGCGGAAGTTGTTTAAGTAAGCTGTCAATTTCGGTCCGGTCGCCGGTGAATACCGAACCGGCAATAGCCTGTGTCGCTAAAAACAAATGAATACCCAACAGATAAACCAACCGGTTCATAATCGTTACCAAAAAATGAAAATTAAAGTACCCAAGCGACTTATTTATTCAAGAAATCTGCTGATTCTATAAATAAGTTCAATGGGCTTGATAGGTTTTGAAAGATGATCGTTACAACCTTCTGCCAGACTTCTTTCCCGATCCTCTGCCATCGCATAAGCTGTCAAAGAAACGATCGGCAAATCGGGCAATCTGGACCTGATGGCACGGGTAGCTTCATAACCATTCATTTCCGGCATACGAATATCCATTAAAACCAAATCAATACTATTTTTAAAACACATTTCAACTGCTTCTTTTCCATTTTTGGCTCTCAAAACCATGGCTTTGGTCCTGGAAAGTGTTGCCTTTAGAAATTCAAAATTAGAATTTTCGTCTTCAGCTACCAATATTATTTTCCCTGACCAATCATGTTTATCGGAAAGCTCACGAAAAGGTTTCAATTTTTCATTTTCTTTTACCTCTTTAAACGGAAGTGTAAAGTAAAATGTGCTTCCCACATGCAAAACCGATTCAACCCAAATTGTACCTCCCATCAATTCGATGAGTTTCCTTGAAATGGTCAGGCCCAGTCCCGTTCCTCCATATTCCTTGGTGGTGCTTTCTTCCGCCTGCCTGAACCTTTCGAAAATAACGGTAAGTTTATCCGCCGGCAAACCTATACCCGTATCTTTGATATAGAATTGAATTATTTTTTCCTCCAGAATTTCGTAACCGAACTCAATTATCCCCTCCTCAGTAAATTTGAAAGCATTTCCGATCAGGTTGTTCATTACTTGCTTAAAACGCAACGGATCAGTGATAAAGGTTAAATTGGGATCAGGGTTTCCCTTCTTTACCCGGAGGGTTATTTTAGAATTGGTTGCCTTGGTCAATTCACTCTTAAATTGCCTTTCCAACCCATCAAGGATATTGTTTACCTGGCATAGACCCTGAATCATTTTCAATTGTTCAGCTTCAATTTTTGCAACATCAATTATATCCTCAATCAAATTCAGAAGCATCCTGCTGCTTTCGCTTATCAATCTTACAAACTCCCTTCGGGTTTCAACCGTCAGGTCGCTATCGTTCAACAATTCCGAAAAACCAATGATAGCATTCATAGGGGTGCGTATCTCGTGCGACATATTCGCCAGGAAAGCCGTCTTTAAGCGGTCAGATTCCTCCGCTTTTTCTTTGGCAAACTTGAGTTCTTTTTCAAATTTCTTTCTATCCGTAATATCAATGGATACGCCTAGCAATCCCTTTTCTTTATTATTCGTATTGAAGGGAATTTTAATGGTTTGCAGGATGTGCTCCTCGCCTTTGAAGTCGGTAAACTTCTCTTCGGTCGAAATAAACAACTCCGCTTGTTCAAAAAGAAGCTGATCATCCTGGTCATATTTTTTTGCTTCCTCCTTGTAACCGTGGAGTGCCGATTGCCTGAGACCCTCAACTCTTTCCACCGGAAGTCCGTATGATTCGGCAGTCATTTTATTTGCAAGAATAAAGGTGCCGCTTTTGTCTTTTGCATAAATCATGTGTGGAACCGTATCAATGATCTGCCTCAACCTTTTTTCACTTTCCCTCAATTCATCATCGGCTTGTTTCTGGGTGATGGCAAAACCTAACTGGCTTGAAACGTATTCCAGCAGGTCAAGGTCTTTCATGTTAAAAGCTTCACTGTTATCATAATTCTGGACGACAATGGCTCCAATGACATTTTCTTTCACAATCAGTGGCACCCCCATCCAAACCTTTGAAGGTGTTCCCATTGCATCAAGTAACCCTGAGTCCTCAAGTTCCCTT
This sequence comes from uncultured Bacteroidales bacterium, assembly GCA_963840975.1. GTDB lineage: Bacteria > Bacteroidota > Bacteroidia > Bacteroidales > JAADJA01 > JAADJA01. Next base: position 575,612 of record CAWJBC010000021.1, on the reverse strand, counting down.
ATGTTTTTCTCTTTTAGCAAGAGTGACTTCTTTTGGGTGATGACCAGACCGGTGAGTGATTTACCTTTGGGAAAACTGGTAAAGTCATCATTTTCATCAACAAAAAAAGGAAGTTGAATTTCATTTTTTTCATGGTCATACAGGGCAATATAGAAATTAGTGGTGTCTAAAACCTGCCCCAATTCGTTGCGGATGACGGTTATCAGTTCTTTCAGATCCCTTGTAGCGCCTGATGCGGCACTTATTCGATATATTACAGATTGTAATTTTTCTATTCTAAGGTGTTCCTGTTCCGTTTGCCGTTCTTTTGTCACATCCCGTGCACTTCCTACAGTTCCTATCATTTGCCCTGTTTCATCCATAAAGGGAGCCTTGATAACATCAAGAAATAAAAATTTACCCCGGATATTGCCATATTCATCAAAGCGTTCCGGCTTTTTACTCTTTAAAACCACCAGATCAGTATTTCCACATATCTCCCCGAAAGTATGCCATTCAGTATTGTCCGGATGCTTTCTCCTTTCACGTTCAGCAAAAAACATATCGGTCTTCCCAATAGGTTCTTCCACATTTTTAGCCATCAGCAGTTTATCACACATAGCCTTATTGGCAAAAATGTATTTCCCTGTTAGGTCTTTCGCCCAGATCATATCTGTTACATTATCAGCCATCAATCGAAAAACAGAATAAAGGGTTTTATACTTCTGTTCACTATTCCTGATAATTTGCAGTGCATCCTTGTGATCCGAAATATCTTTGCCCAACCCCATTACAACAGATTTCCCTTTCAAAATTAGTTTTGTAGCCAGTATTTCGATCCACTTTTCTTTTCCGCCTTTTGTTAATATCTTAAACTCATAGGATTTGGGAACATCAATGCCCAACAGCCGGTTAAACCCACGTGACTTCACTATTTCAACATAGTCGGGATGTACAATTTTATAAAACTCAGTTCCTATCAGGTCCATTCGTGAATACCCGGTAATTTCAGTCATCGCCGGATTGATGTACTCGAATTTTCCATCAGAGTTAAAGATAAAGAGTGCGCTTTTCAGGTTATGGGAAATTGTCCTGAACATCTCTTCGCTGTCTTTCAGTTGCTCCAATGCCTTTTTGCGCTCGGTAATATTATAAATATAACCATCAAAATTTTTCGCAACCTTATTTTTATAGACCGTTTTGGCATTGATCACTGCCCAAATCTCACTATTATCCTGGCATTTCAATCGAACTTCCGTATCGTTGAGAAAACCATTTTTTGTCAGCGAATTAACAATTTCAACTCTTACTTTCGGGTCGGCATAAAGGTCGTGGGTATTCTTTTTGATCAATTCTTCCGGGTCATTATAACCCAAAATTTTGGCTGCCCATTTGTTCACATAGGTCAATTCCCCTTCGGGTGTACTTTGATACAAACCAATCGGAACATTTTCCTGAAGTTGCCTGTATTTTTCTTCACTCTCCCTGAGTGCATCAAGCAGCTCCCTTATTTCGGTCATACTTATTGAATCTTTTTTAACGGTATGATTTGATTTTTTGTAACTATTCTTCATTTCGCCGTAGTTGGGATAAATATTTTACTGAACCAGAATAATATCCTGATAATTCCTGCCTTAATATAATTTTCGACCTGATGCACAAATGTAATAGATAAACTCAAAAAAAAAATAAAATGAGTTCAAATCTGAATCATGAGTTCTATCACGAATACCTTTACTAATCTTGTACGGAATAATTTATCAACAGGTTTGCTAATTTTAGTTATTTTTATCAGAAATAAGGGAAAAACTAACGAAATCATCCGGCACCTTATCAGATTTGTGTGGTTTTGATTTTAAAACTATCCCAAAAAAACAAAACACTGTTGTATCTTTGCCAATTGAAAGAATTAATCTCTGGATAGAAAATTGAAACCAGGGTAAGTTAAATTTAAATACTATGCTAAATCTTGAGCTTTTGACAAAGCAGGTGGTGAATATTACAAGAATAACCGGAAATTTGCTTAAAGCGGAAATCAAAAAAATAAAAAATTCGGATATTCAAACCAAGGGGCTGAATAATTTTGTGACTTATGTTGACACCAACACAGAGAAAAGGCTGGTTACAGAATTGCATTCATTACTCCCCCAGGCTGGATTTATAGCGGAAGAAAATCAGGATTTGCGAAAAAAGGATCATTACAACTGGGTGGTGGACCCTCTGGATGGAACAACTAATTTTATTCACCATGTTCCTTTGTTTTCTATCAGTATTGCCCTTATGCAGAGAAATGAAGTGGTATTGGGTGTGATTTACGAACCCAATCTTCAGGAGTGTTTTTATGCATGGAAAAATGGAGGCGCTTTTCTTAATGGTCACAAAATAGAGGTTTCACAAATAAACATTCTGAAGGATAGCCTTCTGGCAACCGGATTCCCGTATTATGATTATGGAAAACTTGACGAATATATCCTACTGTTCAAGCATCTCATGGAAAACACACACGGATTGAGGAGGCTTGGCTCTGCTGCTGTGGATCTGGCATATACTGCCTGCGGCAGGTTTGAAGGATTTTATGAATATGGTTTAAGTCCTTGGGATGTAGCCGCCGGATCATTGATAGTGCGGGAAGCAGGCGGGAAAGTCAGTGATTTTTCAGATACTGATCAATATATTTTCGGAGGGGAATTGGTGGCAACCAATCCTTTTATTAATGAAGAATTGTTAACGATTATCAAAACTCATTTTACCCAATCGCGCTAAAATCATTTTTCAATTTAAATAGAGGTTTTTAATGAAAAAGGAAATGAATGAACAAAATGAGGCAACCATTTTAAAAGATACTCCCGGACGAAGTCTGACCAAGGCAATTACCTGGAGAATTTTAGGGTCAGGTGCCACCTTTCTGGTTGCTTTTGTAATTTTCAGACAATATACTGAAAAAGGGCTTGCTGATGTTTTAGAAGGAGCTACTGTGGTCACGGTACTTGAATTTGCTTCTAAAATCTTTCTTTATTATTTGCATGAACGGCTTTGGACAAACATCAACTGGGGAAAATTTATGAAGCGCCACTACTGGCGGCAGAAAGCATGGCGAAAGCTTTACCGCTCAATGCACAACAACCAGCAGAAATAAGTTTGCATTTGATAATACACCAAATAGAAACCAGGTAACCATTATGAAACAAATAACTATACGATTTTTCTTCACCCTGATTCTTGCCGCAGTAGCCTGTCAAATTGTTTTCGGACAGGATACCACACAAATTATTTACAAATTTGACATAAAGGAAGAAATAGCGCCTCCCGTATGGCATAAGACTAAGAAAGCATTCAAGGAAGCCCGCGACAATAAGGCTGACCTGATCCTCATTCACATGAATACTTACGGAGGTATGCTGGATGCCGCTGATTCGATCAGGACCGCAATATTAAATACCGAAATTCCGGTGTGGGTTTTTATTGACAACAATGCTGCCTCAGCCGGTGCTCTGATTTCAATTGCCTGTGATTCAATCTATATGCGGTCAGGTGCAAATATTGGTGCTGCAACGGTGGTGGATCAAACCGGAAAACCTTTGCCTGATAAATACCAATCGTACATGCGTTCAATGATGCGCTCAACAGCAGAAGCATCCGGCAGGGATCCTGATATTGCGCAGGCAATGGTGGATCCGAGGATTTACATCGAAGGAATTACCGACACAGGTCAGGTGTTGACTTTTACTGCAAATGAAGCAATGAAATACAAATACTGCGAAGGAGTTGCCGAATCGGTTGAGGAAGTACTTAAAATAGCCGACATCAAAGATTATAAAATAATTGAGCAAAGGTTGAACCTGGCTGATAAAATCATCCGTTTCCTGATCAATCCTTTTGTAAGTGGAATTTTAATTATGATTATCATTGGTGGCATCTATTTCGAAATGCAAACCCCGGGTGTGGGATTTCCGCTTGCAGCATCCGCAATAGCTGCAATGCTCTATTTTGCACCGCTCTATATTGAAGGACTCGCCGAACATTGGGAAATTTTACTGTTCATTGTCGGATTAATTTTATTAGCCGTAGAGATTTTTGTGATACCGGGATTCGGAGTTCCTGGTATACTGGGAATTATCTTTGTTGTGGCAGGACTTACACTTAGCATGACTTACAACCTGGGATTCAACTTTGAAGGTATTCAGGTTATCGGTCTTATCAAATCCTTTTTTATAGTGGTAATAGCCGGATTTCTGGCGATAGTGCTTTCTTTTTATTTTGGCAGAAAGATACTAACAACCACTACTTTTGGACATCTTGCCCTCGACTCTGTGCAAAATCATGAAGATGGGTTTACCTCCTCCGACTCCCACTATAAAAGTATGGTCGGGAAAATAGGTGTGGCGCATACAATTCTTCGTCCGGCCGGTAAAGTGATGGTTGACGGTGACATCTATGATGCAACCGCCGAAGCAGGATATATTGAGAAAGAAACGAATGTTAAAGTTACGGGCTACCAAACAGGACAGTTAATCGTACGGAAGGCTCAATAAAATGGAAACTGACATTCAGGTCATTCAGGGAGATATAACCAGGCTTGAGGTGGATGCGATTGTAAATGCTGCTAACCGGAGTTTGCTTGGCGGCGGCGGTGTTGACGGAGCCATTCATCGCGCAGCAGGTCCATTACTTCTCGAAGAATGCAGAACATTGAACGGATGCAACACTGGTGATGCAAAAATTACCAAAGGCTACCTGTTGACAGCACGGTATGTTATCCACACCGTTGGTCCCGTTTGGCAGGGAGGCATCAGCAATGAAGAAAATCTGCTGAGAAGTTGCTATAAAAACAGTTTGAGACTTGCAGAAGAACATCAGGTAACATCTATTGCATTCCCGAATATCAGCACAGGTATTTACCGATTTCCAAAAGAGCAAGCTGCCACAATTGCAATTACAGAAGTTGAAAATTTCATTACAATTAAAACGACTGTCACTAAAATTATCTTTGCTTGCTTTGATCAGGAAAACTACCTCCTGTACAGGAATTTATTAGGTCTATAATAATAAGCACGGGCTTTCTTGATTGAATTTCAGTTTATTAAAAGATATTTTACCAAAAACCATATAAATTCAATTTCATAAGGAATCTGTTATAATTTTGAACAGAATTTTTATGCAACCTCAAATTAAATATTTATTGTTTTTTTTGATAGTGGTAACTGTTAATTCGGTTTTACCACAGCATGTTTTTACCCAAAATATTACAAAGAAATCTGTCAGTGCCATTCGGATACAAAATCCTCCGAAAATTGATGGTGTGCTTGATGATCAGATCTGGAGTGAAGTTTCTCCCGCAACTGATTTTGTGCAGTTTGTTCCTTATAACGGAAATCCGGCAACATTCAATTCTGAAGTCAAATTTGTGTATGATGATATAGCAATTTATGTCGGGGCAATGCTTTACGACCCACATCCTGACAGCATTTTAACTGAACTGAGCCAAAGGGACGACATCAACATGGCGGATTATTTCGGTGTTTATTTAGATTGCTATAACGATTATCTTACTGCATTTGGATTTATAACAACAGCCTCCGGCGTTCAGGTGGATTTAAAATCAACCGGAAGCGATGATGAAGACGAAAGTTGGGATGCCGTTTGGCAGAGCGAGGTTTCAATTACTGAAAATGGCTGGGTTGCGGAATTTAAGATACCCTATTCCGCTATCAGATTTCCAAAAATGGAAGAACAAGTCTGGGGCTTGCAGATATTCAGGAATATCATGCGTTATCGCGAAAACACCACCTGGAACCTGATTAACAGGGAAATAGATGGACTCAACAATCAGGCTGGTGAATTACACGGCATTTCCAACATCAAACCACCGCTCAGGTTATCTTTTGTTCCCTACCTTGCAGGATATGTCGAAAAAAGTCCTGAATCAAAATCGTGGGGCTACTCTTATAATTATGGGCTTGACTTGAAATATGGCATCAACGAAAGCTATACCCTCGACATGACGTTAATTCCTGATTTCGGTCAGGTACAATCCGACGACAAAATTTACAACCTCACTCCTTTTGAAGTTTACTATGATGAAAAACGACCTTTCTTTATGGAGGGAACAGAACTTTTCGATAAGGGAAATGTGTTTTACAGCCGTCGGCTGGGTTCAGAGCCTTCCGGTTATGATGACGTCAGCCAACAATTAGATACTAACGAAATAATAATTGAAAACCCTACCGAAGCCCAACTGATCAATGCAACTAAGATTACGGGCAAAAGCAACAAAGGGCTGGCATTAGGAATTTTTAATGGCATGACGGCCAATACCTACGCCAAAGTTGAAGATACATTAACGGGTGAAAAGAGGAAAATATTAACTGAGCCTTTCAGCAATTACAATATGTTTATTCTCGAACAGGCTTTGAAGAACAATTCCTTTGTAAATTTTTTTAATACTAATGTTTACCGTCCTGATAATCATTATTCAGCCAATGTGAGCAGTTCGGAACTCAGGCTTGCTGATAAATCAAATACATACGTTTTTTACGGATTGGGTTCAGTTAGCCAGCAATACAATCAGGGATTTCAACCTGTGTTTGGATATAAATACGTGTTGGTTGGTGGGAAAATCAGCGGGAAGTTTATAGCTGTCGGCGAACACGATTTTTATTCGGATCAATACGACCCTAATGATATGGGCTTTTTGCTTTACAACAATTATATCAAGGATGAACTGACTCTTGGGTACAACATTTACAAACCTGTGTGGAAAATTCTCGATTGGCATAACCAATTGACATTTAGATATGAACAACGATACAAACCACGTAACTTTACGATATTCGACATTGATTTTTCCACCAACAGTACCTTTAAAAACCATCTCACTTCCTGGTACCAGGCAAGCTATTCCCCTTTTGACTCGTACGATTATTATGAACCCCGTGTGGATGGCTGGTATTTTACCCGCCCGCCTTACTTCCACATGAACCTGGGACTTTCACCCGATTACAGGCACCGTTTTGTAATTGATGCCAACGCCGGATTCAAATATTGCAATGGATTTGATCAATTCAATTATTGGTTCAGTATCGAACCGAGGTTCAGGGTAAACGACAAGCTGATGTTCGTCTATGAGTTTTCGTACGACGACGACAGAAACAACATTGGTTATGTAACCGACACAACCGGTACCGATGAAAGCGACGTAATTATTTTCGGGAAAAGGAATATCTACACCTACGAAAACACTCTTGAAGCCGATTACCGGTTCTCCAATAAGTCCTCACTTACATTCCGCTTGCGCCACTACTGGATTACCCTTAATTACAAGGAATATTACCGGTTATTAAACAATGGCAGCCTGACTCCATCAGCATATAACGAGAATAATGATTTTAGCGTGAATATTTTCAATATTGACCTGGTTTATACCTGGAATTTTGCACCTGGCAGTGAGATCAACGTTGTTTGGAAGAATGCAATTTCCACATCAGAATATGCCGAAGAAGCCGGGCTGGTATTGAATGAGATTGAAACGAATTATTTTCAAAACTTACAAAACACCCTTGCATCACCTGCCACCAACAGCTTCTCAATCAAAGTTTTGTATTACCTCGATTATCAGTATCTGAAAAGAAAAAAGGATAAGGGGAAATAGAAGAAATATATTGAGATTCATTGAAATTGGTCGAAATGAATGGAAATAATGAAATGATTGATATTGAAAAAATTCAGAGATTTGAGGCAAAATCTTTCGAGATATAATTGTCGTATTGCTGACATACATGACTTCCAAATGAAATGGCAATGCGAATGGCTTCCCGCCAGAAGGATTCGTCCAAACCCGATAAACCATCCGCAGTAATGCCTCCACTGAATAAGTAATAGATCAATCCGGCATTAAAACTGTCGCCGGCGCCAATCGTACTTATGGGTTTTATTTGGGGTACTCCCATTGAAAATGCAGTTTTGTCCGATCTGAATTCAACACTTTTGTTTCCGCGTGTATAAATTAAAAGTTTACATCCTTGATTTTTTACTACTTCAAATGCTTCATCTGCATTATTGCAACCGAATATCAGATCAAAATCCTCATCTGAACCCCTGACAATACGGGATAGAGAGATGTTTTCAAGGATCAGTCTTTTCACATCAGGCAAATCCTTAAGATGGGGCATCCTGAAATTGGGATCGTACAAAATGATTGAATTCTTTTGTGAAGCCTTTTGGATAAAATGGATGAGTTTGTCCCTCACTTCGGCAGTGATAGCAAAGAATGAACCGAATAAAACAATATCACCTTTATCAGGATCAGGAAAAGAAATTTTGAGTCTTTCGGATGGGTAAAGTTTATAGAAAGTATATTTGGCATTTTCCTGATGATCAAGAAATGCTAACGCCAGGGCAGTTTTTCCATCATCAAACCGGTCAATATAACCGGTATCAATCTTATTTTTTACAAGGAAATCAATGATATTTGAACCCACCACATCCGCTCCAATTTCCGTAATAAAAGAAACCGGTAAGTCAAGTCTTCCAAGGCTTACCGAAGTATTAAGCATGGCTCCACCTGCTTTGGCTGATACAGGCTGGTCGTTCTTAAAAATAATGTCGTAAACAGTTTCTCCAATTGTATATATTCTTTTCATAATCCTCTTGTAAGTAAATGATCAAATAAAATTAGTGAAAAAATTTATCATTGAACCGAATCATTCGTAAAATGTTTATATTGCAACTCTTTTTGGGGTTTTGATTGTTCACTGGATTTAATCTCAAACATTATTTTTGCAAAAAATAAATATTTAGGATCATGAAAAAAATTTCTGTTTTATTATTTCTTCTTCAATTGTCTTTTATTCTTTTTTCGCAGGTCGCACCTGACAAATACTGGGTAAAGTTTACTGATAAGAACAATTCTCCTTATTCGGTCAATAACCCCGAAGCATTTCTATCGCAGAAAGCCATTGACAGGCGACTTGCACATGGAATAGCCATAATTGAGAACGACCTACCTGTTAGCCAAACGTATATTCAGGCGGTTGCCAATGCCGGAGCTACCGTGCTGACGGTATCAAAATGGTACAATTCAGTGACCATTTATACAACCAGTTCGGCAGTTATCAACACCATTAACCAGTTGCCTTTCGTACTATCGGTGAGTAAAAGTAATGCTAATGGAAATCTCCCACCTGAAAAATCTGCAAAACCATTTTTCGATAAGGAAACCTATGGAGATGTTCCTGGTGACCAAAAACCAGAAGGTGATTTATCCGATCAGGTTTATAATTATGGGTCTGCTACAAATCAGATCAGTATGCTGAACGGGATTGCCCTGCATGATCTGGGTTTTGATGGAACAGGAATGACCATAGCCGTATTGGATGCCGGATTTTTAAATGCAAATATCATAGATGCCTTTGACAGTCTTTGGAATAATGGACAGATATTGGGCACAAAAGATTTTGCCAGTCCGCAGAGTCCGAATATTTTTGGTTCTCATTATCATGGAACAATGGTTTTATCAACTATGGGATCTTATTTGCCCGGGCAAATGGTCGGAACGGCGCCAAAAGCTGATTACTGGCTTTTACGATCAGAAGACGGCGCTACAGAATACCTGATCGAAGAATTGAATTGGGTATCGGCGGCAGAATTCGCTGACAGTGTAGGAGCTGATGTTATCAATTCATCTTTGGGTTATACAACTTTTGATAATTCCTCTCAAAACCATACTTACCAGGATATGGACGGAAACACAACACCGATCACAATCGGAGCCGATATGGCTGTAAGTAAAGGGATGATAATTGTTAACAGCGCCGGAAATGACGGCGGTTCAGCTTGGCAATACATCGGTGGCCCTGCTGATGGTGACAGCGTTTTTTCAATCGGAGCAGTTACGGCAAGCGGGAATTATGCTTCCTTCAGTTCCACCGGCCCTACTTATGATGGACGCACCAAGCCCGACGTTGTGGCTCAGGGTTCAGGCAGTGCAATTGTCAATACAAATGGAACCGTCACAACAGGCAGCGGTACATCATTTTCCTCACCCATCACAGCCGGAATGGTTGCTTGTTTATGGCAGGCGCATCCAGATAAGCGGAATACAGAAATTATGGACGCCATCCGGCAAAGCGGCTCTTTAGCCAGTAATCCCAATCAATTGTTAGGCTATGGTATACCCGATTATTTTGCAGCACATACTTTACTTTCTGCACCTGTGATTCATAATTTTTCTCTTGAAATAAAGGTTTTTCTTGAAGGAGCTTTCAATGGTTCAGACATGAATGCTGATTTGCACAGTGTTTTACCTTTGAATCAGCCCTATAACGTGGCACCATTCAATTACACCGGAACCGAAAACGTCATTGCAATTCCCGGAATTGATATTGTGGATTGGGTACTTGTTGAATTACGGGATGCGCCATCTGCAAATCTTGCTACCAGTGGAACCACTCTTACAAGAAAAGCAGCATTTCTAAAATCTGACGGCTCCATCGTTGATCTTGATGGTGCAAGCAACCTGCAATTTACTGTTACAGTAACCAATAAAATTTATCTCGTAGTCAGGCACCGGAATCATTTGGGTGTACTTTCTTCCAATTCCTTAACGGTAACCAATAATTTCAGTAGTTACGATTTCACAAACGGTGAAACGAAAGTATTTGGAGCAGCCAATGGGCACAAACAGATTGCGACAGGGGTTTGGGGCATGGTTTCAGGTGACGGCAATGCTGACGGAACCATTAACGATTTGGACAAACTTACTGAATGGGAAATGAATGCCGGTGTGGCGGGGTATCTTTTCAGCGATTATAATATGGATGGACAGGTTTCAAACGAGGATAAAGATAATTATTGGTTACCCAATGAAGGTTTCAGCTCTCAGATACCATAGGAAGTTATCAATCTTTAATTTATTAAATACCTTTTATCAAATCCTTATCTCCATTTGGCTAGGTCGATCGAATTTTCACCAGTTATTTTTTCCCTTAGAAAGGTCACTGGAAAATGAAAATCTCTAAGAAATAGACTTCAGTTTTATCATTGGGTAAAAGTAATATTCTTTGTTGTCAACTCTGTGATAAAATAAGCAAATGAAATCGGAAAAGAGTTGTATTCATTTTTAAGAATCATTCAATTGATCTAGCTAGTCACTACAGTTTGTAGCAACAATCAGGGTATTGATATATGGAATAAAAAAATCAGTTCAATTTCCGGGTTAATTCCTATGTTCAGTCCGTACCCAAAGATTGGGTTCATAAAATTCTAGTATTTAACTAAGTAAAGTAATGGAATAATACATCCTTATCTTGAATTATCGTTTTTTAATTACCTCTTACATATGTCCCTTTCAAAGTACTATTCCTAAACCTTGTAAAATATAAAGCTATCTAGCATTGCAGATTCATTCCTCAAATAAAATTCTATTGTATTTCCATGACTTCATAATTTATAGTATTCGGATCTTAACGACTTCACAATAGTATCTATTTCTATTTATATTTCCTATCAATTGTTGCGATAGTTAGATCTTCTGTGTGGATACATCGTATTCCTGAACAGCATATAGTTATTATCAAGATTATAAATATTCTTTTCATTTTAACAGGTTTAGGTTTGTAATAAATTCTCAGCTTATAAAATTATAAATTAAGATACACAAATGAATGAAATGGAAAAGTAATTTCTTCATTTCGGTATTTCCATGACTTGAATATTTTGTAAATTTCGCAAAAATTTTAAAATCATGGCAAACATTACTTATTTATTAGGAGCAGGGGCAAGTTGTGGAATAAGAGATGAAAATTCAGATAAAGTCAAAATGTAGGCATACCGTTAGTATATGAAATTCCTGACACGGTTAAGAATATATCGACATTTATTGTTCATCATTTTTTGATGAATTACTTCTTGGACCAAAACAATGTTAAGCTCATTTAACCTTAGAAAGAAAATTAGCGGCTTTGACATAAAATTAATTGATATGATTTCGAGACTTTGCAAAAAAAGTGGAAAACCATGCATCAATTGATACCTTGCCAAAAAGTTATTTTTCACTGAAAAGAAAATTCAAGTAGTGAATTGAAAGTATGAAGAAGTAAAACAACTTAATAGATATATATTTTATAGTTGAGCAATGTTCATTGTGATTTTGATTTAAGATATGATCTTGTTTATAGCATCGATCATTGAAGGTAAACAAGGTAATAATTGTCCATCCCAAAAGCATTAATTTAATTTCCTGGAATTACGATTTTCAATTTGAATTATCATTGGCTAATTTTTCGATTTCAATAATTTAAAGAGGTAAGAATCAAATATTTGTATCACCTGCAATGTAGGAGGATCAGTGATGATGATGAAGAACCTTTCAAATTATACACTTAAACGGTGTATCAGGTGGATTTTATCAAAAGATGACCAACAAAAGTAAAATTTCAATCTGATACTATTAGATCTCTAAAGCTAATTTATTAACTGAAATTTAGATAAAGTAATATCTGCATATAAATCATATAATAAAATTACGGATAAAAATGACGAACAGTCATTGAATAAATTCTATGGTCTATTGACCGATTTGACTCCAATGATAATTAAGATAATTGATAAATATTTGCTTTATTCAGAAAGAAAATTTCTTATTCTATAAGATTTGCATGGAAAGGTAAGCACAAAGCTTATGAGATGAAGACGATATATTACCCATATGCAAGAGCTTTTGTTGAACAAACAGAAATTTTAGTATCAATAGGGTATTCTTTCTCCTACCTCTAACAGGGTAAATAGATAATAGACATAATTTCGTTTAAGGTTATTCATTTCCAACCTTTAACAGATTTATTGATACAAGCTATCCGTAAATTTAAGCATTTTCTAAAGTAATTACAAGTACCATCATTGAATTCCTTTCAAGTGGAAAGTCAAAAATTGATTCATTAGAGCCGTGCATTTAAGGATAAATTAATTTTTTACAGCTATATGAATTTTACATTCCATTGATTTATTAATTTCCTTTCAAATAAAAGATATTAACAGCCATTGTAAAAGGCTATCATGTATCTAAATATGTATCCACTTAAAACAAAAAGGGTTTGCTAAATTCAGCAAACCCTTGTTTTTATTGAGAGCGGGAAACGGGACTCGAACCCGCGACCCTCAGCTTGGGAAGCTAATGCTCTACCAACTGAGCTATTCCCGCAATAGATTCTGCAAAAATATTAAAAATCCATTCCGGTTTTAATCCAGCTTAAAATTTTCCAAACTTAAGCGTTAAACCTACAGAGAATCCACTTAAATCAGGGCTGATTGTTTCATAATTAGTTCCTGTCCACGTTTGCAGGTTTACATCAGACGTATACCTGTAATATGCGCCAATTGCAAGCCGGAAGAATTTCACCATATTGAACTCTACCTCCACACCCGGTTCAATTACAAAATAAGCCTGCGCATCCTCTGTATAATATTGGTTGTTGTCGTGCACAGGATAAGGCGACCACTGTTCCTGTATAGTTGCTATTCCTCCGGCTCCGACCAAAACCGGGAATGAAACATGCACAGGCTGCTTTGCCATGATAATTGGCTCGATTGTCAATCCGCCATATCCTCCTGCAAGGGAATAATCCTGCTTGTCGTAAGCAGTTTGATCAAACTTCAGTTCATTGGAAAATCCATAACCACCAATCCCAATTCCAATCCCGTGATTGATGATCCACATACCGCGAATCCCCGCAAGAAATGCATCCTTCTTGTCAATTTGTGTATAATTCATCAAAATAGCGCCATAACCGCCATGGATGACTTTATTATTACTTTTATTCCCATTAAAAATGGTTTTGAATTCCTGCTCAGTTCTGCTTTTGTCTTCCTGAGTCATACCAATGGTGACCATCATCATGGCCATTAATACCAATACTGTTTTTTTCATTTTATTTAATTTTTATTGTTTATAACATAACGGATCGAAAATCCAATGTCCCAGAAATCAATCCTGAAAATCTTTTCTCCAAAAAATTCAATGTAAGGTTTGTAATCAAGGCTCACATTGAAAGGTACTGATTCAAAATGATACTCAAGCCCGACGATCAAATCTCCTCCAACAACAGGAGAAATAACCTTCCTGTACGAATAGTATGTGATCCCGTTTACGATTTGAGTATTTTCTTCTTCCCACCGCTCAAATCCTGCATGGGCGCCCAAACCTGAAAACACGTACAAATTGCTGATGCGGTCAGTTTTTATGGGTTTGAACCGTTGAAGCATTCCTGTCATCTTCAGCCCATCCCTTTGAAACCCGAACAAAATTTCAACTGCGCTCAAATCGTCATCCATAATTTTGACAGTCATTCCTGAAATCCCTCCACCCCTCAATCCAATAGAAGTGCTTTCATTTTGTGCCTTTAGTACAAATCCTGAAAGAATAATTATTGTTGTTATGATGTATTTCCTCATTTTTCCTGATTTACTTTTATGATTGACAGATTAAATTATTAAAGGTCGCAATTTTTTTAAAAAATTTATAATGCTTCCCTGAAAGTTATTTTCCCTGAACGGCTTTTAATATTCACTTTGCCTTTTTTTAACGCACCATTTCCCGCTGTACCTTTTGTTCTATAAAGGTCTGCCTTTTTATCAACAGTTTCCGATTTTAAGCCTGAATAATTTTCGGGCGCTGAAATCACTGTTGAAACTGAATGTGAAATATCAACTGCAAACGATGATTTAACTGGAATTTTTAAAAGGATGTCGGTATAACTGGATGTCAGATCAATCAGTCTGAATTCCGGATTTATGCCTTCAAGATTAACCTCGCCATAATCCGTATCAAGCGTTAAGTCAGAACTGAAAGATTTAAGGTTCAGATACGAAAAAGAAGTTTTCCCTGACAACGCACCCAAATTATTTATGTAATACTTATCCCTTTTTGAATTAATGTTCAACGAACTGATCTTATCAATATTTAGCGTTGAAGATTTACTCTCGATAGCAAGGCTTCCGGCACTCCCGAGTTCGAGTTCGCTATAACTAAGGTTAAGTTTACCTGTGCCTATTGTATTTATCGAAGCATTTCCAAAACTAATATTCAGATCGGTAGTACCTGAAAGATTATTGGCTTTAAAATCACCATTGGAAAGAATTACCGTCATTTTTCCCTGATGATCGGTTGTATAAATGTTTCCGAATTTATTATCAATTTTCACGCTGACGGAATTAGGCAAATAAACGGAATAGTCAATCTGCACTTTAGTGCCACTGCTGAAAAATGAATTGGCAAGGTCGGAGACTTCTGCCCAAAACTCACTTTGTTGATTAAAAAGCGTACGGGCAATGATGTAGTATTTATTATCGGAAAACTCAAAACTAATGTAGTCATAAATTTTATCCACTTTGCTCTCCTTGTTTGCCTTCACCTGCATATCTACCTTTATTTTGATGGAATCATTGTCCCAAACATACAAATGAATATTGCCATATTTGTTGGAAACCTCAAGGGATGTTTCCTTCGACACCTTCCATGCCTTTGATTCATGGCGGCTTCGCTCAAATACCTGCGGTTTGGCAATGGCGGGTATCAGGAGGCTGTAAATTCCTAAAACCACGATTAACCTATATTTCATTGCTTCTGATTTTTTCATTTTCATTGTTCTTTGACTTTTTCAACTGAAGGAGTATTTCATCCAGTACCTGCAGTTTGATCCGGTAATTCTGGATCATTGCCTCAATCACTTCTTCGTTGTCGCTATTGTCTTTTAAGTCATTTTTCAATTCTTCAAATACATTATCCAGATCGACCATTTCCTGGTTCACGTCCGAAAGCAGTTCATGATCATTGCCCGAAAGCAGGATAATCTCATCTTTTGCCGTATTGATCTGAGAAGTATAAAACATTTCAGCTTCAATCAGCACATTCACTTTGCTCTGATCCTCGTTCTCCAAAGGATGCTCTTTACCTGCAACGCTCTGTTCGCGATCCTTCTGCATCATATCATGGAAAAAATAGGAAGCGATAAATATCACAACTACCGCGGCTATCCTTACGAAGACAGTTTTCCAGTTCAGCCTGATTACTTTTGGAGCCGGCTTCTGAATGCGGTTCCAGATATCTGCACCAGGTTCTAAAAAATCAAATTCTTCCTTGTTCTCAAGGATGAATTTTTCAAGTTTATCCTCTTTCATAGCTCATTTCTTTTAAAACTTCTTTAACCTTTTGTTTAGCCCTCATGTATTGTGATTTCGAGTTCGACTCGCTGACATTCAGTATTTGTGAGATCTCAGTATGGTCATAGCCTTCGAGCAGATAAAGCGAAAAAATCACTTTGCTTCCGTTGGGTAAATGATCCATGGCTTTTCTTACATTTTCCACACTCAATCCCGGTTGATACCCATCGTCATCATCATCAGTTTTTTGATCGAAAAGGTTCATATCCTCAAAGAACTGCAAATCGGCTTTTCGCCTTTTGATCTCATTCAGGCAATGGTTAATCACTATCCTTTTCATCCACGACCCGAAACTTGATTCATACCGGAAAGAACTTAGCCTGGTAAACGCATCGGTAAACGATTCCTGTAACATATCCTCGGCTTCTTCCTTGTTGTTCATCATCCTGTAGGCAATATTGAACATAGCTTTTGCATACAAACTGTAGAGCTTGTACTGAGCCGCAGAGTCGCCCGACTTGCTTTTCTCAATGATATCTTTGTGTATGTCCGGAACCGCTACAGCCAATTCTCTCTATCTGTTTTCAGGGTTAATGACAAATGATTTTTATGACAGTTGCAATTTTTTAAATAAAAAACCAAAATACGATAATTACCATCATCAATTGAATTAACCAATAAAGGTATAAATAAGTTCAGAGGAGGAAAGCAAGCATCAGAATCGTTTTCAAAAATACCCTGAAAACTTTTTCAAAACAGGAATGATAAGTGCCAAAATGGTAAATATTAATTCCCCGGCCAGACTATATTTTATTGTTATTCATTTAAATAAAATGATGGCATTTTTTTTGTTCACGAAAAAATAACCTTAATTGCTATTTGACGATTTATTGATTATTTATTTAAGCCTTTTTTGTATTTATTTTTTTTAAAGAGATTCGATATGAAAAGGAAAAATCAGACCGCCACGATCTCATTATTTATTTTTAAAATTTGAAATCTATATCAGGTAAGGCCTGCTATAGCTCAAATTATATTGCACCTATTCTTAATATATGGAAACAACACATCCATTATATCTAATTGTAAATGTTTTCCTGAAGCGACTTTCTAAATTCAGTTAAGTAAGCCTGCAGGTGTATAACCTGTGGGCAAAACCGACCTGGACAAATGTCAAAATCATATCAAAGTATGATTTGAATAATTTAAACAATAATGAATTTATTAATAAGAAATATCAATTTAAAAATCAAACTCTATGAAAACAAATATTATATTAACTGCCGGCTTTATTTTTTTTATAATTGTTTCCTCTTTTGCACAAATTGGACTTCATCGTTTAGATGATAACTTTGTTGTAAAAAAGCACGATTTTAATCCTATTGACCTTACCAGTATCACAACGCAGGATAATGAAAATAATTTGATTCAGGGTATCCCGGATTATGATATGGATGTCTATCTTTTCAATGACGATTCTCGTGCTCCGATTGAGTACAACATATTTATTGAAGATGTAATGATCACAACTGCACAATTAAGTTTACTTGCTTGGGATGTTGATTGGGCAGGAATACCACCTACTTACATTGGTGAGAGAGATCAGGTATGGATTAACAATCATTTTTTGGGTTATCTAACAGGAGCTAATGATGAATGGAGTACAACTGTTTTCAATGTTGATCCGAGTTATATTATTCCAGGGCCCAATGGGAAAAATCTAATTCGGATTTATATTGATGAATTAAACGAAGGATGGGCTGTTCAAAATGATTGGGGTCAACTTGTTATTAATGGAGCGATGGGCACAGCAAATTTCAGATATGTCATAACAGACAAAGGTTGTTATGAAGCAGGTGAAATTGTTTCCATCACCGAAGAAATTGATGCCGACATTTCCATGTATGTCAGGGTCGAAACCAATTTGGTCAACCCACTTAATCAAATAGTTGCCGGAACCTCACGATATTTCACCGCTACAATGGGGGATGAACCATTTACCGAGTACCTTACTCTACCTTTAAACGCAATGTCAGGAAATTACCAGGTACTGGCTTTGGTTTATGACGGGAACACTAATATTCAGCAAGACATTGAATATTTACCATTCCTGGTTGGATGTCAGCAATGTACCAATCCCACTTACGGCGGCGAAATTGGTTATCCTCAATCCAATTGCGGTGAATTTGACCCTATGCTGCTCGAAAGCCTTGCTCTTCCATCAGGTTACACAGGAAATCTGGAATACAAGTGGCAATCGTCCGTTGACAATATCTCATTTTTTGATATTGCTAATTCCAACCTGGAAACCTTTGATCCGGGTCTAATCATGCAGACAACCTGGTTCAAACGGTTGGCACGCGTTGACTGTATGGCTGACTGGATGGGTGCTGCTGAATCAAATGTTATTGAGCTGGCTGTCTATGATCCCATCGCAGTAAGCATTAGCGAAAGTCTCTTACCTGAATTTTGCCAGGGACAGGGAGTCCTTTTAACTGCCGATGTTTCTATAACGCCTGCTGATTCTTATTTATGGTCAACAGGTGAAACTACTGAATCAATTTTCACTGGTGTTTCCGGAACCTATTCTGTTACAGTCACCAATGCGATGGGATGCGAAGCAACGGCTTCCTATGATCTGACAGTAGATGTAACTGAATTATTGTCTTCTTATGTAATGTTGGCTCGCGGCTACATTCAATTGGATAAATCAACTGTTCACAGCGGCGGATTAGGGGTAAAGGCAGGTTCATCCAATAAAGTACTGGCTACCAATTATAGTATGGTAACAGCAGAAGGTACTTTTGCCAAAGCTCCTAATATCTTTATGGACTGGACCACTAATATTACAAACCAGATTTTAGCTCCCTGTACAGTCGTCTGGCCAGACTTTGAACCAATGACCAATCCGGGCACAATGAATGTTGTTGTTCCTGCTAATTCCACAATGACTCTCTCCGAAAATGCATATAAAAATATAACGATTGGCAAAAATGCTACGGCTGTCTTTACGGAGCCCGTCGTAGATATTAACGGCTACCTGACAATGAATGTAGGTTCAAAAATAGAATTTGAACAATGTACCAAAATACACATGAAAGGTAAATTCACTGCCGGTAAAAATGTAACCATCAACCCTGCTGAACTCTCGGTTGTATTTTACATTGAGGGTGATGCTAATTTTGGAGCAGGAGGTCATGTAAACGGTGTATTTTATCTCAGCAATGCTGCCGTCTATATATTTGATGTAGCAAGTTCTACAGCCACACTTCCGGGTGTTTTCAAAGGTATGTTCTTAGCCAAAGGCATATATTCAGGCAAGAATAACAACTGGTATATGAGCACCTTGTGTAACTACTGCACACCAATTCCTACGAAAGATATAGCTATAGAAGCACCGGGAAAAATTGCTGAATCAAGTGCTGTACTGATGAACTATCCAAATCCATTCAGTGGTAAAACAACAGTAAGTTTCACCCTGCCAGAAGACAGTCATGTAACCCTGGATGTTCTTGATATTTCAGGAAAACTGGTTCAGAGATTATACAACAACGAAGCATCCATGAACCAGGAGTATTCTGTTGAATTTGACGGTAGTGCCCTATCAAAAGGATTGTACATTTACAAAATGACAACCAACAAAGAGGTCGTTACCGGTAAAATGATTGTAAGATAAGAACCAAGAGTGAAGTTTTAAATTTTCTCTTGTACTTATTGGCATTTATTTAAAAGTAGCTGATTAGAAAGACTCTTTTCTCCACGGAAGAGTCTTTCTTTAATTTTATAACTATAAATTTACACCTATATAAGTAGAAATTATTTTTTTATACAGTAACAATCTATTTTTTTTGTCGTCATAAATCAAATAACAACCTTCTGATTTATGTTTAAAAATTATCTCCTTATCGCTTTCAGAAATCTTTTGCGTCAAAAAGGATTTTCTGCCATTAACATTATAGGACTAGGAGTTGGGATGGCATGTTTTATACTGATCCTGCTTTGGGTTCGCCACGAAATAAGTTACGACAGGTTTAACGAAAAAGCTGACCGCATTTTCCGGTTGGTTCAAACACAGCATTATACATCTGGTCCGTTGACTACTACCTGTATGCCCGGACCCATCGCTTCGGACCTTCAAAAAGATTTTCCTGAAATCGTCAATAGCTTTATGTTTTATGTAGTGAAGGGTGTTGTTAACCATGATGATAAATTTTTCAAGGAAGATATAAGAATGGCTGATCCAGCATTATTCAATATATTTACTTTTAACTTTTTAACCGGCGACCCGAAACATGTATTCGATGATCTCAACGCTATTGTGATCACTGATAAAATGGCAAAAAAATATTTTGGGAACGACAATCCGATAGGAAAACTGATTAAAATAAATAACGAACATAGTTTTAAAGTGACAGGTGTGATCGAAGAAACACCAACAAATTCAAGCTTCAGGTTCGATTTCTGTATTCCTTTTGAGTACATCAGAAAATTAGGTTTTACGGTTGATAAATATGGATGGAACAGTTACTATTGTTATGTGGAAATTGCACCCGGCACCGATTATAAAATGGTAAATGAAAAGATTAACAATTATCTGATGCTGAAATCTTCTGATCAGGAAAACCCTTCCGACGATCCTTCAAAATCCGTTACTGAATTATTCCTTTTTCCATTGACAAAATACCATCTTCACTCCGTTGATGGAAAAGGCGGTGATATCAAATATGTTTACCTTTTTTCGGTGATAGCACTATTTATACTTTTTATTGCGTGTATCAATTTCATGAACCTTTCGACTGCAAGGGCAGCAAGGCGCAGCAGGGAGATAGGTTTGCGCAAAACCGCAGGTGCCGGCAGGAAACAGATCATTTTTCAGTTTATCGGCGAATCCATGTTGATAACATTGCTCGCATTTATTGTAGCGCTCATTCTGGTTTATTATTTTCTTCCGGGATTCAACCAATTAGCAGATAAGTCACTCACCATTGACTGGCTAAATATTGGTTTCGTATCTATTTTTATTGGGATCATCCTTTTTGTCGGGATTCTGGCTGGCAGTTACCCTGCTTTTTATCTATCATCACTCAATCCAATTGCAGCTTTGCGAAAACTTCCTCTAAAGGGAAAAGGAAGCTCAAATTTTCGCCGCTTACTGGTTGTATTCCAATTCACTTTGTCTGTCATCATGATTGTCTGCACCATAGTCGTTTACAAACAACTAGCTTATATCCGCGATAAGAAAACTGGTATGGAGAGGGATAATGTGGTTAGTATTTACATGCAGGGAAAGGCGTCGTCGAATTATGAAATATTGAAGAATGAATTTTTGCAAAACCCCTTTATCACAAGCGTAACAAGATCGAATTCCTTACCATTCGAAATAGGCAGCAATAGCAGCGGATTCGATTGGGAAGGACGTAATACAAAAGATGAAGTGCTCGTCGGTTTTGAGTTTTCTGATTTCGGCTATACCGAAACTCTTGGGATAAAATTGATTTCCGGAAGGGATTTCAATTCCTCATTTAGCACCGACACGGCATCTGTACTGATTAACCAGAAAACAGCTTCAACTCTGGGAATGGACGATCCCATCGGAAAATGGATTTCATGGTCAGGGGTAAAATTTAATATTATTGGTGTGGTACAGGATTTCCATTTCCTCGACATGACAAGCGAAATCAGCCCTCTTGCAATTTTTTATGCACCAAAGTATTGCAATATTATTTATGCTAAGGTTACAGGGAATAATCAAGATCAAACCCTCGATTATATGAAAAGCAGTTGGGAAAAGGCTAATCCTGCATTTCCCTTCGAGTACAAATACCTTGATGATTCTTACCAGGAACTATACAGGTCAGAAGAAAAGCTGGGAAAAATTTTCAGATACTTTACAATATTAACCATCCTTATCTCGTGCCTTGGATTATTTGGATTAGCAGCATTTATGGCCGAACAGCGCACCAAAGAAGTCGGCATACGGAAAGTGTTAGGCGCCAATATTTATAATATATTCGGAACTCTTTCGGGTGAATTCATGAAATGGGTTATCATTGCCAATTTAATAGCCTGCCCGCTCGCCTATTACGCCATGAACCGATGGTTACTCGGCTATGCCTACCACACCGGTCTTTCTGTATGGATTTTCCTGATAACTGCCATCATCTCATTATTGATTGCAATGATTACTGTAAGTTATCAGGCAATAAAGACAGCCCAGCAACATCCGATCAAATCGTTGAAGTACGAATAATACCGAAGCGATTTATGTAATAGTCCAAGCTTTTTGAAATGGCTTTTGAATGATGGACTATAAAATAAATCTGCTCGGTATTAACCAAAGTAAGAAATTCAAAACCGCCCTTCATGCCAGATTATTTTGAATTTCACTTTGGAATAATACGTTTGAAAGCCCGGGTTAAAGCAGGTAAGAAAATACTTTTTTATCCGTCCCAATTTATTTTTCTGTATTGTTAAGATATTCTTTAATGGATAGTTTTATGGCATTGCAAAATACATCGAATTCTTTGGTTCTTGCCGTTAATTCTGTTCTTCGCTTTCCTGAAATCGTTTAGAAAAAATCTCGCCCTTAAATATTCTGAAATTTCGATTTGCATTCCTTTGCCGCTCAAACATTTATTCGTGATATTCTCAATTGCCATTCCGCTCAACGGTGAACCCGGATTCTCAAGGTTATTTCTCGTTCCGAAATAATATTCCCTTAATATTTTTGTGGTATTTTGAATCAAATCCTGATTTAATCCGCCTAAGAAAACATCAACGCCACTTATTGCCTGCATTTTATTTGTCATTCCATGGATGGATATTGCAAATTTGTGCCTGGACAGCATCTCTATTAGTTTCGGCTCATCAAAGTTGGCGGAGGTAATATGCAGCTTCCCGCAATTGTTACCTTTTCCTTCAAATAAGTAAAACGAGTAAGCATTATTTGCGATATGTTTACATATTTCCGAAGTGCCTTGTTCAATTCCCCCGCCATGTGGAGAAAAAATCAGAAAACTACTCCGGCGGTTTACACATTCGATATGAAATGATTCACACATCTCCAGCGTTTCCAGACTCTTAAAATTCAGGTATCTGTCTTTCATTTATTATGCGAACACATTAAGCTTTTTTTACTAAATTTTCTATAGATAATTCTTAAATCATGATTTTTAAGAGAGTTTTATTCATATTAAGCTGAAAACCTAAGAAGCAGGATATTCAATCCAAATCAAAAAAACGAATGGAAAGTTATAAAGCGTAAAGTATCCAGAACCCTAGAACCTCAAACTTTAATAAAGTTAAAACTGTTCCAGCAGCCTTATCCGTTCATGTATGGGAGGATGAGTAGCAAAAATGGAAGCAAAAGAAAAACCTTTCTTCTTTTCCTGCGGGTTTTCGATAAACATCTGGGCTACATCCTGCCGCTCAACTGCTTCAATCCTCGGATCGGTTGATATTTTGCGCAAGGCAGATGCAAGTGCGTCCGGGTTTTTGGTCATTTCAGCGCCGCCTGCATCAGCCATATACTCCCGCTTGCGCGAAATGGAAAACCTGAAGATAACCGACAATAAGTACCCCACAAGCGCCAGAACCAGACCAATGATCATGACTCCGCCATTTTTCCCTTTACGGCTTCCTCCTCCATAAAGCATCCCCCTGAAAAACATCTCCGCCAGAAATGCAAAAATCCCGACAAATATGATCGAAACGATCAGCAACCTCACATCACGGTTGCGGATGTGGGTTAGTTCATGTGCAATTACACCTTCAAGTTCCTGGTCGTCCAACTTATCCAACATGCCTCTAGAAACCGACACTGTGTAACTTCCCTCACTGATACCGCTGGCAAAAGCATTCAGCGAATCATCCTCTATCACATTCACCTTTGGCATTTTCATCCCGGAGGAGATGCATAGATTTTCGACAAGGTTGTAAACCCGTTTATTTTCTTTTCGCTCCAATGGCCGGCTACCGGTCGCTTTATTGATCATCGCAGTATGCGAGAACCAAGCAATCAAAAACCATACGGCAACTCCCACGGTAATCCATGGGAAGATGTAAACAAAGGAGGTATTGGCTGTATCAACCGGATCATATTCTCCCTGATTGGAGGTAAAAAAAATGAATAACCAGCTTAGCACGTAAAGAACAACAGGAAACAGAATCAGCAGGACGATTGAATTTACATTATTTCGCCAAATCTGTGTTTGAAGCCCGACGTATTTCATGATCTCGTTGCAATCTGGTATTAAAACTTCACACTGGGAGGTTGCTCCATCTGCTCGCGTCCTTCATTTCCGAGGTCGAACATCACTTCTTTCTTAAAATCGAAGGTACCGGCAATGATATTACTTGGAAAAACTTCGACAGCATTGTTGTATTCTTTGGTTGCAGAGTTGAAGAACCTTCTTGCGGCAGCCAGCTTATTTTCCACATCGGAAATTTCTTCCTGAAGGTTCATAAAATTCTGACTTGCTTTCAGGTCGGGATAAGCCTCTACAGCCACCTGTAATCCACGCAAGGCGGATGAAAGCTGATTCTCTGCTGCGATTTTATCGCTGATACCGGTTGCTTTTAAGGCATTTGCCCTTGCATTTGTAACATCGGTCAGCACAGTGCTTTCATGTTTCATATAACCTTTCACCGCATCCACAAGCTGAGGTATAAGGTCATGACGTTGCCTGAGCTGAACGTCAATATCGGCAAAGGAATTTTCGCGGTTGTTCCTTAGTTTGATCAGTTTATTGTATAAGCTCACCAGCCAGATCGCTATGACGGCTGCAATAACAAGAATGATAATTGTTGCCATGTAAATAGGATTTAAATTTTTAAACATTTCATTCCTGCAAATGTACAATAATGTTAAAAACGAAATTCGGAAAATCTTATGGATTCAGGGATATGTTTTCGGTTGTAGGTTCAGTCTTGCCGGAGGCGAGATGAGTTCTGAGTTCTGAGTTCCGTTTTGCCGACTGCTCTCGCCAGAGGCGAGACCGACTGTTCTGTGTTCTGAGTTCTGAGTTTCGTTTTGCCGACTGCCTACTGAGGACTATTCTTTTTTGCCAACTGCCATCAATGGACTATTCTCTATTGGTTTTTCCTTTATAAAAACAGTAAGCCATTCAAATCTGCAATGTAAAGCATTAAAATTGTCAGGACGAAGGATATGATCGGGGCAATGACCCACATGACAAAAAACTTATTGACCTCTGTTTTTCGGAAAATATTTTTAAATCCCAGCTTTGCTACACCTATACCAAGAATGGCGGCAACATTCAACTGTACCAGCGATGTAGGGATACCTTTTGTAACAGATGCAAGAAGCAACAAGGTTGCAGACACAAAAGCAATAACGGCAGCCTCAATTTTCCCGAAAAGGATGATTTCTTTTCCGGTATTTTGTAATATTTTTCGACCAAAAACAGAACTGCCAATTCCGAAACTTGGAGCTACAACAAGTGTTGCAAGTATCATAACCAAAATAAAATTCCTTCCGCCGGGATCAAGATTGAGTTCATTGATTATCATGGAAGCAATAGGACCGGAAGCGTTGGCTACATTGTTCGATCCTATAGAAAATGCCACATAACACGACATAATAATTATCAGCATACGCAAAGCAGGATGTTGGTTAAGCCTTGCCGACAGGAAGTAACCTTTTTTGCGAATGGGTTTGTATATATATTTGCCTATCAAAAAGCATATAACAAACGAAATAACCGGTAGGATAAACCATGTAGGTATGATTTGAAAAAAAAGTTTGTGAGAATTAAATTGATGAAAATAGATAGCTGCCGCCGAAACTGCAAGCACCGTTGACTGGCTGGTTGATTGCGGGATACCGAAAAGATTGGCAACAAGCAAAGAAACCGCCACTGCAAACAGAATTATCGAAACCACTGCATACGACATCAATTCGGGATTCAGCAACTCCTTTCCCATTGTGGTTGCAGTGCCTTTCCCTGCCACAAGTGCGCCAAAAAAAACCATTATTCCAAACAAGCCAGCAATTGCACTTCGCCGGATGGCATTTGCACCAAAGGCGGCTGAAAATGAAGGACCCGTGCCACTTCCGCCCATGTTGATGGCTAAAAACATGGCAACAAGAAAAGGAATGAGTAAATGATTAAATAAAGGAGAAAGCATATTTTGTGAACAATATAATAATCAGCAATATTACAAAATATGTGGATGAAAGTGCTATCTCAATTGGAAAATTAATTTGAATAATTTGGAATTTCTTGAAAAATCTAAAAATTTCACTTTTGATAAACCAGCCAAAAATGGAAATACAAAATTCGTAACCAATCAGTATATTATTAACCCTGGAATTTTTCGCACCTAATCGTAGTAATAAGAGGGGAAAAAGGGTATAACGGAATAGTGGAAATAAGGGTATTGGTTTTACATTTAAAATTTATACTTTCCAACCAGATTGCCTTAACCATAAAGTTTATTCCTTTTATACCTGTATTCCCCCTATACCACTTAAAACATTCTTAATCCAGCAAATTTGGGATTGTCAGCAGACTGATTAGCCACCAAAATTCAATTTGTGAACCAAAGAAATTTTCCTTTTTTCTATTCGTAAATGAAAATGATTCTCCGATACCGGATATTTATCAAATTTAAAACAAACTTCTAACTTGCTGATTTACAATAATTAAAAATTCACATTCATACTTTGGCACATTTATGTACAGTGAAACTTCAGAAAAAAGATTTTAGATGAGGTATTTATTGAATCTAAAATAAATGAATGTTAAACTAAAAAATACACTAATGAACTACAAGGCACAAACCAGAAACCAGGGAAGCCTAATTTCGAGCGTGAAAATTTGGGTAATGACCTTAATTTTAGTTTTAATCTATTCAGCATTCATTTTTGCCCAGAATGTTGTTTACATTGATCCTACAAACTCCGGTGATCCCGGTCAGAACGGCTCTGTTGATCATCCTTACGACAAATGGAATGATTTTACAATCCAAAGCAATACAACCTATTTGCAAAAGAAAGGAACAGTTTATATTCCTAATAACGCTACAGTAATTAGTATTAATGGCAAGACCAATGTTACAATTGGTTCGTACGGATCCGGTGCCAAACCTGTGTTCTATGATCAGAATAATAACACAGACAACATGATAGACATTGCACCTGCAAGTACAAACATTACTATTGATAATATCGAATTGCACGGTAATGGCGGTGGTGTAGGTGTTCGATTATATGGTTCGACCAATCCGGGTATACAACCCATAAAACATGTTCATATTACTAATTGTGATTTTCACTCCTTTAATACGGGTACATGGTACATTCCTTATGACACTCCTTATGAAAATCAGGCAGAGGACTTTCAACTTGTCAATTGCAATATTTATGATATTGAAACAGATGGAGTGTTTTGGGTTGAGGTTGCAGATTTAAAAATAGAGGGTTGTCATATTTATAATGTAGCACAATTATACGATGCAGGTGGTGACGGAATACAAATAGTTGAAGGATGTCCTAATTATTTAATCAAAGATAACTTCATTGACCGTAGTGGCTCGAACGGCAAGTTTTGTTTTCTTCATGGAGTAAATGCAACATGGGAAGGAACGACCGGAAGAATAACAGGAAACACTTTTATTTCACCAGATAGTGATGAACTTGGGGGTGCTGCTGTCTATCTTGCTGTTCATGATTGGGTTGTCGTAGATCATAACAAATTCATAGGTGGCGGAGAATGTGCGATTTATACACAATATGAAGAAGTTGTAGAAATTTCCTATAATCTTTTTTACAATATTGCTGGTTCAGGGGTTATTGCAGCTGATACAGAATTGAAAATTCATAACAATACTATTGTTTCGGACAGAACCGGATATTGGTTTCTATTCAATGTTGGAGGGGATGGTATTTGCGAATATTGGAATAATATTGAAGCGTCAAACGACATGGATTGGGGTGAGGGGGTTAGAATGGCTTATGGTAATTGGGATGTTAAGAATAACATAATCAGAACAACCAACCCTTCAACGTGGGGCAACTACTTTGGATTTGCTGATTATGCAAATGGTGATTTGCATATAACCGAAAATAGTATTGCTGTTAATGCCGGTTACACGTACAATGGATATAGTTATGACCTGGATAGTAATACTATAGTTGGAATAAGAGACAAGGGTTCTTATGAATATAGCGATGGTGGTCAAACCACCAATAATCCTCCGGCAATCGCTAATCAGTTATTTAGCATAAATGAGAATGCCGCCAATGGAACTGCAGTAGGAACTGTAATTGCTACAGATCCTGATGCCGGTCAAATCCTCTCCTATTCAATTTTAAGTGGAAATACCGATAACGCTTTCCAGATAAATGCTTCAACGGGCGCTTTAACTGTGAATAACAGTTCTGCATTAAATTATGAAGTAACAACTTCCTTTGCTCTTACAGTGAAAGTTCAGGATAACGGACTTGGAAATCTTTATTCTCAAGCTACGATTACAGTTAATTTGACAGATGTAAATGAAAACCCTGATAT
The DNA here is from genome assembly GCA_963840975.1 of uncultured Bacteroidales bacterium. Classification (GTDB taxonomy): domain Bacteria; phylum Bacteroidota; class Bacteroidia; order Bacteroidales; family JAADJA01; genus JAADJA01. Next base: position 546,948 of record CAWJBC010000021.1, on the reverse strand, counting down.
AAGTAATCAGGCATTTTCGATAACAGAAAACAGTCCAAATGCCACCCAGGTGGGAACCGTTATTGCAACAGACCCTGATGCAGGGCAGACTCTGGAATATTCCATCATCAGCGGAAACACCGACAATGCTTTCCAGATTTCTGCTTCCACAGGAACTTTGACAGTTAACAATAGCTCAGCCCTGAATTATGAAGCAGGGACATCCTTCGGACTTATGGTGAAGGTTCAGGATAATGGGCAGGGGAATCTCTTTTCTCAAGCTACCATTATGGTTAATTTGACGGATATAAATGAAAATCCTGATATTAGTAATCAGACTTTCTCGATTGATGAGTTTAGTGCAAATGGCACTGTTGTGGGAACCATTGCAGCAACCGATCCTGACAACGGACAAACCCTTGCATTTAGCATCTTGTCGGGAAATGAGAACAATGCCTTCCATTTGAATACAATGACCGGAGTAATAACTGTCTGGAATTCAATCGCGCTTGACTTTGAAACGAATCCTGTATTTGATTTGAATGTGGAAGTTACCGATAACGGTACCGGTAACCTTACTGATCAGGCGGTTATAACGATTAATCTTAATGAATTAACAAATGAAAATGAAGTATTTCCTGCTTCTTTGACATACCGATTTTATCCAAACCCGGCTACAGACCATATTGATTTGAGTTTGGAAAATTTAATGGATGAATTAGAGATTTCGGTGTTGAACCTCAATGGAAAAACATTATGGAAAGAGAAATATTCTAACGAAAGCAATACGCTGATAAAAAGGTTGGATATTGAAATGTTGAGTAAGGGTATTTACATTTTGAAAATAAATACCGGTAATACACTCTACCAGGAAAAATTCATTAAACTATAAACAGTAATTGGAATTACCGAAAAATATGGAGGCTGTCTCAGGAAGAGGCAGCCTTTTATTTTAATCAATAAATTTCAGCTTCCTCAACGCACCCAAAGAAATTTTTGTCCTGATTATTGGAAATAAATCCAGATTAAACGATTCATTAGGCTCTATGTTGGTCACAACAAAATAGACCTTGTCACCGGTTTCGAGATAACCGGTGAACCAGCCGATATTGTTCCCGTTCCGAATGGCCCATCCGGTTTTCCCGCTGAATTTCCATGAATCATTTGATTCTATTACCATCAGCCGTTTCATTACTTCAGATGTCTTCACTGAGATTGGAAGTTCATTGTTATAGAACCGGTTCATAAAATCGAGCTGCTGGTTCATACTGATTTTGGATTCACCTTCGAGCCAGAAAAGATCAATGGTGGTGGAATCGAATACCATTATTCCGTAATTGAGTTTTTCCAGGTATTGATGCATCCTTTTTACTCCAATTTTATGGGCAATTTCCTGGTAACAGGGCACACACGAAAACTGAAAAGCATCCCTGAAAATCAAATCCTGCTCCCATACCGACAGTCTTCTTTTTTCACCATCCCACTTGAAAAGAGTGCTGTCATTTTCAACCACTCCGGTCTCAAGGGCTATGATAGAATTAGGAATTTTGAAAGTGGAAGCCGGCAAATATCCTTTATCACATCTTGTAAAATTATTTGAATAGGCTGTGTTGGTTTGTGGATCAAAGACCAGAATTGAACCGACCACATTGGCTGAATCGAGGATTTGCTGGAAATCTGGTTTTAATAATTCTGAAAGGACAATTTTCCTTTCGGTATTTTTATTATTTTCATTCACAGATGTACAGGAAAGAATAAGGATCAGAAAGGATATAAAGTAAATGGTTTTCAATAGTTTAATTAATATTTAGTTTTGTAAAAAATACTATCAGTACCTCGCCCTGAGAATTTCAGCGGCTTTCACCATTTGATTAATTTTTTTTACCGCATTTTCTTCATCATTTACGCATCTTTCAGCAAAACAACCAAAACCACAGTCAGTATTCAGAAAAATATTTTCTTCCGAAAAATATTGCAAAGCTTGTTCTGCTTTGCTGATGATATAATCGGTTGTTTCAATTTCGTCTGTCCTCGGATTGATAACCCCTAAACCTATTTCTTTCGATCCAAGTGCTTTTCCAATGATATTAATTTCTCCTGCGCGGGGAGTTGCATACTCCAAAACAAATTGATTGATATTCATTTTCGTAAATGCAGGTAGCAAGGGCAAATAATCGCCCTTTAAGAGTGTGTCTTCTTTTCTGCTCCAGTTACCTCTGCACACGTGTATTCCGGTTCTGATATCGTCAAAACCGTCAACTACTTTATTTATTAATTCAGCGGCATATTGCAACTCCGTATCTGCATCTGACCGGGTTGCCAGGGTGGCTCACATAAAAGTCCGCCGGTCGCAATCTTCTGACATTACTATCTCTGTCAGAACTGGTTCATCAAATTGTACAAATTCACATCCGGCATTCTGAAGGTCGGATAATTCTTCACGAAGAATAGTAACAATATCTTCAGCCATTTTCAATTTATCTGAGTATCCCTTCGTAGAGAATGCACTTACCCACATTGCCCTTGTAAGCAGATAGGGTCCCGGAAGTGTTATTTTAACGGGCTTATCTGTAAAACTTTTTACCAGCTTAAACTCATCAATTGTCAATGATTCCCGGCGGGAAAGTTTTCCAATACATGTAGGATTTTTTATTGCCGATGCAGGTACATCAAGAGTATCTAACATCTCTTCAAAGCTTTCCTTATTTTCAACCGTTTCGAGCATGTCGGCAAGTGACATCAATTTCGTTCCATTCAGCTTTTCAGCAATAAAAGAATAGAAATTATCTCTGTGGTGTTCCCCTTCCACCAGAATATCAACGCCTGCATCCAATTGATGCCGGATACAGCGGGCAGCTTCCTGATCCGCAATTTTATTAAAGTCTTTGCCTGTAATTCGTTGTTTTTGCTTGTCCCGCAATGCCCGGAGTAAAACCCTTGACCGGGGCCAGCTTCCAACCTGTGTAACAGGGAATAACTTGTCACTTTTGTACATTTTACTTTTCAATGTTTACTATTGAGTCAGGCATTTCGAAAATAATGGATTAACAGATTGCAATCTATCTTTTCTTTCAACCTAAACTATATTCATTTTAATACTGATTTCTGTGGATTTCCTCAAGGTTGAGAACAATGGAGATCGGCTTACTGTCTGTTCCCAGGCTTGTTTAATCTTCTCCATATCATCCATAGATGAAATAAAGCATTTTATGTCAAGTTTTGAAATTCCCGGATCACCCTTCTCCAAGCCAAGGTGCGCCAATACATTTTCAAGTTTGCATCGAATGGTTATTTCTATATCGTCTATTTTCAAGCCAACTTTTGAGCTTTCAATTTCAAAACCAGTTGAAAGAGAAGCCGAAAGCGCTCCGATCAAATATTCCAAAGCAGAGGGATGCTTATCTTTTTCTTCAAAGCTGGCTGGCTGGCCAACATGAAATGAAAAATTTCGGCTATATACGGTGCTTTGTAAATGTCCGGTCAACCTGGTCCTTGCACGCCATTCATAATCTTTAGCCTTTTTTTTATCTTCCTCAAAGCTTTTTTCTTCACTTATATCCGCTTCATTTTTCCTGATGAAATACCGGGAATGATCTGAAGTTTCTATTACCCCCAGGTAATCATGACCCACCATCCTGCACCAGGGCGGAAGATCCTGACAAACAGAAGGTTCTCGGCTGCGCAATTCCATAAAACCGCCTACCGGAACCTTCAGCATATTATCACGGATCAATAAGATCAAACCCGATCCACAATCCAAATCTCCACCATCGAAAATATGGTTTGGAACGATGGATGCCAACTCCATTTCGCTACTAATTAATAGGTTACGCAAGGTGTTCCCTGCGATAACAATTCAACAAGTACAGCTCCACCTGCGGGAATCACACCTTCAATTAACATATCTTCCGTGATTCCACGAGTTTTCAGGCAAGGTGTACAAGCCAGAATTTTACCACCATTGGCTACAAAAGATGAAATTAATTCCTTTAGTGGCTTGAAGGGTTCGCCAATGCTGATCTTTTCAGCTTCACCTTTTACGGCTGCCCAAACGCCATCCGTACTTAAAAAGACTGTTGTTTCTTTTTCAGAGCCTAAAGCAGCTCCAGCTACTACAAATCCAACTGTTGCCGTGTCAGGGTTTTTATGACAATTCACAATTGATACACAAAATTTTCCGTTCATTATTTCTTCTTTTTAAAAATTACGATTAATTACTTTTTTTCAATCAGATAATAAGGTGGCTCAGATTCGAGTAAAGCCTTGTTCGTTGAATGGCACCATGCCTTAATTTCATAAGGCGCTCCCATATCATAGGCAACAACAAGCACCCTCATTCCCTGCTTTATTGTCTTAAAGAAAACAAACAAATTCAGAATAAGTTCGCCGCAACCTTCTTCTTTTCCATTGTATTCAGCATCATATTCCCATTTATCCATACCCGTCTAACCATTTATAATTCAATTTTACAAATTGATTCAATGAACGGCAAAAATATATTTTTTATTGACTTTGGTTTTACCTTTTCTATATTACCATCAAGAATCAACCATGTACAAAATTATTTAAAGTCCAATTGGTTAGGTGTTTTATAATCAAATTGGCCCTGACTGACCCTGGAGGTATTAATAATGGTTATGGTATTTTAGTCGCCACAAGCAGTGGAGAATAATAAATTTTGATCCCGGCAAGCTATAGTGATAGATGTACTATATTTGTTCCTCACTCAAGCTCCCTGATCTTAATATTTCTGAACCATACATCGTCACCATGATCTTGTAGTCCTATATATCCTTCGTGGGCAGTATTCACAAAATCATCATAATCTTTAAACTTGCTATTGGCTACCATGTTCTTCCAGTCGTCGGTCCATAGATGGTATTCCAGCACATTCTGTCCGTTCATCCAATGAACAACGGTTCCTTTGTAAACCATGATTTTTACCTGGTTCCATTCGCCAGCCGGTTTAACGGCTTCTAATTTTCCCGGAATCAAATCATAAAGTGAACCGGCTGCCCGGTTACCGTTAACACCCAGTTTGGCATCAGGGTGTCGCTCATTGTCGAGGATTTGCATTTCCGGCGCTGATTTCCAAATAGGCTGATCAGGTTTTTCCTGTGCGAGGTAAAAGATGCCACTGTTGCCACCTTCCGAAACTTTCCATTCAAGAGAAAGTTCGAAATTGCCGAACTTCTTGGTTGTGATGATATCTCCACCACCACCGGCTTCACCCATACCAGAGCCAAGCACATGCAATACACCACCGTCTTCAATCACCCAGCCCTTTTCAGGAAAAGCATCCATTCCATAACCCCGCCAACCATTTGTGGTTTTACCATCAAACAGCGATACCCAACCTTCATCCTTATTTTGCTCTCTCTTTGGCGTGCACATTGCCATTGCTGCCAGGATAAGCATTGCTAACATAAACTTTTCTAACTTTTTCATATTTATTGTAATTTATCAATTGCATATTGAATTAATTATCGCCTTCTGCCAGACTATTCTGCTTTTTACGAAAATGAAGGCAAAACTTTAAACATCAAACCTTGAACATTGAACATTAAACTTAAATCTCCCATCCTGCTCTGTAGATATGACGAACATATTCTTCAGCCGCAGTTTTTGCGTTGATAGTAGCATATTGTGTATCAAAATGCGGGTGACCTTCTATAACATTGAACTTATCGGTTGTTACTACCCTTATTTCATCCTCATCGGCAATATTCATGATCCGCATACTTTCACCATCCCACTTCAGCTTGCGCTTCAAATCCTGCAATCGTACAGCAAGGTTTCCCATTACCACTAATTCATTCAGTGGGCCGGCATAGTTGAAGTTGGAACTCGTCGGGATCCGTGTATCAGGACTTTCCTTGCATGCCCTTATCCAGTCAAGCTCATGCCCGCCATCCATTGCATCACTTATTCTCCGTAAGGATGGTGCGGGTCTTGCATAATCTTTATCCAACACTTCAGGAAGCAGAATGGGATTGCGGCCATAACATCCAGTCATCAACTTTCCTTTGGTGCCAATAAATAGAACTCCTCCACTCTGGTCACCCATAATTTGTCCGTCTTTTAATTCTTCGGGCCGGGGTGGTAAAAGTCCTCCGTCATACCATGTCATTTTCAGCGGAGGCAATTTGATATTACCAATGGTACCCCTATCTGGAAATTCGTAATGAACCATCTCAGAATAGGGAGCACTTTCGGTATTCACCTGTGTGGAACTTCCATAAATACAGGTTGGATGACCTAACTGCAATGCCCAAAAGGCAGGATCAACAATGTGGCAAGCCATATCACCCAGGGCACCGGTTCCGAAATCCCACCATGCACGCCAGTTCCAGGGTGTATAGGAGGGGTGATACGGACGCCATTTTGCCGGACCGATAAATAAATCCCAATCGAGTGTGGGAGGAACATCAAAGGGTTCTGCAGGCCGCTCAAGTCCTTGAGGCCATATAGGGCGGTTAGTCCAGGCATGGACTTCAGTGACCTCGCCGATAGCTCCATCCCATATCCATTCACAGGTCTGGCGGATACCTTCACCAGAGTTTCCCTGGTTACCCATTTGTGTCGCAACCTGGTATTCATTTGACAGCTTCCTTAACAATCTCGATTCATAAACGGTATGGGTCAGCGGTTTCTGTGTATAAACATGCTTTCCCATCCTGATGGCAGCGGCAGTTATAATAGCGTGGGTATGATCAGGAGTGGCAATGATCACCGCGTCAATAGACTTACCCAGTTCATCAAACATTTTCCTGTAGTCCTTGTACTTTTTTGCGTCCGGATATTTTTCAAATGTTCCGGCAGCATAAGCCCAATCCACATCACACAAGGCAATTATATTTTCACCTGCACAATTATGAACATTAGTCGCTCCAACCCCACCAATTCCAACCCCGGCAATATTCAATTTGTCGCTCGGTAATTTATAACCCAGCCCGCTAATGACGTGGGAGGGCAAAATGGTGAAGCCGGCAGTTGCAGCAGCTACATTGCCTATAAAATTTCTTCTGCTGATTGTTTTTTTCCCTTTGTTTTCCATTTGATAATTTTATTTGATGATAAATTTTGATTGAAGCTTTTTCTAAAAATATTTCTGAAATTATTCTCGATTCAAAGTTTCACTTTAACTTCTTTCTGCTTTAAACTGCTTTCCCTGGCAAGTTCTATGATGCGGATGACATTTCTCGCTTCTTCAGGTTTTACTGCCATCTGAGTTTTTTTGGTGATTACATCATAAACATTGTTATAAAACGCCATGTAGTTTCCGGGTTCTGTTTCAACCGAACCATGAACATTCATATCAGCGTAATCAAGGGTGATGAGTCCCCAATCCTCCGGACTATCACTTCCCCATCCCTCCGAACCGGGCAAAGTGCCTTTGCGCAATTGTTCTTCCTGGGGGTCAATCCCGTATTTGATGAACGAGCCAATCGTGCCATGAATAATGAATCTCGGTCCAGGTTCTTTAACCATCATTCCGGCTGTCAGTATGGCTTTCATTTTATTAAAATAGAGTACTATCTTGAAATAATCGTCCACCTTGCTGGTTTTGCGCTGATTTTCTATCGTTGCGTTGAGTTTGTCGGGAGTTCCGAACAGACACAATGCCTGGTCAATAAGATGTGAACCAAGGTCGTAGAGCACTCCTCCTCCGTACTTTTCTTCGTCGCGCCACAAGCGGGTTGTAAGTTTGGGGCGATAACGATCAAAATGGGCTTCAAATTCATTTACCTCACCAAGAGCGCCACTTGATATCAGTTTTTGGATGGTCAGGAAATCACCGTCCCATCGCCGGTTCTGATAAACAAATATTTTTCGTTTTTTCTTTTCAGCCAATGCGATAAGTTCGTCAGCATCAGAAGTTGAAAGGCTAAAAGGTTTTTCTATCACCACGTGTTTACCTGCCTGAAGACAGCTTTTTGCCATAGGCGAATGAAGGTTATTGGGTGTTGCAATAACTACCAGCTCAATTTCAGGATCGTTTACAATTGCATTCATATCCCTGACGATGTTTACTTCTGGAAATAGTTTTTTCGAAGATTCTCCTGTTCTCTCCACTATCTTCCTGATTTTAAATCCCGGGTGAACGTGAAGGAAAGGAGCATGGAAGCATTTTCCCGACAATCCATATCCTACAATCCCGGTTTGAATGATTTTTTTCATGGTTTTTTTTCTTATAAGGTGTTTAGGTATTTAAAGCTCATGGTAATGCTTTCAACCATATCCATATTAAATTCCTCCTGTTCGACAAAATAGAATTTCATACCCGACTTTTCCTTTTGTTCAAATAATTCCGGAAAATCAATGATTCCCTGCCCTATTTCTGTGCTGCCCCGCTGCTCAGTTTTATCCATATCCTTTACATGCCAAAGATCAAATCGTCCAGGGTAACGATTGAAATAATCCACCGGATCATAACCACCATAAACCATCCAGTAAAGGTCTATCTGCATAAAACAAAGCTCCGGTTCGGTCCTTTGCAGCAAAACATCATAAGGAACCTGGTCATTCAATTTGTCAAATTCATAAGCATGGTTATGGTACCCGAACTTTAGTCCGGAATTTTTGCACTTTTCACCAATCAGATTAAATTCATCAGCCATTTGCCTGTAATCATCAAGTGTCTGTCGCTTCTCATTTCCGATTGAAGGCAAAACAAGGTAATTCATCCCGGCTTTGGCGGTATTTTCAATCACCTTTTCTGCATTTTCAATATTAATGCTGCTGTGCGAACTTAAAGGAAGAATTCCATAATCTTTACAGATTTTAGCATAATCCTGCGGTTCAAAACCATAATACTTTCCATCATTGTAACCGGCAGCTTCTACTGAGTTATAACCTATCTCAGAAAGTATTTTTAAAGTTCCCTCAAAGTCTTTATTCACCATTTCGCGAATGGTGTATAGTTGAATTCCGATAATTTTTCCGGCAGGAAAGGCAAATAATTTTCCGGGAAGGGTTAACCCAGCAGCTACCGCCACGGATAAACCTTTAATAAATGTTCGGCGATTTGTCATTGATATCTATAAAACTTTGGTTCAATTAAATTATTTGAAATTCATTTTTAAAACGAAACCACTAATTTACACAATTATTTTTTTATCAGCATCCCAATACACTTTTCTGTTTTCGAGAAAGGCGATTGTCCCCATGTGTGCAGAAATAGCCTCTACAAATCCCTCATCTTCATTGCACGCTGGCTTTCCTCCTCCCCTGATGCAATCCAGCCAGTCTTTTATATGAAGGTGAGAAGTGTCAATTCGTTTTCCACCGCGATAGGTGTAAAGCAATCCGCGGCTGGCAAAGTATTGTTCTGTTGCGGAAGTAATGGCATCCACATGTTTTGCGCCGGGAGTAAACGAATATATCGGCAATGAAGGATCAATAATGCCATTACTGATTTTTTCCCGGTATTTGGTTGAACCAGAATCTGCGTAAATTTTTAAGTCGTTGTCAACCTCCATGCAGGCATCATGACCCATGATCATTTTACCACGCATTTTATTACTCGACAACGATGCGCTGTAAATCAGCGTCAGATCACGGTCAGGATATTCAAATACCTGTTGAAGCACATCCGGAACAGTGCGTCCGTCTTTATAAAAATAAATACCCCCTGAAGCCACCGCAGAATAAGGAATTCCTAATCCCATGATTTGGTTCATGGCATCAAATTCATGGGTAAAAAGATCACCTGACAGACCTGTACTGTAATCCCACCAGCAGCGCCACCTAAAAAACCGTTCGAGGCTGAATTCATGCTGTGGAGCCGGACCAATGAATTGTTCCCAGTCAATGTTGTGAGGTCCTGCTTCTTTATCAATTTTGTAAACCCAGGCACCCTCAGGATCGTTACGGTTTGTGGTAACCTCAATGAGGTTAACGGCACCAAGCAATCCTTTTTCGTAAGCCTCTTTTGCTTTAAAATAACTCTCTGTTTGGCGGTTCTGGTGACCCAACTGAAAAACAATATTGTTTTCTTTCACTGCCTTTACAACTTCATAAGTTTCAGGAACAGTCCAGGTCATGGGTTTTTCGCAATAAACATGCTTACCAGCTTTTGCTGCCTCAATGGTAATGGTTCCATGCCAATGATCCGGAGTAGCAATAATTACGGCATCAATATCATCGGCTGCAAGTAGTTCCTTGTAATTTTTATACCTCCTGGTTGTTGAATTCATTTCCCCTGATGAACCTGATCTTTTAATGTTGGCACATGCCTTCATTCCTCTATCCGCATTAAGGTCATAAATATCGCAAAGACCGTTAACAACCACGTTCAGATCGGGTTGGTCTAAAAACTCTGCGTAACGTGTATCATTTTTATCTTTTTTATTCCCCTCTATCCAATCGTCAATGAGTTCAGGTCGGAGGAAACCAGCAGCTTTCAATAATGACCGCCCTCTTCCGCCGGTTCCTATGATTCCTAACCGGATTTGCCTTTCGTTTGAAACTGTCCGGTTAAACGAAGGATTTTCATCCATTAATTTCACCTCTTCCCTGATGGCGTTCTTTAGCAGATTATCCAATTTCTGTTTACGGTACCAGCCATAAAAAAAAGCGCCAAGCACGGGCAGTGTTGCCAAACCTTTCAATACATCGCGCCTGCCTAATTTATCGGATTCATTTCTAATAACGCCTTCCTCATTCATATCTTTTTCCATCTTACTTGTTTTTTTCTTTAAACATCAGTCTGTCCAATCCGATTCTTTTGCTTGTCGGAAAAAGTAACAATACGATCATAGCCATCATTTCGATGAGGTTTTTGTTAACAATCAGGTAGCTACCCTCCATCGGAAGGGCGTATTTTAGTCCGGCAAATGGTGGATGAGAAAGATAATAGAAGAACAGCAACACAACTCCTGCAGACAAGGCAATCCTTGAAAACGCACCCAGAATAAGTCCCAGACCTATGGCAATCAGTCCCCACATGTTCATAAAATCAATAACAGACAGTATACTTTGATTGGAAACAAGAGATTGGAAAAATCCTGCAAGTAAGCCTTGTGAATCCATGAGGTAACCGGCACTCGACCAGTTCGGGTTAATTACTTTTACCATTCCTTCATACAAAAAATGCCAGCCGATGATCACCCTTAAAGCCACCAGCGATAAAAGCTGCATATTTGAAAAATTTACGTCCTTGTATCTTTGAATCATTGCCATAAGTTTTTTTTCAAAACGAAAAACCTTAATAAGACTTTGTCATCTTTATAGTATAAGGGTATAATGGTATAGGGTATAGGGTATAAAGTATAAAAGTACAGTGTTTCCCAAGCAAGTCCGTATTTCCATAATTTCCCATATTTCTCTATTCCCCTTATTTCCCTTTATTCTATATTTCATTACAAAAAGAGATTCAATCAGAGTTCCGTTATACTGATATTCCTCCATTTCACTTTAATGCCTCCCCCATCATGAATTTGAAGAGCAATAACTCCGTTTCCCTGCCCGATTTTTTCATCTCTAAGGTCGGTCATCAATTCATTATTTAACCAGGTCATCACCCTGTCGCCATCAACTTTGATGACCAGCTCATTCCATTCTCCCATTTTCAGTACTTTTTCTTTTTCATCCGGTATTTGCCAAAGCCAGCCACGCCCGTAAGATTCGTAAATACCACCACTATCATTGCCGGGAGGGGCTACCTCTACCTGCCAGCCGCTTATCTTTGTGCCTTCAATTGAGGAGCGGAAAAATACGCCACTGTTCCCATCCGATTCCTGCCTGAATTGCAACCGCAATATAAAATCTTTATAAGTCTTTTCAGTTGAGAGGTAACCATATTGCTTGTCCTGTCCGCTTTCGCAAACCAGGTTACCATCTTCGATATACCATTTTTCGGATCCATGAATTTCCCAGCCTGTCAGGTCTCTTCCATTAAACAATGATACACCCGGCTCAGTGAGGTCGCGGATTTTGATGTTTCTGAATTTTATTGAACTTCCATGATTTTGTAGACCGACATAACCTTTTCGGGCAAGTCCATACGAAGGATAATCCTTCCATTTACAATTCTGAACAAGGGCTTTCCATTCATCAGTCCACAATTCATAGGTCAGGATTTTTTCCCCGTTCAGCCAATGTTCAACGAATCCATTTTTAACAGATATTTTGCTTGAATTAAATTCCCCAACAGGTTTCAACGTTTTTTGGCCGGGATTGTGCATGGCATAGTCGGCTCCGGTTTTTTGCCACTCACCCAACTTTTCAGGAAATCCTTCATCGTCTATGAGTTGATATTCCTGACCCGTTTCGTAGGGGCCGGAATAACCATCCTCCAAAACATGGAAAAATATGCCGCTATTTCCACATGGCGAAATTGCCCATTCGAGATAGAGTTCAAAATCCTCGAATTGTTCAACAGTTAAGATGTCGCCGCCCATCTCACCACCTTTGCCAAGAATCACAAGGTTTCCATCTTGCACTTCACATCCCTCATTCAACTTATCATTCCCGAAGTTTCGCCAGCCGGCTGTAGTTTTTCCATCAAACAAAAGCTTCCAGCCAGCCGCGATTTCAGATGGACTCAGTTGGTTCAACTTTTCAAATTCAGCAATAGGTTGAGCTGTTGAATCAAACTTTTGGAGATAAAAAATCACCAAGATTAAAAAAACTTTAATGTAAAAGAAACCTATTTTCATGTTTTTATGTCTAAGGTAAAAAACGCTACACTTTGTGGGACTAAAAATAGTGATTGTTATTATTCGTTCAACCTTGAATAATAAAAAATGAAAAGTTCGATAACGTTTTTTTGATTAAATGTTTACTTTTGTGCATCTTATGTGTTGTAATTGATTAAAAAAATTATATTTATTATGAAAAAAGTGCTTTTATTTTCTGCTGCTTTCCTTTTATGGTCGGCAATTGCATTTTCGCAAAGCCTAAGTTTGATATATGAAAATGATCCAATACCGGCAAATCATGTAATCACGACGTACGGATTAGCGAATGCCGGAGAAATGGTTGTTGAAATTGAAATCAAGAATAATTCAACTTCCGACCTGACAGTATTAGCTAAAAAGGTTGAGAATACGCTGATTCCAGGATCAATCAATACTTTCTGCTGGGCTGGACTCTGTTATGCACCTAATGTTTATGTTTCTCCCTTGTCAACAATAATTCCTGCAGGGGCTACTACTGCCGTTGGAGAGTTTTCAGGTCATTACGATCCACAAACGCATGAAGGACAATCATCCATTTCGTACGTATTTTTCGACCTCAACAATATCAATGATTCGGTGATGGTGACAATCTTATACACTACCGGCACAACAGGAATTACACCTAACCTTGTTCAAGATTTCGACATTTCAAATCCCTATCCCAATCCTGTTAACCAGTTTGTGAATTTTGACTACACACTAAATAAATACCCGAATGCATCGCTGAAGGTATATTCACTGATTGGATCACTGGTGAATGAGATAGAAATTACAAATCAGTCGGGAACCGTGCAAATGAAGGCCGATCGACTGCCTGAGGGGTTTTATTTTTATGTTCTTTCATCGTCAGGTAAGGAGTTAAAAACCGGTAAGTTTGTCGTAAGCCGGTAGGGTTAATCCTTTTAAAACTAAAAGAGAAGCTGGTTGAAGAATCAGCTTTTTTTGTTTGGGAGAAATACAATTTCAAATTTAGTTCAGGATAAGCCAATTTGCTTAATTTTACCTTCGTGAAAAACAAACACATCAGGCTTGCAGTAATTTTAGGAACCATTTCAATAGTGGGGATCATTGCCTTTCAGCTTTATTGGGTAAATCAATCGTACGACCTAGCGGAACAGCAATTCAACCGTACGGTTGAAATCGCCCTTTACAATGTCGCAGATAAAATGGTCAGGTTCAACGGGCACGAACTTCCAAACGAAAACCCCGTGCGTCAGATTTCATCCAACTATTTCATCGTTGATATCAACGAGATAATTGATGCAAGCATATTAGACCACTACCTCAAAACGGAATTTGAATACAGCAATATCAACATTGACTACGAATGGGCGATTTACGATTGCGAAACGGACAAAATGGTGTTTGGCAGCTATATCAGCACTTCAAAAAATGATGACAACGAAGAACGATCTTTTCAGAAATACGATGAGTTCACTTATTATTTCGGGATCATTTTTCCTTCTAAAACTATCTATGTCCTTAAAACAATGAACATCTGGATCGTTTCTTCTTTTGTACTGATTACTGCGCTTATCTTTTTCGCTTATGCTATTTTTATAATATTCAGGCAAAAGCGCTTATCAGAGATTCAAAAGGACTTTATCAACAACATGACCCACGAATTTAAAACCCCGATTTCTACCATTGGTATTTCAGCCAATGTGTTATCCAATAAAGAAATTCTGAACAACCCTGACCGCCTCGCCAATTATGCAGCTATTATTGCTGACCAGAACAAACGCCTGGAAAACCAGATTGAAAAAGTACTACAGGTTGCCAGTATTGAAAAAAACAAACTGAAACTTAAGCACGAAGAAGTAGATGTTCACAACCTGATTTCTGACGAAATCATCAATTTCAGCCTGAATGTTAACAGTTTGGGGGGAAGGATAGAACTGAAATTAAAGGCTGGGAAATCTATTATCGTTGCCGATAAGTTGCACCTGACCAATGTAATTTATAACCTGTTGGATAATGCTGTAAAATACAGTAAAAAGGAACCGTTCATCACCATCAGTACAAGCAATAAAGGTGATGATCTGATCCTGGAAATTGAAGACCGGGGGATCGGTATTGAGAAGAAATACATAAAAAAAATCTACGACAAATTTTTCCGTGTCCCAACCGGTAACATTCATAACGTGAAAGGGTTCGGGATTGGGTTGAATTATGTCAAAAATATCGTTTCAGCCCATAAATGGAAAATCAATGCGGAAAGCAAGCCGGGTGCAGGAAGCAGGTTTATTATTACGATGCCGGTAACAATACAATCGCCATGACAAAAAACAAACCGCAAATACTCTATGTAGAGGATGATGTTCATCTGAGCTTTGTTACCAAAGACAACCTTGAGATCAAGGGTTATGCCATCACTTTTTGCAAAGACGGCAATGAAGCGATAGATGTTTTTAGTAAGAAGGATTTTGATCTTTGCATTTTGGATGTAATGATGCCCGAAATGGATGGACTGACGCTTGCCCGGAAAATACGTGAAGTGAATGAGCACATCCCCATTCTTTTTCTTTCGGCTAAATCGCTGAAAGAAGACCGGATAAACGGACTTATAGCCGGTGCGGATGATTATATTACAAAACCATTCAGCATCGAAGAGTTGTGCCTGAAGATTGAGATATTCCTAAAGCGCAGCAGGGTATCGGGGAACGACAAATTAAACCGCGGTGAAACCAGGATAGGAGCCTATCTTTTTGATTACATGAACCTTCAATTAAAATACAAAGATGAATCGCAAAGGCTGACTAACCGTGAGGCAGAGTTATTAAAATTCCTTGCTGAAAACAGGAACAAAGTGGTGAAAAAAGAGGAAATACTCAATGAGGTTTGGGGCGACGACAGCTATTTTAACAGCCGCAGCCTCGATGTTTTTGTTTCCAGGTTAAGGAAATACTTGAGAGAAGATAAAACCATTCAAATCAACAACGTGCACGGGATTGGGTTTGTGCTTTCAGTGAATGATTAATTTATTATGATCCGTCGTTTACTGAAATACTGCGAATTAGCTATTCAATAATCAACTTCGTCCTCCCCTGCCATTTCTTGCTTACAACTTCAACAAAGTAAACCCCCGGTTTTAACTTTGAAACATCCACAATGTTGTTGACAGGCACAGCCACCAGCACTTTTTGCCCGAGGTGGTTGTAGATGGTGGCTTCGTCAATGGGCAAACTGTCGGGAGTGGTGATGTTGGTGAAAGTAGTGGCGGGATTGGGTGATAAACAAATTTCTTTTGAGTAATTAATATCACTTATTATTCCAAAACATGCCGTAAACACTTCCCCGGTACTGTAGCATCCGGGAGCATTCAAAGCAATGGAAATACCTCCGTTTGGATTGGCTAAATAATCACAGATGCTCGGAATGTTACAAAAAGATAATAAACTGTTATTCCAGATTGTTAAGTTATAGAATGATTCATGATTTAAGCTATCCAAGCCTTCTAAACTGGTTAAAGCAGTATTGTCACTAATATTAAGATTTCCTGCAACTGTAGTGAGGTTATTCATCCCCTCCAGGTTAATTAAACCATCAGTATGAATAATTCTAAGATCACCAACAATGGTTGTCAAATTTTCTAACCCTGTTAAATTAGTAAGACTGCTATTTCCATTTAAATCAAAACCCTGTCCAATTGAAGTTAATTGATTAAGTGCCCAAAGATTTTCAAGTTGACTATTAAATGCTATCAGGAGTTTACCACCTACATAGGTCAGCGAATCCAGCCCTGTCAAATTTGTAAAGCCGCTATTGCTTAATAAAAGATCATTTGAAACAGCAGTTAATTTATACATTTCAGGTAAACCGCACCAGGAGTTTGAAGCAAAAAAAAGCGAACCACCGATATAAGACACCTCGGTCAAACCAGTAATACTGGTCAAGGATAAATTACTGAATATATCCATATTCCCTCCTATATACTCCAGTGAGTTAAGTCCGGTAATACCCGGTAAATTGGAGTTAGTAGATATTTCCAGTTTTCCTCCCACATACACCAATGAACTTAATCCGGAAATACTGGTTAAATTGAGATTGTTTTTTATTACCAGGTCTCCGCCGACATAAACCAAAGAGTCCAGCCCTGAAATACTGGTAAGTGCATCGTTATAGTGAATAACAAATTTACCAGCAATTGAATCTAATTGATTCAGGCTATCCAAATCTATTATATCCGTACCATACACATAAACATCACCTTCAATTACTGTGCATCCGGCATACCATATTGGGAAATTATCAACTTGCGACTGGTTTGTAAAGGTTATCCCCTCTGGCAGGCATCCCTGCGAAAAAATAATGTTATGGTTAATGGTAAGGGCGGCGATTAAAAGAATCAGGTTTTTCATAATAAGATTGTTTTAAGGTTATGTCATGTTTCCATTTGGTGTTGAATGTCACGATCAAAAATACAATAATATTCTCACACTAAAAAAACAATCATAAAAAAAATCCCCATAGCCTCCGATACCCGTCAGACGACTCTAACTCGCTCTAAATCTGACTCGTCAGACGACTTCAAGTCGTCAGACGAGTTGGTTTAGAAATCAAACCAGTCCTTAACAAACGAGCTTTTATCTTCGGGTTCGGTTACATGCCTGAATTCATTCTTTTTCTTGAGATAGATGTAATCTTTCTTCCAGTTATCAATGTTTTTAACGATAAGTTGACAGGCATCGGCAAACTTTGTCAATTCATTATCCGTCATAGTGGGATGCAGCGAAATCCTCACCCATCCGGGCTTGACCGACAGATCGCCGGAGCTGATCAACCGGGTGATCTTGTGCGAATCTTCGTAAGTAACATCGAGCAGGTAATGTCCGTAAGTACCGGCGCAGGCGCAGCCGCCCCTCACCTGAATTCCAAAACGGTCGTTCAGCAACTTCACCAGCAGGTTATAATGAATGCCCTCGATGTAAAACGAAATAACGCCCAGGCGATCCCGTACGTTATCGGCTAAAATGTGCAGGTTGGGAACAGCGGAAAGAAGTTCAAAAGCTTTTTCAACGAGTTCCTTTTCCCTTAATTTGATATTGCCGGTACCCATCTGATCTTTGAGCCTGATGCAAAGGGCTGTTTTGATGGCTTGCAGAAAGCCCGGCGTTCCGCCGTCTTCACGTATCTCGATGTCGTCAATGTACTTATACTCTCCCCAGGGATTGGTCCAGTCAACGGTTCCGCCGCCGGGCTGGTCGGGGGTAGTGCTTTTATAGAGGCTCGAATCAAAAACCAGTACGCCTGAACTGCCGGGTCCGCCAAGAAATTTGTGAGGTGAAAAGTAAATGGCATCCAGCTTTTCCATCGGATCGTCGGGGTGCATATTCATGTCAACATAAGGCGCTGAAGCCGCAAAATCAATGAAGCACAAGCCGCCGTATTCGTGCATCAGTTTCGCCATTTCATGATAGGGCGTAAAAACACCCGTAACGTTGGAACAAGCAGTGAATGTGCCGATTTTAAGGTTCCTGTCCTTGTACTTTTCCAGTTCAGCCCGCAACAGGTTCAAATCAACGAGCAGCCCGTCGCCGGGCGGAATTACCACCACATCCGTCATGGTCTCAAACCAGGAAGTATGATTGGAATGATGCTCCATGTGGGTCAGAAAAACGACAGGTCGCTCTATGTCCTTCAGGCATTTGCTGTCGTGCAGCATACCGCACTTTTTCAAACCGAACATGCGCTGAAATTTGTTTACCACCCCTGTCATCCCGAAACCCGTGGTAATGATCACATCCTGCGGACCGGCATTCACATGTTCCTTGATTTTTTTATGTGCAAGATGATAAGCATTGGTCATAAGGGTGCCGGTTTCGGAGGTTTCGGTGTGGGTATTGCCCACGTAAGGACCGATGGTTTCCGACAGTATTTTTTCGATGGGATGGTACAGCCTGCCGCTGGCAATCCAGTCGGCATACATCATGGTTTGATTGCCGTAGGGAGTTTTGAAAATGAGTTCGTTCCCGATTGTTTGCTCCCTGAATTTTCTGAAATAGTGCTCCATAGCCTGAACTTCTTTAGGTGGGCAAATTTAGTAAAATTGAGTTGACACAAAGTATCGAACCGGAAATAACCGAAAGCAGGTAATCCTTGTTTTGGTATTCACTCAAATTAAGCCATCTCCCCCATCTCTCCATCTCTCCATCTCTCCATCTCCCCATCCTCCATCTCCCCATCTCCCCTACCTTCTGCTTGCACAGTTTTCAACTTCCAGGAGGGTTACTTGTGTACAGGAAAAGGTATTTGCAACTATCGGGAGGCTTACCTGCGTACAGGAAAGGCAAATTACAACTGCAAATTGCTCACCTGCGCACAGGAAACGGTTTTTACAGTTGTCGGGAGGCTTTCCTGCAAACAGGAAACTGACTTGACAACTTTTTTAAGCCTTCCTGCTTCCGGGAAAGGCGCTCATACACCTGCCGGATGGCTTTCCTGCATACAGGTAACGGTTTTTACACCTGCCGGATAGGTTTCCTGCGTACAGGAAACGTTTTTTACAACTTCCTTTTGGGTTTCCTGCGTACAGGAAACGGGGTTATAATCCTGTAAATGTTGCATTTACGGTTATTTTGCAACTAACGCTTCTTTTTTGAACATGCCGGGTATAAAATTTTTGAACAAATATTTTGTCAATTCAAATATTATCCTTATAATTTTACAACATAATAGCAAAACAGATGGATCCAATTCAATACTTTAAAACCCCGCTTAGTGTTGTTTGCAATTTCGGGCATGTTATCGGTGATGGCAGGCAGAGAGTAAAAAAAAGATCCTCGCCTCCGGACTGGGCGCCGAAATCAATACCTTCCTCATGGTTTACAATCCCAGCGAAACCAGCGAAGGCGCGTATGAGGTGGTGGAAGGGGATTTAGGCATGGAAATAAAACCAAATAAAATTAAAATTCGAGTGATAGACTACTTAACCATCATAATTTAAAAGAGAAATCATGAGAACAACATTAATTATTATTCTGACCCTGGGCTTAATGTCGGCAAATGGACAATATTTAAACCTAAAAATTGATTTCGACAATCAATCACTATTGAATCATGTTTTTATTGACACTGTGAGCAATCCTGACAACATTTGGCAAATCGGGATTCCTCAAAAAACAATATTTAACCAATCATATTCAATACCTAATGGGATTATTACAGATACAATTGGTTATTATCCTTTACAAGATACCTCCTCCTTTATTATAAAATTTGCCTGGACTGAATACCTCACGCAGGTTTCATTGAAAGGTTATTATAAATTTGATTCAGATACGCTAATGGATTATGGGACAATTGAAATCTCACTTGACAACGGATTATCCTGGAGTAATGTTCTTGAAGACCCGATTATTCCTGACTGGGCATGGTATCCAGAGAAACCTGTTTTTACCGGGACAATTAACAATTGGCAATATTTTTCTGTTTCGCCATCGAATTTTTATCCAATAAACCTTGGTGATTCAATTTATTATAAATTTACTTTTATCAGTGATGAAATACAGACAAATAAGGAAGGATGGCTTCTGGATGATTTACAATTAATTGAACTTTCGGAAGGGGAAAGGGAGATACCTGAAACAAATCCTGATTTCTTAGTTTACCCAAATCCGGTTATCGGATATTTAACCATAGAATTGAAAAATGTAAAAGATACGTATGATTTCAGAATCTATGATATCACAGGAAAACAATTAATTAGCAAAAATGGTATTACAGAAAGCAAAATAAGGATTGATTGTGAGGAATTTAAAACCGGTCTTTATTTTTATGCAATAGATTTTAAAAATCAAAAGGATTTGTTTGGAAAAGTCATGAAGCAGTAGTCCCAAATAGCTCCAGGCTTCTGGTTTTAGCCTGTTGTAAGCAGGACTGATGTCATTTTAAAATTACCGTGCAAATTTTCAATTTCAATAAAATTAATTAATTTCACTAAATTTGCAGCATGACAAATACATCTTTAATATTAGAGATAAATTCTTTGCCAAAGGATTTAAGGGAAGAGGTTGTTGATTTTGTGGAATTTTTGAAAAAAAAATCCAGGGCAAAATCAAAACTCAAGATGCGTGAATTTGGCTTTGCTAAAGGTAAAATTAAACTTTCCGCTGACTTTGACGAGCCATTAGATGAATTTAAAAACTTCATATAATGGCTTTCCTGCTTGATACCCATACCTTCTTATGGTTTGTTTCAGGGGATAATAAACTACCGCCGTCAGTCAGGAACAAAATCAAGGATATTCAGCAACCTTGTTTTTTAAGTGCAGCCAGTTTATGGGAAATCACTATCAAAAACCAAATTGGTAAATTGACATTAGACATTTCCCTCGAAGAGTTATTCAATTACGCAGACAGAAACCAAATAGAAATTGTTCCAATAAATTACGACCATCTCTTGGTGTTATCGAATTTACCCAATCATCACAGTGATCCACTTGACAGATTAATTATTTCCCAGGCAATAGCAGAGAATTTAATACTTATCACCCGTGATAAAGGACTTAAAAAATATGGTGTTGAACAGCAGTGGAAATAACCCCAATTGGCCCCAGACTTCCGGTTTTAGCCTGCGGGTAAGCAGGACTGGTAAGGTTCGTAATAATCTCCTGCATCCTCGCCTCTAAATTTACATTTCGGTCGGCAAAGCCAGTCTAATTAGTGTCTGTCCATAATATCTATCTCAAAAAGAATTCTCCCGCAGATAACGCTGATTTTCGCTGATAAATATTCTGCGTTCATCTGCGAAAACTGTGGGAAATAATGACTTTACAGACAGACTCTAATTGGAATTTCTTTGGTAAAACTTTAATTTAACACCTGGCTATAATAAAAGTGGTTGATTTTCCTGATTAAGTTATACCCTGAAAAGTTTTTTGATGAAGGCTCCCAAACGGCTGATCTGGTTAATATTTTCCTGAACGTTCATAAAATCCATACCATCCAGATTGAGAGCAGCAGTGATCTTTGAATTTTGTTCAGGGTATATAAGGATAAGGTTGCGGTTTTCAAACACATGTGGCAATTTATCGGGTAAACCCAGAAATGAATTCTGGTAGGATAATGTACCTCTGCGCGCACTCACCACTAACAACAAATGGTTCGGCTGTATAAGCTCCGGTAATCCTGATAAGTTTGCCCAATCGTCGAAAAAGAAGGATTTAATATCCTTACCGGTATTATTTCGTTTGGTAATCTTCAAAAGATTTTTTCTTGTTTCTTCGGTACAGAAATAAGTAATCCCCTCTCCCACCTGCGAAGCCAATGCGTTGATTTTGTCAAAGAGTTGCACAAAACCAATTTCATATTCTGCGTTGGAAGGAATCAGGACAAAAATTTTTTTTACGGTGTTCATAGGTTGTAAAATCCTGCAAACCCATAACATCTGGTTACAATTGCTGAGAATGTTGGTTAGGATGGTG
Organism: uncultured Bacteroidales bacterium; assembly: GCA_963840975.1. Lineage (GTDB taxonomy): Bacteria > Bacteroidota > Bacteroidia > Bacteroidales > JAADJA01 > JAADJA01. The sequence continues at coordinate 524,862 of CAWJBC010000021.1, read as the reverse complement.
CCGAAAATTTTATCACCTGTTTTTATCTTTTCACTCCATCCCATGATGATACAGGTAATTAAAAGTTCTTTTGCAGTGCGGGCAATACCACTCGAAACATTTACATCCACCCTTGTAATTACCTGCACATGATGATCGGTGGCTGATGCATGTTGAATGGCTTGCTGAAGCATTTTATTGCTGCTCACTACCCTCACTTTCGCCTCATCGTCATCCCTTACCACTGAAAGGGTGTAAATGGATTCCTTTGAATTTCTGTCCTGCAGCAAAATGGCCATATCCACAAGCTTTTCGATAGTAGAAGGATTGTAAATGGAAACGAGAATTTTCTCAGAAACAGAAGGAAGTTTATCTGGTTTGGCTGATTCCGATTTCGCCAGATTCCTGGCAGCTTTTTCAGTAACGATAGAGGAAACAAGGCATGTAAGAAAAACAAGGATAATGGTTCCGTTGAGTATGTTGATGGAAACCATTCCGATATTATAACCGATAGTGATAACGGCAAGTGTGGCTGCGGCACGCGCACTGCTCAGTCCGAAAATGATCCGGCGTTGATCACTGTTAAACCCAAAAGCCTGCTGGGTAAAAAAGGCGGCAAGCCACTTTCCAACCAAAGCCGCTGTAGTCAGAATCACTACCACTATCAACGCCTCCCATCCATGGAATAAAACACTTAAATCAACAAGCATTCCCACACTGATCAGGAAAAAAGGAATAAACAGGGCATTGCCGACAAATTCAATGCGGTTCATCAGGGCTGAATTATGGGGTATCAATTTATTGAGCGTAATTCCAGCTACAAAAGCACCAAGAATGGGTTCTATCCCGGCTAATTTGGAAAGAAAGGCAGCCATGAATAAAAGGGTAAGCACAAAGATGAACTGCAGGGTCTTTTCGCTTTCCATGTTTTTCAAAAACCAACGCGCTACCCTCGGATAACTCCAGAAAATGATAAATCCAAAAACAACCAGAGAAATCGTCAGTCTTATCCAGAATCGGGCATCCAACGACCCATCTTCAGATCTGACTATCACGGCAAGAAGCAATAAAACCAGCACATCTGTGATGATGGTTCCACCCAGCGTCAGCATCACAGGTACCGTCCGCGTTACACCCAAACGGCTTGCAATGGGGTAAGCGATAAGCGTGTGGGTAGAAAACATACTGGAAACCAGGATGGCGGGTAAAAGATCGAGTTTAAGGATATAAATACATACAGGGAACCCAAGCAGAAAAGGGAAAATAAAGGTAAGTATCCCAAAGAAGATGCTTTTGTATTTGCTTTTTTTAAATTCATTGAAATCGAGGTCAAGACCGGCAAGGAACATGATATAAATTAGCCCGACCGTACCAAAAAGGATGATGGCATCATTCCGTTCAAGTATTTTTAACCCAAAGGGTCCAAACACCACGCCTGCAATGATGAACCCGACTATACTCGGAATCCTGATTTTCCGCAGCAGAACCGGCACCATCAAAATGATGAGTAAGACAATAGTAAAAACAAAAACCGGGTCGGTTACAGGAGTTTTGAATAACGACAGCGCCTCTTCCATAATCTATTGCCTTTATTTTGATTTTACTATAAACACCACTTGGGTAAAAGTTTATGCAAAATTAAAATATTATACCTGCAATAACCGCGATGGGTTTTATTTTCAGTAAATTATATTTGGTGAGCAGGGGTCTCCCGCATAGAATCCTGGCTCAATGCTCTTCAAAAATCTTTTCCCCAGCCTCAATCCTTATCTTCAACCTGTTCTCTTCGGGAGGTATCACACACGAAAACCTTGTATTATAGGCGCAATAAGGATTGTATGCTTTATTGAAATCAAGTTCAATTCTGTCGCCGGTAACAGGTATTTCGCAGTCAATGTAACGCCCTCCTCCATAGCTCTCATTACCGCTGGTTTCATCCCGGAAAGGGATAAAAAGGGTATTGGTATCATTCGAAAATTCGAGCATTTTTTTATTTTGGAAAACAGCCAGCGTATATGTTTTTCCTTTAAGCATAAAATTTATCACTCCATACCTTAAATACACAGGGGTTCGGTCGCCAGAGGTTTTCATGAGAATATCCTCCTGCTTGCCGGATTTGACTAAAATAGCTTCTACCAGGTATTCAGGATCAGGTGCGAAATAATTGAGTCCTTTAAAGTCCTTTTGTTGTTCAGGGAGCAAGGGAGTGCCATCACCATAAAGCATCTTAATGTTTCTGCCGGTCCTGAATTTATTGAGATCATTTGCGTATTGATCAACAGCGCTGTCATTACCTGTTTGACTGTAACCAATAGATAAGACCAACGAGAAAAATACAGAAATCAAAAAGTATTTTCTAAAATATAACATCATAATTGAATTGTTAAAGCAAAGATATAAATATTGTTTCAAAGAAACTTCCAGGATTTTTTATGTTGAGTATTCTTCATTTTCTCTTAACTTTGAACCTTCCTTTTTGTGAGAACAGCAGAAGATATTTTACAACGATAAATTATCTTTAACAGGTGAAACTCAGAATAATTGCAAACATGAAAATAAAGCTATTCCTCTATTTTGGAACAATCATTCCGATAATTTTTTGGGTGACAGTTATTATTTGCGGGATGATAACAGGTGATTATAATCACTTGTCAAATCTTGTCAGTGAATTGGGAGCTGTTGGTACCAAATCGCAGTACATATTTAAGTCAGGGTTAATCTTATCCGCTGTATTGAGCATTTTTTTCATAATCGGGCTACTTAGCGTTTGCAGGTATGCAGGTTTAAATAAAATTCCGGTATTCATACTTTTTACTTATTCTTTTTCAATAGCAGGGGCGGCTATATTTCCATTGCCTTTGCGACTGCATGGGATTTTGGGATTGCCTTCTATCCTTCTTTTTTTATCTCCTTTACTGAGCATGTTTTTGTGGAAAAAAGAAGAAATTTCAACAATTAGACAATTCTCATTACTATGTTTCATAATTATGTCGTTGGGATTTTTAGCATTCATTCCTGAAATTTTTAGTAGCTATGCGGGACTAAAACAACGGTTGTTTCACATTGGATGGTCACTTTGGTTTATAGTTCTAAGCATTAAATTCCAAAACTTATTTGGAACTCTAAAGCAGTTGTAATAACGGCACAACAACCCGCCTTCCTCCACATAAATCATAAATTGGTTCAAATTTCAATTTCCATTTTCATTACCTTTGAACCCTGGCTAAACGTGAAATTATTTGTTTCAATTTTCCCGTTTGAATTAGCCGACCTTTGCCAACAAGTATCTTTTGAGGAATAAAACTTTTGAACATTCGTTAAAAAAAATACGTTTATCTAAACAAATCACTATTAATCGAAACTATGATTGAAATTGAAAATATTGATCTGACTTTTTTAAGCCTTGATGATTATCAGGAACTAAAGCAAGCCATGATTGAGTCGTACAAAAGTATGCCGAATACATACTGGAAAGAGCACCACATTAAATCGTTGATTGACCGCTTTCCTGAAGGGCAGGTGGTTATCAAGGTCAACAATCAAATTGCAGGTTGTGCATTATCCATAATTGTTGATTATTATAAGTTCGATAACAGGCATACCTACAAGGAAATTACCGGCAATTATTCTTTTAATACACACACATTGGACGGCGACGTACTTTATGGAGTTGATATTTTTATTAAACCTGAATTTCGTGGTTTGCGGCTTGGCAGGCGACTTTACGACTACAGAAAAGAATTGTGTGAACGAATGAACCTGAGAGGTGTTGCTTTTGGGGGGCGAATACCCAATTATCATAATTACTCCGATAAACTTTCACCAAAGGAATATATCGAAAAGGTAAGGAGAAAAGAAATACATGACCCTGTATTGAATTTTCAGGTTTCCAACGATTTTCATCCTGCAAAAATCCTCAAAAACTACCTCGAAGGGGATGAGGCTTCGAATGAGTATGCAGTTTTGCTGGAATGGGATAACATTTATTACGAAAAGCCAGGCAAAAAAGCCCTCATTACAAAAAAACTGGTTCGGGTAGGATTGATACAGTGGCAAATGCGACCCTATAAGAACCTGGAGGAATTATTACAACAAGCCGAATTTTTTGTTGACGCTGTTTCAGGCTACCGCTGCGATTTTGCATTGTTCCCCGAATTCTTTGATGCACCACTTATGGCTGAGGATAATCATTTGACCGAACCCGAAGCCATCAGGAAGTTGGCACAACACACTTCACAAGTTATTCAAAAGTTTTCGGAATTAGCCATTTCGTACAATATCAATATTATTTCCGGAAGCTTGCCCGAGATACAAGATGGAAGGTTATTTAATGCTGGTTATTTATGCAAGAGAGATGGAGCTGTTGAAAGATATGAAAAACTTCATGTAACCCCTGATGAAGTAAAAGTTTGGGGTATGGACAAGGGTAAACAATTAAAGGTCTTTGACACGGATTGCGGCAAGATCGGAATCCTGATCTGCTATGATGTTGAATTCCCTGAGTTGAGCCGATTACTTGCCGATGAAGGAATGGACATTCTGTTTGTCCCGTTTTTGACCGATACCCAAAATGGATATTCCAGGGTTCGGAATTGTGCCCAGGCAAGGGCTATTGAAAATGAATGCTATGTCGCTATTGCAGGTAGTGTTGGAAATTTACCCAAAGTTCACAATATGGATATTCAATATGCCCAGTCAATGGTATTCACTCCCTGCGATTTTGCTTTTCCTGCCAATGGTATTAAAGCTGAAGCCACGCCTAATACCGAAATGATACTGATAGCTGATTTGGATATTGACTTACTCAGGGAGCTTCACCAGTTTGGTAGCGTAAGGAACCTGAAAGACAGGCGCAAAGATATTTTTGAGTTAAAAAGAGCAGTTGCAAAATAAATAATCGTATTATTATCAGAATAATCTAAAAAAACATCAAATTCATCACAAAAATTAATCAATGGAAAATTTAGAAAAAATCATGGCCAACCTTTATGAACTTGCAATAGTTTATGGTTTGAAATTATTGTTAGCGCTGGTTACACTCGTAATCGGCTTATGGATTTTAAAAAAGCTAATTAAAGGGATTGGACATTCATTAGAAAAAAAAGACGTTGACGCTACACTCAGGCAGTTTTTGCTTTCCTTGTTGTCAATTCTACTGAAAATCATGCTTATCATCAGCGTCATCAGTATGCTTGGCGTTGAGATGACCTCATTTGTAGCTATTCTTGCAGCGGCTGGTTTGGCAGTGGGTATGGCACTGTCAGGAACGCTTCAAAATTTTGCAGGTGGAATTATTATTGTATTGTTTAAGCCTTACAAGGTTGGCGATTTTATTGATGCACAAGGATATTCAGGAACCGTCAAAGAAATTCAGATTTTTAATACCATACTCACAACACCTGATAATAAAACTGTTGTCATTCCTAACGGTGGATTATCCAATAGTGCATTGACCAATTATTCGACAGAAGAAAAGCGTCGTGTTGATTTTTCTTTTGGAATTGGATATGGTGATGACATTGATAAAGCCAGGAAAATTATTGAAGGATTAATTGGGAACGATAACCGAATCTTACCTGAACCTGCTCCATTTATCGCTGTTTCTGAACTGGCTGATAGTTCTGTTAAATTTGCCGTGAGGGTATGGGCGCTTTCGTCTGATTATTGGGATATTCATTTTGACATGATTGAAAAAGTTAAAAAAGCATTCGATGATAATAGCATCTCTATTCCTTTTCCACAAAGGGATATTCATATTTATAATGAAAAATAAATTGGTTTAAGCTTTTTTCATTCTAATTAAAATCTGATTTTATAAGTGTCTATTTTTGCCTCAATTCGAATGACTGTTTCAACAACTTATATTTAACACAGGTTCAATTCTTTTTATGCTCCAGCAGAAGAAATTATCGCCGAAAGAAGAGAAAGCAGAAATAACTTCTTTGAGAGGATTTATCACTTTTTTCAATCGGTATATTGATTTCAAAATGGGAGCAATCGGTGCAATAGTGATGGGTGGAATAGTATTTGGTGTGAATTATTTTGGCACTCACCAATGGCAGGGCGCAACAACAGCAGCAGTAAAACAGGCAACCTATACCCTGCTTTTCGGTGGCATCATCATGCGCGGCTGCGAATACCTCGCCACCAAAATAAGAAAGCGAAGTGTTGCTTTGGCTGCGGCAATTGTAATTCCGTCGGCTGTTGCAATTGGATTAACATTTGGGGTTCACAGTATGAAGGGAACGCCTAAACCGATTGAGTCAACTATACCAACGGCACTATTGGTCATTCCTTCAACGGCTGTTTGGGGAATTAGAAAACGAAAGCAATTTTCTTCTGCGCAAACGAAAAATCCACCTTCTCACAATCCAAGACATAAATCAAATCTCACGCATGTTTAGAACTCAGTTTCCCAAATCCGTAACAACGTTTACAATATCGTCCCCTGTTCGGTTTTGATAGATTCTGAGATCAAATTCGGAGATCACTGCCAGCACATGATCAAAAATATCCGATTGAAGCGCTTCGTATTTGACCCATTCTTTTTGCTTGCTGAAAACATATATTTCGATGGGTAATCCTTTTTCGGTTGGTTGCAATTGCCTAACCATAAAAGTCATATCATCGTTGATGTCGGGATGGTTTTGGAGGTAACCCAAAAGATATGCCCTGAAGACACCGATGTTTGTTTGCCTGCGACCGTTCACCATGATAGAATCATCCACTTTCCTGGAGGAATTGTATGCTTCAAGTTCCTTTTGGGTACGAAGAACATAATCAGTCAGGTATTCAATTTTGCTGAATTTTTCGAGCATTTGCGGGGTACAGAATTTTATGCTTTTAATGTCAACGTTCACCGAACGTTTTATCCTCCTGCCTTCTGATTCTTCCATGCCTTTCCAGTTCTTGAATGAGTCGGTAATGAGTGAATAAGTAGGGATAGTGGATATGGATTTATCCCAGTTCTGAACTTTAACTGTGGTGAGCGCGATGTCAATCACGGTTCCGTCAGTATCGAATTTTGGCATGGTAATCCAGTCGCCCGGCATCAGCATTTTGTTCACCGAAAGTTGAATTCCGGCGACAAAGCCCAATATCGGATCTTTAAACACTAACATCAGTACAGCGCTGAAAGCGCCCAATCCTCCCAGCAATCCCAATGGGTTTTTACCGAATAAATTGGCAAGAATGACAATTGCGCCAATGAAAAAAACAAAAATTTTAGCAATTTGAACATATCCTTTGATGGGTTTGGTTTTTGCTACCGAAAAATCCTGATAAATAACAGCCACGCCATTCAGAAAGGCATTGACAGCCATGATGACAAAAATAGTCATGCACACCAACAAAATATTTTGAACTGTGCCGGAAGTTTTTGGAAAATCCTCAAAAACGAGAGGTGTAATGATATAAACAATATAAGCTGGGATCAGGTTGGCTAAATACCGGAAAAACTTTTTTTCAACCAATACATCGTCCCATTTGGTTTCTGACTTACTCGATGCCCTGTGGATAATTGACAGGAAAATTCTGCGGGCAATGAAGTAAGTAAATCCGCTAATTATAATGAATCCGAAAAACAACAAAAAAGCTGCAATGGTATTGGAAAGATGCTCCGACATTCCCTGCTGCCTGAGCCAAAGATCAATTTCGTAAACAAGACTTTTTAACATAATTTACTTCGTCATTTTTATTTTTTTGCAAGTGGAAATTCCCCTGAATACATATCAAATGATCAACAACTCCCGAACTCCTTTACCCTGAATGCTGAACCCATCTCACCTCCGGGGTGACAGAACTCAGAACAATTTACTTCCTCCCTATAACTTCTTAATGGCTTCAAGGTATTTATTCCTGATGGATTGTAGTTTTTCGGCTGAAATTTCCATGTCATAAATCCTGACTATATCAATCAGGCAATTCTTACGATGAATGGTACCAATGGCAGCATCAAACTTATTTTCCTCCATGTTTCGTTTCATATCAAGAGTGATTTTCTCGAAGTTGCTCCATTTGAGGTATCCGGGAATTTGAATATAACCCATTTCCTTTTCTTCTGAATCTATATAAATACCCGGTTCGATGGAATCAATGATAAAAAACTTCTTCACACTGATCAGCCCTGAATAGGGTTTTATATTTTTGTATTTTACAAACTGTATTCCTTCTTCTCTGTACATTTCGACGAGTTCGGGAAGATCTTTATAGCTTGGCAGAAATTTAACCCGAATACAGGGTTTCATTTCATTGTAGAGGTTGATATGTGCAGGTGCAGCATCGAACCTCTTTTTTATGATCTTCTTTATTTCATGATTGGCACGCATCAGCTTTTCGTCATTAATTCCGGATTTAAGCACCAGAAAAATGCTGCCTGGATGAAGGTCTTCTTTATCCGGAATAACTTTGTGGTAATACCCCGGGAAAGGAAACATGCTTTCGAGTACCATTGCATTGCCCGAAAAATCGCTTTCGATGGGAGCAATGGTCTCTTTCTTCAAAATGGTACCGCAGGTTTCTATGATCAGTTTTTCTTTCATCGTTTCCATTATTACTTTTGTATCAAACAATAAAATCTAAGCTGCTGCAAAAGTAGAAAAAAATCCCATTTTCGGGATAATAGATAAGCTGAAGGCTTCAATAAAAAATAACAGGATAACAATTTGTGACCAACCCGCACGAATTCCTACCTTTGCAGAAAACTAATACAATGAAATTCAAAGTTGGTGATAAGGTTAAATTTTTGAATGAGAATGGCGGCGGAGTGGTCAGCCGGATCATCAGTCCCGGAATGGTCAGCATTGCGATTGAGGACGGGTTTGAAATCCCGGTGATGATAAGTGAAATCCTCAGGATCGAATTGGAAGCTCCGGCAGATTCACCCAAGCACATGTTTCGCGAAGATTTCAATATAGTTGTTGATAAAAACAACGAATCTGTACCAGATTATGACCAGGGTTTTTCTGTCGCCTTAAAGAATAATCCTGCAAAAGGCTTCATTCCCGAAGGTGTCTATTTTGCTTTTATTCCTCACGATCAGAAATGGCTCATTACAGGTCTTATTGATATCTATCTTGTCAACCATACTTCATACGATCTGCTTTATAGTCTTTTCATCGAAAAAGAAGGCGGCGGTTATAACGGGTTCGACTATGGTTCGGTAACTCAGGAATCTATGCACCTCCTGGAGACAGCAGAGCGTGAAAAGATAGGGTCGTGGGAAAAAGGAATTCTGCAAATATTATTTCATAAGGACAGGGACAATAAAGTTATGAACCCGGGTAATTCTTCTTTCAGAATAAGACCCTCAAGGTTTTACCAGGAAGGAAGCTATAAAGATTCTGCCATCATCGAAGGCAAATCCATTTTAATCTCACTTCTGCCCCTCAGTTCAATGACTTCCATGGCGCAGAGTGAGTTTCAGCAAAAGGACAAGGCAGAGGAGCAGATACTAAGCGTTTCGAAAGAGATAGAACCTGAACACATCATTGATAAACACAAAACCAGTCCGCATGAAGCGGTGGTTGACCTCCACATAGGCGAGCTAGTTAAAGATTACCGCTCACTTGATAATACTGAAATCATAAGAATCCAGATCAATTATTTTATCCGCTGCCTCGAAAATGCGATAACCAATCGGCTTACTAAAGTCACCTTCATTCATGGAGTTGGAACCGGAGTTTTAAAGACATCCATCAAGCAAATCCTGAAAGATTACCCGAATGTGGAGTACCGCGATGCATCGATGCAGCAGTTTGGGTATGGGGCGATGGATGTGATTATCAGATGAACTGTTTGATTTTTATTATTTAAAAGGTTATTATTTCTTTCACCATTTTTTCTATTTTTCAGACTTCATTAAAACCGCTTCATGGAAGATTTTTAATGATAAGAAATCCCTTTTAATTGATCCGGAAAGCAGGGTTTTCTGTTCAAATCATGCTGTATACAATGAAAAGAGTATTGATACTGGCACGGAACAAGATGTAATTGTAGCAAATATCGTTGCACCTGACGCAATGACAGTTGGAATGCTTTCATAGCACATTGACAGTGAATCATTGTCAGTTGACACCCTTTCAAAGACTATTTTCAGTGAATCATTGACAGTTGGAACCCGTGCAAAGGGCATTGACTGTGACTCAATGACAGTTGACACCCCTTCAAACCAATCTGACACCCGTGCAAAGCATATTGTCACCTGTGTATACCAGATTTTTAAACATGCAATGAGGACAGTCGGCAATGGGGAGTTGGCAGTCGGCAGTGGGCAGTCGGCAGTCGGCAATGGGCAGTCGGCAGTCGGCAAATGGCAGGCGGTAGTCGGCAAATGGAGGTTGGTAATGGTAAGCGGCAGTGGACAACAGGCATCTTGTAAATGGATATTTACTGGATTTTTGGGGAGGGAGAAACCACGGAGATACGGAGGGCATAGAGGAGCACGGAGAAAAGGCTATAGATCCAGTACGGCGGATGCTTGCGCACGGGGCGATGCTTGCATGCCTGAGGCTGCTCAGGAGAAAATCAAATATTGAGTTTATTGTTATCCATTGAGTTACTCCAAAACCTTAATAATTCAATCAGGTGGTGATCTTTAATCCGATAAAATAGGGTAATTTGTTTCGTGATTACACATCTCCTGATGTCTTTTTTACTCGTTTTTTGAAATTCAACATTTCCTTTTTCAAGAACAAACAGAACATCAAAAACTTTATCAATAAAGGCCTGGGCTTCTTTCTCCGACCATTCCTTCAGCAAGTAATCAATGTTTTGGTAATAATCTTGCCGGGCGAATTCATTCCAGAGAATTCTTCTCATTTGAATTTTAGTTTTGGATATTTCTGTTTTGCTTCGCTCATTACTTCCTGTGTGGTTTTGAAATTTTCATAATCTGTAGATTCCAGCGCCTCATCGATAGCCTGGCTTTCAGCTTTGGACAATTGATATTTGGGATCTTCCAATAATTCAACCAATTTACCGTATAGGATTTTTAGTTCCTTTTCTTTCAAGTTGTCAATCCGTCTGAAAAGGTCGAGTTTAATTTCAGCAGTGTTCATGATTTCAAGTTTTACTGTTACAAAAGTAGTGATTTCTGTTTGAGAGAGGGCGGAAAGGTGAGAAATAACGCTGCCACACCTGCCCGACTGGGTCAGGCGGGGATTCACAGATTAATGGGTTAAGAAACGCTGATGATAAATGGTCTGCTTAACTAGGCAATGTTTATCAGGTAACGGATTGGATGTGTTAAGTCACAAGTGATGTTTTCCAATAGGCTATGCTTGAATGCTGGCCACTAGAGGGATCCTCGCTTCGCCCGAACGATGTTTTGCTTGGGAGGAAGACAGTTTATGGATTGGAGAAAAGGAGATTCCTCGCTGCGCTCGGAATGACAGTTTTGTCTGGGGATAATGGTGAAGAGAGCGTCGCGCGTTTGGCGCGACGCTCTCTTCACCCTGACTTAAAAAAAATAAACTGTCATTCCGAATGAAGCGAAGCGCAATGAGGAATCTGAAAAGAAACCAACACAATGAAGACCATAAAATACTATTATACATCAAAAATATTCTTTAGCCAGTATTCATTCCATAAGCTTCCAAATCCCCGGCATACACGCATCTTTCTGCATTAAACCTTAATCCTCGGAATCCAAAATTGAGAACTGAATTGCCATACCTGCCCGACTTGTATAGGCGGGGATTCACAGATGAATGGGTTAAGAAACGCTGATGATGAATAACTTGCTTTAACCGGCAATGTTTATCAGGAAGCGGATTGGATAGTTACGGCACAAGTCATAATTTCCAAGAGGCTATGATTGAACACTTGAGGCACCTTGGGGTTAGGTATTGTTTTTCATTTTATTTCTTATTTCCAGCATAACTTCAGGGTCGTGTATATCACGAATTTGAATTACATCTGTTTCTCTTTTTTTATTTGTTTGAATAAAAGTTGTCAAGGAATTCGCTAATTCAATGCAAATGGCGATTGAACTTTCAATTACCCAAAGACTAATTTGTTCTATTGTTACAATTGTATTTTGAATATCGATTTTTTTCTGAATTTTAAAAAATTTTAGAATTTTTTTCGGAGAATGAATTACTAATTTCCTATTCTCTATTGTATAGGTTTCGTTTGCCCAATCGTCCTTATAATGAATCAATTCTGCTCGATAGTCAAACAATTTACAAATCCACTCTCTATCAAAAGAATCAATAAGAGCGCCAATTTGTGATTTTTCAATTTTATTGTCATGCCGTACAGATTTTACAAGACTGTTCCATAATTTTTTCTCACTTTTTTCATTCCCGATTATATACCAAATGAAACAACTAAAATAGTCAAAGAGAGAAGCTGTATGAAAAATAATGCTATCAAACAAACAGTTCTGTCTAATTGATATTTCGTATGCTGGAAATGGTGTTTTATAATCTTGTGGATTTATATTATAAAGAAGATTATAATGGAATAAAATGCTTTCCATTCGATATGAAATTGCTTTTAAAAATCAATTTGTAATTTCATTTCCTAATTCTCCGGTTACTTTATTTGCATACTCAATATCAACTTTATTTAAAAGAAAATCTAGGTCATAAGATCCTTCTTGAATCTTAAGTAGTCGACCCTGAACAACCTCACAAAACGCAGTGATATCAACAAAACAGCGTTAATAAGTGGTAATAAAACAGAGTGAATAATTGCAAGGTTTTTAGTATTTTTATTGAAAATCTTGCAATATAATGATAGGAAAAACAGACAAGGCACCGCAATTGAATATTTTCAAAATCCCATTGAACCTTTACATAAAACCCGATCATGAATTGTGTTTACTATCAAAAAAGATAGATTGGGACAAGTTAGAAGAAGAATTTAGTCAGTATTATTGTTCAGACAATGGGAGACCCTCTATCCCTATTCGGAAAATAGTTGGCGTAGTTCTACTAAAACGCGTGTATAACCAAAGTGATGAAAGCGTAGTTGAAAGATGGCAGGAAAATCCCTACTGGCAATACTTCTGTGGAGAAACATACTTTCAACATGAATTGCCCTTTGATCCGACGGAGTTGATAAAATTCAGGCAACGCATAGGAGAATCAGGAGCAGAGAAAATACTGAGCTTAACCATTCATTTATTTGAGAAAAAAGAGATCAGGGAAAAAGAAGTATTAATCGACACAACTGTACAGGAAAAAAACATCACCTTCCCCACCGATGCTAAGCTGCAAAAGAAAATTATTGAGAAATGCCGGAAAATTGCAGAAGAAGAAGGGATTGTACTCAGGCAGAGTTACAGAAGGTTGTTAAAGCAGTCAATGATAGATCAACGCTTCAGGCAGCATCCGAAAAGACGAAAAAAGGCCAATGCAGCAGCCAGGAAAATAAAAACCATTGCAGGCAGGGTAGTCAGAGATGTTGAAAGAAAAATGACTGACGAACAATTACAAAAGCACGCTCACGAATTATCAATTTTTAAACTCATATTAAGTCAACAGAAAAATTCAAAGAACAAGATTTACAGTATTCACGAACCACATACCAAATGCATAGCAAAAGGGAAAGAATCAAAACCCTATGAATTTGGAAATAAAACCTCAATAGTAAAAACACGAAAATCAGGAATCATCATTGGTGCATTGGCATTTAAAGAGAATATTTATGACGGGGATACATTGGAACCGCAGTTGGAGCAAGTGGAAAGGCTAACAAATTTTAAGCCTCAGGCGGGAATTGTTGACCGGGGTTATCGTGGCAAAAACATTGTGCTTGACACAAAAATAATATCTCCCAAAAAATTACCCGCCTCAGCCAGCAGCTACCAAAAGCAAACGGCAAGAAAACAATTCAGAGCCAGGGCTGGAATAGAACCGGTCATTGGCCATATAAAGCACGATCACAGGATGATACGCAATTATTTATCAGGAGAACTGGGCGATACCATGAATACTTTGCTGGCAGCCGCCGGATTTAATCTGAAAAAGATGCTTCGCAGGTTAAAGGCCCAGGCAATCTCTTTTATTTTCAACTATTATTTCCGGATTTTAATGCCCGGATTTCGTCTAAATTATTAGACTAACCTAAAATCAGGCTTTTTCAGGTTTGACTAAGTAAAGATTCTTTGTGATTTATGTATTTATTTAAAATGAATTCTATCATCTTTATGATTTATATAAAACCTATATTTTTTGAACTCTCCGTTGCGTTCTTAAAATTTGTTCTAGTTTTTTCATTTTAAATAATCACAAATGATTTTGTAAATTGGAAAATGATGCATTTCAATAACTAAATGCTCGGACCGCTCGAACCGCTAATGAATGCCACTTATCTTCAATCAAAAATTGACCATTAATAATAAAATTTGTTCCCCATGACTCGTTATAACTATATTCAGAAGAACTCCAATAGTATGCACTATTGAAGCTGCCAATCCCGGCAAGATGCAAATTAAAGTACATAAGATTCAATTCATCTTTCGACGGTAAAAACCAATCATCATATCCGTTCAATACTAAGTAATAGCATGTTTCTGCTGCAATATTTGATTGGCCGCATCCGGATACAATTGCTACAGTATTTGCAGCGCCAGTACCTATTCCTGTATCAGTACCTATCTCATATCCAAAGCATCCCCATTCTTCTCCGTCACTTTGGTCAGTCGGGGCACATACAAGTCCACCTCCCATACCATCTAAATAAAAAATAATCCCTCCCGCATAAGAATATCCAATTTCGAGACTAATAATAAAACTTAATTGATCACCATAAGCGGTACCAACACTATTTGTTGCATATGCTCGAACATAATAGTTTGTGACAAGGAGTAAACCAGTCATTTGACTTACAAAAATACCTGTTCCGCTTCCATCTATAGTATGAAAGTCGGAAATTGTGGGATTTTGTGAAGTACTCCAACAAACTCCCCGGGCAGTGACAGTTGCTCCTCCATCATCGGTTACATTACCACCAGAGGTTGCAGTTGTGGCAGTAATATTTGTAACAGGACTTGTTGTCACAGTCGGTAATGTAATTTGCAGGGTTGTAAAACTAACCTGATTGCCATAAGCCGTTCCGACACTATTGGTTGCAAAGGCTCGTAAATAATAAGTCATGTTTTGAGTTAATCCTGTAATATTACTTACAAAACTTCCTGTTCCTGCACCGTTATTTGTATGTGGATCGGAGGTTGTCGGATCAAGCAGGGTACTCCAGCACACCCCCCTTGCTGTTACTGTTGCTCCTCCATCATTGGTTACGTTTCCACCTGAAATTGCCGTGGTGTATGAAATATTAGTAACTTGAGTTGGTTGTTATCGTGGGAATTGTTAGTTGAATAGTAGTAAAACTTACCTGATTTCCATATCCTGTTCCAGTGCTATTTGTGGCGTAGGCACGCACATAATAGGTTGTGTTTTGAGTTAATCCTGTAATGTTGCTTATAAAACTACCAGTACCATGATCCATTGATTGTATGAGTCAATGCAATTTTGAAATGTCGGATTTTGTGATGTGCTCCAGCAAACACCTCGGGCCGTAACAGTACGAGTTCCGCCATCATTGGTTACATTACCTCCACGGAGGTTGCAGTTGGTATATGAAATATTTGAAACTGCATGTGGTTGTTACCGTTGGAACCGTTAATGGTTGTAGAAAAACTATCTGATTCTCCATATCCGGCACCCTCTTCATTTTTTGCATAAGCACGGACATAATAAGTCGTATTTGTAGTTCAAGCCCTGTAATATTGCTTGTAAAACTACCCACTCCACTGCCATTTGATGTAGATTCAATGCAATTTTGCAAAGTGGGATCACCGGTATGTGTTCCAGCAAACTCCCCGTGATAGTAACTGTTCCATTCCCATTATTTGTAACGTTGCCTCCACATGACAGCAGAATTGGCTGTGATATTCGTTACAGTGGAAGTTGTCACTAGATGGTAAAGTCAACTGATAAGTTGTAAAACTTTTTAATTTCCCCATAACCTGTTCCTTTTTCATTGGTTGCATAGGCTACAATATAATAAGTTTTTCCTTCGTGGAGGTTCGTTATATTACTTGTAAATTCACCAAGTCCGCTACCATCTTCGGTATGACCAATGTTATTTTCAAAAGTGGGGGTTGAAAGGGTATCCCAACATACACCTCTAAGTGTCACCGTTCCGTTTCCATCGGATGTAACATTACCGCCACATTGAGCAGAGGAAGTGGTTATGTTGGTTATGTTAGCAGTAACTACTTCGGGAGGGTAACAGGAACGGTTGAAAAAGTTAATTATTTCTCCATAACCAGTTCCTTTTTCATTGGTGGCATAAGCTGCAAGATGATAGTTTGTGCCTTCGTGTAAGCCGGTTACCTCGCTTAAAAAACTTCCTAATCCAAGGCTGTCAACAGTAAATCCAAGGCAACTGTCAATCCGAAAAACCGATGTTGTATCCCAGCATACACCACGGGCAGTTACTACTAGCCCGCTGTCGCGGGTAACTATACCGCCGCATAAAGCAGAAGTAAGGGTAATATCTGAAACTGCATTGGTCATGACAACAGGTTTACCAGTCTTCAAGGTTTTGACCTGTTCTTGTTCGCCATAAGCAACAGCATAGGCAGTCTGGATGTAAGGCCGGATGTAATAAACCGTATTGGGCAGAAGAGTATCTATGGTACTCAGGAAATCTATTTCGGAACTCAACTTTCCGAGTGATGTGTGATTCTCATTGATTGTCGGATTTGTTTCGGTATTCCAGCAATGGCCATGCTGGATGATTTCGTTTTCGCCAAGGCTTATGACTTCGGTTTGGATTCCTGTAAAGAAGTAAGAAACGGTATCTATTAAATTTACACCTAACTCCATTTTATTACCACCTGACGGGTCATCTTTGTCTTTCCGGCAGGTAACGAAAAACAAAACCATAAGACCGAAAAGAATAAAACCTGTTTTAGTTTTCATATTTACTTAATGATGTTAATTAAGCGATTATTTGAAGGTTAATTTGAGATTCCTCATTACGCTTCGCTTCATTTATATTTTTCGTATTCCCCATTTGCTTTTTTCTGAGATTCCTCATTACGCTTCATTTATATTTTTCGTATTTCCCATTTGCTTTTTTCTGAGATACCCCATTACGCTTCATTTATATTTTTCGTATTCCCCATTTGCTTTTTTCTGAGATTCCTCATTACGCTTCGCTTCATTCGGAATGACAGCTTGCTTTAGGAGGGGGTGAAGTTCGGCTCGCCTGCGGCGAGCCGAACTTCTTTCTCATTATTACAAACTTTGAGTGTCATTCCGATCCGCCAACCGGCGGAGAGGAATCTCCTTTTTATACACTAAATTTATGTTTTTGCGTAACATTGATAATTTTTTAGAAACAGATTCCAATCCCGGCTGTCCAGTTGATTGTATTAAAATTGATGGTGGCAGCGCCTCCGGTTAAAAGTAATTTCCTGAACCGGTAAATGATGCCGGCATCCGCTTCCACTCCTTCATTGCTGTGGGGTCTTTGGCATAGGATGTGCCTGTTTTGGCATCGTTGTCATAGCTGAAATCGTCAATTTCGTAGAGGTAATTCTCTTTGCCATAACCGGCTCCGGCATAAATAAACAAGTCCCTCGCTGCCTGGTAAGTGACGCCACCTCCGGCAAATAAGGCGGAATATCCATTGTTGCCGGAAAACTGATAATAACCAGGTTTGTCGTAGTCTTTTACCAAACCGTTTTCGTAATCAAAACTGCTTTTTTCGAATGCCATGAGGTTCATTCTGCCTTCGATGTACCAACCTATTTTACCAATCATGCCTACGCGCAAACCCATGTAAGTTGTGGTGTTGCCAACATAGGACACAAACAATGATTTTTCTATTTTTTGCTTCCACCAGTTCTCCCCGGACATCGAAAACCAAATCCTGCTTTGTAAAAGGAACTTCTTTTAAGGCATCCCAGGTGATCTGATGATTGCCGTTTCGGATATCCTTGCCAACATCACCTGTTACTGCCGTTACGGGTCCGGTAAAGGTTTGTCCTTTGTCGGTGCTGTAATATAAACTTATGTTTAAACTTTGGTTGAAGTTAAGGCCGTGAACAGTATACTTTACAGTGATCTTGTCGCCTGCGGCAGATGCCTTAATGTTTTCTAATTTGCTGGGCATTTAAGAGGGAAAGAGTAAAAGCCAGGAATAATAAAAAGTATAATTGTTTCATGTTGTGTGTTGCCACAGATTCAAGGGTAAAAATTAGTCATTTTTGATAAGGATCTTTCAGATTTATTGATCTCATTAAACGTGTTTTCATATTGTATCAATTCATATTTCTTTATTTGAATTCTCATCGCTTCGCTCCATTAGCTTTACGTGAATTCCTATTGTTCGTCCATTCGGATGATTTGGTCTTACATGAGAATCGCTCATTACGCATCGCTCCCATTAACTAATCCGAATTGTCATTCCGAGCGAAGCGAGAATCTTTAGCTGAGTCCATGCTTCTTTTAATTATTCTGTTAATTTTCCTTTATAGTTTGTGCCCTTTTTGTCTTTACCCTGTTGTATGATTCCTCATTCCGCTGCGCTTCATTCATATTTTCTCGTTTTCCCTTTTTGCTTTTACCTGAGATTCCTCATTTCGCTTCGCTTCATTCGGAATGACAGTTTGGTCTTTTTGGGGGAAGGGAACGAGAATCGTCTCGCCTGCGGCGAGACGATTCTCGCTCCCATTATAACTAACCCAAACTGTCATTCCGAGCGAAGCGAGGAATCTGTTTAAAGTGACCATTATTACATTTTTATATATATAAGCAATCATTTATTAAAGAGCGAAGCGAGAAAACTATTTGCTGTGTCCATTGTTCTTTTTAATTATGCTCCAATCAATTTTTTCATTGGAATACAAATCATCCCACCTGGGATTTAACAAATTTATAAGAGTATCCTTCTTTTTCCGTGAGTACCCTTTTATCTGTTTTTCTCTTTTGATGGCCAAATCAATAAAATCAAATAATTCAAAATAAACTAATTTGTCAACATTGTATTTTGAAGTGAACCCTGGTATGATTTTTTTCTTATGTTCGAAAACTCTTCTCAATAAATCATTTGTAACTCCTGTATAAAGTACCGTATTGTTAACATTGGTTAGAATGTATATGTAATATTGATGAAGTTTCATGATCAAAAATTAACAAACCGGTAATAAATCTTTTTGTATTCGATAATTGTTGGCGATCATATTAGTATTTCAATATTCCGTTAATATCATCTCTTTATTCCCATAAAACTGTGGTGTTTGAATACCACGGATTTTGATGGATGTTTCCATTACCTGAGTGGAAACGTAATCCTGCAATTCGCCAGCGGTTATCTGATTATCTGCATTTGCATCCGCTTTCCCCTGTAATCCTGCACAGAGGTAATAAGTAAATAAACCTGTTTCGGAAGGGTCGAAACCCAAGGAAGTTTCATTAAAATCAGAAGAGTTGAATACTGTAAAATTAGGATCGGTCACCCAGGGCTGAATCACCTTTGCTTTAATCCTGACCCCTTTCATTGCAACAAGGTTCTTTGTTTCAATCTGCTCACTTGCTCTTGAATCGCCGGTAAAACAAGCATCCATAAAGACCGTTACAGACTTTGCACCAAGGGCTTCCAGATTGTTGTACAATTTATTCAGATCGTATCCCTGTCGGTCTAGCGCTTCGATACGGCCATCGGAAGGGAACAGATAAATAGTTGATCCATCTTTGGAAGGCATACCATGACCTGAATAGAAAACAAACAGATCGGTTTTTCCTTTTACAATGGCCTTTTGAAGTTCACCAAAATTGGGATCGAAATTGTTGTCAAAGAAAAAGCCGGTTACATCATCGTTGGTGTAGGTGTAAACTTTCTGAATACCCAATACATTCCTGAAATATTCCTTCATTACCTCAGCATCATTGGCTGCATAGGGAGCAGGATGAAAAATATTCGTATTTCTCAACTCCAATGATAATAGCGATAGCATCAGGGCGTTTAGTCTTTGAAGGGGCGACCTGCCGAATATCTATGATATTGCCTACATTGGCTGTAATTTTATTTGAAGTGTATTCAAACCGCGCCACTTGCTGCTTCAGGCTTTCAATATCAGGTTTCACTTCGACTATTGAAGGTTCGGGAGGTTTCTGATTGAGTGACACCGGAAGCTGAAATTCTTTAAGATTACCCCTGTTAAAATCGTTGGTTAAGGTAAGATAAACGGGCAATTTACCCTGAGTGGTCACTCGCTTATTCGGGCTTATCGAAATCCAGAACTCTTTCACTTCACCAATTGAAATATCTCCAAGGGTTCCCTGTCCATCTGAAATGTAAATATTATTATCGGTTGATTCAATTTTGTACAGTGGTGTTTTTGGCAATGTTCTGACCGATGTTCTGCACTACCAACTTTACCTTAACCAATTCGCCAGCCTGCAACTCACCATCTTCTTCAATTGCTCCGGTTCCCTGACCAATATCCACGATGTCAATCCCTGAAAATACCAATTCGGGTTCCTGAAATTTCAGGGTGCTTAAGATCAGATAAGCAGGGTCCATATCATAACCAAAATGTTCAGAAACTGAAATTTCAAGTTTATGTTCTGCCGACTTAATATTGATTCCAGCCCTAATCGAAATATTTACTTCCGCTTTCTGGTCGGGATAAATAAAGACTATTTCTTTGCCATCTTCGATAATCAATTCTTTATCGAAAATATTATCGCTAACTTTAACCAATAAACCCTGAGCCGGGCCTTTTCCTTTATTTGTGATCTCAATATTCAACTTAGCTGTTTCATTCGCTTCCAGAATGCCATTGCTGTTTTTATCCTGAAACTCATATTTGACAAATAAATTAGGAGGGATTCCTCTTGTAAACTCAGGTGTAAGTTTTATAGATGTAACCTGACTTTTGCCGGAAATTACCTTTTGGCCAAATAAAGGTAAAGTAAAAAGAACAGAGAGGAAGAGAATGGTAATGTTTCTCATCGCGATTTTTGATTTTTATAGCGAGCAAATATAATAAATGGAATGATATGGAAAAAATAAAGGAAATCTTTTCTGTTTCCGGAAAAATATACTGTTAGTAATTATTTGGGTATGTAATAGGTTGGGCGCTACCTATTCAGCAAAATTCAAATATTTAATAAAACGATTTTTCAGATTAATCTTTTATTTCTGAAGGCAATCCTTGAGCCGGATTTAAGGTATTTTTCAAACTGGTAGGCTTTGTGCTTATCCGAGAAGGCGATGAATGTTACTAATTCAACGGGAAGTTTATCTTGGGTATCATGCACCTGACCTTTTAAATGTCTTGAAATCCAGTCATCAAGATTTTTGGCGCAAAGGGTATAGAAAGTAGCATCAAAATATTTAAAAATACAGAGTGACCTCATTATAAAAAAGCACAGCGATGAGAGTGTGACTCTTATACGCTGATGCTAAGGAGAACGAAGGTGGAGCTGGAGGGAGTCGAACCCTCGTCCAAACAAGCAGCAAAAGTGCTTTCTACATGCTTATTCTGTTATTGTTTTTCGAACGTTGCCCGGGAGCAGACACCCAAATCAACGTTTTATCCTTTTTATCTTATTCTGTAATCAAGGCTCTTACAGAACCAGCCTAAAATTGCGTGCACCCCGTTGGTCAGGTTGGAATCAGGCTTGTCCGCCTGCGGGATGTCTTGTCACAGCACCTTGTGCCGCGAAATACTCAATCTACTGTACTTCGATTAAGCTGCAAGAGCGTAATTTGTTTCGCCAATTATTGTTTGAAGATAGTTTTTAACGAGCCACATCGTCAATGCCCGGCATGCTTACAATCCCACTGACCTTGCTGTCAAATCCGGTCAGCCCCAGATAAATGGTTTCAGGTTCAAGGTTCGACCCGCCCGACTGAACTGTTTCAGCCGTTCGGGCGGGAGTTTGAAGTTCGAGGTTCGAAGTTTGCTTTACATCGTACAAAACCCTGAAGTAATTTATATCAAAGAACAATCTAAAACCGCTGCAAAGTTACAACTTTAATCAATAAACGGGAATAAGAGTTTCGCTATGTTTAGTCTTATTATCCTATAAAATTACCAGTTTTTTGGTAATTACCTGCGCATTTAACTTAACCGTCAGAAGAAAGACGCCCTTTGGTATACTGGCAATATCAAATGTTTTGCTGAATTGTCCCTCATTAAGTTTTGATTCATATAACGATCTGATCATTTGCCCTTCCAGATTGTAAAGATCAATCCTGGCGTATTGTGATGAAGGAAGGTCAAAAGAGATTGAAATTTTGTCTTTTGCAGGGTTTGGCAGAACCTGAAGACTATAATCATTGGTACTAAAATTATCATTTGTTCCTGAAAGCAGGTCAAAATTATAGATATTGAAGCCGGCAGGACCATCGGAAACAATCACATGTCCTGCATTGTAGGTTACATTTACTGCAAAGCAACCACTACGCTTATAGTATCCTTCAACAAATGGAGATTGAGGATTTGCAATATTAATCACTTGCACACCTTCATTGATATAATTCGCTACAAATGCATAATTCCCGAAAACATCAACTGCCCAGGCTGCATCCCCAAGCGGAAGATAAGCCATCTCAGATGCATTCGCCGGATCGGTGGCATTGATTACATTGAATCCCGCCTGGCTGTCGGCAAGGTAAGCATAGCCATCAGAAGCATTGATGTCATAGGCTTTGCCGGTATAAGTAGCAAGCCGTGAGATAAACAAAGGGTTTGTCGGGTCGGTGATATCGAAAATATAAACTCCCTTGGTATCCTCATTTTCAAATGGACCATAATCAACGACATAGAGGTAATTACCATCCACATCCAAAGCCTGCACATAACACCATTCCACTCCGGGAATGCCACCATTTACCCATCCCATTTTATGCGCTGCCAGCACAGGCAATTCAGGATTTGAAAAATCAATTACCCTGAATCCGTCCCACCAGCAGGCAATAAAGGCATAATGATCCTTCAACGCAATGTCATTGGTCATTACAGGTGCGAGGTAGTGTGCAATGTACTGAGGGTTGGATGGATCAGAAATATCCATAATATTCACCCTGTTGCTGCTACCCATGCTTTCTGGGCAAAAGACGGCAAGATCGCCTGTGACTTTCACCAAATCCCCCAGGGTTGGATCATACCCAACCTGAACAGGATGGCTTTTATCGCTTATATCAAATACCCTGAATCCGTTGCTTCCTGCATATACATAATTGCCAGAAACAGTTAAATCCCACATGGCCGAGGGCAGAGGATAGGTGCTCGCCTCAACAGGGGATGCAGGATTGGACACATCGAGAAATAGGCACCCCTGTGTTCCACCGGTAGCATAAACTTTGTCGCTCTTTCCGGCAATATATGTCTGGTAGCCTGTGTAATCTGTAATGTGCTGAGGGGAAGAAGGGTTGGTAACGTCAATAATATTAACTCCACCACCGGGATTTGTCGTTGAATTTGCAATGTATGCAAAATTATCAAACACGGTAAGGTTCTGGGGAAAACCTGTTTGCGGAACCTGACCCTGAAGTGTTGCAGGCAGTGAGGAAAAATTATAAATCTTCATGCCGTAGCTATAATTTACAATATATGCTAAGCTCCCCATGACGTGAACACTTGTTGAAGGAGAGTTTATACTAAACAGATTAGTTAAAACAGGTGACCCGGACAAATCAATTGCTTTGGTTCCGCCGTTACTTGCAGCCACAAAAAGGGTATCTCCTGATTTGAAAGAATTCCAGACCAGCTGTGTCCCTGAGAAATTATAAGTTCCTGTTTTTGATGGATTTTGAGGGTCGGTAACGGAATAAACATCCACACCATCCACAACATTTGTAAGATAAGCATATTCAGGCATTCCGGAAGAACTGTTGCGGAAATTAACGCCTCCTCTTGGCAGACCTGTTGCCGGTGCACGCCCCAACCGCTGGGGATTATAAATATCCGAAACATCCCAGACCTCAATCCCTGAAAAATAGGCAGCGAGATAAAGCAGGTGATTCACAGGGTCATAACTGCTTCCATCCACCAGTGCCCGTGCATGGATTTCGGAAAGTTTAACCGGATTGTAAGGATCGGTTGCATCAAAAATAATTACTCCGGCACCAGACCCAACAAAAACCGTGTCACCGGCTGGGCTGCTTGAAATGGAATAGCTTTGACCCAGTCCCCAATTCCCGACAAACGACATGTTCAGTGAATCGTAATCTTCGATTTTAATAATCCCTTGACTATTTTCGATTGATTTTGTAATTGGATCTAAACTACCCGCACGGGTAATAACCTCTTTAACCAATTCAAACTGGCTTTGTGAAAATGAATTAACAGCAAACAACGAGGCAAGCAATAATAATTTAATATTTTTCATAAAAATGACGATTTTATTTTTCTCTGCTAAGTTATAAAGTAATTTGAAGCAGTGATGGTTTTAGGAATTATTTATTATCAAACCCTCTAAAATTATAATATTGCAACCTGACCGTTGGACTATGAATCAGGGAGTTAATATTGTCCTGCCGAAAAGAGATACTGAACACAGGCTTTAAAAAAAAGGTTCGATCCCTTATGCAGGATCGAACCTTCATTTACAAATAATGCTTTATGGAAAAATTTATAATTTGCAACTAAATAGAGACTTAAATCACTCTATTAGTTCATGGTTATTAAAATGTGTAATCCAGGCCCTCATCTCCAACATATCCACTCACATGCCCACCCGAACCGTTGGAATTGATTATAATGGTAATTTGCATATTAATGGTCTTACTCACACCTGGTCCTGTAACCATTACGCCCCCTCCTATTTGCATGCTTGATGCAGTTCCGAATGTTCCACCGGGTTGAAGAGTAAAGGTACCTGTGAGCGAAATATAAGGTGCGCCGTTCATGGTGTAGGTTCCACCATTGCTTTTAAAAGTAAAATCGTTGATGGCTTCGGTTAACCCGATTTGCACAATCCCTGTAATCAAAGCACCTGTATTGTCATCAATAGTGAATGAACCGGTTACATTTCCCAATACATGAATGGTACCTCCCTCCACTCCGTGCTGGTAATATTCCACATCGTAATAAATGGGAACGGTAGATTTTAGCGCCATTCCCTGCGAGTAACCGTTCATCCCGGCCGCGAATATCTCATTGATGAGCACTTTGTTGTCGAGGGTAGGCTCATCTTTTTCTTTACTGCAGCTCACCAGAATCATTAAGGTAGCTGCAAATAATAAAAAACTATTTTTTTCATCTTGTTTTTGTCAGTGATTAAGGTGCTGACGCCGCACTTTTAAGGGAGATTGTACGAAATCTGACAAAATGAGTTGGTTAAAATGGAAGAAAAATTATTCCGTTGTAAAAAACACAGAAAGTAAGCTATTATAGATATCAAAGGAAGATATTATTTTATGATCTTAAAATCAACCTGAAGTATGGACCAGTAGCCAAAATTTACAAAATAAACAATTCAGGTAATAATGTAAGTATTAGGGAAAAGTTTGGAATTTGATATTTTACCAATCCTTATAAAAAGCAGCTAAAAACAGTCCTATAAGGTTTTTTGCAACCCGGATTTAGTAAAAAATTACAAATCACATTAAGCCGCCTGAATAGGTTGAAAAAGGAAGTTATCCGATCAACGGCTGGGCAAACCTTACCACATCTTCGGCTTTCACTTTGTTGTCGCACAGAATGGCAAGCCGCTCGACCACATTTCTGAGTTCGCGGATGTTGCCGGTCCAGGGCATTTTCCGGAGTTCCTCAAATGCATCCTCTTCTATTGGCAGCAATGGTTTTCCATTATTGGCACATGTCAGTTGCATAAAATGAGAAGCCAATAAAGGGATGTCCTCTATCCGCTCCCTCAAAGCTGGCACATGAATCAGGATCACACTGAGGCGGTGGTATAAGTCTTCCCGAAATCTTTCATTTTGGATTTCTTCTTTTATATTTTTGTTTGTGGCGGCAATCACACGCACATCCACCGGAATATCCTTTTCTCCGCCCACCCGTGTTATCTTGTTTTCCTGCAGGGCACGCAGCACTTTTGCCTGGGCTGACAAGCTCATATCCCCTATTTCATCAAGAAAAATAGTTCCTCCATTCGCCTGCTCAAAATCGCCTTTACGCTGTTTGATAGCAGAAGTAAACGATCCTTTTTCGTGACCGAAAAGCTGGCTTTCGATCAGTTCGGATGGGATTGCGGCGCAATTTACTTCAATGAAAGGGGCATGTGACCGGTTGCTGTTTTCGTGAAGCCAGCGGGCTACCAGTTCTTTACCTGTTCCGTTTTCGCCGGTGATAAGCACCCGGGCATCGGTTGGAGCCACTCTTTCGATCATTGTTTTTATCGAAGTTAACGCCTCTGACTCGCCCACCATTTGCCAGTTTGCACCAACCTGCTTTTTTAATTTCTTTGTTTCAGTGAGCAGGTGGGATTTATCCATTGCATTCCTGATGGTAATCAATAACCTGTTCAGATCGGGGGGTTTAGCGATATAATCATAAGCGCCCTTTTTAATGCACTCTACTGCCGTTTCGATGGTGCCATGTCCCGAAATCATGATAATGGGCGTATCAGTTACAATCAATGCCTTTGACAGCAACTCGATGCCATCCATACCGGGCATTTTGATATCGCAAAGGATCACATCGTAGCTGTTGAGTTTGATTTTTTCGAGGGCTGTTTCGCCATTTTCTGCATCATCCACTTCGTATTTTTCATTTTCCAGAATATCACGTAAAGTGTTTCGTATGCTTTTTTCATCATCTATAATCAGGATATGCGCCATGCTTTATGTTATTAAGATTTTCAATCGTTCAAAGATAAATATTTTATAGTGCAGCCAGATAATCTCCAGGAAATTGTAACCTGATTTTTTTTACCGGATAATCCCTTCATGATTGACATTTTCTCAGGGCGAAGAGCCTATCAGGATGAAGCCTGATTGGAAAAAGAGTATATCTTTGCAGATTATTTTTAAAAATGATCAGCACCCTAAATATACATAAGTCGTTTGGCAAGATTGAAGTTCTGAAGGGCATAGACCTATCCGTCAACAAGGCTGAAATCGTTTCGATAGTGGGAGCATCGGGAGCAGGTAAGTCCACGCTGCTTCATATTATCGGCACGCTCGATTTTGCTGATAAGGGAGATGTGTTTTTTGAAGATAAAGCTGTCAGCAAATTGAATCAGAAAAAGCTGGCTGAATTCAGGAATAAACATATCGGATTTGTATTTCAATTCCATCATTTACTCCCAGAGTTTACAGCGCTTGAAAATGTTTGTATTCCAGCATTTATTGGTGGAACTCAGCGTAGCAAAGCCATTTCAAAAGCCAAGGAATTGCTTGGATTTTTAGGATTGTCGGAACGGATGGAACACAAGCCTTCGGAGCTTTCGGGTGGGGAGCAGCAGAGGGTAGCGGTAGCACGTGCGCTTGTAAACGACCCCTCTGTAATACTTGCTGACGAACCTTCGGGAAATCTTGATTCGGCATCTTCAGTCGAATTGCATAAACTGTTTTTCAATTTGAGGGACGAATTCAGGCAGACCTTTATCATCGTAACCCACAATTTGGAATTGGCGAACATGGCAGACCGCAAATTGACAATCAAAGACGGGATCATCCAGAATGGAGCAGTCAAATAATAATCAGGTGCTCTTATCGTTTATAAAAAATCTTTAAAAAATTACCCTTACAGGAAACAAAATAGCATGGTCGTAACGCTTAAAAATCTGTTGACAACTTTACTTTTATTACTCTTCTTTCAACTGACTGCCAGCTCATTCGGACAGGTAGGGGATGATGATTACAAAGCAGCCATTACCCAGGCGGATACATATTTTAATAAAGGCGATTTTATCAATGCAAAGGCTTCGTATCAGTATGCAAGCAACTTAAAACCTGAAGAGGCGTATCCCAAAACCCGCCTTCAGGAGACGATTAACAAGATCAGAGATAAAATGGTAGTGGTGGAGCAGTTTGGAATGGTGATAGCCGATGCCGACAAACATTTCAAGGCGGAGGAGTATGATCAGGCAAAAATAAAATACAATGAAGCCAAAAAGATTTTACCGGAAGATTCTTATCCCGATCAGCAACTGAATGAAATTAAAAGAATAACCGAGGAAAGTATCACAAAAGAAAATGAATATAACGCAGCACTTGCGAATGGTGAAAAGTTTATAAAATACCGAAAATATGAGCTGGCTAAGGAAGAGTTCGGTAAAGCGGCTGAACTGCGCCCTGATGAGACTTACCCAAAAGAGCAGATCATTGAGCTTCAGACATTGATAGAGGAAACCAACAAGACCATAGCTGCTTATGCAGAAACGATCGCCTCTGCCGACAGGCTTTTCAACCTGAAATATTATGAAAATGCACGCATGGAATACGAAAAAGCATTGAATGCCAAACCTGATGAAGATTATCCGGCTTCGCAAATTAAAGAGATTGATAAAATTCTGGTCGGGAAGAATGAATACGACAGGCTTGTGCAGCTTGCAGACGAATCTTATATGGACAAAGACCTGGAAACGGCAAAAGCCAATTACCAGGCTGCTCTGAAGGTTTATCCCGACGAGAACTACCCCAAAAATATGATAGATAAAGTAAATGGTTTGCTTACTTCCTCAGTAAGTAAAGATGAACTTTATCAGAAGTCGGTGAAAGATGCTGATGATTTTATGGCGGCAAAGGATTATACCAATGCACTGAAAGAATATGAAAATGCAGCCTCACTGAAACCGGCGGAACATTATCCGGTCACCAAAATTGCTGAAGTTAAAAGTCTGATGGATAAAATTACCGGCGATGAACTTGAATACAACCAGTCTGTTCAAAAAGGTGAACAGTCTTATCGCTCAAAAAGATTTTCAATCGGCACGAAATGAGTTTAACAGGGCCGCACAGCTTAAACCCGGCGAAGCCTACCCAAAAGAAAAGATCAGCGAGATCAATGGAATTTTGAAAGTGCAGGATGAAAAACAGGCAAACTTTGACCAGGCTATAACTAAAGCCGATGATTATTTTGAGAAAAAGGAATATGATCAGGCATTAAGCGAGTACCAGAAGGCGCTTGTCATCTTTCCCGGCCAGAAAAAAGCACAGGACAGAGTGGATGAAATCAACCTGATAAATTCAAATGCTGCCGACAAAGATAAGCTGCTGGCTACATTAATAAAAACTGCAGATGAGTTGTTTGATAAATCGGAATACAGCAACTCAAAAACCAAATACAATGAAGCTCTTTTGCTAAGTCCTGGGAATGAACATGCCAATGCCAGAATTTCTGAAATCAATAAAATTCAGACACAGCAACAGGAAAAAGAAAACGAGTACAACAAAGCTATCGGAACTGCCGACATCTATTTTAAAAATCAGGAATACAGCAATGCCCTGACAGAATATCAGAAAGCATCATTGGTGAAACCATCGGAACAATATCCTGCCAACAAAATCGCTGAAATTAATTCGATGCTGGAGGGACAAGCCGCTCAGCAAAATTCGTATGACCAGTTGATCGCTGCTGCCGATAAGCTTTTCAATGAAGGGAAATACGAACAGGCTAAGATTGAATATCAAAAAGCGCTTGACATTAAACAGGGCGAAAAATATCCGGCTGACAAGATCGCCGAGATTAACGCCCTTTTGAAATCAGTAGTTGAAAAGGATAAAGAATACGAGGATGCAATCAAACAGGCTGACGGACTTTTTAATATGCAACAATACACCGAAGCCAACATGATCTATAAAAAGGCTGCTAACATTAAGACAAAGGAGCAATACCCAAAAGACAGAATAGCTGAGATTGATCAGATTTTACTCACTCAGAAAGCAACAATTGCCGACTTTAATGCTTATGTTTCAGCCGGCGACAGAATGATGGAATCGAAGGATTATGATAAGGCAAAGGAAAAGTACAATCTTGCACTTACTTTGATGCCTGGTGAGCAATATCCGCAGGATAAACTTCGGGAAATTGAAGCGATTATCGTGGCACAGGAATTAAGCATTCAGGAAACCTATAACAAACTCATTGCTGAAGCGGATGCTAATTTCTTAAAACAACAATATGATCAGGCAAAGATCAAATATCAGAATGCCCTCAAATACAAACCCAGCGAACCCTACCCTGTCCAGAAACTTGGAGAAATAGAGGGTTTGATTTCCGACCTGGAAACGATGAAAGTCAATTATTCAAGATTGATTGCAGAAGCGGATGTCAGGTTCAAGGCGAAGGAATTTCAGGAAGCCAAATCGAAGTACATTGAAGCTTCAGCAATGTTCCCGAAAGATGAATACCCCATCACCAAAATTGAAGAGATCAATCTTTACTTTAAGGCGGAGCATCTTAAGCTTCAGCAGTCGTACGATAAATCAATTGCTGATGCCGATAAATTCTTTGCATCAGGAGCTTACGACCAGGCGCTTGAAGGATACCGCACTGCTAAAATTATCCTACCAAATGAATCCTATCCCGATGAAATGATCAATCGTATTTTGGGGATACTCGATGCGAATGCAGTAAGGGATTTACTTGGTTCAGCAGTAACCATTGCCAACAACGAAGAGAAAAAACTGAATTTCGAGCCGGTTTCAATTACCGACAGGAAAAGCAATATGATCTTTATCAAAGCCCGCAATACCACTGATGTCGAATGCAAAGTTGTACTTAGTTACGGGAAAGGCGGATCGAAAAACGGAGGTTTCATTTTGCCGATTCCGGCTTCGCAGCAAAACAAGGAATACATCATTTCTGTTGGCAAACAGTACACCTGGTTCAATCAGGACAACGACTGGATCAGCCTCGTTCCGCAGGGCGGATCGGTTGAAGTAAGCACCGTTAAAATTTCGAAAGGGGAATAATCCATTGATTATTCATATTTCATTGGCAACCCAGATACTCAAATTGGATTCCTTCTAAAAGCTTATTTCAAATGCTTTTCATTTTTTGCTTCCATTGGCAAATCACCATCCATCCAATGAATCTCCACTCCTTCCCTTTCCATCTTCCTGAACCAGGTCATTTGCCGCCCGGCAAAGTGGTGAATGGCGGTATTAAAAATACTTCACCTACGGGAAATAAGTAATTTTTTTTAGACAAATTATAGCCCCGTTATAGTAAAAGATATTATCACTAAATTTGTACAAAACATAATTTATGACTGCTTTAGAATTGAAAAAGCGATTAATAGGGAAAATCAACAACACAGACAACAACGAAATCCTGGAAGAAATGTATCGTCTTATCGAAAATGAAGACACAGACCTGTCGGTTTACAAATTATCTTCCGAACAAAATAGTGCTATTGAAGAGGCGCAGGATCAATACCGGAAGGGAAATATTATAACGAATGAGCAGGCAGATAAAGAGATTGACGAATGGTTAGGCAAATAACCTGGACTGCCAGGGCTAGCAATCAGAATCTCAATTTACAAGCAAAATTTCCAAAGCCAGCCTGACTTTCTCCTCCATGCTAAATGTTCCGTCTATCCAGTTTATCTCCACTCCTTTCCTTTCCATCTTCCTGAACCAGGTCATCTGCCGTTTGGCAAACTGGTGAATGGCGGTATTCAGCAACCGGAACATTTCATCATGGCTGATCTCCCCTACCACAAACTGCGTGAGGAATTTATACTCAAGTCCATAGAATTTCAATTGCTCAGGTTGAAGTCCTTTTTCCAGCAAATCTTTCACTTCATCTATCATGCCATCATCCAGACGAGATTTCAGGCGTTGGGTAATCCGCTCCCGCAGAACCGAACGTTCGAAATGCAATCCAATAATTACGGGATGAATCTCCGGGAAAGAAATATCCAATTTGGGGTGATCAGAATAATAATGCTGAATTTCGAGCGCTCTTAATAACCGTTTTCGGTCGTCAGTATCTGTTATGTTATGCGGCACTTTAAAAGATTTCAGTTTTTCAATCAACTCTTCATCTGTGCATCTACCCAGTTTTTCCCTCAGAATATAGTTTTCCGGAACATCAATCAGCCGGTAGCCTTTCAGCACCGATTCGATATAAAGCCCTGTTCCTCCGCATAAAATGGGTAACATTACCTTTTTTGTAATTGAATTGAAAGCGACAAGGAAATCCCGCTGAAACTCATAAACATTGTATTCATAACCCGGATCAACTATATCAACC
This sequence comes from uncultured Bacteroidales bacterium, assembly GCA_963840975.1. Classification (GTDB taxonomy): domain Bacteria; phylum Bacteroidota; class Bacteroidia; order Bacteroidales; family JAADJA01; genus JAADJA01. Next base: position 492,739 of record CAWJBC010000021.1, on the reverse strand, counting down.
AAATGATAATGAACCGGGGTTCCATTCACTACATAATCACTAAAATCTTTACCGGTTGCTTTATCCATTCCGCGGTAAACCTGCCTTGAATCAGCACTTATAATCTCACCATTTAACTCCAAAGCAAGACGAGCGGCAAAGGAAGTTTTGCCGGTTGCGGTCGGTCCTGTGACAACGATGAGGTTCGTTTTACGATTTGAAATATTTGATTTTAAATTTTGAACCAATGGGTCTTTATTTATGATGTATGATTTTTTTTCTGAATGTCGTCTTCAATTTCGGCGAGATGGTTTCGTATTGAATCCATATCGCTGACGTCAAGATTTGAAAAAGTAAATTTGGTTGTTATAAATGGCATAAATGGTATTTTATCAGGATAAAATTTCCGGAACCACAATGCAAGATTTTCTTCATCCGACATTTGGTTATGGGTATTTCTCCACTTCAGGAACTGCAATATCCTCAATCCATCCAATTTGTGATGACATGCTTTTACAAACTTTTGTGCAGTCCTGGAATTTTCCCGAAATGGTTGCCATATATTCTGACTATTGAATTTTTCACGTATAAAATCATCCATAGGAGTGGAAACATCTTTCGCAAACAAGTCTAAAAACAAATCATACGTCAATTTTACTTCATCAAAAAAATGATAGGGATAGACCGGATAACTTGACCAATCGCCATTGCTGCCTTTGATCATAGCCGGTCCGGTGCCGAAAAAAACCCGGTTGGAGTAGCGGGCGGCGGGATAAACTTTCTCTTTGTTCCAGGATAAAACGGGTCCGTATTTCCTTAATTTTTGAACAAAATAAAAGTCTTCTCCGCTTTTATGCGGTGTAATGCCTCCGATTGCACGATAAGCCTTTACAGGAAGCGCGATCGCAGAGCCGACAGCCGTAAAACTATAGGGGCTCTTAATTCGCCACAGATTGATAGCGTAATAGCGCATATAAATCTCATACTGCAAAATAGCGCGGTCTTTAGATTCATCACCCGTTAACTCGTGATAATACGGAACAGATAACGCAACGCTTTCAGGATTAAGATGAATATTTTCAACTACCGAATTGAAATACCCCGGATTGAACCGGGTATCTGCATCCAGGCTGATGATAATGTCGTGATCATTTGCTTCCGTCATGCAATGATCCATGGTTGTTTTACGCGCCCATCCTACTCCAAAGTCTTTTCCTTTCCACCCCTTACCTTTACTGCTTTTGTCAATGATTTCAATAGAAGGGTTATTCAAAGAACGGAGGAATTCCAGGGTCGCTGCATTGTTTTCACAGATTTGCATTTTATCATCCTTTTCCCACCAGTCATCGGGTTGGTTCACGCAAACAACTATTTTAAAGTTGGAATAAGTTTGAGCTTTACAACAGCCGATAAAATTCTCCATATTTTCCAGTTCATTCAGAACAGGAAGCGCAACGAAAATTTTTACCATATCTTCTGTCATCAGCAATTTATAAGGTGCGCAAAATTAACTCAAATAAAATTGAACGCCTTTTGCAACAATCCTTATCTTTGCCGACCGAAAATGTTAAACGTTAATTGCGATAAAACAGTAGTATTTTTTTAAAACAAGAAAAAACCTGTAAAAAGTGATTAACCAATTACAGAAATAAATTCATGAACAAAAACACCATCATTGGACTTGTCTTAATTTTCCTTATTCTCATCGGTTATAGCCTTTGGATGACGCCTTCGCAGGAAGAAAGGGAAGCATTAAGACAGAAGCAGGATTCGATCTATCAGGTCAAACGGGTACAGGATTCAATTTCATTGTTAAGATTTACAGAACAAAGGAAACAGGACTCACTCAGAATTGCGGGACAAACTCCGGTGCAACAAGATACTGTCAGCGGATTGAAGACTGCAAATACGCCGGTTAACCGCGACAAGCTTGGTGTTTTTGCCGGGTCATCCGTTGGCAACGAAGCTATTTACCGGATCGAGAATGATTTGTTGAAAATCGGTATTGCTGCTAAAGGCGGAAAGATAATTTCTGTTGAGCTAAAGGATTTTCATACTTATGACACCCTCCCGCTTGTCCTTTTTGACCCCAATAAAACCAATTTTGGACTGACATTTTTTGCCAACAACCGAATCATCAATACCAATGATCTGTATTTCCAACCTGCATCGGATACTGGGTTTTTGATCAGCGGTGCTGATGCCAAAAGTTTTTCGATGCGCCTGTATGCAGACCAGGGTGACTCGACCTTCGATAAAAGCGCTTATATCGAATTTCTTTATACCCTTAAGGGTGCGGAATACATGCTCGATTTCGACATCAATTTTGTTGGAATGAACAATTTTGTTGAACCGGGAACCAATTATATTGATCTGAACTGGTCAACAGAGTTAAGGCAATTGGAAAAAAGTGTTGACCAGTTTAACGGACCCACCATTTATTACAAATACTATCAGGATGATGTTGATTTTCTGTCAGAATCGAAAGATGATAATGAAGATTTGATCACCCGTGTGCAATGGATAGGTTTCAAACAACGCTTTTTCACCTCCACCTTGATTGCGAAAGATCATTTTCTTAACGCCAAGATAAAAGCATTTACCCTTGCCGAGCCAAAAGACAGCAGGTATTTACGCTCGCTGGATGCGGCAATCAGCGTACCATTCACACTTTCTGAAAAGTCAACTGTTCCGATGTCGTTCTATTTCGGACCGAACAAATACAAAACCCTCAGAAAATACAAACTCGACCTTGAGCGACAAATACCATTGGGCTGGAGTTTTTTCCTGATGGCATGGATCAACAGGTATGCAGTGTTGCCCGTGTTTAATTTCCTTGAGGGATTTGGATGGAATTATGGGATTATTATCCTTATCCTGACCATTCTGCTGAAAATCGTTCTTTTGCCCATTGCATATAAATCCTATGCTTCTTCTGCAAAAATGAAGCTGCTGAAGCCTGACATTGATGAACTTGGGGCTAAATTCCCCAAGAAAGAGGACGCAATGAAAAAACAGCAGGCGACCATGGATTTGTATCGAAAGGCTGGGGTAAACCCTATGGCAGGGTGCATCCCTATGCTGCTGCAGTTCCCGATATTGATCGCTTTGTTCAGGTTTTTCCCGGCTGCTATCGAATTGCGCCAACAGTCGTTTTTGTGGGCGGATGATCTGTCAAGTTACGATTCCATCTTTAACCTGCCCTTTAATATTCCGTTCTATGGCGACCATGTTAGTTTGTTTACACTGCTCATGACCATCTCGACCATCATCTATACAAAAGTGAACCAAGATTTGATGGGTTCATCACAACAGCAGATGCCGGGTATGAAAACAATGATGTACATTATGCCTGTCATGTTTCTTGGAATATTTAACAACTACGCTTCCGGATTGAGCTACTATTATTTCTTAGCCAATGTGATCACTTTCGGACAAATGTGGGTGGTAAGGAAATTCATCAATGAAGATAAGATCAGGAAACAAATAGAAGAGAACAAGAAGCGTCCGGCAAAGAAAAAATCGAGCTGGCAGAAACGTCTTGAAGATGCTGCAAAAGCAAGAGGATACCAGCCAAACAAGAAATAAATTGGTTTCAGGTTACAGGTTTAAAGTTTCAAGTTGTTGTTGTGACTAACCTGTAACATGGGACTGTGACTTGACTCTGGACGAGACTGAAACCTGAAACTTGTGGCTTGAAACCTTGAACTTTGAACTTTGAACTTTAAAATAACCTCCGATTTTATGCCCACCGGCGATCAGCCGGAAGCCATCAGGCAACTGACGGAGGGTGTATTGCGGGGCGATCCGCACCAGGTTTTATTGGGTGTAACCGGTTCGGGCAAAACGTTTACCATTGCCAATCTGATTCAACAGGTTCAAATACCTACGCTTGTGCTCAGTCATAACAAAACCCTTGCAGCCCAACTTTATGGTGAGTTTAAACAGTTCTTTCCAGAAAATAAGGTAGAGTATTTTGTATCGTATTACGATTATTATCAACCCGAAGCCTATCTGCCAGTCACAAATACCTATATCGAAAAAGATCTTTCGATCAATCAGGAAATTGAAAAGCTCAGGTTGAGCGCAACTTCTTCACTGCTTTCGGGACGCCGCGATGTTATCGTTGTTTCGTCTGTTTCGTGCATTTATGGTATTGGTAATCCGGAAGATTTTACCAGCAATGTGATTCATATCAAAACCGGAGATCACATTCCAAGGAATAAATTCCTGAAGTCGCTTGTATCGAGTCTTTATTCGCGTAACGAAATAGAATTTATCCATGGGAAATTCAGGGTCAGAGGTGATACCGTGGATGTTTTCCCAGCTTATGCGGATGTTGCTTACAGGATTTTGTTTTTTGGCGATGAAATTGAAGGTATCGAGACGTTTAACCCCATTACCGGACAAAAGATAGAAAAATACGATAATCTGAACATCTACCCTGCCAATATCTTCATTACCTCCCACGAAAAAATGAAATCCGCTATCACTGATATCCAGCAGGATATGATCAGACAGGTACAATATTTTAAAGAAACAGAAAAACACCTCGAAGCTAAACGACTTGAAGACCGGGTGATGTATGATATTGAGATGATGCGTGAACTGGGTTATTGTTCGGGTATCGAAAACTATTCGAGGTACCTTGACGGCAGGCAACCGGGAACCCGACCCTTTTGCCTGATTGATTACTTTCCGGATGATTTCCTTATCGTTATTGATGAGAGCCATGTGACCATTCCACAAATCAGGGCGATGTACGGCGGAGACCGATCACGAAAGACCAACCTTGTGGAATACGGATTCAGGTTACCGGCTGCTATGGATAACCGCCCGCTTAAATTTGATGAATTCGAAGCCATTACCAACCAGGTGATTTATGTAAGCGCTACGCCTTCTGAATACGAGCTTCAAAAATCGGAAGGATTGATCGTAGAGCAATTGATACGCCCGACTGGATTGTTGGATCCCATCATAGAAGTGCGCCCCAGCCTGAACCAGATAGATGACCTTCTGGATGAAATTGACAAACGAAAGCAATTGGGTGAAAGGGTTCTGGTGACAACACTGACCAAGCGCATGGCTGAGGAGCTGACCAAATACATGGCGAAACTTGATATTAAATGCCGATACATTCACTCAGAGGTTGATACACTCGACCGGGTAGAGATACTTCGAGGTTTGCGGCTGGGTGAGTTTGATGTACTTGTCGGGGTGAACCTTTTGCGCGAAGGGCTGGACTTACCCGAAGTGTCGCTGGTGGCGATTCTCGATGCGGATAAGGAAGGGTTTCTGCGGTCAGAGAAATCGCTGACGCAAACAGCAGGTCGGGCAGCAAGGAACCTGAATGCAAGGGTTCTCTTTTATGCGGATAAGATGACGGAATCAATGCGGAAAACCATTGAAGAAACCAACAGGCGAAGAGAAAAACAGTTAAAATACAACGAAGTTCATGGGATTATACCCACCCAGATCATCCGGTCAACGCAATCCATTCTTGGGCAAACAGCAGTTGCAGATGCGAAAGCTGCCGAGCCAAAAGCCTACATCGAAAGAGAAGGAATTGACATTGCAGCCGATCCGTTGATACAATACATGAACAAGGAGCAAATTGAAAAAGCCATTGCCAAATTAGAGCGCCAGATGAAAGCAGCCGTAAAGGAACTGGATTTTATTGAAGCCGCGCGGTTCAGGGATGAGATATTTGCTTTACGGGAGAGGGTGAAGGGGTGAATTGTTGAATTGAGGAATTGTTGAATTGAGGAATTGGGGAATTGGGGAATTGAGGAATTGAGGAATTGGTGAATTGAGGAATTGGTGAATTGAGGAATTGGTGAATTGAGGAATTGGTGAATTGTTGAATTATCGAATGGTCGAATTATCGAATGGTTGAATGGATAAATTGCGGGATTGTTATATTGCTGGAGAATCTTTACTTATAACCAGAGAAATATATTTATGGATTTAAAAATAATCCGCAAAACTGAACAAATAACCACATCCTGGTCGGGAGGAACAACTACCCAACTTTTCATTTACCCTGAAGATGCAAGTTACAGGGAGAGGAATTTCCTTTTCAGGATAAGTACGGCAACAGTTGAAACGGAAGAATCTGAATTTACCCGATTGCCGGGTATTTCGAGAAAAATAATGATACTTGACGGAATCCTGAAACTCGAACATAAAGACAAGTACACCAAAACCCTGCATAAATTTGAAATTGATGCTTTCAGTGGTGATTGGGAAACCCGTGGTTTTGGGAAAGTTACGGATTTTAACCTGATGACGATAGGGAAAGTAGAAGGTTCTTTGTCTGTCAAATTCTTGAACAAGGACGAATCCTTGAATGCCTTGCAAGTTAATCCGCATCAATCATTTGGCATATATGCGCTCAAGGGAAAACTATTAACAAAGTCCGATGATGAATACCTGACAGTGGGTGAAAAAGATTTCCTTTGGGTCAGTTGCAGAGAAAAAAATAGTGAGATTAATATTTCCGCCATTGAGGATTCCGAACTCATTATTGCAAGAATAAATCTCCCAATTGGTTAACCAGTTTTCATAACCAAAGTATTTTGGTCACAAGATAAATTTCTTCAAATTTGGGATAAAAAAAATCTCCCCAATTCCTTTTTGCTCATTGGGACAATCTCAATAGCTTAATATTTTAACATTTATAATCCAAGCCGGATTGGTTTGTGATTATTATCAATTGCAGCCAAAGTGAATAGAGCATCTATGGCCTTTTGTCTGTTTTCAGCATACATTTCTTCCACGTAAACTTCAACCTGAACACTAATCCGTGAACTTCTGGCTGTAATTACTCTACCTATAATTTCTATAATGGCTCCTGAATATATAGGCAACAGGAAATTAACCCTCTCTACCGAAACTGTTACCATTTTCTTTCTTGAAAAACGAGTGGCTGTCATATACGCAACCTCATCCATCCATTGCATAGCGGTTCCTCCGAACAAAGTTTTATGATCATTCAGTGTATTCGGACAAATAACTTTAAACATTTTGGATTCTGAATTTCGTATTCTTTCGTCCATTTTATTTTTTCTGCAAAAATATCAAAAATAATTTGCTTTATGAACTATTGTTCATTAATTTTGCAACGAACTATTGTTCATTTAATTTATGTCAGCAAAAATCAGAATTCGAAGAAGGGTATTGAACCCCCCTTTAATAAAAGGTTTTAAGCCATTCGGGCCAGAATCCGGAAGGCAAAAAACGAATCCGGTAATCCTTTTGTATGAGGAATATGAAGCTTTACGCTTATCTGATTATGATAAATGTAACCATCATAAAGCATCTGTTATAATGGGAGTTTCAAGGCCAACTTTTACAAGGATATATGCTTCGGCACTTCAGAAAATTGCAGCAGCTTTTGTGGAAGGAAGGCAAATATCAATCGAAGGCGGTAAGGTTTATTTTGATAGTGATTGGTATCAATGTGCCAAATGTGAATCTTACTTTAATAACCCGGAAAGAGAAAAAACAATCGAAAATTGTCCTTTGTGTGGGAGTGATGAAATAAAAGGTTTTGATTTAAACAGCATCGGGGAAGGAGAAGGCAAAAAAAATGAAGACTACTGTTATTGTCCTCACTGCAATTTTGAGGAAGAACACCAATTAGGCAAGCCATGCAGCAGTCATGTTTGTCCAAAATGTAACAGTTTGATGAAAAGAAAAAAAACACATCAACGGGGAATTACAAAAAAGCAAACGATATGAAAGTTGCAATCACATCAACGGGAAACTCTCTTGAATCAACAATAGACTTGCGATTCGGACGATGCTCATACTTTATAATCTATGACACTGAAAGCAAATCCATCGAGTTTATCCCTAACCCCAACAAGGATATCGAAGAAAATGCCGGACAGGCATCAGTAGAATTAGTAGTATCAAGAAATGCAAAAAAAATTATTTCAGGTGAGTTCGGATTGAAGATTAAACCACTGCTCGATAGTCAGAAAATTCAAATGATCGTGCTTAAAAACTCAAATAAAAAGATAAAGAACATTATTGAAATGTTAAATCATTAATATTTAAAATTATGCCACAGCTTAATGGAACCGGACCTGATGGGAAAGGACCCAAAACAGGGCGAAAGTTAGGAAAATGCAGCAACAACACAGATGATGAAAAGTTGAAAAAACTAGGCAAAGGAATGGGAAATAAACGAAAATCAGGTGGTGGTAAAGGTAAAGGAAAACGTTTAAATAGCGGATTAATATAGTATTAACAATTTAAAAAGGAGGTCATTATGCCCGGATTTAATCAAACAGGCCCAATGGGTCAAGGTCCAATGACAGGGCGCAAAATGGGGCGTTGTGCCGGTAACGCTGCAAACCCGAACAATCAATCAGATGCTGATAACGCAAATCAGGACAATAACCAACCTGAAAACATAGAAGGAAGAGGAAAAAGATTCGGATGGGGAAGAGGTTTTGGGTTTGGGTTTGGATGCGAACGAAAAGGACGTGGTATGGGACGACAGAATCGTTTCAGAGGAGGTAATTAATTTAAACATGAGGCGTCTCAAAAAGCCAAGAAAGCTGGTCACACTGAGCTTGTCGAAATAATATTTGACTACTAATCAATTATGTTTTGACACGTTTAACATGACCATTGAGGTAAAAAATGACTTTTAAATAGCTTCATACATTATTTGGTAATTTATTGATAAACACATTAAAATCATGAGTGAGCTCCGGAAATTATTAAAAACGTCTGGATATTCTGAAAGGGCTATTGAATATTACGAAAATCATCTGAATGTTGGAAGTATTGAAGATCCGGATGCCCAATATATGTTTACAGGCCCCTGCGGCGATACGATGGAAATCTTTCTGAAAATCACATCGGGTATCATAACAGATGCAAAATTTCAAGCCATCGGATGTGCAGGCTCTTTCACATCAGGTTCAGCTCTTACTAAAATGATAACTGGTAAAACTCTGAAGGATTCTGAAAAGTTGAATGAGACCGATGTACTAAACCATTTGGGCAAGATGCCGGAGCAGAAAGTACATTGTGCACGATTAGCTGTTTTAACTTTAAAAAAGGCGATTGAACAATTTAAAAAAAAGAAGTAAAGATGAAAAAAATCATTGCAATTCCGTTAGAAAATGGAGTATTATGTGCTCATTTTGGGCATTGCCAAACATTTGCAATTGTAAATGTTGAAAATAATGTAATAACAGAGATAAAAGAAGTCACCCCACCGGAACATGTTCCCGGACTCTATCCCCGATGGGTCGCCGACAATGGAGCAACCGATGTAATTGCCGGGGGCATGGGACAGATGGCTGTAAATCTATTTAATGAAGCTGGTGTAAACGTTTTTGCAGGAGCACCTGCGGATACTCCCACTAATCTGGTTAATAATTTTCTGGAGGGCAAATTAACATTAAGCGCTAACTACTGCGACCATCATGGTAATGGTGATCATCATGGACATGGACACCAGCACTGAAACATACCCGGTGATTGATTCGCGTTGCAGCGATTGCTTATTAAGAATATACCGGCGACTATTCGACAGGTTTAATACACCAAAGCAAGTACAGCAGGACTTTTTGAATTATTTCAGGGAACTAAAGGTGTTTAATAGCTTTGCAACAACTCCTGAGTTACAGAGGGAATTGAGTATTAAATTCAGTTCTGTTTCCGGCATTGATGACCCTTTTGCAGAGGAAAAAGCAAAAAGCAATCGCCTTGCATCAGAACTTTATCTTGAATGGAAGCCAAAGGTAGAAAGATCAGATCATCCTTTTGATCTGGCATTAAGGCTTTCCATAGCAGGTAATATTTTGGATTATGGAGCCAGCAACAGCTTTGATCTCGAACAAACCATTAAATATACTACTACTATTGATTTTGCAATTGATCATACAAATCAGCTTAAACAACACATCAACCGGGCAAAAAAGATACTTTACATTGCCGATAATGCCGGAGAAATTGTATTCGATAAGCTTTTTCTTGAAACCATCAGGCATCCGGATGTGACCTTTGCTGTCAGGGGCGGGAATGCACTTAATGATGCTACCATTCAGGATGCAGAGGAAATAAATATTGATTCTGTTGCAAAGGTCATTTCCAATGGATTTAATGCTCCATCAACGGTACTGAGTCAATGTAGTAGTGAATTTTTAGAGATTTATCATTCGGCTGACCTGATTATTTCAAAAGGGCAGGGAAATCTGGAAGGACTTATCCATGAAAAGGATACTCGTATTTTTTTCCTGCTCATGGTTAAGTGTGAAGTTATGGCTGAACTCCTGAAGGTACAAAAAGGAAGTTTTGTGGTTTATAACCAAAATGAATAAAACTGGAAGTTGTAATAATGCAGATAAAAAACAAAGTTAGATAACCTTAAATTTAAATTCGATGAAAAAATTAGTTCTACTCGGAATTTGTGGATTATTAATGGTGTCGTGCAACCAGACAACTAAGCCATTAGAAACTTCAGGCAGCGAAGCAAAAACGGCAGCTATTTCTGATCCTGTAAGGGATGGTGTAATTATTCATATTACCGAAAGTTACAACGATCCTCACCGGGTATTGATGCCGCTAAAAATGGCTACCCTGATGGCAAATGATAAAGATGTACTCGTTTATATGGATATTCATGCCGTAGAACTTTTGGTTAAAGAAGCCAAAGACCTGAACTTTTCTGATTTTTCTTCAGCACAAACATATATTAAAGAGCTTATTGCAAATAATGTGAGTGTTTATGCCTGCCCTACCTGTCTGAAAGTTGCCGGATTTGAACCAGGCGACCTGATGGACGGAATCCAGATTGCACAAAAAGATAAATTCTTCAATTTCACGAAAGGGCGGATCATTACACTTGACTATTAGTTAAATAATTAAGGATTTCTCAAAGTTTAGTACAGTGAATTCAACTTATTCAAACAAATGTTTTTATTTATCCCTGGAGTTTTGATCATTTACCTGATTGTAAATTAAAAATAATTCTGTTTATGGAAAAAATCAAAGTTGGAATAATTATTTGCGACAGATACCATACCTGCGCCGGAGGTAAATGCTTTCGTTCATTTGCAAACCGGGAAGGAGCCTTTGCGGTTTATAAAGATCAGGATGCCGAAATAGCTGCTTTTACAACCTGCGGCGGTTGCCCGGGTGGCAACATTGAATATGCACCAGAAGAAATGAAGAAAAACGGTGTAACCCATATTCACTTTGCGACCGGGTTTTTAGTAGGGTACCCTCCCTGCCCTTTTATGGAGCATTTTGAAAAATTCATCACCGAAAAATATGGTATGAAAGTAGTTTTCGGAACACATCCGATTCCACAAAAATACTATTTGACTCATGATAGACTCGGCACCTGGAACGCTCCATTTATGCAGGACGCCATTGAGCAAACATTGACCGACGAAAAAACAAGGCTCAGTTATGACTGATCGCAAACCTTTTAAAATTGCAATTGCCAGCGGTAAAGGAGGAACGGGCAAAACCACATTATCCACAAACCTGGCCAGCTATCTTGCCGAAAAGGAAGAAATTATTTTAATTGACCTGGATGTGGAGGAGCCTAACTCAGGCCTATTTATTAAGGCTGATCTATTTCATGAAGAGGACAAATTTAAAATGGTTCCTGAATGGATTGAAGATCAATGTACATTCTGCGGTATTTGTCAAACGGTTTGTAATTTTCATGCAGTCATTCAATTGGGGAAAATGATCATGGTATTCCCCGAACTTTGTCATGGTTGTTATGCTTGTTCTGAATTATGCCCGGAATCAGCGCTTCCCATGATACCAAAAAAAATGGGAAGGTTGAGGCATTTCAGGAATCATCATTTGCATTTTATTGAAAGCAGACTCGACATTGGCGAAGAGCAGGCTGTTCCATTAATCAGGCAAACCCAAAAATACATTGATGAAAATTTCACTAAGGAGGTCTTCTGCATTTATGATGCTCCTCCCGGAACATCCTGTCCGGTAATAGAAGCAACTAAAAATGCAGATTTTGTTATTTTGGTTACAGAACCTACTCCTTTTGGATTACACGACCTGAAATTAGCTTTTGAAACGATGAAATCGCTAACGAAAAACATGGGTGTGGTCGTAAATCGCTATGGAATTGGGAACGATGAAGTACTGCACTTCTGTGAAAAAGAAAATATTCCTTTGCTCGCAAAAATTTCAAATAACAGGCGAATTGCTGAACTCTATTCAAACGGTAACTTGATTTATAAGGAAATTCCTGAAGTGCGGCATGAACTTGATAAAATTATCTCATACATTGGCACTTTAGCAAATGGAGGTTTGGCATGAAGGAAATCGTTGTTATATCAGGAAAAGGTGGAACGGGAAAGACTTCCTTAACAGCATCATTTGCATATCTTGGCGGTAAAGAGGTTATTGTTGCTGATGCCGATGTGGATGCCGCCGACATGCACTTATTGCTGGAACCGGACTTTAAAGAGTCTGAGGATTTTTATAGTGGTGAATTAGCCTATATCAAACAAGATCAGTGCATCCGTTGCGGGAAATGTGCCGATGTTTGCCGTTATGATGCCATCTCTATTGTCCATAACCAATACATTGTTGACAATCTAAGTTGTGAAGGATGCGGCTATTGCGCAAGAGTGTGTCCAACTAATACCATTATCAATCAGGAACAGAATGTGGGCAAATGGTATATATCATCAATTAAAACCGGCAGTTTAATGGTACATGCAAAATTGGGTATTGGTGCTGATAACTCAGGTAAACTTGTAGCTAAAGTAAAGAATGAAGCCAGAAAAATAGCCGGAAATGAAAATAAAGAGTTTGTACTTGTGGATGGATCTCCGGGCATAGGTTGTCCGGTAGTTTCATCCCTGTCAGGAGCCAGTCTGGTAGTGTTGGTAACAGAGCCATCTGTTTCCGGGCTGCATGATTTGAAAAGGGTGTATGACCTGGTTCATAAATTCAAAATAAAAACAGGTTGTATCATTAACAAATCAGATATAAACCAGGCAGTTACGTCAGAAATTGAAACATTCCTGAAACAAGAAAACATTCTGCATATAGCTAATTTGCCCTATGATGAGGATTTCACCCATGCCATGACCAATGGACAAACGGTTATTGAATATTCAAACGGATTTTTAAAAAAAATAATTACAGATAGTTGGAGTAATATTAAATACGCTGTTAACAAAAATTAGAGCAATGAAAATAGCATTCACAGCAAAAGGTACAAGAATGGGATTCATCAATGGATCCGCGTTTTGGAAGAACAGAATTTTTTCTGATTTATGATGAAGATAAAAATGAAATATCTCATTATGATAACCGTGATTCAGCAAATGATGCCCACGGCGCTGGTCCCAAAACAGCCCAAAAATTATTTGAGCTGAATCCTGAAATATTAATTACCGGCAACGGACCTGGCAGCAATACAGCCGCAGTCCTTGAAAAAACCGGAGTAAAAGTTTTTATCGGGGCAGGTGATATGACCGCAAAAGATGCATTTGAAGCCTATAAAAATGGAAGGCTTAAACAATTCTAAGAAATTGAAAAATCCCTCAAAATGCTAAAAAAAGTATTCAACTTTTACAAGAAGGATTCAGGAACATGTCATTATATTCCCGGAGACTATGGGTCATCATCATTATTAAACTGGTCATCATATTTGCAGTACTAAAGGTTTTCTTTTTCCCCGATTTTCTGAATTCAAAATATGATACGTCTAAAGAAAAAAGTGATCATGTGATGGAACAATTAATTAATCATTAAATAACATAATTATGGAACAATTTAACTTAGAACTTGTAGATTGGTCGAGGGCGCAATTCGCACTCACGGCAATCTATCATTGGTTTTTCGTTCCACTAACGCTCGGGTTGTCGTTTATTGTGGCTTTTATGCACACACTGTATTACAAAACCAGGGATGAAAAGTGGAAGATCTTGACCAAATTCTGGATGAAACTATTCGGTATAAACTTTGCGATTGGCGTCGCTACCGGAATCATTCTGGAATTTGAATTTGGCACCAACTGGTCGAATTATTCCTGGATAGTCGGCGATATATTCGGCGCTCCGTTAGCAGTAGAAGGGATACTTGCATTTTTTCTCGAGTCAACTTTTATTGCAGTCATGTTTTTCGGCTGGGAAAGGGTAAGCAAAAAGTTTCACATGCTTTCGTCCTGGCTGGTTGCCTTTGGTTCAAACCTTTCTGCACTATGGATTTTGGTTGCCAATGCCTGGATGCAAAACCCGGTAGGAACAAAATTTAATATGGATACTGTGCGAAATGAAATGGTTAGTTTTTTTGATGTTGCTCTTTCATCCACAGCAATTTTTAAGTTCTTACATACCGTATCTCAAGCTTATATTATTGGGTCATTGTTTGTGATTGCGGTAAGCGCCTGGTATATTCTACAAAAGAGGCATTTGCTTTTTGCCAAAAAAAGCATTGTAATTGCATCGGTATTTGGCTTAATTTCTTCCATTTTCGTAGCATTTACCGGTGACAGTTCCGCTTATGATGTGGCACAAAAACAACCCATGAAACTGGCGGCCATGGAAGGATTTTATGATGGCGAACAGGGTGCTGATTTATATGCCCTTGGATTCCTGAATAGCAGAAAAGACAACTTCAATTTCAAAGGAATGAGAATTCCAAGTATGCTTTCGATACTTGCTCACCGGGATGCCAATGCCTTTGTTGCCGGGGTAAACGATCTTGTAAATGGCAATGATGATTTCGGCATTTTGCCCGCAGAAACCAGGATGGCTAAAGGGAAAATAGCCATTCAGGCACTTGCCGATTATAAAAAGGCCAAAGATGAAGGAAACGAAGAACTGGCCGCTCAACAACGGGTGCTGTTTGAGCAAAATTATGCACACCTTGGTTATGGATATTTGAATGACAAAAAAGATATTGTACCCAATGTTAAACTTACATTTTATTCATTCCACATCATGGTTGGATTGGGTTTGTTCTTCATTGTATTTTTTGCATGGTTGCTTTACGCAAGTATGAAGGATAAAGTTGACAAATACAAATGGGTTTTACACTTATCGGTCTGGTCCATTCTTTTGGGTTATATAGCTTCTGAATTAGGGTGGATAGTTGCAGAAGTAGGCCGTCAACCGTGGACAATTCAGGATATACTTCCTGTTGGAGTGGCTACATCACATTTAAGTGTCGGGTCCGTTCAAACAACATTCTTTATGTTTTTGGCACTGTTCACAATTTTATTAATTGCAGAAATTAAAATTATGCTGGCCCAAATTAAAAAAGGACCGGAGGAAGGAGGCAGTCATGTTTAATAATTTAACTTACCCGGAATTGCAGGCTTACTGGTGGATCATTGTATCCCTTTTAGCTGCCATACTTGTATTTTTAATGTTTGTACAAGGCGGGCAAACCCTGTTCAAACAGATTGCAAAAACAAGTAAAGAACGTTCGTTGCTGGTTAATTCGATCGGACGTAAATGGGACCTCACTTTTACAACACTTGTAACCTTTGGGGGAGCATTTTTCGCTTCGTTCCCTTTGTTTTATTCCACCAGTTTCGGAGGAGCGTATTGGGTCTGGATACTCATACTGTTCAGTTTTATCATTCAGGCTGTTTCGTATGAATACCGGACGAAGGTCAATAATTTTTTAGGCACCAAAACCTTCGATATGTTTTTATTTATCAATGGATTATTGGCTCCCATTTTAATTGGAGCCGCAGTCGGAACGTTTTTTACCGGATCCGAATTCTCCGTTGACCGGATGAATATCACCAATGTTACCAATCCGGTTATTTCGCGTTGGGAAAATGCAACTCATGGACTGGAAGCTGCTTTCAACATCACCAACTTAGCGCTTGGTTTGGCTGTATTTTTCCTGGCGAGGGTGCTCGCATTGCTATATTTTATCAATAATATCGAACATAAGGAAATCATTCGCCGGTCGGCAAAAGCAATTATATTGAACAGCGTTGCATTTCTGGTTTTATTTCTTCTCTTTGTGGGGTTATTGCTGACCAAAGAAGGATTTGCTGTAAATCCTGACACAAAAAAAGTGATTTTGGAACCTTTCAAATATCTTCATAACCTGATTGAAATGCCGCTGGTATTGATTCTTTTCCTGGTCGGCGTTGTTGGTGTATTATACGGAATCTTTCTGGGCGCTTTTAAAACATCCGGTAAAGGTATTTGGTTTGCCGGTGCGGGAACAGTGATCACGGTATTTTCGGTTTTGATGCTGGCAGGTTTTAACAATACTTCGTTTTATCCATCTACTTTCGATCTGCAAAGTTCGCTCACCATCCACAATGCTTCGTCAAGCAAATATACATTAACGGCTATGGGTTGGGTTTCACTTCTTGTACCTTTTGTTGGAATCTATATTTGGTTTACCTGGAAGGCGATGAACAAACGAAAAGTGAGTGAAGGTGACATTGAAAACGATACCATGGCATATTAAAATAATAAAACTAAAAATTTACCAAAATGAGTTATTTTGAATCAATCGTTTGGCTTCTCAGTTGGCCATTATTAATCATCATCACGTTTCAACTGATTAAGTATTTCATAAAAAAAATAAGCATGTAATTGCTTATGAGTTGAGACTAAGGCAAGCCTATAATCATCATAAAAAGGCAATCTCAAAGCAATTTAAACAGAAATGGAAAACCATCATTACAACGGAAAACACCATGACCAGGGAAAGGGTAAGAAGGGCAAAGGATCAGGCGGTTATTGCAACTGTCCTAAATGTGGGTATTCAGTAGCCCATAAAGCTGGAATCCCTTGCAAAACAATGGTTTGCCCAACCTGCAATGCACCCCTGTTCAGGACAGAAACAGCGGAGAAACAAACCGGCTTAATTCAGCATAATGAGCTAACCCCGCAAACAGAGGCAAAAACAAAAAATGTTCAATTTCCGAAGGTTGAGTATGAAAAATGCACTGCATGTGGCATTTGCATTGAAATTTGTCCGATGGATACCATTATCATGAAAAACTACAAGGCATGGGTTGAAACTGCTTATTGCAGCAATTGCAGGGAGTGTATGCAGGTTTGCCCGGTTGATGCTTTTATATTGGAATAACAAAATGGAAAAACTTATTTTTGGACCTATTCCATCGCGCAGGCTTGGCAAAAGCATCGGTGTGAATAACATTCCGCACAAGGTTTGTTCATACTCCTGCGCATATTGCCAGGTTGGAAAGGCAATTAAAATGCAGGTTAAACGAGAGGCGTTTTATCCTCCTGGTGTAATTATCAGTCAGGTAAAACAAAAACTTGATAGCTTGTCATTTTCAGATTTACCTGACTATATCACCCTTGTTCCCGATGGCGAACCTACATTGGACATCAACCTGGGTAAGCTTATCATGGAGCTAAAAGCTTTTGGATTGCCGGTTGCTGTAATAACAAACAGTTCACTTCTTGAAAACAAAGCTGTACAGTCCGAACTTTCACAGGCAGACTACATCTCAATCAAAGTAGATACAACCAACCCATCTGTTTGGAAAAAAATCAACAAGCCGCACAAAAATCTTAATCTCGATTCCATTCTTAAAGCAATCCTTCTCTTTTCAACACATTACCAGGGTTTACTTGTGTCGGAAACCATGCTGATAAAAGGCGTAAACGATTCCAGGGAATATGTGGAGCCGGTTGCAGATTTCCTCCGGGAAGTTAAACCCGACTTTGCCTATATTGCCATTCCAACGCGTCCTCCGGCATACGAGGGCACCTATCCGGCAGATGAATCGGCAGTAGCATTGGCTTATGATATATTTAACCGGAATAAGCTTACCGCTGAACTCCTTACCGGTTATGAAGGGAATGCCTTTGCTTCTTCAGGAAACTTCGAAAATGATATTTTAAGTATTACAGCGGTTCATCCTATGAGAAAGGACGCTGTGATGGAATTAATGTCCAAATCAAATGCAACTGAAGCAAACTTAAATATACTGATTGAGAATGGACTGATCAAACAGGTTAAATACAACGACCAGGAATATTTTTTACGTAAATTCAGTCATGAGTAAAAAAATGAATAAAAGCAACCCATCAAAATCCCACCTAAAAACAGGTAATGAGAGGGATTTATTGAAAGGCTACATTCATCTGTACACCGGCGAGGGAAAAGGAAAAACCACAGCCGCTTTAGGATTAGCGGTCAGGGCTGCAGGTGCAGGTAAAAAGGTATTCATTGCCCAATTCATTAAAGGAATGCATTACGCTGAACTGGATCCACTAAGACGCATTCCTGAAATTGAACTCAGGCAATATGGTTTGGATTGCTTTATCGTGAATCAACCCACACAAAAAGATATTGATGCAGCCTGTATCGGCTTAGAAAAAGTTTCTGAAATAATTACTCAGAACAAATTTGACATGGTGATTCTGGATGAAATTTGTATTGCCCTCCATTATCAACTTTTCGAGATTGAGGAGGTTTTGGCATTACTTAACACCAAACCCGAAGAAATGGAAATCGTGATGACAGGGCGCTATGCTCCCAACGAACTCATTGCTAACGCTGATCTGGTAACAGAAATGAAGGATATTAAGCATTATTATACCCAGGGAGTCATAGCAAGAAAAGGAATTGAATTTTAATTAAACATACGAAAATGAAAACAAAAGACAAAGGTTTTAACACCAAACTGATCCATGCAGGGGCATTTGAAGATGAATTCGGAAGCGCGACTGTACCCATTTATCAAACATCAACTTTCAAGTTTAAGAATGCCCAACATGGTGCTGATTGCTTTTCAGGCAAAAGTGACGGATATATTTATACACGGATTGGGAATCCAACCATCCGGGCATTTGAGCAAAATGTTGCAGAACTGGAAAACGGTTATGATGGTATTGCTACCAGTTCCGGGATGGGAGCCATAAGCAGTGTTTTTATGGCTTTGTTAGGAGGAGGCAGTCACATCATAAGTTCTGATGCTGTATACGGCCCAGTTAGGGGATTGCTCGAAAATGATTTTTCAAGATTCCACGTTGAAGCAACATTTGTCAATACCTCCAACATTGACAATATTATTGCAGCCATTAATCCGAATACCAAAGTTCTTTATGTTGAAACACCTGCAAATCCGACAATGAACGTTACCGATCTTGCTGCCTGTTCAAAAATTGCACAAAAACATAATTTACTCTTTGTAGTTGACAATACATTTTGCTCACCCTATTTGCAAAAACCCCTTGACTTTGGGGCTGATGTGGTATTGCATTCGGTTACTAAGTTTATCAATGGTCATGCCGATATCGTTGGTGGTATGGTTGTGCCCAAAGACCCTGAGATTTATAAAAAGATTCGTCATTCGATGGTATACATGGGCTGCAATATGGATCCTACACAGGCTTACATGGCATTAAGGGGAATTAAGACACTCGGAATACGAATCGAGCGTGCCCAGGGAAATGCAATGAAAATAGCCGAATATTTACAGGCACATCCAAAAATAGCCTGGATAAAATATCCGGGTTTGGAGTCACACCCAGAATATAAGTTAATCAAAACACAGATGAAAGGGTTTGGCTCTATGATGAGTTTTGGGCTTAAAGGAGGTTACGAAGCAGGAAGAAAACTAATGGATCATGTGCATCTTGCAACACTGGCCGTTTCCTTAGGCGGAGTAGAAACCCTCATTCAGCATCCGGCTTCAATGACACATGCAGGCATCAGTAAAGAGCACAAACAAATCGCCGGCATTACAGACGATCTGGTCAGGTTTTCGGTTGGCATTGAAGATGTTGAAGATATCATAAGCGATTTAAATCAGGCATTGGAATTAATATAAGGCCGGTAAAAAATTCCTATACTAATAACTATCCCAAAGTAATGGAGATAAAGAAACAGGCGGATTATCCAATGTGTTTGGCTCAGGCATTAACATACTGAGAAACATGAATAAATAATTTAATATTATAAAACAAATGGGTACAAAAAAAATTGCACCCATTTGTTTTATCCTTAACTTTAAAGTGATGTCACTTTATTCAATGACTAAGGTAAATTGATACCAATCTTGAATTTTATTTCACTATAATTCTCTCTGTTATAAACCTCCCATTTACCTGAAGTGAAATCAGATAAATATTTCCAGGCAACTTGTTCCCGTTCCGGTCGCAAACATTCCAGTTCAGTTCAACCTTTCCTGAAGTAAAAAATCCATCCTCCAATATGTCAATAGCCTGACCATTCATATCAAAAACATAAACCCTGATCTCAGAAGATTCTTTTAATTCAAAGCTTATCCGGGCATAATCCTTAACAGGATTGGGAATGATTGAGAATGTGAATGAATTTCCCGCCTCAAATTCATTGGTTGAAACTGGGGCTGAATACTGCATCAATGCACTATGATTTCCGCACACCCAGAGTTGATTTCCGGGTTGTAACGAAATATCGGTAAGGTAGGCATTGGGCCAATCGTTAGTCCATTCAAGATCCCAACTCATCCCGCCATCACCCGTCCGAAAGATTTCTGCTCCCTGCGTTGATCCACCGATATAGGAAATAATCCATCCTTCCTGGTTGGTGGTCATAAGTATTTCATCAGCGCTACCGCTGGAGACATATCCACCGGTTGTCCAGACAGAGCCGCCACTTGCGGTAATAAAAGGAGTTCCGCCTATGGTCGTTGCCCATCCATGCTTATTATCGGTAAATGAAAAGCTAAGAATATGATCATCATATGGCAGTGTTTGCTGAATCCACGTTGCTCCGCCATCAGTAGTATGTGCAATAAAGCCTCCTCCACCTCCGTAACCGCCTCCTGCCCAACCCTCATTGGAATTGGCGAACCAAACCGATTGAACATAATTGCTGCTTCCCACACTTTGGCTCGACCAGTTTACACCTCCATTGGCAGTGAATTTCAAAGTTCCGTTACTTCCAAAAGCCCAGCCACTGTCGGGCGTAGCAAAGAACATCTCCCCAATCCAGTTGCTTCCGCCAATAGTATATTCATTCCAGGTTGCTCCCCCGTCAATTGTCCTTGAAATTTTAGCGGCATTCCCCTCCTTAAGCATCCAGCCATTATTTTCGTCTAAAAACAAAACCTGTGACCCGCCTGGAACAGTTTCATCCGGGCTCCATGAAAATCCACCATCTGTTGTTTTCAATGCATAATGGTCTGTTCCAACATTGGTTCCTGCAATCGCCCATCCAACCTGCCCGCTGATCCATGCAATTGATCGCAAAGCTGGAGAATAATGCTCCCAGTTCCATGAAACTCCGGCATCGGTCGTACTCAGAATAATGCTTTTATTAGCTGCAATCCAGATTTTATCCCCGACATATTTTATTCCCTGTGTGTATTCAATGATCGGTGTAGCAGCGGAATTCCAGTTTGCACCGCCATCGCCGCTTACGAAAAGTCTTTCGTTTGATACCGGGATCAACGACATACCGATCACTGCTAAGTTCAGTTCATCCCTGACATCAAGATAATTATAGCTTTGGTTGGTATAAAACTGAATGGACCAGTTAAGCCCGCCATCTTCGGTGTACATCACAGGACCGGCAGGGTTTTCATACAAGCTTGTCACCGTCGCCCAGCCTTTGAGGTCGTTAATGAATTTGATGGAAGAAATCTGGGTACCCTGTGCAGAAACAGGAATTGTTTGTAGTGTCCAGTTGGCGCCACCATCTGAGGTGACGTGAATAAAGGGGTTAAGCATATTGTCGGTACCTCCGATCCAACCATTCATCGGATCAGTAAAGGAAACCGTATTGCATGCAAAAGCAGTGGTACCGAAGCTCTGGTTTTGCCAGCTTGTACCGCCGTTAGAAGTATGCAGAACAAGAAATTGTGTTCCGTCAGACCACCCGCCGACTATCCAGCCCTCGTTTTCATCCAGAAAAACACCTTTGCTTAAGGTTCGGCTTGTGCCACTTGTCTGAACCGTCCAGTTGGCTCCTCCATCCATTGTTTTATAAATTTTCCCGTTGTTTCCGTAAACCCATCCTGTTTCGGGCGAGACAAAAAATATTCCGTTCATTCGTACACTGGTCGAAAACGGGAAATTCATCTTATCCCAGTTTTCACCCCCGTCAGTTGTCACATAAACTCCGGTAAGGACTCCTGAACCCCCTGAAACATTTCCAACCGAATAACCATGCAGTCCATCGTTCAGAAAACAAAGGTCTGTAAGCAATACGCTCGGCGATCGCTGAATGATATTCCATTGGTCTTTTTGTGCAAAAGATGCACTCATTGTAATGGCAAGTAAAATTATGCCCGTCAAAGAATAAGCTTTTTTCATAGCTCTGTTTTTTTAATGACATAAAAATATAAAAACTTTTGATTACAAATTTTTTGTTATGGAAAATACAGGTTATGTCCTGAAATTATTTTATCCCGATCTTTAATATTATTCAAATGATAAGACGCCAATCAAACCATGCTTCCTTTCCACCTGCCCGACTTTAAATAAGTGAATGCCAGGGACCCCAATAACAGCGCATAAACACATTCGGCTGCCCAGACCAGAGCGATGCTGCCCCGCACGATCATGACAAGATACCATGTAAAGGAGAGGTAAAGAATAAGGACAATCACTTCGATGATAAATGAAATGTTGGTTTTACCGGTTCCTGAAACAGCAGAGAATAATATGAAAGCCGCCGCAAGAAATAATGCTGCCAGATTGATTACATATACTGCAGGCATGGCTTGTCTGATCAACACGCTATCATTGGTATAGATACCAAGGGCAAGGGTGGGAAATAAGGAACCGAGCATTACCAGGAATCCAACACCAGCCATACACATTACCACGACCTTCTTTACAAGCGGCATTACCTCTTGCTCCCGCCCTGCACCCATCAGGAAGCTAACGAGTGTATTGACGGCTGCCGACAATCCCCACATCGGGATCATCAGCACCATATAAAAACTCCTGATTATGTTGGAAATGGCAAGTTCACGCTCTCCCATCTTTTCGACAAACAGGAAAAAGATCAACCATGAGGCCAATGAAAGAAAATTCTGCAGCATCATGGGAAGGGCGACACGAATGATATGCAGGTAAAGTTTAAGACTTAAAGATTTGAAATGAAACAATTGATACTTTGAGGTGGCAAATAAATATTTCGAATAAAGTATAAAAAATACGGTTGCACTTATCTCGGCGATGACCGAAGCAAGAGCTGCACCTGCAATACCCATTTGCGGAAATCCAAAATTGCCAAAGATGAGGCAATAGTCGAGGAATGCATTGATAACAGCCATGATAAGAGTGGTAAAGGTGATCACACGCGTTTGCGCTACTCCTACATAAAATGCCCTGAACAATACATTGATAAATGCAAAGAAAATCCCGAAAGACCGGTAATTGATGAAATCCAGTGTTGCCCTCACCACATCTTCCGATTCCACAACTGTACTGAGGATGGAGCCGGAAAAAAATTTCATCAGCGAAAACATGAGCAGGGCAAGCGGAATTAAAAAATAGACACCATGATCAATGGTGCGACCAATTTCAGTGTATAGTTTTTCGCCGTTGCGGCGGGCTACAATGATCTGCAGTCCGATCCCGAAACCCCAGGCTAACATCACCACCACAAAATAATAGATGCCTCCGATGGCTCCGGCTCCCAATTCGACCTCTCCTACCCTTCCAAGAAATGCGGTATCGGTAACATTCAGTATGTTTTGAGCCACACTTCCAAGAATGATAGGATAAGCGATACGGAAAATCTCGCTGTACTTTATGTTGGTCTGAAAAAGCAATTTTAAAATAATTTATGTTGCAAATGTATTACATACCTGATAATATTGGTTAACTCACACCAAGCCATTAATATCTCATTATAGCCCTGGAAAAAAAGGATTAACCAGCAAAAGCATAATAACAACTATTAAATGAGCGACATAAAGTGAGGCTATTTGTAAAAAATAAATCCACAAAACAATCATACTGAACAATAATTATTGTAAATTTGTTGTTCTCTAAACAAGAATAATTCTTATTTAAGATTTAATATACATGAATCGGGATACGATACGTTCGCTTATATCCGGAAAGGGTTTAAAAATAACCCCGCAGCGCATTGCTGTTTTGGAGGCTTTCAATCAGTCGTTCAATCATCCGACTGCTGACAGGATCATCGAATTCATCCGCCAGCATCATCCGAATATTGCCAGCGGAACTGTTTACAAAACGCTGGAGACATTTGTTGAAAAAGGAATACTCCAAAAAGTAAAAACCGATAAAGACATCATGCGTTACGATTCTATCACTGATCCTCACCACCATTTATATTGCGTTGAATCGGACAGGATTGAAGATTACAATGATGAGGAATTGAACCTCCTCATCCACGAATATTTTGCAAAGAAGGAAATTCCCGGTTTTGAAATAGAGGATATCAAGCTCCAGATAAAAGGAAAATTCAAATAATTACTCATTAAAAATTAACAGCTATGGCTAAGAAAGACAACAAACTAACAACCGCATCAGGCATTCCTTATGTCGAAAATGAAAACAGCATGACCGTTGGTCCTCAGGGACCAATTCTTCTCCAGGACTTTGTTCTGCATGAGAAAATGGCGCATTTCAATCGTGAAAGAATCCCTGAACGGATTGTCCATGCAAAAGGAACAGGAGCCTTCGGGAAATTCAAAGTCACCCACAACATAACAAAATACACAAAGGCGAAACTCTTCAGCAAAACCGGCAATGAGTGCCGGGTATTTGCAAGATTTTCAACCGTAGGAGGTGAAAAAGGAAGCGCCGACACCGAAAGAGATCCGAGAGGATTCGCCGTTAAGTTCTATACCGAAGATGGTAATTGGGACCTGGTTGGAAACAACACGCCGGTTTTCTTTATCAAAGACCCGAAAAAATTCAGTGATTTTATTCACACCCAAAAACGCGACCCGAAAACCAATTTAAAAAGCCCGACTATGATTTGGGATTACTGGAGCCTGAATCCGGAAAGCCTGCACCAGGTAATGATCCTGTTCAGCGACCGGGGAACACCTTATAGTTACCGGCATACAAATGGTTACGGCAGTCATACTTTTTCGATGATCAATGCAAAAAACGAGCGCGTTTGGGTGAAATTTCATTTGAAGACCCAGCAGGGAATAAAAAACTTTACAGGCCCCGAAGCTGATGCTATGAAAGCCAAAGATATGGATTGGGCGCAGCGTGATCTGGTTCAAGCAATTGAGAAAAAGGAATTTCCAAAATGGGCTATGAAAATACAGGTAATGACGGATGCGCAGGCAACAAAATTCAAGTGGAATCCTTTTGATCTTACCAAAGTTTGGCCGCATAAAGAATATCCGCTCATTGATGTAGGAATCATGGAACTGAATGAAATACCTTCTAATTATTTCAGGGATGTGGAACAATCGGCATTTGCACCGGCTCACGTTGTAGATGGAATAGGATACTCCTACGATAAAATGCTGCAGGGAAGGTTGCTCTCCTACCCCGATGCCCACCGCTACAGGTTGGGATCCAACTATGAGCAAATACCTGTAAACCGCCCTGTCACAACAGTTAATAATTATGAAAGGGATGGACAAATGCGTGTTGACACTAACGGAGATGACAAACCCAATTACTATCCCAACAGTTTTGATTCGATAGTAACCGATAAAAGTTATAAAGCACCGGCTCAAAAACTGGAAAGCAATCTGGCTGACTGGTTCGACAGGAATGCCAATGACGATGACCATTACACTCAGCCGGGATTGTTATTCAGAAAGGTAATGAATGCAAAAGAAAGACAAAATACCATCAATAATTTAGTTGGTTCGATGAGTGGTATAACCGGCAGCAAACGCAACGATATAATCAACCGGCAATTAACTCACTTTTACAAGGTTGACAGGGAACTTGCATTAAGCATTGCCAAAGGACTCAAAGTAAATTTTAAACCTTAAATTTTATATTAAATGAAAGAAAAAAGTATTGAACTGTTAAACAAAGCTGTAGGTGATGAACTGGCAGCGGTTCATCAATATATGTATTTTCATTTCCACCTTGACGACCAGGGATTTGACCTGCTGGCGGGTCTGTTCAAGAAGACTGCCATTGAAGAGATGATGCATGTTGAAAACCTTGCGGAAAGGATACTCTTTCTGAAAGGAGATGTTGAGATGACACCCGCCCTTCCGGTTAAAAAAATTCACGATGTGAAAGAAATGCTGAAACTGGCTAAACAAATGGAAGAAGAAAGCGCCAGAGATTATAATCTTTGGGCAAACGAATGTTCACAGAATGCCGATTCCGTTTCGAAAAAAATATTCGAAGCGCTGGTGGAAGAAGAGGAACGGCATTATAATCAATATGACGATGAACTTGAAAATATGGCAAGGTTTGGTGACAGCTATCTTGCCCTCCAATCCATCGAAAGGAGCAAGAATATTTCAATTAGAAAAACAACTGAATAATTAATTTTTAAATTTTAACAAAATGGAAACATTACAAGAACAAGTAGTATCAATGCCGCGTATCGGCGAAAAAGCGCCTGAATTTAAAGCGGTAACAACACAGGGAGAGATCAACTTTCCTTCGGACTACAAAGGCAGTTGGGTAATTCTTTTCAGCCACCCGGCTGACTTTACGCCGGTTTGCACATCCGAATTCATGACCTTTGCAAGCATGGAAGACCAGTTTGCAAAAGTCAACTGCAGGTTGGTAGGTCTTTCGGTTGATGGTCTTTACAGCCACATTGCATGGCTCAGAACGATCAAAGAAAAGATCGAATACAAAGGGATGAAGAATGTGGAAGTTAAGTTCCCGCTGATTGAAGACATCACCATGGAAGTGGCTAAAAAGTATGGTATGATGATGCCCGGTGAAAGCAACACCAAAGCAGTACGTGCTGTATTTGTTATTGATCCGAAAGGAATCATACGTACCATCATTTATTACCCGCTGAGTCTGGGTCGTAATTTTGATGAGCTTTACAGGGTTGTATTGGCTTTACAAACTGCCGATGCTTTCTCAATTGCCACGCCTGCTGATTGGCGTCCGGGTGATGATGTGATCGTTCCTCCGGCTGGCTCATGCGGGAGTGCAAAGGACAGAATGGAAGGAAAGGAGGACATGAAATGCTATGACTGGTTCTTCTGTACAAAAAAACTGGACAAGGAAAAGGTGATGAGTACCCTGTTGAAAAAATAATTTCCTTTCAACAGTAAAGGTCAATAACCGTTTGAACATTATAGATTCAAACGGTTATTTTTTTTAGGAGAATGGCTATTTTAATAGTTATTCCATTCTAGGTTCAAAAAATTGTTATTTAATTAACATCAGAAAGAAAGAAACCCATAATAGATTTTTATATTTGCAGCCGTCAAATAAGAAATATAACAAGAGGATAATTGAACCATGTCAAAGAATCTTTATATAGCGGCATCAGAAGCTGACTCAGGTAAATCACTGATTGTCCTGGGAACAATGAACATCCTTCTGAGGTTTGTAAAACGGGTCGGATTTTTCCGTCCCATCGTGCGTTTAGGGAATAAACAGGACCATGATATAGAATTGGTATCAAAACTTTATAACCTTCCTTTCAATCATGATTTGATGTACGGGGTTACATCCGAGGAGGCACAGGCGCTGATACAGGTAGGATACATGGACGACTTATTTACTGCCATATTAAACAAATATAAAAAACTGGAAGAGCAATGCGATTTTGTTTTGTGCGAAGGCACTGACTTTACGGGTTCGCTCAAACCTTTCGAATTTGATTTTAACGCACAGATTGCCAATAATCTGGGAGCACCGGTGTTAGCAGTTGTAAACGGACAGGGGAAAATGGTAGGCGAAATCGCCGATACCATACAACTGTTTAAAAATGTGCTTACACGAGAGAAATGCACTTACGCTGGCATGATCGTGAACAGGGTAAAGCCTGAAGACAAACTTTCGGTGACGGAAGTGCTCAAAAGATTCAGAAACGATGATGAAATCAACTTTGTAATTCCTGAACAAGCCCTGCTTCAAAAAATTACCATCAGGCATATCATTGGCGCCCTTCATGCTGACTGGATCTATGGCGATGATGAAGTGCTTGATTACGATGTAAACGATTTTAAGATTGGGGCAATGAACATCGAGCACATCCTGAAGCTGACCAATCCAGGAACACTTGTGATCACACCCGGCGACAGGACTGATGTGCTGACTGTTCTGTTTATGACTTTGCTGTCCGACAGTTTCCCGAAAATTGCAGGCATCATTCTTACCGGAGGTTATCGCCCCAACGAAGAATTCATGAAACTGATACGCGGAATACGCAAACTGCCTGTTGCCGTATTCAAAGTGGATACTGATACCTTCGACACAGCCATGAACGTTAGTAAAATACGTCCATTGCTAACCCACGACAATGAGCGGCGTATGGCTATCGCATTGGGGCATTTTGATGCGCATGTGGATGCCCAGAAGCTAAAGCAGATCATTACTGTTAAGCCTTCGGGTGTGGTGACGCCCATCATGTTCGAATATCAGCTTTATGAACGTGCAAGCGTCCAGCGCAAGCACATTGTGTTGCCTGAAGGAACGGAAGAGCGTATGCTTCGCGCCACCGAAATCCTCCTCCGGCGAAACGTTGTGGATATAACCTTACTCGGCAACGAATCTGAAATTCTCAAAAAAGCCGATTCCCTTCATCTTAAGCTAACCGGTGCTAATATCATTGATCCGTTTGATAATGACCTGATCAACGATTATGCCCTGACCTATTTCAAACTCAGGAAAGAGAAAGGAACAACACGTGAAGCCGCATATGACACCATGCGCGATGTGAGCTACCTGGGCACGATGATGGTTTACAAAGGTCATGCCGATGGTATGGTTTCAGGGTCGGTACATACTACCCAGCACACCATCCGTCCGGCATTTGAATTCATCAAGACCAAGCCCGGCTTTTCGATCGTTTCGAGCTGCTTCTTCATGTGCTTCGAGGATAAAGTACTGGTTTATGGCGACTGTGCTGTGAACCCTAACCCCAACTCAGAACAGTTAGCCGATATTGCCATTAGCTCTGCTGATACAGCCAAAGCATTCGGTATTGAGCCACTTATTGCAATGCTCTCTTATTCCACCGGCGAATCAGGTAAAGGCGAAGATGTGGAAAAAGTAAGGAAAGCCACCGAAATTGCGCGCAAACGCCGCCCCGATCTTAAAATTGAAGGCCCCATCCAGTATGATGCTGCGATTGATGCTACCGTTGCCAAACAGAAAATGCCCGACAGCGAAGTAGCAGGCAAAGCTACTGTGTATATATTCCCCGATCTGAACACGGGGAACAACACCTATAAAGCTGTTCAACGTGCATCCGGAGCAGTAGCCGTGGGTCCCGTTTCGCAAGGATTAAACAAGCCGGTAAATGACCTGAGCCGCGGCTGTACTGTTAAAGATATAGTCAACACTGTTCTGATTACTGCTATACAGGCGCAGATGGGTGGGAAGTAAGTAGCTCGGAGGGTTCGAAGTTCAAAGTTCGAGGTTCAAAGTTCGAGGTTTGCCGATATTAGATTTTAGACGTTAGGTATTAGATGAGTTGCCAACTGCTCTCGCTGGAAGCGAGACCGACTGCTTATTGTTCTGGGTTCGGTTTTTGCCGACTGCTAATTGTTTTGTGTTCTGAGTTCCGGGTTTGCCAACTGCCGTTTGCTAATTGTTCTGGGTTCTCAGCTCCGTAGGAGCGAAATATTTGTAGAAAAATAATCAATCCAACCCTAAGCTCCGTAGGAGCGATATTATCTGGTTTCAGGTTTCATCTCGCCTCCGGCGAGACAGGTTTAAGTTGTCATATTGGATTAACCCCAAAACAACAGATGCGGGTTGAGGTCGGTTTGAGGATCAAAGTTCAAAGTTTGCCAACTGCCTACTACTCTCGCCAGAGGCGGGACCGTGTGTCCTCTTTTGCCAACTGCAGACTGCTAATTGTTTTGTGTTCTGGGTTCTGGGTTCTGGGTTCTGGGTTCCTTAGCTCCATAGGAGCGAAATATTGGTAGAAAAAATAATCAATCCAAACCTTAGCTCCGAAAGAGTGTAAGGTTCCACAAATTCAATTTAATAAAAATTAAACAGCACAACATGTTTAAAAAAATTATTTCTTCTACATATTAAAATAATTAAAGAATCTATAATTTTGGAAAATAAATTTAACTAAAATGAAAATGTCCAAAAATTGCGTGAATTCTCACTTCATGTTAGCGGCATTTTTTTGCTGCTTCTTTGTTCCAACCATCTTATTTGGTCAGCAAGCTGAAAAGCCATTACCCGATTCGTATATTGTCTGGAAAAAGACAAACCCAGACGGAAAAGAATTTGTGGGAATTAAAGTTCCGGGGCTTCCACCTCAAGGATTTAAAATGCCGGTTGCTCAGCCAACCGAAAGTGCAGTATTATTAAACAATGTGCCAGCTTATGACTGGTCGTTTGGTTGCTCTGCCACATCTGCGGCAATGATGGCAGGATATTATGATAATAATGGTTATCCGGCTTTGTATACCGGTCCTGCCAACGGAGGAATTGCCCCGATGAATAACAGCAGTTGGGGATCGGCATGGATCAATGGCGAAGAGCGAAAACTTTGTCCGCTAAGCGCCACCCGCCTGGGACTTGACGGGAGGCTTTCGCGCGGCCATGTGGATGATTACTGGGTTGTTTCAGGCGATCCGGGTCCTGATCCTTATGTCTCCAATGGATGGGTGCAGCACAGCTATGAAGATTGTACGAGTGATTTCATGAAAACAAACCAGGCGGAATATGGAAATTCAGACGGCTCAACCATATTTGTTTATTGGGCTGACGGAGGCCCCTATGGCGAGCCCAATGATGGAGACGGATGTTATGGGCTGAAATTGTTTTTTGAATCGAAAGGATGCGCTGTTTTGAGCTATTATAATCAGTACATTTTAGGATATAACGGAGTTACCAAAGGATTTACTTTCGGGCAATACTGTGATTTGATTGACCGTGGCAGGCCTGTATTAATCCAGGTTGCCGGACATACCATGCTTGGAATAGGTTATGATGTAACGGGCAATAAAGTGTATTTGCATGATACCTGGGATTATAACATGCACGAGATGACCTGGGGTGATTCGTATGCAGGGATGCAGCATTATGGAGTCGCCGTCATCGAATTTCCGTGCGATCCATTTAATGATTTGTCGGAGAACTTTACCTATTTCTCACTTCCATCCTGTTGGCAGCAATCGTTCAGCGGAGGGGTAAGCTCGAACAGATGGTCTCTTGCTGAATCCAATACAGCCGGCGGTCAGCCGAATGAAATGAGATCCGACTGGACTGAAGGAATTGGTGTCTCCAGACTTATTTCAGCGCCCATTAATTCAACCGGACTGACTTCAATTTCTTTGTTTTTTAAAACTTTCTATGATGATTATGGCACGGGCGCTACCTTAAAAATTCAGAGCAGCGATAATTTAATTAACTGGACGGATGAAGGCTGGTCGTACGCAAGCGGATCGGGAGATATTCCTTCAGGAACGATCATATCGGCCACTGTTACCCACAATCTGACCGGAACCACTTATCTCGCCTGGGTGATTGATGGTGATCATTACCAATACGATAATTGGTTTGTTGATGATGTTTCTTTAGCACCTGCAAGTTCATTCGACCTGAAGGTTTTTCTGCAGGGTCCGTTCAATGGCACGGATATGAATGCTACTCTCAATCCTGATTATATTCCCACGGTTCAACCCTATCAATCTGCACCCTGGAATTATAACGGGTCAGAAAATGTAAGTTCGATACCTAACGCTAACATAGTTGACTGGATACTGGTTGAATTGAGAGAAACCGCTGGAAGCGCCCCCACTGCTACATCCGGCACTGTCATTGGCAGAAGAACAGGATTTCTGCTGAAAAACGGAACAATTACCGACATTGACGGTGCAAGCCCGCTGAGGTTCAGCAACAGCATTGATCAAAATCTTTATGTTGTAATATGGCACCGGATCCACATTGGAATTATGTCGGCAAATCCGGTAACACTAACGGGTGGAATTTACACTTACGATTTCACCAATAGCCCCGGCAAGGTTTATGGCGGAGCCAATGCTTGCAGACAGCTTGCATCAGGTGTTTGGGGAATGAGCGGAGGGAATGGCAATTTTGACGGGAATACCGATAACAGGGATAAAAACGATATCTGGAATACCAATAATGGATTTTCAGGATACAGCAATGCCGATTTTAACATGGACGGACAGGTGAATACAAATGATAAAAACAATATTTGGAAACCTGCTGCAGGCAAAGGAGTTATGGTTCCGTGATCATTTACTTCGCTTGACTTTCGTATTTATTCTACCCGGGAGGATAACCCGGCTAAAGATCATAAGCCTTCATCAAGCTTATTCTGCAACGAAACTATGAATTTCGAATTGCGGATTTCTATTTTAAAACTTTATTTCGCTCCTGCAGAGCTTTTCATGCCATTTTCAAACCAACCATCAGAGTTGTATCATAAATATTTTGACATACCGATTGCCCATTGCGGACTGCCTATTGCAGACTGCCAAATGCCCATTGCCGACTGACATTTCCCCTTCAGCCTCTTCTCGTCTCAATAGTTATAAATCAAATAATTCCGCTCTTGCAGAGAAAAGCCTTTCACTTACCCTTGAGCAATCTTTTTACTCAATCGTGAACTATTTTATCTGCTGAAGTTTTTAGCGAATGCATTAAAAGTGTCTTACCCTGATCCTTATCATCAAATAAATGCTAATTGCAATCAACAAAATATTCCCCAGCCCAAGAATTCCTGTGGCGGTCATCCATTTGGAGATTGGTGTGCCAATTGCTTCGCGTAAATTACCACCATAAAGAAACAGGATAATGATCACGACCGCCGTAACCAAAAATCCGGGTTTGCGGAGGAATAAATAATTGATCACCCAGGCAATTAAGGGCACAGAAAAAAGAAAGTGTTCGGAGTCGGTTACAGTCAGGTTGGGAATGAGGGCGATCAACACCAGGTATTCAAATGTGCTGTTTTTTGTTTGCAATACTTTGTTATCTTCTATTTCGGCTTCTCTCTTTATGTTGTGAAGATAAAGAATGAAAATCAGTAAAGCGATCACAGCCAGGACGACCAAAACGAAATTTTTTTGACTGGGTTCGGCAATGGAATTTCCGGTAAGCCTGTATAACCAGGAATAAATGGTATCCGGACCCTGAACAGGAGAGATGTTGTGATGCAACATTACTTTTTTCCATTGGCTGAGCAATTGCAAATTTTCGCTGAATCCGACATAAAGCGATGGGATCAATAATCCAGACACTATTCCGGCAATGCTGGTAGCTGCGGCAACAAATTGTTTTCGCAATAAAAGTAAAGGAATTAAAATGAGAAAGTGTGGTTTTATTAAAATGGAAAAGGCAAGGAGTAATCCTGCCGCCCATTCCTTTCTGTTCAAAAGGAGATGCAATGCCATTAAGCTCATCAATAACAGGAACGCGTTGATATTCCCAAGGTGAAGCTCAAAATAAATATGTTGAAGAAAAGCAAGGGTAATGATGAAAAGAATGATTAACCCTGGTTTTGCAGCAGACTGCCCGATAAGTTTTTCTTTAACAAGCCGATCAGATTCAATTACAGCGATAATAATAAGCAGCGACAGGAATATAAAGTAAATCACTTTCGCTACATCGAACGGAATCAAGGTTAAAGGATAAAATATAAAAAGAGCAAAGGGTGAGTATTTATAATATCCCGAACCCAATGCAAAAAGAACTCCATAAACCGTTTCGCCCGAAAAAAAGTTGGTAGCAGCATCGTAGTAAACCTGGAAATCATGCAGCCAAAACCGTCTGTTAATTGCCTCCAACACTGCAAAAGCAGTAAAGAACAGCGCCATTACCAGGATATATACTTTATGGAAGCGCAGCAATTGAATGATCTCTTTCATACTTAAAAAAACCATTCAAAGATATAACTATTTTGTTGGTGCAGAATGTGCTTGAAATTGTTTCATTTTAGCCTGATTTATTCATGAATAGTACACAGATAGCACAGATACAACTGGTCCCGCCGATGGCGGGACGGATTACTTTTTATCATTTAAAATTTGTAACATCAATATAGTCAGTGTGCTATTGTATTAAATGAATTATTCAGGCTATGTGTAAAATTTTCAAAGTTTCAATTCAAAAACCTTTCCTGTTTCGCGGCAAAGACATGCAATTGTTCGAATAATTTATTTATCTTTGATCTCATGTGTAAAAATCCGGCAGCCGAATAGATTCTTCAATTCTCTGACGGGAATGGATTCTCCGGGGCACTGGAAATGATAGTGTTTTAATGAATAATCAGAATACCGATAAAGCAAACTTAAATCACAATAAAATGAAAAATATCAACTACTTTATTACTGGTGTTATATGCCTTCTGATTGGAATTGCAATTGGTTTTATATTTCTAAAATCGGGGATAAAAAAGTCGGATATTAAATGGAAATTCGGCGACAATGAATTAAACATCAACCTGGAACAAGACCTGGTGGATGCGTCTGCCATGCTGTCAAAAATATTTTCTGAAGATTTTTCAAAAAAAGGAACAATAGCCTGGCTAAAAGAGAATCAAAACTTATATTTACCAACCGACCCCGATCTTGTTTCCACATTTACTACCCTCAAATATGATCACCTGGTTTCGAAAGAATTGAGAGAGCTCAGCATCAGAAGAGTGGGTCCCTGGTCGTATCAGTACGATACGGTTCTGATTGGAATCCCTGCCGAAGAAGATCAGCCCAAAGAAGGATTTGCCAACGTATGTGAGAACGGAGATTACTTTACGCAAAGGCTCAGAATATTAACAATGGATCAGACGCTGAAAATTGAAGTAATCGCAACCGGCAAATATGAATGTCCGGCAGGGCTTAAGTTTCCCGACATCCAACTGAATGCAACTGACGCAAAAAAATTATTGGGGACTATTAATTTCTCGAAATACGAACAGGGAATCGCGTTGATTCTGAAGGATTGAGAAAAAATTCCATTTTAGCCAAATTCTTTACGGGGAAGGCTGTAGTCATAAACAATTCAAAATATTTTGATCGGACATTCGGAAAATTTTAATTTTGCGTCGAGAAAATAATTTCAATTTATACATGGGCGCTCTGATTTTTATTCTTTGTCTGTTTTCTGCATTCCTCATTTTTATGCTGCCGCGCTCTGTAAAATATTATTTCACACTGATCATCATCGCAGGAATGGTGATTTTAACTTCGTTTTGGAGTTTTGAGGCTTTCAGATTTCCTGAGCAGGCAATTATTATCCATTATAATCCCAGCGGGTTATTTGAAATTCCGACCCTCACGATTGACAGGCTATCGGCATTCTTTATCATTGTCATTAACATCACAGTATTTACGGGAATTTTATTTGCAAAAGGTTATCTTCAGCCCTACCATGAAAAGAAAAAATCTCTGCTTTTCTCTATCCATTATTTTGCTTACCTATGGCTCTATTTTTCGATGCTGTTGGTGGTAATGCTGCGCGATGGTTTTGCCTTCCTGATCGTATGGGAGCTAATGTCGCTGTCGTCTTTTCTGTTGGTTATCTTCAATGCTGAAGACCGCGCCACCCTCAGGACCGGCATCAACTACCTTATACAGATGCATGTGGGATTTGCTATGCTGCTGGTTGCTTTCCTGATCATCGAAAAGTCAACCGGAGCAATGAGCTTTGATGCGCTTACCCAATACTTTTCAGTGCATCCGAATTTATTCCTGTTTCTGCTGTTTTTCATTGGATTCGGAATCAAAGCCGGTTTTATCCCATTGCATACCTGGCTTCCCGAAGCGCATCCTGCCGCACCTTCGCATATTTCAGGTGTGATGTCAGGGGTAATGATCAAAATGGGGATTTATGGAATATTGCGGGTACTGTTATCTGTAGAGTCCGATCTGTTATGGATCGGCACCATCATTCTTACGATTTCACTTATCTCAGGCATCCTCGGGGTGATGACAGCCATTGTACAGCACGACCTGAAACGATTGCTGGCCTACCACAGCATCGAGAACATCGGCATCATAGGCATCGGGATCGGTTTGGGAATCATCGGAAAGGCGACGGGTAATAGCGGTCTGGCTTTACTTGGACTGAGCGGCGGATTGCTTCATGTGCTGAACCACTCACTTTTTAAATCATTACTTTTTTATGGAGCCGGATCAGTTTACCGTTCTGCCCATACCCGAACCATTGATCATTTGGGTGGATTGATCAAGAATATGCCTTTTACGGCTGTGTTCTTCCTGATAGGCTCACTGGCCATTTGCGGACTTCCTCCTTTCAATGGTTTTATTTCGGAATACCTTATCTATCTTGGGATGTTCAAGAGTTTATCAGGCGCAAATCTCTACCAGATCATTACCATCCTTATCAGTATCATCGGTTTGACACTCATTGGCGGACTGGCTATCTTCTGTTTTACTAAAGCATTTGGCATTGTTTTTCTTGGTCAGTCCAGAAGTCAGGAAGCTGCAAATGCGAAAGAGTCTGGCACCGGTATGATGTTCCCGCAGGTTATTATCATTGTTCTGATCCTGATGATCGGGCTGGGTTCCTCACTTTTTATAAAACCAGTTTTCGCGCTGATAGCTGAAGCGTTTCATCTTAACGGAGATTTACCTTTAGCTGTTAGCTCCATCAGCAGCCTTCAACAGATCAGTATGCTGGGTGGAATATTTATTATTTTGATTGTCGCTATGCTCGTTTACAGGCGGATGCATTTAAAGAACAGGACTGTCAGTTATGGACCCACCTGGGGATGCGGTTACACTGCCGGAAATTATAAGCAACAATACACAGCCACTTCCTATGCCGATAATTTCGGCTACCTGGCAAATCCAATCATGGGCAACAGAAAGGTTTTCAGGAGTATTGAAGCAAATGACATTTTTCCGGGAAAGAGGAAATTCCTTTCACATAATTTTGATGTTTTTAAACGCTTCCTGATTGATAACCCGATCCATTTAATGCAGGAAATGCTGAAGAAGATCGCCATTATGCAGACAGGACAAATCCAGCATTATATTTTGTATGCCTTTGTTTTTATGCTTATTATTTTTCTGTTAACTTTATTCAAAGTAATATGAAGATAGCAGGAATCATATTAGTAATTGTATCTGCATCCTTTTTCCCGGGAATTATCCTGAGAGTAAAAAGCCTGGCAAGCGGACGGAAAGGTCCCGGAATATTACAGCCATTGAAAGATTTGAGGGTTTTATTTAAGAAAGGAAGTGTTTTCAGCCAAACCACGAGCTTTATTTTCCAGATTGCACCCACCATTGCTCTGGCCACCGTTTTGATCGCAATAATGCTCGTTCCAGTGGCTAATCAACGGGCGATTTTTTCTTTCGAGGGTGACTTCATATTTTTTGCTTATCTGCTGGCACTTGGAAAATTTTTCATGATCATTTCGGCGCTTGATACCGGAAGCGCCTTTGAAGGGATGGGTGCCAATCGTGAAGCGCTATATTCGATGCTGGTGGAGCCTGCATTTTTTATTTTGCTGGCAACATTTGCAATGTTTACTGGTTACACTTCCTTTTCCGACATCATGACCCATTTTCATATCACAGAAAATCATTATGTGATGGTTTTCAGCATCATTGGATTTTATATTTTGGTTCAAATTGCAATGATAGAAAACAGCAGGGTTCCGGTAGATGATCCCAAAACACACCTTGAATTAACCATGATTCATGAGGTAATGATATTGGATAATAGCGGCTTTGATAAAGCATTAATCCATATAGGATCGTACCTAAAATTTGCCATCTACGGCTCCCTGATCAGCAGTTTCCTTATCCCCGCTGGATGGCATCTTGCATTGCAGATTGTCCTGTATCTCGGAATACAAATAGTTTTTGCGGCTATCATCGGGATCATGGAGTCATTCAGGGCAAGAAATAAAATGGTAAAAAATTCAGAATACATTTTGACGGTTTTTTCAATAGCCTTAATTGCATTTGTGATTGTTCTTATTTTGACTAACAAACTAATCAGTTAAAATTATGCTGAGCTTCCTGATCATATTTTTCGCATTAACGCTCATTTACCTGAGTATTTCTGAACGATTCAGGACTTTTTCAAAATTGATAGCCATCCAGGGTTTCCTTCTGTTTGGCATTGCTCTACTTGAGCTCAGAGAGGTTAATACTGCGAGCCTGCTATTTATAGTTTCCGAAACGGTTTTATTCAAGGCCATCATCGTTCCCATGATCCTTTATCGCATCATTACCAGAATCAAAATATACAAGGTTCATTCGAAAGCATTGCCCGGATTTTATTTATTGATATTCACCATCCTCGGATTATTTTTAAGCATTATCCTTGCTAATACTCTGGTGGGTAAATTCATTGATACGGTTTACATGACCATTGCTTTATTCACCCTGTTTACCGGTCTGCTTATTATTGTCACTCATAAACTTATTTTTTCGCACATGATCGGGTTTCTGGTCATCGAAAATGCAGTTTTTATGTTCTCACTCGCGGCAGGCAAAGAGATGCCGATGCTGATCAACATCGGAATACTGCTTGATATTTTTGCCAGTGTGCTGATCCTGGGTATTTTCGTCAACAAAGTTGGGAGTCAACACCAGGACCTTATGGCTGATTCTCTTACTGCACTTAAGCATTAGGTTATGATATTGTTTTACTATCTATCGGCAATTCTTTTGAGCATGGGTGCTTTATTCATCCGGAAGCAATACATTACCAAAATCATTCTCGGTGCTTTTTTATTGATTCAGGTTCTATTTAACATTTATGTTATACAAAATGCCGGTAAAACTGAATTGACCTATTTCACTTATGATGCACTTGGAACGATTTTTCTGACAGTACTCACGTTGATCAGTATTGCCGTGGTGTATCATGGATTCATGTATTTCAGCAACCGCAGCCCAGAACGATTCTTTTTTTATCATTCAGCACTTATCGGGTTGATTGCTTCCATTACCGGTGCATATTTTGCCAATGACATTACCGCAGTTTGGGTTTTGGTGGAAGCCACAACACTAACCGGCTCGGTGTTGATCTATCACAAAAAGACAACAACCGCTCTTGAAGCAACCTGGAAATATATCTTCCTTTGTTCAACCGGGATAGCACTGGCATACCTGGGGATTTTATTCCTCAGCATGACAATGACCGGAATTGGAATTCAGGATTTGTCGTTCGAAAGCATAAGTAAGGCTTCTGAAAATGCCAATCCCCTCTATTTAAAAATTGCTTTCCTTTTTGTACTCGTAGGCTATAGCACCAAGATGGAATTATTCCCGATGCATACGGTCGGTATTGATGCCAATTCAGAAGCGCCCTCTCCTATTGGTGGACTGATTTCAACGGGATTGGTAAATATGGGCTTTATATCTATTTTCAGGATTTACGTGGCTTTTTCGGGAACTGTGATTTTTGAGTGGATGAACCACATCCTCATCATTATCGGAGTACTTTCGTTGCTGGTGGCAGCAGGTTATGAGCTTAAAGTCAGATATAGCGCCCGAATGCTGGCTTATTCAAGTCTTGAAAATACCGGATTGGTAGCAATTGCAATTGGAGTTGGCGGAATTGGGTATTATGCAGCCATTCTTTTACTGGTATTGCATTCGCTGGTCAAATCAAGCCTGTTTTTCCAAACAGGGCAAATGTATCGTATCCTTAATACCCATGATGTAGAAGAACGCGGAAATTACATGGAGATCTACCCTGCCGGTG
Organism: uncultured Bacteroidales bacterium; assembly: GCA_963840975.1. Taxonomy (GTDB): domain Bacteria; phylum Bacteroidota; class Bacteroidia; order Bacteroidales; family JAADJA01; genus JAADJA01. The sequence goes on along the minus strand of CAWJBC010000021.1, from coordinate 453,005 downwards.
GATTGGTATTCCTTATTGGGCTGATTTGTATCACAGCTATTCCTCCATCAGGCCTCTTTGTCGCTGAGTTTTTAATATTCAAATCACTTGTAATTAGCGGTCATTGGTTTGTTTTGATCCTATCCTTGTTTTTTTTGGTTATCATTATTTTCGCCATGAGCACCCGAATTCTTAAGATGATATTTTCAAGACCCAGGCGGTTAGGTGACGAGTATCCATTTATCAGAATTAAACCCATTGAGACCATCAGCCAGTTCATTTTTTTAAGCATTGTAATTTTTGTTTGTTTTTATCAACCTCAATTTCTGGTTGATCTGATCAATCAAAGTATTGCCGGGCTGCCAAAATAATTTGCAATGAAGAATCATCAATATATTGAAATAAAAAATAATGGCGCTCCTCTCCTGAGGAAAGATATCCCGGTTTTAAGCTATCCAGATTTTTACAAACTTGTAAAAGAATTTCTGACTGATAAATATTGCCATTGTGTGGCTTACTTTGCATTTCCTATTGATGACCAATTAAAATTTTTCTGTTGTATCGCAAATGACCATACTTCGAATATTGCGGTAATTTCTCATGTTCACAAAAGAGATGGATTAATTTTAGAATCGCTGACGTCCGAAATCTTCGCCATGCATGTATATGAAAGGGAAATTCATGAGAATTTTGGCGTACAATTCCTGAATCACCCCTGGCTGAAACCAATCCGCTACCCTTTTGATCGGTTCAATCCAGAAAGCACCCTGGATAACTATCCCTTTTATCAAATTGAAAGTGAAGAGTTGCATGAAGTCGGAGTTGGGCCAATTCATGCCGGAGTGATTGAGCCGGGACATTTCAGGTTTATCTGTAATGGCGAAAAAGTAATCCATCTTGAAATTCATCTGGGATACCAGCATCGGGGCATCGAAAAACTGATGATAGAAAAGGATAATCCGCTTCAACGGATGATCCTTGCAGAAAGCATAGCTGGTGATTCTGCTGTGGCACATGGTTTGGCTCATATTGGCATTCTCGAATCACTAGCAGGAATTAATGTATCCGAAAGGCTTCAGATCGAAAGAAATATTGCGCTCGAACTGGAAAGAATTGCCATCCATATTGGTGATACAGCAGCGCTGTGTATGGATGTTGCCTATCAGTTAGGGCAGGCAGTGAATGAAGCACTAAGGACAACTATAATTAATACGACCCAACTTTGGTGTGGAAACCGATTTGGTAAAGGGCTTATCCGGCCGGGAGGAAGCAATTATCCTGCAACAAATGAATTCATTCGCGAAATGTTGAAAATCCTTGAGGATTCAGGTAAACGGTTTGAAGATATTACCGACAGAATTTATTCCCTGCCCAGCGTGCTTTCGAGGTTTGATGGAATCGGGATTGTCACACAGGAACAAGCAAAATTGATTGGAACCGTCGGCATGGCAGCAAAGATTACAGGCATTGAACGAGATATACGCAAAAGTCATCCTTTCCAGTACTTCAAAAATTTTAATATTGAACCCATAACTTTGACGAGCGGTGATGTACTTGCCAGAGGAATGCTGCGCAATCTCGAAGCCAGACAATCCATAGGATTTATTAAGCAATGGGCAAAACTATTGGGAAAAGAGAAGGGAAATTATACCAGACCTGATTATCATTACAAGCTCCAACCTGATTCGTTCGCTATTTCCTTAACAGAAGGCTGGCGGGGTGAAATCTGTCATACCGCAATCACAGGAACAAATGGGAACATCCTTCATTATAAAATTAAAGATCCGTCAATGCACAATTGGATGGCGCTAGCGCTGGCAGTGAGGAACCAGGAGATTTCAGATTTCCCGGTATGTAATAAAAGTTTTAATCTATCCTATTGCGGAAATGATTTATAAGAATCAGAAGTATGATCAAAGAGCTTAAGATATTTAAACAACATGGAAAGCAGTTTGTGCCTGACCTCACAACTGCAGAATTAACGCCGCTTTTCAGGGGAAGACCGGTCATCAGCAAGCTGCCTGATAAAGGTAAAAGAGAAGAACTTGTTAAACTTTGTCCTACAAATGCCATCGTTAATGAACCCTTTGGAATAGATTTGGGCAAATGTGCGTTTTGCAAGGAATGCCAGTTTATGGCACCAGACAATATTTCATTTACGAATGATTACAAAATTGCAACAAACAATCGAAACCGCTTAATAATAGGAGTTGGTGAGGATAAATCAATACAATTGGATCCCGAATTGGTGAGGAAGGAAATCAGGAAATACTTTAAACATTCTCTGAAATTAAGGCAAATATCCGCTGCGGGTGATAACAGTTGTGAAATGGAATTAAATGCCTCCGGAAATGTCAATTTCGACATGGGTAGATATGGAATTGAGTTCGTGGCTTCTCCCCGTCATGCTGATGGCATTGTGATCACCGGCCCTATATCAGAAAATATGGCTGAAGCCACGCAAATTTGCTATGAAGCAACCCCCGATCCAAAAATCATTATCCTTGTCGGGACTGATGCCATAAGTGGTGGTATTTTCGATGGAAGCCCGGCAATAAACCGAAGTTTTTTAGATAAATATACTATTGACCTTTTCGTTCCCGGAAACCCTTCTCATCCATTGACATTCATCAACGGTATCCTTTCATTGCTTGGGAAAAAGAAGTGATATTTTCTATTATTTTCGGCAATAAACCACATACGAATAAGGATACGGATTCTTTTCATCTGTTACATTGTAGTCTTCTTTTGAAATTACTTCCCATTCGGTTTCTTTCACTTCCGGGAAAAAAGTATCCGCTTCAAATTCCTGATGAATCCATGTGATGTAAAGTTTATCGGCAAAAGGCATGAACTGCCTGTAAATGGAGGCACCGCCGATGATGAAATTTTCTTTATCTGAATCCATCTTTGAAATCGCATCTTCAATGGAATATGCCATGTCGCAACTATCAATTTGTTCTCCCGGAACATCAGTTATTACTATGTTTCTCCGGTTAGGTAAAGGTCTGTTGGGCAAAGAAAAGTACGTATTTTTACCCATAATCACAGGATAGCCAGAAGTTAGTTTTTTAAATCGTTTCAGGTCCTCTGACAAATGGCAAAGCAGTTTGTTGTCCTTGCCGATGGCATTATTTTTTGCTACAGCAACAATTATGGAAATATTTTTCATTAAATTATAGTCAATTTAGTCAATTCCAATTTTAGTCAATTACACAGAAATCTCTCCCTTTATATGCGGATGCGACTGGTAACCCACAAGTTCAAAATCATCTATTTTAAAATCAAAAATACCCCTGACTTCAGGATTGATTTTCATTTTGGGTAAAGGAAATGGCTTGCGCGTTAACTGCAGTTTGCATTGTTCAACATGATTCAGGTATATGTGGGCATCGCCCAAAGTATGAATGAAATCACCGGGTTTTAAACCGGTTACCTGCGCAACCATCATGTTCAGCAGAGCATAGGAAGCAATGTTGAACGGCACGCCCAGGAAAATATCACAACTACGCTGGTACATCTGGCAGGATAACTTTCCATCCGCTACATAAAACTGAAAGAAAGCATGACAGGGTGGCAAAGCAGCACGTCCTTCGGCAACATTCCCGGCAAAGGATTTTCCCGGTACGGGCAATACACTCGGGTTCCATGCGGCAACCATCATTCTGCGGCTGTCGGGGTTGGTTTTGATCAGGTTAATTACTTCTGCAATCTGATCTATTCCTTCGTCGTTCCAGTTGCGCCATTGCGCACCATAAATGGGTCCAAGGTTACCATTTTCATCAGCCCATTCATTCCAGATCGAGACTTTGTTTTCGTTCAGGTATCGGGTATTAGTCTCTCCGTTCAGAAACCACAAAAGTTCATGAATGATAGAGCGAAGGTGTAACTTTTTTGTGGTCATCACCGGAAAGCCTTTCGACAGATCAAACCGCATCTGATAACCAAAAACGCTGTAAGTTCCAGTTCCTGTGCGGTCTTTCTTCAAGACTCCCTTGTCGAGTACATGGTTTAGCAAATCAAGATATTGCTGCATAATAAACCTTTGTTAATTGGAAACAAAATTAATGCAATAATCTGCTTATGTTGGGTTACCTGATTTGAAACTATCAAGAATAAATCATAAGTTTTCAACAACGAAATCCGGGCTTCTGTCAGAAGCCTGTTAAATTCAACGGAAATCAATTTTAGACGATGGTGGCGGTTTATTCTTCCTTTTCCCTTCTTTTCATTTCATCCCTGATTTTGGATGCTTTTTCGTACTCCTCTTTATCAATTGATTTCTGGAGAAGGTCGTTCAGTTCATCCATTGTAAGCTGCTCAAACTGACTTTTGGCTGCTTTTTTAACACGGGTCCTGGATTTATCATCTTTTTCACCAGGCTCATCAACGAGGATACCCGCTGCTGACATGATTTTTTCGATTGTATAAATGGGGCAATTGAACCGGAGGGCGAGGGCTACTGCATCCGAAGTGCGCGCGTCAATAAGGTGTTCACCCTTTTCATTCAGGCAAACCAGTTCAGCATGAAAAACGCCTTCAAGAAATTTGTTGATCACAACTTCTTTGATGGTGATGTTAAAATTGTCAGCAAAACTTTTAAACAGATCGTGCGTCAGGGGTCGGGAAGGTTGCATCTTTTCCAATTCAATAGCGATAGCCTGAGCTTCAAACCCGCCGATAATGATAGGTAACCGTCTTTTTCCGTCAACTTCTCCCAAAATAAGTGCATAAGCTCCACTCTGCGACTGGCTGTAAGACATTCCAATAATTTCAAGTTTTATTTTATCCATCCGGTATATACCTTGCCCTTTGAAAATGAAAAGTAAAAGTATTAATTATTTCCAATAATGATTTTGTTTTTATCATGAAATTTTACAAATTATTAACAAAGGGTTCTTGAAAAGATATTAAAAAAGACTGACAGACAAAGACAAGTGTGCATTTTAATAATATATGATTTCGCGTTTAACATTGTAAGTATGAAAATACTTTCTATTTTTGCGCCTGAAATGTTAAATTTAATGATTTAAATATGAAACGATTATTACCTTTATTCGCATTATTTGCGCTTCCCATCCTTTCGTTTGCAAGCGAAGCGGACCTTATCATTCCGGAGGGAGTGAAATCACAGAGCATCCTGTATTGGGGTTTCCTGATAACAATGGCCGGCTTTATGTTCGGCTTGTATCAGTTTGTGAAAGTTAAGAAAATAAGGGCACATCAGTCAATGCTGGATGTTGCCAATGTGATTTACGAAACCGGAAAAACTTATCTGATTCAACAGGGAAAGTTTTTGGCTCTTTTGTTTCTGTTCATTGGTTCAGCAGTAGCTTTTTATTTCGGCTGGCTGTCTGATGCCAATTTCGGTGTTGGTGGCGTGCTGATGATCCTGGGATGGACGGTTATTGGCATCCTTGGCTCATACAGTGTTGCCTGGTTTGGTATCAGGATGAATACCCTTGCCAATTCAAGGATGGCTTTTGCCTCGCTTGAGAGGAAGCCCATTAAACTTTTAAATATTCCGTTGAACGCCGGCATGAGCATCGGAGTTGTTCTGATCTCGCTCGAACTCATTATGATGCTGGTCATTTTGTTGTTTGTTCCGGGCGAATACGCGGGCGCCAGTTTTATTGGCTTTGCCATTGGTGAATCGCTGGGAGCTTCCGTACTTAGAATTGCAGGTGGTATATTTACAAAGATTGCAGATATAGGATCCGACCTGATGAAGGTAATTTTCAAAATTGGCGAAGACGATCCGAGAAACCCTGGAACCATTGCCGACTGTGTAGGCGATAATGCCGGTGACAGTGTAGGACCCACCGCAGATGGTTTTGAAACTTATGGTGTAACGGGTGTTGCCTTGATCTCTTTTATCCTGCTGGCTGTTGGTAACATTGCCGATCAGGTTCAGTTGCTCACATGGATTTTCCTTATGCGCATATTGATGATCATTACTTCTATTGTTTCTTTTTGGATCAACGGAGCCATTACCAAAGCAAAATACGGCAATGCAGATGACATTGATTTTGAAAAACCGCTCACTTCGCTGGTTTGGATTACTTCACTTTTATCTATCGTTGTCACCTTTGCAGTTAGCTACTTAACCATTTACGACATGCCGCATAACATGTGGATCACACTTTCGGTAATCATCAGCGCAGGAACGCTGGGTGCAGCATTAATACCGGAGTTTACCAAACTTTTTACCAGTCCCAAATCAACGCATGTAAGAGAGGTTGTGGAAGCCTCCAAAAAAGGCGGTGCTTCACTGAATATCCTTTCAGGATTGGTAGCAGGTAATTTCAGTGCATTTTGGATGGGCATGGTGTTCTTCCTGCTTATGTTCATTGCTTATTTTGCCAGTACTTTCGGACTTGATAACTTTATGATCTACCCATCCATTTTTGCTTTCGGACTTGTTGCCTTTGGTATGCTTGGAATGGGACCCGTAACGATTGCAGTTGACAGTTACGGACCTGTAACTGACAATGCACAATCCATTTACGAGCTTTCACTCATTGAAGAGGATATGGAAGCTAAAACAAAGGAAATTGAAAAAGATTTTGGGTTCAAACCTGATTTTGAAAAATCGAAATATTATCTTGAAGCGAATGACGGCGCTGGAAATACTTTCAAAGCCACAGCCAAACCTGTTCTGATTGGTACGGCAGTGGTAGGAGCTACCACAATGATCTTTTCACTGATACTTGTAATAAAAAGCACTTTAGGTGTTCAACCTGAAGAAATCCTTAACCTGCTTAATCCCTATTCAATACTTGGCTTTTTATTGGGTGGAGCAGTAATTTACTGGTTTACCGGAGCATCCATTCAGGCTGTGAGCACCGGAGCCGCAAGGGCTGTTGAATTCATCAAGAAAAACATTAACCTTGACCCGAATGCTCCCAAAAAAGCTGACGTGGAGAAATCGAGACAAGTGGTTCAGATTTGCACAGTGTATGCACAAAAAGGGATGTGGAATATATTTATTGCCATTTTCTCCTTTGCACTTGCATTTGCATTTCTGTCGTCACCACATACATCAAATGCACCGGTTTCACTATTTGTCAGCTATTTGTTGTCAATTGCATTTTTCGGATTGTTCCAGGCAATTTTCATGGCCAATGCCGGAGGTTCGTGGGATAACGCCAAAAAAGTGATAGAAGTTGACATGAAAGAAAAAGGAACTGATCTTCATGCAGCTTCTGTTGTAGGCGATACTGTAGGCGATCCTTTTAAGGATACTTCTTCTGTTGCCCTTAATCCCATCATTAAGTTTACCACCCTTTTTGGATTATTAGCGATGGAAATTGCTTTGGCTGAGCACTTCAGACCGTATGCTATGTACATTGGATTGGTATTTTTAGCAATTGCTCTGGTATTTGTTTACCGGTCATTCTACAAAATGAGGATCAATCAATAAACAGGGAATTATAAAATTTCAGAGGCTGTCTCATTAATGTATTAACAATGCGACAGCCTCTTTTTTTTATTTTAACCAAAGCCATCGGATAATCAACCTTCAGACAGGCCAATTTTATCTGATAGTTCTGCCACATTGTCCTTAAATATTAATGGCAAAATTTTTGTTAAATCATCCGCCTGTCAAATGAATACTACCGTGAATCAGAAAAATATATAAATAGAGATGTCAAAGAAGAAAAATAAAGAATTTAAGCAGCATTCAATGGAGGATCAGAAGGATACACATGAAGGGCAACCTTCAGCAGAAGCTGCAGAAATAAAGGATAAAGCGAACAAAGAAGCCGCCGAAGATGATAAAAAACCAAAAGAGCAAGTGCTGCAGGAAAAAGTTGATGAGTTGAATGATAAATACCTCCGGCTTTATTCCGACTTTGATAACTATCGCAAACGAACCCATAAGGAGCGATTAGAGTTGAGCCGGACGGTTTCTGCCGAAGTAATTACCGATTTATTGCCGGTAATGGATGATTTTGAGCGCGCCATAAAATCAACCGCTGATGCGCAGGATTGCAATGCAGTAAAGGAAGGTGTAAATCTTATCTTTAACAAATTCAGAGGCATACTCGAAAAGAAAGGAGTAAAAGCCATTGATGCTATCGGTCAGGAATTTAACACCGACTTCCACGAAGCAATCACATTTATTCCGGCGCAAAGCGAGGAACAAAAAAATAAAATTGTGGATGAAATTGAAAAAGGCTACATGTTAGGCGATAAAGTAATGCGTTATTCCAAGGTGGTGATAGGTCAGTAAACAAGCTGATGGAGGGCTTCAAAGGACAATTTAAATTTAACATGGCAAACCGACAACAGAATTAATGTCAAAAAGAGATTATTACGAAGTATTAGGTGTTTCAAAAAGTGCATCGGAAAGCGAAATCAAAAAAGCTTACCGGCAGATGGCTTTGAAACATCATCCCGACAAAAACCCTGATGATAAAGGGGCTGAGGAAAAATTCAAAGAAGCAGCCGAGGCTTATGAAGTTCTCAGCAATCCTGAAAAGAGGAAACGCTACGATCAGTTTGGACATGCCGGAGTTGGCGGTGCAAGCTCCAACGGTCACCACATGTCAATGGATGATATATTCAGTCAGTTCGGCGACATTTTCGGTGATGCGTTTGGCGGGGCATTTAGCGGCTTCGGGGGCTTTGGCGGAACCCGTCAGCGAAGAGGGGTCAACAGAGGTTCAAATTTGCGGGTAAAAGTGAAGCTGACACTCGAAGAAATTGCACACGGAGCCGAGAAAAAAATAAAAGTCAATAAATATCTGAGTTGTAATTCGTGCCACGGTACAGGTTCAAAGGGAGGTTCATCATATTCAACGTGCTCTACCTGTCGTGGAACCGGTCATGTAACAAGGGTTACCAATACTTTTTTAGGACAGATGCAGACATCTTCAAGCTGCCCTACCTGTGGCGGCGAGGGACAAATCATCATGAATAAATGCACCGAATGTACAGGTGATGGCATTGTGAAAGGGGAAGAAGTCATCACCATGAAAATACCTGCAGGCGTGGAGGATAACATGCAGCTTTCGATGAGCGGAAAAGGAAATGCCGGTGCCAGGGGCGGAATCCCGGGCGACCTGATCATCGTGGTGGAAGAGGTACCACATAATGACTTTGAACGTGACGGGAAAACGCTTATCCATAATGTATTTATCAGCATCAGCGAAGCGGCGCTCGGATCCTCACTCGAAATTCCAACTATCGGTGGAAAAGCGCGCATCAAAATCCCGTCAGGAACACAAGCCGGAAAAGTATTGCGGCTTAAAGGCAAAGGATTGCCCGGCTTAAACTCATACGAACACGGAGATTTGCTCATCAACATCAATGTGTGGACACCCAAAAACCTCACAAAAGAAGAAAAAGAAATTCTGGAAAAGTTGGCAAAATCACCTAATTTTATCCCCAGTCCTACGGAGCAGGACAGAAGTTTCTTTTCGAAAATGAAAGAATATTTTCATTAATTGAAGCAAAAGGTTTAGCAGGAATAGAAATATAAAAAGTGATTAAATGAAAACTTTGTTTGAAGCCCAGGAAGTTACCAAACAATTTGCCAATCACAGGGCGCTTCACGAAGTTAGCATCTCAGTTCCGGAACAAAGCATTTATGGATTGTTAGGTCCGAATGGTGCCGGAAAAACAACCCTCATCCGCATCATCAACCAGATCACAGCCCCTGATTCAGGACATCTTTTTTTCCGCTCCGAAAAACTGAAACCTGAAGACACCCATAAAATCGGTTACCTGCCCGAAGAAAGAGGCTTGTATAAAAAAATGAAGGTGGGTGAACAGGCGCTTTACCTTGCACAACTCAAAGGACTTACCAAACAGGATGCAGCCCGGAGGCTTAAGCGATGGTTTGAAAAATTTGAGATCCAGCCCTGGTGGAACCGCAAAGTCGAAGAGCTTTCGAAAGGAATGCAGCAAAAGGTTCAGTTTATCATCACAATCATTCACGAACCGGAATTGTTAATTTTCGATGAGCCGTTCAGCGGATTTGATCCTATCAACGTAAACCTCATCAAAGACGAGATCATTGAGCAAAAGAAAAAAGGTTCAACCATCATATTCTCCACTCATAACATGGCTTCCGTTGAGGAACTCTGCGACCACATCGCATTGATTGACAAGTCAAAAAAAATATTAGAGGGGAAAGTCAGTGACATAAAAAACGCTTATAAATCCAATACTTTTGAAATCGCGTTCAGGGGAAATCAGGATGATTTGGCAATACTGCCCATGAAAAAATTTGATGTTGTCCAGCAGAATCACGACAAAGAAACATCTGTTGCGATGATTAAAATTTTAAACAACAATACACCGAACGATTTGCTTGCATTATTAATTCCTCACGTCACCATCCTTTCGTTCAACGAAATTTTACCTACCATGAACGATATCTTCATCAACAAAGTAAACGAAAATAAAAAATTCTGAGGCTGAATGGATAAGATACTGCTGATCATAAAACGGGAATATTTAACAAGGGTGAAAAAAAAATCATTCCTTATTATGACCATACTGGGTCCAGTCCTGATGGCTGCCGTATTTATCGTTCCGGTTTATTTTGCACAAATGGAAGGCGAAACGAAAAAACTGGGAATTATTGATGAATCAGGTTTGTTTACCCATGAGTTTGAAAATACGGATAATCTTCATTTTTCATTCATCAAAGCTGACCTTGAAACTGCAAAGAAGAGCATGGCAAAGGATGGTTATTACGCACTTTTATATATTCCACGCACCGAATTGAGCATTCCCCAGTCCGCCATTTTATACTCCAACAATCAGCCGAACATTGTGGTGAAGAGCTACCTTAAAAACGCCATGCGCAAAAAGGTGGAATCGTTAAAACTTGAAGCATCGGGCATAGACCCCGCTATACTGAGTTCAATTAAGAGCAATGTCAATTTGGTTACTGTAAAAATGAACGAAGGGGGCGAAGAAGAAAAAAGCTCAACCGAATTGAGTATGGCGATCGGTTTTATCGGTGGTTTGTTGATCTATATCTTTATATTTATGTATGGCGGTTTGGTCATGCGCGGTGTGATTGAAGAAAAGACCAACCGCATCGTAGAGATCATCGTATCCTCCGTCCGTCCTTTCCAGCTCATGATGGGCAAAATTGTCGGAGTTGCAATGGTAGGTTTGACCCAGTTCGTACTTTGGATAATCCTTACCATGACCATTGTTACCATTTTCATGTCGGTCTTCTCAACCCGGTTAAGCGATTATCAAAACGATCAACTGAAATTGGCGAACACCACTGCCGTTTCAGCAGAAAATACCATTGACGCTGAAAACACTGAAGACCTCAACGAATCAGTCATGGCCATATTTGAATCCATCCGGTCCATTAATTTCGCTGTCCTGATCGGTGCTTTTTTATTTTATTTTATTGGAGGATATTTCTTGTACGGTGCGCTTTTCGCTGCCATCGGTTCGGCTGTTGACAACGAAACCGACACCCAGCAATTCATGCTCCCGCTAACCATCCCGATGATCATTTCCATCGCGCTTTCGCAAACCATCATGATGAACCCGGACGGACCGGCAGCCTACTGGCTATCTCTTTTTCCATTAACATCACCCGTAGCCATGATGATCCGCATTCCCTTTGGCGTGCCTTATGAACAACTTATTATTTCAATGGTTCTCCTGATCGTTGGATTTCTGGGCGCAACCTGGTTGGCAGCCAAAATCTACCGCACAGGAATTCTGATGTACGGCAAAAAAGTCAGTTACAAAGAACTTTGGAAGTGGCTTAAGTACAGGTAACAACTTCAATCATAAAACATCGAACTTCGAACATCAAGTTGAAAACTATTTTTCCAGAAAATTACATGTTTGGTTCAACAATTTAAAATTATCTTATTTTTAGCATCGAAAAATTACCTTTCGGAACTCCGGTTGCAGGCTTTTAAACGCAGGTAAGCCCTGATCATTGAACATTTTCCGATTGGAATTGTCATGTATATTAATTTTCAAATTTAAAATATGAAGAAATTTACTTCTTTCATCCTCCTCGGAATATTCATTTCCGTGTTCCCCGTCATCTTATCAGCACAAAAGAAAACAGAAAATCCAGCGAACGATTCAACATCGGCTGCCATCTATGCCGGATTGAAATTCCGCAGCATTGGACCCGCCTTCATGTCGGGGCGCATTGCCGACGTAGCCATCCATCCGCAAAACAATAACATCTGGTATGTCGCCGTCGGGTCGGGAGGGGTATGGAAAACCGTCAATTCCGGTACCACCTGGACGCCTGTCTTCGACAGCCAGAAATCGTATTCCATCGGTTGCGTCGCCATTGATGCTGCCAACCCCAACGTGGTGTGGGTAGGCACCGGTGAAAATGTAGGCGGTCGTCATGTTGGTTACGGAGATGGTGTTTACCGTAGTGGTGACGGTGGAACGACATGGAAGAACATGGGACTAACCGAATCGCAACACATATCAAAGATCATTGTTCATCCAACGAATTCAAATATCGTTTGGGTGGCGGCACAGGGACCGCTATGGTCCAAGGGGGGGGAACGTGGATTTTTCATTACCAAAGACGGTGGGAAAACCTGGCTAAAAACACTTGGAGACGATACCTGGACTGGTGTCACCGATATCATGGTTGACTCGCGTAATCCCGACAGGATTTATGCAGCAACGTGGCAGCACGGCAGGACGGTAGCATCTTATATCGGCGGTGGACCGGGAACAGCCATTTACCGATCGGAAGACAGCGGACTCACCTGGGAAAAACTAACCAACGGGCTTCCTGCTACCGACATGGGCAAGATCGGTCTTGCCATGTCACCGCAAAAACCGGATGTGGTGTATGCAGCCATCGAACTCGACCGGAGGACAGGCGCCGTTTACCGGTCGGAGGACAGGGGAGCTTCTTGGAAAAAAATGTCAGATGCAGTAAGCCAGGCCACAGGTCCTCATTACTACCAGGAACTGTATGCAAGCCCGCACAAGTTCGACCGTATTTATCTGATGGACATCAGGATTCAGGCCTCGGAAGATGGCGGGAAAACTTTCAGGAAGCTGACCGAACAGAAAAAACACAGCGACAACCATTGTATAGCCTTTCGAAAGGATGACCCCGATTATCTTTTGGTCGGTAGCGATGGCGGCTTATATGAAAGCTTTGATCTTGCTGCAAACTGGCGTTATATCAACAATCTGCCAGTGACGCAATTTTACAAAATCGCATTGGATGATACCGAACCTTTTTATAATATTTATGGTGGAACGCAGGACAACGCAACCCAGGGAGGTCCGTCACGAACTGACGACCGCATGGGCATCCGTACTTCCGACTGGTTTATCACCCTTAACGGCGATGGTCAGCAGCCCGCCACTGAACCCGGCAATCCTGATATTATGTATTCGCAATCGCAGGAGGGAGAATTGCACCGCATTGATATGATCACAGGCGAAAAAGTTTACATCAAACCCCAACCTGAAGAGGGCGAAAGCTATGAACGCAACAACTGGGATGCGCCCATACTGGTAAGTTCGCATAATACTGCAACAATCTATTTCGCCTCACAGCGCGTGTGGCGTTCGGATGACCGGGGTGATAGCTGGACAGCAATTTCGGGCGACCTTACCCGAAATCAGGACCGGATGATGATGAAAGTAATGGATAAAACCTGGGGCTGGGATGCAGTATGGGATTTTGAAGCGATGTCGAACTACAATACGATCACCTCCCTGGCAGAATCCCCTTTGCAGAAAGGGCTTATTTATGCAGGCACGGATGATGGACTGGTGCAGGTAACCGAAGATAGCGGAACCAACTGGCGAAAGATAGAAGTTGGCACGATGGCAGGTGTTCCCGCAACCGCTTTTGTTAACGACATCAAGTGTGACCTGTTCGATGCCAATACTGTTTATGTTGTGCTTGATAACCACAAGTATGGCGACCTCAATCCTTACCTGGTAAAGAGCACAGACAAAGGCAAAACCTGGACTTCGATACGGAGTAATTTGCCCGAAAGAACTTTATTATGGCGCATCGTTCAGGATCATATTTCCCCGGGACTGATGTTCATCGGAACCGAATTCGGGATATGGTTCACCGTTGACGGAGGAGATAAGTGGATTCAACTTAAGGGCGGGCTGCCCAACATATCATTCCGTGATCTTGCCATCCAGCGGCGTGAAAATGACCTGGTAGGAGGTTCGTTCGGGAGAGGGATTTATATCCTTGACGATTATAGCAGCCTTCGGGAAATTAAACCGGCTACGCTCGAACAGGAGTCTGCTCTCTTTCCCGTAAGGAAGGCGATATGGTACATTCCCAAAAGTAAAGGAGGCAACTCCGCAGGAGCTACATTTTACACTACTCCCAATCCGGCATTTGGAGCAGAATTTACCTATTACCTAAAACAGCCCTTGAAAACAATAAAATTCACCCGTACGGAAGAGGAACAGAAACTGAAAAAAGAAGGTAAAGATTTAGTTTTCCCGGGCTGGGATGCAATTGACAAAGAAAAACAGCAGGAAGAACCTGGTATCTGGCTGATCATCAAAGACAGCAGGGACAATGTCGTACGGAAACTCAAAGGAACAAACACGGCAGGTCTGCAGCGTGTTGCATGGGATTTGAGAATGCTCTCAGGAAGCCCGGTTGACCCTGATGATATGGATCCGGATCGTGAGCCAGGTGGTTATATGGTTATTCCTGGAACTTATTCTGTAACTCTTGCCAAACAGGTAGATGGCGCTACTACCCTCCTTTCCGGTCCCATTGATTTTGAAGTGGTTCCCCTACGCAATGGCGCACTCAAAGGTGCATCCTTTGATGAAATCGCCGCATTCAGGGAAGAGATCGAGGAATTCAGTATGTCAGTCTCTGCACTTGTGATCACAATGAACAAGGATAAAACCAAAGTGGATGCAATGCAAAAAGCTCTTCAACGGACTCCGTCTGTACCGGGTGCAACTGATAGCCTGGTCTATCAATTGAAACAGGATTTAAAATCCCTTGATGAAAAATTGAATGGAAACCTGGCTAAACTGGAAATCGGTGAAAAGACGGATCCCACTATCCAGTCAAGATTGTATGTGGCGATGTCGGGAACCGGAACAACTTATGGACCCACACCCATGCACAAGCGAAGCCTGGCAATTGCTAAATCAGAATATGAGACTTTCAGAGCTCAATTGGCCGACATTCACGACAGGAGGATACCTGAAACAGAAAAACTGATGACAGAAGCCGGCGCTCCCTGGATGGAGGGTCAACCCATTCCGGAATAGACCAGGTGCCTATAAGTTTTCTGCAACATCGCTCGTTTGGTTAAAAGGAAGTTTAGTATTTAAACACTTGGTTTTTCGATAGTTGTGAAGCAGATTAAGAAATATTTATTTAAATAGCAAACAGTAACTAACAAAGAGATTAATGCAAAAAGTTTAAAACTTAAAATAATAATAAAATGAATAAAATTATAAAATTCGGAGAAGATGTTGAAGGTTATAATGTAGCTGTTTTAAATGAAAGGGAAATTAGAGCAGCCGCAGGTATTCTTTTTGTATTGATGTTTGTTTCAATTTTATTGGCTGCTCTTAAAGCTGACTTTTTATTGCTGAAGTATGCTACTGTTATTTTCCTTACTGATATTTTGATACGTGTTTTTATCAATCCTAAGTTTTCTCCATCATTGATCCTCGGACGCTTGATTGTACGGAACCAGATTCCTGAATACGTCGGGGCTCCGCAAAAAAAGTTTGCCTGGATAATGGGTGTGGTTTTAGCGGGTACTATGTTCATCCTTATGGTCGTTGTAAATTCCTTTAGCCCGATAACGGGCATCATTTGCTTTATTTGTCTCATTTTCCTTTTCTTTGAAACGGCATTCGGTATTTGCCTTGGTTGTAAATTTTATCGGATATTTTATAAAGAAAAGGCGCAATACTGTCCGGGTGAAGTTTGTGATCCCAAATCCAAACAAAATATTCAAAAAACCTCTGGATTACAACTATTTATTGTAATTGGATTTATCGCTTACATTATTCTCACCATATTTTTATTTCATGAAAATTTTAGTGAGAAACCATACGATTTGTTTGGTATGGAACAACAGGTAAAATCTGAGTAATCGCTTTAATCAGTTATCTTTGTGAAGATTACAAAATGTGATTTCCCTGAATTTATAAGAGAACTGGAGCCTAAGTATCATATTCCAATGGTGAGTCCACTCCAAAAAGGCAAACAGGACGTCATTGCGAGGGCGAAACCCGATGCAATGACGATTAATCACTTTTCGGAGTGGGACTCAATGGTTTAATTCAAATTCAAATTTTAAATGTAATTTAGTGCATTGGCGGTATAGTAATGCCATGAAAATAATTTTCTAAGCGACTCTGATAAAGATCAATAAGTATGTTAAAGTTGTTATTCATCATAGGAACAGGTAGTTTTATTGGCGGGGTTTCGCGGTTTCTTGCATCCCGGTTTATACAAAATACCGTGATATCTTCATTTCCTTATGGAACATTTGCAGTTAATTTGTTGGGATGTTTCCTGATAGGTTTAATTTTCGGAATGACTGAGCGGGGTAATATTTCCAATTCGGAATGGCGCTTGTTTCTTACGGTGGGCTTTTGCGGCGGATTTACAACTTTTTCAGCTTTCACACATGAAAACTTGATGATGCTGAAGGATGGCAACTTTTTTCATTTTGTCTTATATACCGGGTTGAGTGTTTTTTTAGGACTTACAGCAACTTTCCTGGGTAATCTCATCACCAAAATCGTCTAATTATGGAAATCAATATCGAAGCCAGATTATTACGGATTTATATCAGTTCGACCGACCGGTTCAAACACACACCACTTTATGAGGTGATCCTGTTTGCAGCTAAGCGCTACAGACTTTCGGGCGCTACCGTTCTCAAAGGGGTTATGGGCTATGGGGCAAGCAATGTAATCCATTCGGTTAAATTCTGGGAGCTTTCTGAAAAACTTCCTATGGTCATTGAAATTGTAGATGAAGCGGATAAGATTGAAAAATTCACCGAAACAATTATTCCTTATTTTGACCGAATTCGCAACGGAGGAATGATCACCATTGAAAAAATTAACATTGTGTTGCATAAAAAAGGAATAAAAGGAGTTTGATTGACTCAAATAACAGTTTTGAGTCACAGCTAATAAATGTATCTTTGTCATAAAGATTTTTAATGGAAGGAACTTTTAATGCTGAAAAAATAATCCGGCACTGGATAGATAGCTCCAACAAGGATTACAAAACAATGAATCATTTGTATGAGTCAAAGGATTATCATTGGTGTTTGTTTATTGGACACCTTGTTATTGAGAAATTAATAAAAGCCTGCGTTGTAAAAGCTATTAATGATCATGCACCGTTTACGCACGATTTAAGTAAGTTAGCAAATAAAACAAACTTTAGCTTTTCGGAGGAGCAATTGGATTGGCTTGATACCATTACTACATTTAACTTAAATGCCCGTTATGATAGTTACAAACAGGCTTTTTATAAAAAATGCACTCCTGAATTTACCAAAGAATGGTTTGACAAAATATTAGAATTACGGACATGGATAAAGAAAACGCACTTGAAATAGCAAAAACTTATATAGATTCACTGAAACACAGGTACGACATACATAGCGCCCTGTTATTCGGCAGCTATGCAAAAGGAACAAACAACGACGATAGCGACATTGATATAGCAATTATATTGAGGCAAGTAAATGATATTATTGATACCCAAATTGATCTCATGAAACTAAGGAGAAAAATTGATTTAAGGATTGAACCTCATCCTTTTAATTATTGTGACTTTACAAGATCAAATCCTGTCGTCAATGAAATTTTGAAATTCGGAATAAACATTAATCTGAATGTTGCTTAAAATTCAAATAGCCTAATAGCAACATTCCACAAACTTTCAAACCATGTTTATTTTCTGAAATTTTATAGTGAAGTCACCAACAAACTACCCTGTGAAAAAATAATGATTAACAAAATTTTAATAATTGGTTATTTAATAATGTTATTCTATATTTGCACCCTCAAAAAATCAGGGTACTTTTATTGTAATTATCCGATGTATTAAGGGATACAGAATTAGTCGAGCCTCAAATACACAACCTGATTATGAGTTTATGAACGTAAAATTATAAATCAAAGAGAAATGCAGAACAAAGGGACTATTAAGTTTTTTGCAATTTTATTCGCACTGGTTTGTTTATTTCAGCTTACATTTACCTTCATCACTTCGAGGGTCGAAAATAAAGCGCAGGATTATGCAAACAGTATAGTTACAAAGCAATTAGCAACTGAACTATCAAAAGGAGATGAATTACTGAAGGGATATCTTACCGATTCCATTACCCGCGCAAGAGAAAATTATTATCTCGACTCCATGGCAAATCAGGTGGTTTACAATATCCTTATCCGTAAATACACCTATAAAGAGTGCAAGGAACGGGAGATCAATCTGGGTCTTGACCTCAAGGGCGGGATGAATGTTACAATGGAGGTTAGTGTTGGTGATATTGTTAGGGGATTGTCAGGAAACAGCCAGAACCCAACCTTTCTCAGTGCCATGCAAAGGGCTTATGAAAAGCAAAAGGACAGCCAAAAAGATTTTGTTACTTTATTCGGTGAATCAGTAAATGAAATTGACCCCAACTTTAGTCTTGCTTCCATTTTCCTTTTCGAGTTCAAAGACAAAGGAATTACCGCGGCATCAACCAATGATGAAGTTTTGGATGTGGTCAGAAAGGAAACCAACGGAGCATTCGACCGTACTTTTAACATTCTGCGTACTCGTATTGACAAGTTCGGAGTTACCCAACCCAATGTTCAAAAAATAGCAACATCCAACAGGATTTTGGTTGAATTACCCGGTGTAAAAGATCCGGGTCGTGTTCGGAAACTATTACAGGGAACCGCTCAATTAGAATTTTGGGAAACCTACCGTTTTAACGAAGTTTATCAGTATTTTTCAGAAGCCAACAACAGGCTGGCAGCAATTTATAATGATGGCAAACCCGTTGACAGCACTTCTGCCAGTAAAAGAGCAATCACCGACACAACAAGCGTCAATAAGCAAACGGATGTTGCAACTGCTGATTCCACTGAACAATCCCTGCTCGATCAGCTTAAAAGTGACACCACGGATTTAGCGGGTAAAGATCAGGATATGAAGGAATACACCCGGAAGAACCCACTGTATGCCTTATTAAATCCGGCTTACGAGCAAAGAGAAGGTCAGTATTATCCGGGACAATCGGCTACAGTAGGTTATGCAGCTATTAAAGATACAGCAAAGGTGAACCAGATGCTGAGACTTACCAAAAACATGTTTCCGCGCGACCTAAAACTTGCATGGACCAATGAACCTCGCGTTGAAGGTTCAGGAGTTCTGGAACTGCTTGCCCTCAAAAGCACCAATCGCGATCTGAAAGCTGCATTGGGCGGTGAAGTTATAACAGAAGCCCGTCAGGACTATGACCAAAACGGAAGGGTTGAAGTTTCCATGTCAATGAACGCCGAAGGCGCAAAGATTTGGAAAAGGCTGACAGGCGAAAACATCGGACGGCAGGTAGCTATTGTTCTTGACGACTATGTTTACTCAGCTCCGAATGTAAATTCAGAAATCCCCAATGGTATGTCATCAATTTCAGGAGGTAATACAACCATTGAAGAAGCACAGGATTTAGCCAATATTTTAAAAGCCGGAAAGCTCCCGGCACGCGCCCGCATTGTCGAGGAAGCAGTTGTGGGTCCTTCACTTGGACAGGAAGCCATTAATGCAGGATTGTGGTCATTTATTATCGCCTTCATTGTGGTAATGATTTATATGTTCCTGTATTATAATTATTCCGGTCTGGTTGCCGATCTCGCCCTGATGACCAACGTATTTTTCATCTTTGGAGTATTAGCATCGTTTGGGGCAGTACTTACCTTGCCAGGTATTGCAGGTATTGTTCTTACCCTTGGTATGGCTGTGGATGCCAATGTGATCATTTATGAACGTATCAAGGAAGAGGTAAGAGCAGGAAAAGGTATCCGGCTGGCTATTACAGATGGTTACAAAAATGCCTACTCTGCCATCATTGACGGTAACGTTACCACCTTATTAACAGCCGTTATTCTTTATATTTTTGGTTCAGGTCCAGTACAGGGGTTTGCTACCACACTTACCATTGGTATCATTTCCTCTTTATTCACCGCTATCTTTATTTCCCGTATTATCTTTCAATATATGCTGAGCCGCAATGTAGAAGTTAAATTTGCCAACAAATACACACTCAATGCGCTTGCAAATGTTAAGATTGACTTTATCGGCATGAGGAAATATGCCTACGTCATATCAATCATCATTTTTGTTATCAGCCTCTTATCCATAACCTTTCGCGGGTTAAATTATGGAATTGATTTTTCAGGAGGAAGAACCTATGTTGTCAGATTTGACCAGGATGTAAAAACCGCCGATATTAGAAATTCTCTTACCGCTGCCTTTGTGAATGAACAAGGTCAAAATGTTGCTCCCGAAGTAAAGACTTTCGGACCCAACAATCAGGTAAAAATTACTACCAAATTCATGATTGACAACGATGAGCCAGAAGTAGACAGTATCATTCAAACAAATCTGTTCAATGGACTCAAACCATTCTATAAAGATCAAACGATTAAGTACAATGAATTCAGTACAACCACTGATGCTGACAGCAAACTCTTGGGTGTGCTCAGTTCGAATAAAGTAGGACCAACCATAGCTGATGATATTCGGAATGCTGCCTTTTTAGCCGTACTTTTTGCGCTAATCGGTATCTTTATATATATCGCCATCCGTTTCCGCAGATGGCAATTTGGATTGGCAGGTGTGATCTCGCTTTTCCACGATACCATCATCACCATTGGTGTATTCTCACTTTTCTATACCATACTACCCTTCAGCCTTGAGGTAGATCAGGCTTTTATTGCCGCTATCTTAACAATCATCGGTTACTCAATCAACGATACGGTTATTATTTTCGACAGGATACGTGAATACAGGTTTTTACACCCCAAACGCGATTTGAAAATCAATATCAACGAAGCGCTTAACAGTACCTTAGCCCGTACCATCAACACTACCGGCACAACCCTGCTCACCGTTCTGATCATGTTTGTATTTGGCGGTGAAATTATCAGGGGATTCATGTTTGCACTTTTTGTTGGTATCATCATGGGAACCTATTCATCGGTTTTCAATGCTTCACCCATTGTCTACGATTTTTTGATCAGGAGAGAGAAAAAGAAACAATTGCAGGAAAAGTCGAAATAAATTTTTCATTTACAGCTATAAAAAAAGTCTCTCAATCGGGAGACTTTTTTTATGTAAGTTTGTAGCAACTTAGTTGCGATGAATGGCATAGTGTTATTTCTGAATATGAGCGGTGGCGAAATCCTGCTGATTGTTTTGGTGGCTTACCTTGTGCTTGGACCTAAAAAAATCCCTGAGATAGCCAGAATGATCGGCAAAGGGATCAATGAAGTGCGAAGGGCTACCGATGATATCCGCCACGAAATCACCCGCGAGGTTGACAATTTTAAAAAGGATGCCAACATCAACATTAAAGATCCATTTGTACCTGACGCTTATAAAAGGGCAGCTAATCCGGCCAAAGAAAAGACGATTCCTAAGGAAGAAAATGTTCAGGGCAAAGACGCTGAACCGGAAATGAAATAATTTATGAGGTTTTATACGCATCAGTGGATTTTTCATACAATATCATTCAAATTAAAACAAAATCATTAAATTGTTTGTTTTAACAGAACAACAATGAATCCGATCCTACAGCAAATAATCATTCGAACAGCCTGGCACAGGGCAAAGAGGTCTCCTTCAGAAGGTGACATGAAACCATATTTTGTTGCAAGAGAATTTTTGAGGCTGAAAGTTGCGGTATCACACCTTATCAAAGACATATTATTCCTGTCAATCGGAATTATTTCGGCTGGTTTCGGATTGAAAGGATTTTTATTGCCTAATAATTTTATTGATGGCGGTGTAACAGGTATTTCCCTACTGACAGCAGAAATTACAAATATTCATTTGTCCATACTCATTGTCCTCATCAACCTTCCTTTCATTGCACTGGGATACAATCAAATCAGCAGGTCTTTTGCTGTTAAAAGCATCCTGGTTATCGGTGGACTTGCCCTGGCTTTAGTAACCATTAATTATCCGGTAATTACATCCGACAAATTATTGGTTGCTGTATTTGGCGGGTTTTTCCTGGGCGCAGGTATAGGGCTTTCTATTCGGGGTGGCGGAGTGCTGGATGGTACCGAAATTCTGGCAATTTATTTAAGCAAAAAAACAGGTTTTACCATCGGCGATATCATTCTTGTTTTTAACATTATCATTTTCATGGCAGCGGCTTACCTGCTTTCAATCGAGGTAGCGCTTTATTCCATTCTTACCTATCTTGCAGCTTCCCGAACTGTTGATTTTATTATTGAAGGTGTTGAAGAATATACTGGAGTTACCATTGTATCAAGCCATGCGGAAGAAATAAGGCTTATGATTACCGAAAAACTCGGAAGGGGAGTTACCATTTACAATGGGAAAAGGGGTTATGGGAAAAGTGGAGCAAACCTGACACAAACTGAGATAGTTTACACAGTTATTACACGGCTTGAAATCGCGAAACTTCAGACAGAAGTTGATAAAATTGACCAGAATGCCTTTACCGTTATGAGCAGTGTGAAAGATACCAAAGGCGGTATGATAAAAAAACGTCCGTTGAAAAAATAACAAATAGTGAAGGCAGTCGGCATAAATAACTACACTAAGAGACTGTTTAAAAATGCTAAACTCTTGATTTGTAACACGGAGCTGCACAGAGAAGTCACAGAGCAGCACGGAGGTAAAACTTTAAATTAAAATAAACAAAATTTTCTCTGTGAACCTCAGTGAAACCCTCTGTGGTTCTCAGTGAAATAAAAAGTTAAAACACTGAGTTTCACTAAGAAATTATTCATTTTCCGCACTTTGTGTACTCTTAGTGTCCTAGTGATTTCGTGGCAAAATGTAAAAGTTAAATTTTGCATTGAATTTTAAACAGGCTCTAAATCATTTGAAAAAGACGGTGGTGATAAATGAAAAAATATTTTTTATTTTTTTTGCATTTGCTTGCATATTAAATTATCTTTGCGACTCATCGTTCTTTGGTAAAGAAATTAAAAGTAAGGTGTCTTTCCCTTAATTGGTTTTGGTTAATAATTAGGTTTATTCTTTCCTTTCTTAAATTGCCTTACTTTTAAAACCGGTGGAGAATAAAATTTTCACCGGTTTTTTTTATACTGAATTTTACTCAATAATCAAGATATTGCTGAAATAACACCTGAAGGTAGGCTTTTCCCTCGTTGATTACTTTTTCTTCATTTCCCGGGGTTATATCAATGTCGAAGTAACCTTCCATTTCACGGCGGTAAACAAAATAACCCTCCGGACATACCCAGCCAACCCCTTCAGTAGCCTCATAAAACGCAAATTCCTGCGTATAGGGATTGAAAAGGTTTTGGCTCCAGAAAAATTCATCAGAAGGAATATTCAACTGATGAAGCAATGTACTCACAACATCTATTTGCGAGCTTATCCGGCTGATCTGCTTACCTTTAAATTCATCCGAAATTACTTCTCCATAAAATAACAAGGGAATTTTACGATATTCTTTTGACAGTAAGTGCCAGTTCTTCTGAGAACCGTGGCTGTGATCCGAAACAATTATAAATAAAGTGTTTTTATACCAGGATTGTGTGCGGGCTTTTTCAAAATATTGTCCCAAACATTTATCGGAATAATGGACTCCATTCAAATATTCATTTTCTAATTCAGAAAATTCAATGAGATTTTTTTCAGGGTAATCGTAAGGTGAATGAGAACTAACGGTGAATATCATCGAAAAAAAGGGTTCTTCCATTTCTGTAAGTCCATCAATTTGCTCCATCAGCATATACTCGTCGTGAATACCCAATTTGCCGCGCGGATATTTATCTTCAAAATCACCCATTTCGTAAACCCTGTCAAAACCAGCGGTTGTGACGTAAGATTTTATTCCACCATAAATCAATTGTCCTCCAAAATAGTAAGACGACTGATAGCCATTGCTTTTTAGCACTTTCACCATGCTGGGCAATTTTTGACTTTTTTCAGGAAAATGAGAAATGGAGGTGATAGGAGTAGCAGGAAACCCGCTGATGACAGCAACATTCCCCTGATCGGAACGGTTTCCTGATGAATATAAACTTGTAAACAAGACACCTTCCTTTTCAAGATGTCTGAAATTTGGTGTAATCCCAGTATCCCCACCGAGGGATTCAATGGCATCGGCTGACCAGCCTTCGAGCAAAATCACAACTATATTGGGTTTCTTGGTTTTCAGGATATTAATAGTAGTATCCACCCTCACCTCAAGCAAAGAATGAACAATTTTTTCGGCTTCATTCTCCTCCATAAACTGGAACGGGTTCGTATCTTTGAATTGTGCGTTTTCGCGCATACTGTAAATTATACTGTATGCCGAATTTACTGCAGAATGGTTAAGGATATTATTATCAGAATAATACGATTTGCTTTGATTGATCGGTATTTCATCAATACCCCCTCTCAATCCTATAAAAAGAATACCCCCTCCAAAAATCAAAAAAATGATATAAGGAAAAATTTTGAATTTAGCATGAGATGGTATTAGTTTGAAAAACCTGTGATAAATATAATACCAAACAATAACCTGGATGATCAGGAGAAAAATCAGAAAAAAAAATGTCAGGGTGGAAGCAGATTGATAAATCTCTCCCGGATTTTTTACATATTGTAATGCTTTATAATTAATCTTGGTGCGCCACTCGCCATAAACACCTAATTCTCCGCAACTGGTTAAAAAAAACAAAACCAGCGCTACGATCATATAAATGTTATCAATTATCAGGATAGTCTTTGACCGCAACATCATATAAATGAGTGTCAGAAGGAAGGGAAGTATTATTAAGTATGATGCGGTTGAGATGTCAAGGGGAATTGCATACCAGAAACTAGCAATCGCATTAGTAAAGGGAATGTTTTCAGCTTTTAACAAACGAATATAATAAACAAGGAATAATGCCCTTACTGTAAAGAAAAGAAGCATCCAGAAGAACATCCGTTTGGCAAAGCTGTAAATAATCTCAATCACAAAATATCAATTTAATTTCTTTATAAAAAGCCTCCTTAAAACGTGCAAATATAACTGCTTTTCAAAGAATAGAGAGGGTATCCAATTACCGGAACCCTCAAAATGGAAAGACATTAAGTCATTACACATTAATTTTCAGGAAAAACAAAGTCAATCTTTCATTCATATTTATTATTTTTTCCCTTCAAATCGTAACCTGTAGGCTTGATTTCCGTAATAGAATTGTTATCAGGAGTTTGTGTTTGGAAATAAATAATTGAAAATGATTAAAATTTTATCTCTGTATGCGATTAGCGCACTCGTGCTGATAGTCGGTTGCAATAACAAGCATAATGATATAAAAATTACCGAGAAAGTAGATGTTTATTTAAATGGGACGCTGCTTAACCTCAGCCCCGATCATCTTAATGCGGTCATCAGGCAAACCGACAACCTGTTAGCCGAATGTGATGGCGCGTTAGAAATTAATGATGCAGGTGAAACCATTCTTAACCTGAAAGATAACGAAAACTTCCTTGAAATTGATTTTTCGGATGACCGGTACATTATGACAGATAAATTCGGTAAAATCCAATACAGGCGAATTCTTATTCCGCTAACCGGACCTCTAGCTGTTTCTGGTGAACTGACCGTTTTTTACGGAGAGAAAGAATACTTAGCAAACCCGATGATAAACAGGAAAGGGTTTCATGATCTCAACGAATTGCTTATCGGACTTGAATATCTGTAGAAGTTAATGAAATTTCCATTCCCCAAATAAGGTCCATTACGCCACCAGGATTTTTTTAGTCTGTTTAATTTCTTCAGGATTTCCCAATACGAAAAGTTTAGAACCTGGCAACAGAACCGTGTCCGGCTTTGGATTCAATATATAAACTCCCTGTGGATTTTTATACCCGATAATATTCACTCCTGTTGTTTTTCGTATCTTTAATTCATCAATGGTTTTACTTTTTTCCCCTTCTGCCAACGCCGGAAGAATGATCTCCTCCAATGAAGTCGGATCATGACCATGAACAGAAACGTGATCAAGAAACTCAATAATATCCGGACTTGTGACGAGGTTTGCCATGTGGGCGCCACCTACCCTTTCGGGCATAACAACATTGTTCACACCAGCCATTCTTAACTTGCGTTCGGAACTCTCATCAGTTGCCCTGCTGACAATTTCGAGCCTTGGGTTCAATGTCCTTGCCGTTAAAACCACATACAGATTATCAGCATCAATAGGCAGTGTGGAGATAATGGCTTTAGCGGTAGTTATGTTTGCTTTCAATAAAACATCATCCAGGGTTGCATCACCTTCAATAAAATTTCCATCTGTTTCCAAAATCTTTTTGGCTACATCTACATTCTGGTCAATAATAATGTAGGGCTGGTTGTGCGCTTTCAACTCACGCATTACCTGTTGTCCGTTTCGACCAAATCCGCATATAATAACATGATTTTGCATTTTTCGAATTGCTTTAGAACCATAACCTTTTAAAAATAATTTCAATTGCCCTTCAAAAAAATAAGTTGAGATGGTGGTAAGGGCATACGCATAAGTTGAAAAACTCAACACAATCAGGAGCATCGTAAAGATTTTACCTGTCGAACTCAGTTTGTGGATTTCACCAAATCCAACGGTTGAAATTGTGATTACCGTCATGTATAAGGCGTCCAGGAATTTATCGTCCTCAATGATCATGTAACCACTAATGCCAATTACTAAAATGGCAGTGATCATGATAAATCCGATCAGAATTCTTGTCTGGTTTGAAAGCCTTTCCACAAACTATGATTTGAACCGCAAATTTAGGCTAAATTCAAATACAGAGGATTGGGAATTAACAACAAAAAAACCAGATAACAAGAATCAGGCATTAATTCAGTTCCTGTTTTAGCAGGTCGTTACCAATTGCGCATTCAAGGCATTTTTTGTGGTTGCAATAATTGGTTTTGAGTTCAATCAAAGCCTGAGTATTAAAAGCGGTTCGAACACCCATTCCCAGCGATTCCCATTTTTTTATGATCGTATTGGATTCACCCGGCAACTGGTCAAGAAAACGCAATGACTTATCCACAATGGCTTGTTCGCTTCGGGTTTTACCATAAACAAATAAAAAAGGGATTACAGTATTAATGATAATCAGTTGGATCGCTGTTATGCCGAAATTTTTTGAACGCCTGGCAGAAGGTTTATCAAATAAATAATGATCCTGCCAATAGTCCGATACCGTTAGGTTAAACAAAGTTACAATTTCCTTCAGGGAATCCGCATCAAGAATCTTTGAAAACAGGTGGGATGATTTGAATACGAGGTTGGAAAACTGAGCGATTCGTATGGTTGGGAAATTGGATGGGCGAAGCCGCATAAATCGCCAAATATGAGAGTCTAACGGTGTGAACCGGTATTTTTTCTTTAAGAAAAGATACTCCTTCTTTAGTTGATTTGGGTAGTTATCTTTGAAATTGTTGTCCAACATCCCTGCCTGACCGAAAAGCATTGCTTCAATCTGAATAAGGTTATTTTTATGTTTACCAAGACAAGCCAAAGGCAACGATTTGGCTAACAAATCAAAGGGTAATGCATTAACCTTAAACCCAAAACTCCTGGCTGTAAACTCATAAAAAGTCTTTTCCCAGTTATTATTATTAAAATGCAACTGGCTTTGTATCTCCGACGCTTTCTGTTCAAGGCGTTCAATCATCATTCTGTCGAGCCAATTATTGATCACAAATCTGTCAACCCGTTTGAGAAGTTTTTCGCAAGCCACCCAATTGCGATTGGTCATAAAATCAAGATACCTTTCATACATTGCGGGATGGATTTGCTCACTGATAATAAGGGTAGGCAACTCCTTCCCATCTTTTCCATAAAGCGTTTGATCATTTTGCCCAACAACGTGAAGAATCACATTTTCATAAGCTTTGTCCTTGTGATGCTTATGTGCAAACCAATCGGATGATCGGAGGTGAATTTCAACATTACCCGCCCAGATGGTATCATCAATTTTTATCCGTGCATTAAAAAAATCAGGACCTGCATTCAGGTTGTGCATTCCCACGTCAATGATCTCACATTCTTCACCCGTTACCAATTGCAAATTTGGTTTTAACAGCCTGTATTTCCATAGATAATGAAGAAAATCTTCTGTCATGGTCCATAAATTTGCATAAAATTAGTGAATCTTTTTTTACAAAAGTAAAACCACAAATAAACCTAAGTGTTAACCCAAATCTATATTCGCCTTACTTACCCATCCCGTTATTTTGGTTTCCACTTTGTACCAGCCGTTGTTTTCATCCAGGATGGCAACCTCAGTTCCCATTTTTAATGGTGGAGCAATTTTTTCAAAACTGACCCCTGCGCCTGCGCGGATATTTAACAAATCTGCTGCGACTATTCCTTTCAAGTCAACAAAATCGGGTTCATCCGACCGGTTGTGACCCAACAAACGATCTCTGAATTTATCAAGAGGAAATGCAGGTCCGGGATCCTGTTTACGCGCCGGGGCAATTTCTTCATGACCCAGTATCTGGGTTATCCCATATTTTGAAATTAGAAGTTCACAAACCTGTCTGCATGTTTCAATTTGAGCTTCCGTGTAGGAATGCCAGTAAGCTGGTTGACTTTCATTTCGATGAGTGGCATAAAGTACTTCATTTTCCGGATAACTTCTGCCAAACCATGCCTTGAATTCATTACCTGTTTTCTGAAGAATGCCTGCATTATCGAGTTCAATCCCGATGGAATACTGGTTCATACCCTGACGTGCACCATAAGCGCTAACACCGGCATGCCATGAAATTGTGTTAAAGGGTACCAATTGAAAAATAGCGCCATCCCTGCCAATTACGAGATGTGCTGATGCTTTGACATCACCGCATAAATACCTGGCAGATGATTCGGCGTCGCGTCCGGCTGTGTAATGAATAACCAAAGTATCAGGATTTCCGGGTACAAATTTTTCTTTGTTCTTGGGGCAAGACATTTGTACAATTCCATTACCTTCCAATAAATGCTTGTTTGAAATTTTCATGGCAACATTTTTTTAGTTTGATTGATACAAATTTAAAGTATTTATTTGAGTCGTGTTTCTACCAGTCAATAGAAAATAGACCCGATATCAATAAAACAATGGTGCAACCTTTTTGTTATATAGAAAGTCGCAACAATAATTTATCAGGAAATTATTAAAAAATAAAAGGAAAAAGGGCTTTTCTTTCAGAAGGGTAATCCTGAAAGGTTTTCCGATACCAGCGATGGTGGTCAAGCGCACGCGGGATTAAATTAACCATAGTCCAGATAAGAAAAGAAAGCGTTGGGAGACACCACGTCATCAGTGCAAAACCAGCCCATTCCACTATCTCGCCCAGAAAATTTGGGCATGAAATGTACCTAAACAATCCACCATAAGGAATTTTGTAGCCTTTTTTTGAACCTTTACGAAGGTTGATCAATATCTGGTCATGATATTGATTGGTAAGGAAGCCACCGACAAAAAGCAAAGCGCCAAAGATAAATCGTGGATCGGTGAACCAGTTGTCAGGATAAGGAAAAGCGAGGGTTCCAAACCAATAACCATTAATCAATCCGTTAATCAGATTGAAGAACAATGCAAAAACCATGATCACGACCGGCATTTTTTTCCCGGTGGTTCTTATCCTGATTGGAAAGATGATGACCCTGTTGAAGTAGTGTGCAATCCATAAAAATGAAAAAACAAGGATTACAATCTGCTGAATACCAATACCTGAAAAGACTAAATAAGCAAAAACAAAAAGCGCGGGCGCCTCCATGATAAACCATCCGAGCTTATTGTTGATCATTGGCCCCCAGTTGGTCCGGGAATGCCTGCCATAAGGTGCAGGTACCATTAATATTACTGGAAAAAGCAGCAATGCCGATCCGATCCAAATGAGTACAAGTAAGTTAAAAGTAGTAAGTGCCATCCTGCTAGTTTATGAAACCATTCATGTTGAACCAGTCAAATGTATCCTTAATCGTATCTTCTAATGGACGTGGACTATATCCCAGTTCATTCGAGGCTTTGGCATGTGAAATACAGCGGTTGGAATGCTTTAATATTTCCAATGAATTTAGATTATAAAGAGGTGCTTCGTTATGCAACTTAGCATAAACCGAAATAAAAGGCAAACCTATTTTTGCTAAGATAGTTGGACCGGTAAAAGAGGGCGTTTTTCGCCCAGTAACGTTACCAATCATTTTTGACAAATCTTTCAGACTCAGGTAACCGCCCGAAGCAATGTACCTTTCACCTTTCCGTGCTTTTTCAGCCGCGGCAATCGCACAAGCTACCACATCTCTCACATCCACCCAGTCGTACCCCCCGGGCACCAGCATTGGTAAAGAATTGGTGTACATTTTAATCAGCGCCTGCCCGAGAAACGAAGGTTTGTAATCATAAGGACCTATAATAGCTGTCGGTGTTATAACTACAGCATCTAATCCTGAGGCAACTGCTTCCAAAACCAGCTTTTCGCCTTCCATCTTTGATTGTTCATAAATCATTTGGGTTCGTTTGATAAAATGCCGTGTTTCATTCAATTCAAAATCCAGGGGATAAGGATCGAGTGTATGAATCGAACTGAAATGTACGAACCTTTTTATACCCGCTTTGGAGGCGGCTTCTAGCATATTTCGTGTACCTGCCACATTGGTCTTGTGAACCAATTCTTTTTCTTTTTCATCAATTGAAATCTTAGCAGCAAGGTGGAAAACAATTTCACATCCCTTGCAAAGATTTTCAAGTGAATCTGTTTCCAATAAATCGCCTTGTATCATTTCTACGCCGGTTTGCGTAAGGTCATCCTCATCCTTGTGAATGAGGGCTTTTACCTTATATCCCTTATTGATGAGTTCCCGGCAGAGAACATTCCCGACATGACCACTTGCTCCTGTTACTGCAATTTTCATTGATACTTTTTTCTTATTGCGCCAAATATATATGTTTTTACATGACGGTTTAAAGTTTCAGGCAAAGCATTGTTAACTAAAATTGGAATTGTTTAAAGATGAATTAAGAAAATAATAAAGGCAATAAGTAAATAAACTATTTACCCTTAAGTACTTCTGTAAGGTATTTGCCTGTATAACTTTCAATGCTTGCAGCCAACTCCTCAGGAGTTCCCTCACAGATGATTCTTCCGCCTTTTTCACCTCCTTCTGGTCCTAAGTCAACAATATGATCAGCTACTTTGATCACCTCCATGTTGTGCTCAATCACTAGCACTGTATTGCCTTTATCTACCAGCTTTTGAAGCACCTGAAGCAATACGTTTACATCTTCAAAATGCAATCCGGTGGTTGGTTCATCCAAAATATAAAGCGTTTGACCTGTATCCCGCTTTGACAGTTCAGAAGCCAGCTTTACCCGCTGCGCTTCACCACCCGAAATTGTGGTTGATTGCTGCCCCAATGTAATATATCCCAAACCAACTTCTTTAAGTGTTTTGATCTTTTGGAGGATAGCCGGAATGTTTTCAAAAAAAACAACAGCCTGACTGATGGTCATTTCAAGCACATCGTTGATGGACTTACCCTTATACCTGACCTCTAAGGTTTCGCGGTTGTACCTTTTTCCATTACATTCCTCGCAATGCACCTGTACATCGGGGAGAAAATTCATCTCGATCACCCTCACCCCTGCCCCACCGCAGGTTTCGCAACGCCCGCCTTTCACATTAAAGGAAAACCTCCCTGGTTTGTATCCCCTGATTTTTGATTCGGGAAGAGATGAATACAATTTCCTGATCTCATCAAACACACCGGTGTAAGTTGCCGGGTTTGAACGCGGAGTTCTGCCAATTGGAGATTGATCAATATCAATTACTTTATCAATATGCTCAATACCCTTAATTGCTAAGTAAGGCAATGGCTTCACTTCCGACCGGTAAAAATGCTTACTCAGGATGGGGTAAAGCGTTTCGTTGATCAGGGTGGATTTACCGCTTCCGGAAACTCCGGTGACGCATACCAGTTTGCCCAAAGGGATTTTCAAGTTTACATCTTTCAGATTGTTCCCTTTAGCTCCCGTTATTTCAATAAATTTTCCATTACCTTCTCTTCTTGTAGAAGGTATGACGATTTCTCTTTTACCACGAATATACTCACATGTTATGGTGTGGCAATCCACCATATCTTTGGGCGACCCCTGTGCCACAATTTCCCCGCCATGAACACCGGCACCGGGTCCTATGTCAATCACATAATCGGCTGAGAGGATGGTTTCTTTATCGTGTTCTACCACTATCACTGAATTACCAATGTCGCGCAAATCTTTGAGCGAATTGATCAACCGTAAATTATCCCGCTGATGTAATCCAATGGAGGGTTCATCCAAAATATACAAAACGCCTGTTAACTGAGAACCGATTTGCGTTGCCAGCCTGATTCGCTGTGATTCACCACCCGAAAGGCTTCGCGCCGGACGATTCAGTGCAAGATAATCAAGACCGACATCGAGAAGGAAATTTATTCTGGCTTTAATCTCCCTGATTATTTCGTGAGCAATAAGCTTCTTCTTTTCATCCAGTTTGGTTTCCAAACCATTCACCCAATCTTTCAGGCGGATGAGATCGAAATTGGCTACTTCCGAAATATTTTTTTGATCAATCCTGAAAAACAGCGATTCCTTTTTCAACCGTTGCCCGTTGCACTCCGGGCATTGTTTGTTATTCATGAAGTTGAATGCCCACTTTTTGATGCCATTTGAATTGGCATCTTTGTATTGATTGAGGATAAAATTTACAATACCCTCAAAATTAAGTGTATAGGTGGAAGTAATTCCCAGGTATTCCTTTTTAATGGTATAACTTTCGGTTGAACCATAAAGGATGGTTGAAATGGCGTCATCAGGAATATCGGCAATAGGAGTGTTCAGGTCAAAACCAAATTTTTCGCCAATCGCTTCCATCTGATGAAAAATCCAATTGGCTTTATATTCGCCTATCGGCGCTATTCCTCCCTTTCTAATTCCGATTGATTTGTCGGGGAAAATGGTATCGAGATTGATTTCGGTAACTGTGCCAAGTCCGTTACATTTAGGGCAGGCGCCATAAGGTGAGTTAAACGAAAATGAATTAGGCTCCGGTTCATTGTACGAAATGCCGGAAACAGGGCACATCAGCGCTTTGCTGAAATGCCGCACTTCTTCCGTTTCAATGTCGAGGATCATAACAGAACCTTTGCTGTAGCGCATGCCAAGTTGAACGGATTGTACAAGTCTGCGCTCTGAGTCGGGATTTATTCGAATGGTATCAATTACCATCTCAATATCATGAACCTTGTACCGATCGAGTTGCATACCAAATTTCAATTCTGCGATGATTCCATCGTTTCTCACTTTCAGGAATCCCTGTTTGCGAAATTGCTCAAACAACTCACGGTAATGTCCCTTGCGACCTTTTACCAGAGGAGATAAGATCATGATGGTTTTTTCATTGTAATGATTGAGGATATAGCTCAATATTTGTGGTTCGGTAAACCTTACCATCCTTTCTTCACTCATATAGGAATAGGCATCGCCAATTCTTGCATAAAGCAAACGCAGAAAGTCATATATTTCGGTGATGGTTCCTACTGTGGAGCGGGGATTTTTATTCACCGATTTTTGCTCGATAGAGATAACCGGGCTTAAGCCGGTAATTTTATCTACATCGGGTCGTTCAAGATTACCTATAAACTGCCTTGCATAAGCCGAGAAAGTTTCCATGTACCGGCGTTGCCCCTCGGCATAAATGGTATCAAAGGCAAGAGAAGATTTTCCGCTGCCGCTTAATCCAGTAATGACAACCAATTTATTCCTGGGAATTTTCAGGTCAATATTCTTCAGGTTGTGAACACGAGCGCCGTATATTTCAAGTTTGTCTTCCAATTTTCTTGTAAATTATCCTTTCTGACCCCTAAATTATCCCCGCCACTAAAGTCCGGACAATGTTTTTTTAATAAAGCTCATTTACTGTGATCGTATCATTGAAAATTTCCCCTTCATCCTCAACCTTTTGGATGATCTCATTGTATTGTAAAAGGGTATCTTCCGGAATTTTGATCAAATATTTCTTACCGGATGAATTTGGCAAGTGATCGGACCGCATCCAGGGATTAAAATCTTTAAGGGTTTTATAACTGATACCATTTTCTCCGGCATAGGCTACCAGGTCAGTTATGGTAGTAGCTTGCGTTACTTCCCTCACAGCGATAGTTGGATATAAATCAGCCTGCCGCAAGTAATAACCATAATGAGCCGGAGATTCGTAAATGATTTTCATAGCCAGAATCCGGTAAACATAACGTGAGGTTTCTTCATTAAACAATAGTTCGTAATAGCTATTATTCTTTTGTTTTCCGATAGTTTCTGAAATTCTTCTTTTCCCGGCATTAAAAGCAGCAGCAACCAGTGTCCAGTTCTGAAACTGTGCATACGAATCGTTTAGATAACGACAGGCAGCAACAGTAGACTTTTCAACGTTGTAGCGTTCATCCACTTCTTTATTTATTTCCAAACCATAAATTTTCCCGGTTTCTTCAATGAACTGCCAGAAACCTGTTGCACCTTTCGGAGAAACAACATTCATTAATCCACTCTCAATCAATGCGAGGTATTTGAAATCTTCAGGGATATTATTTTCTTTCAGAATGGGCACAATTACCGGAAACCAGCGGTTCGCCCTCTTGATGGATAAAATGGTATTGGTATGCCAATAGGTGTTGATGAGCACTTCACGATCCAGATTTTCCCTGATCAGAATGTTGTTCAGGTTCGCTTCCTCACCGGCAAAGCTGCTTGATTCGGGTAAAGCGGGACTGAATATTTTATAGTTTCTGGCAAAAGCACTGTAATACTCCTGGTCGGTAGTTTTTTCTTTTTGAGAAGAGTAAACAAATAAAAAAATGATACCGGAAGTAAAAATCACAACCGAGCCCCACAAATAAAATTTACGCATGAATAAAGAAATAAATTAGTTAAAGTTACTCTGAAAACCATCAAAAAAAGGAGCCGATTTATCCTTATCAGAAACAACAGGGTTGGCAATATTCCAATTGATATTCAGGGTGGGATCGTTCCATCGGATGCTTCCCTCCGACTCTTTGTTGTAGTAATTGGTACACTCATATTGAAAAATAGTATTATCCTTCAGGGTCAGAAAACCATGTGCAAAACCAGGCGGAATCCAAAGGATGGTTTTATTTGTCTCACTTAATTCGCATGAAAAATATTGTCCGAAAGTTTTTGAATTTTGCCTGATATCAACCGACACATCCAATACCGCCCCTTTCACCACCCGGATTAATTTTCCCTGCTCGAAAGGCGGATTCTGAAAATGCAAACCTCTTAAAACATCCTTTTGCGAAAGCGATTCATTTGACTGAACAAATTCAACGTTCATATCTTTAAAAACATCCTTACGGAAATATTCAAAGAAATAACCACGGTCATCCTTAAAAACTCTGGGCTGCATAACCAACAATCCCTCAAAACTCGTCTTAATTACTTCCATATTATGCAAGCGAAACTAAAGAAATAGATTAAATACTTATTACCCTCCTGCTAAATGTGAATCACTTCACCATAAGCTGCCGCCACTGCCTCCATCACCGCTTCCGACATAGTAGGATGAGGATGAATGGATTTCAGGATTTCGTGACCTGTTGTTTCAAGTTTTCGTGCTGCAACCGCCTCGGCTATCATTTCAGTAACGTTTTCGCCTATATAATGAGCACCCAGCCATTCGCCATATTTAGCATCAAAAATAACCTTAACAAAACCATCCTTGTTGCCGGCAGCGTTTGCCTTACCGGATGCGCTGTAGGGAAATTTTCCGACCCTGATCTCAAAACCGGCATTAACTGCTTGCTTTTCAGTCATTCCCACAGAAGCAATTTCAGGATTGGTATAGGTACATCCGGGAATATTGCCGTAATCAATCGGATCGGGATTCAACCCGGCTATTTTTTCAACACAGCAAATTCCCTCAGCAGATGCAACATGTGCTAATGCCGGGCCTTTTACAACATCGCCTATGGCATAATACCCGGGTACGTTGGTTTGGTAGTAATCGTCAACAGCAATTTTGTCTTTCTCCAGTTTGATACCCACTCCTTCCAGACCAATCCCATCCAGGTTGGTGGCAATTCCAACTGCCGACAGCACAACTTCCGCTTCTATGATCTCGTCACCTTTTTTGGTCTTAACTGTAACTTTGCAAAGTTTTCCTTTGGTTTCAACAGATTCGACCGATGATGCAGTCATCACTTTCATTTTTGCCTTTTTAAAACTTCGCTCCAATTGTTTTGCAACTTCCTCATCCTCCAGTGGAACGAGTGTTGGCATAAACTCAACCAGCGTAACTTCTGTTCCTATTGAATTATAAAAGAAAGCGAATTCTGACCCAATGGCGCCTGAACCGACCACCACCATTGATTTGGGTTGATTTGTTAACGACATAGCCTCCCGGTAACCTATCACTTTTTTCCCATCCTGTTTTAAGTTGGGCAATTCTTTCGATCGTGCACCTGTGGCAATAATGATGCTTCCGGCTTCATACAAGGTTTTCTTTCCATCTTCACCTGTCACTTCTACCTTTTTACCTGGCAGTACCTTTCCAAAACCCTGAATATGATCAATCTTATTTTTCTTAAAAAGAAACTGTATTCCCTTACTCATCCCATCAGCTACATCACGGCTACGTTTCACCATTGCAGAAAAATCTGGTTTCACATCTCCGCTGATGGTAATTCCATAATCAGCCGCATGATTCAAATAATTAAATACCTGGGCGCTTTTCAGCAGAGCCTTGGTGGGGATACAACCCCAATTAAGGCAAACACCTCCCAGTTCTGCTTTCTCAACAACTGCAGTTTTTTTACCCAGTTGCGAAGCCCTTATTGCAGCAACATAACCACCTGGGCCGCTTCCTATAACAATGACATCGTAATTCATAAATATTCTTTGATTTTTTTAACGGGGCGAAATTAACTAAAATCCGCGTAAATCTTAAATCTTACAAATTGAAACAACAAAGCTGTTCTTTTGTTCCTATTTCTTACAATTAATTCTAAACCAGCCGTTACAGATTAGAATTTTTAAAAATAAGCTGATTTTTCATAATTAATTCACCGTTTCATTGGATTATTATTTGCGATGTAATAGTTTTGTAAAGTTTCATTTATTAAAGAAAACAATACTTTTTAAACAATACTTAACAACATTTTTATGAAACCAGGAGGTAAAAAATTTTACATTGATGCTGCTAAAAGATCATTTCAATGGCACCAGGCAAATATCGGATTGATGAAGAAGAAAAAATTCGATTCGATTGCCGTTCACGGAATTTATTCGATGCAGGAAGCGCTCGATTTTAACCAGGGTTCTATCATAGAACCTATTTATATGTCAACCTCACAGGCTTACCGCGATGCCGATGAAATGGAAGCCGCTTTGGGTTATGAAATCCCGACATGGTGCTATTCACGTATTGCCAATCCTTCCATGTATTACCTCGAAGGTGTACTGGCTCTTTTGGAAGGTTACGGCGCCGACATTGAAACATCATGCTGTGCAACTTCGTCTGGTATGGGAGCCATTCAGAGTGCTGTGGACCCTTTTTTAGTTTTTGATCCAAAAAAACCGGATCAGAAATTGAACTTTGTAGCAACCAGCCAGGTTTACGGAGGGACTTTCCAGCAATTTGCCATCCGGAAAAATAAAGAAAAAAATATCGAATGGAGAAAAGTGATTAACTCTAATGATATAAATGAATGGGCAAAACTGATTGACAAGGACACAAGGTTTCTTTATGGTGAGATGCCAAGCAATCCCGGGCAAGCTTTTTTCGACCTCGAAAAAGTGATTGAGTTGGCTCACAGTCACAATATTCCTATGATAGTTGATGCTACGGTTGCTACCCCGGCATTGATGCGTCCGTTAGCTTTGGGTGCTGATATTGTGGTACAGTCTATTTCAAAAACCGTTACTTCCAGTGGCTTCGGAATTGGAGGCGCTGTTATTGCCCGAAAAAATCTTGTCTCCAATATCGAAAACGAGGAGATGAAAGCAGATTTTGGAGGTTACATCAAACTTTTGCCCAACAGGGACAATGGTCCGAATATTTCGCCATTTAACGCGATTATGGCATTAAACGATGTGAGAACCCTTCGTCAAAAAGTTGATAAAATGAGCCAGTCAACTTTAAAAATAGCGCAATATCTCGAAGGACATAAACACATTGAAAAGGTGGACTACCTGGGACTTAAATCCCATCCATTACACGAGTTAGCCAATAAATATCTTGTACTTGTTGATTCCGAATACGATGATAATTACGGTAAAAAAGTAAACCGTTACGGACATTTGATGTCATTCCGGGTGAAAGGTGGCGGACAGTCAGCACGTGATGTATTTGACGGGTTCAATATGATCTGGCGCGCAACAGACCTTGGTAGGATAAAATCGGTTGCTACTATTCCTGCCATTTCCACTCATTCACAACAGGGTGAGGAAGGACGTAAACTCGCCGATATTCCTGCAAGCCTGATTCGATTGTGCGTTGGTGCTGAACATCCAGACGATATTATAACCGATATTGAAAGAGGGTTGTCAACCCTTGACGGAAAAACATATCCGGTAACCTCACCCGAATTTTCAGCAGGAGGAGCGTCCTCTGCCAAATTACAGAGATAAAAACAGTTTAAAACAAATAAATATGAAACAAAAGATTGGTTTATTAGGCTTTGGTACAGTAGGACAGGGAATTTGTGAAATCCTGCTCAATAAAAAAGAGTACCTGAAAAATAAATATGGTTTTAAGTACGACATCGTGGCAGTCGCTGATTCAGTGTATGGCAATGTTTACAATGCCAATGGGCTGGATATAGAACTTATGATGAAAGAAGCGAAGTCGAAGAAAAAATTCACCAAAGATTTAGTGGAATGGGACAATTTAAAACTGATCAAGAAATCAAATACTACAGTCTGGTGCGAGTTAACTTTCACCGACCTACAAACAGGAGGTCCAGCGATTGACCATGTAAAAACTGCATTAAAATCAGGTAAACATATCGTTACCAGCAATAAAGGACCGGCCGCATTACTCTATCCGGAAATGAAAAAATTAGCCGATAAGAATGGTGTAAAGTTTATGATCGAAGGTACAGTCGTTGCCGGAACCCCAGTAATCAACCTCACTGAAGGACCATTAGCGGGCTGCGAGATTTCAAAGGTACGCGGGATCATGAACGGTACAACGAATTATATGCTCACCGAAATGGAAAAAGGAATGAGCTATGCCGACGTATTAAAAGTTGCACAGGATAAAGGATATGCCGAGGCTGATCCTACGGGAGATGTTGAAGGATACGATGCGAGAGGCAAAGTAACCATACTGGCAAATATTGTAATGGGAGCCGGAATTAAAATCAATGATGTTCCGTGCAAGGGAATTACAGGAATTACGCCAAAGGACATTGAAACTGCCAAAAAACAAGGCAAACGCTGGAAACTGATCGGCTCAATCGAAAGAAAAAAGGATAAGATTATCGCTTCGGTAAATCCGCAAATGATTGATTTAACTCATCCTCTTGCAGGTGTTATGGGCGCTACAAATGCCCTCACCTTCACAACTGACCTTTTGGGTGATGTTACCATAGTTGGTCCGGGAGCCGGGAAGATTGAGACAGGGTTTGCAATTTTAACGGATTTGTTGGCGATACATAGTATTTCGTAAATTTGTAAATCTCTCATTTGATTATTTTTAATCCAACAGATATGCAGAAACTAATAGAAAATGCTTTACATGAAATCTCAAAATTCAGTGAGAAACATCACGTTGATAGGTTATATCTGTTTGGTTCTGCCACTAAACCAACTTTCAATGAAACCAGCGATATAGATTTTCTGGTTTCTTTTCAGGAAATTCCTTTACTTGAATATGCAGATAATTTTTTTGATTTTAAATTTGAATTAGAAGACTTGTTCAATCGAAAAATTGATTTGATTAGTGAAAAATCATTGACCAATCCTTATTTAATCAAATCAATCAATCGGACTAAAATATTGCTTTATGACAGAAGAAATTCAAAAGTATTTGCATGATATAAGTGTTTCGATTTCTGCCATTAAAAGTTACGTTGCAGATTGCAATGATTTTGCTGATTTCAAAAGACACAGGATGGTCAAAATGGCTGTTGAAAGAGAATTTACAATCATTGGTGAAGCAGTAAATCGCATTTTAAAACTTGATGGTTCTATTTCCATTTCTAATCAAAGGAAAATAGTAAGCGTAAGGAATTATATTATTCACGGATATGATAGTGTTGACTATGAAACCCTGTGGAGCATAATAAAGCGGCATCTTCCTGTTTTAGAAAATGAAGTTAATCTATTATTATTAAAGAAATAAAAATGTCTTATACAGGTAAATTTTTGCAGGTTGATTTAACAACCAAAAAGCATTACATCGGCGTAACTGAAAAAAATCTGACCGATTTATACATTGGTGGTAAAGGTCTTGGATTTGCTTTACTCGAAAAGTTAGCACCTAACCCCAATCCATTGGGTCCGGATAATCCACTTATTTTTGTCAACGGACCCTTTACAGGCTCAAAAGTTCAAACCAGCGCCCGAACTACACTTGTTACAAAATCTCCACTTACCCATTCTATTCTGGATAGTCAGTGCGGGGGCAATTTCGGTCC
Organism: uncultured Bacteroidales bacterium; assembly: GCA_963840975.1. Taxonomy (GTDB): domain Bacteria; phylum Bacteroidota; class Bacteroidia; order Bacteroidales; family JAADJA01; genus JAADJA01. Next base: position 412,130 of record CAWJBC010000021.1, on the reverse strand, counting down.
TGCTATCAAACGAGCCGGATTTGATTACATGATCATTACGGGTCAGTCGGAAAACCCGGTTTACCTTTATGTGACTGATAAAAATATTGAAATAAGAGATGCCTCTGATTTGTGGGGAAAAGGGATTTTCGAAACAAATGATACACTGATCAAGCGTCATCAGGGAAAAGATCCCCGTGTAGCAGCCATAGGTCAGGCAGGTGAAAACCTTTCAAGAATCGCCTGTGTGGGTGTTGACAAGCATCGTCAGTACGGCAGAGGCGGTGGAGGTGCGGTAATGGGGTCAAAGAAACTGAAAGCCATTGTTGCCGATGGGGAAACAGCTATTCATTACTTTGATGATGAAAAATTCAAAGAAGTAAATTTAAAGTACACGCGAGAAATTACCGGAAATGAAGGAGTTAAATTCCGAAGGATTAAAGGTACGATGAAGTGCGTCAGGAGCGGACAACAGTACGAATATCTGCCGACCAAAAATCACCAGTTGGTTCAGTTTGATGATTTTGAAAAGATAAGTTCTGAAGCTGCGCGAGAGGAACTGAACTGGAAGGACACCAGTTGTTATAACTGCGGAATCCGTTGTTCAAAATGGGCGCGCTGGGACGGACATGAAATAGAAGGACCGGAATACGAAACCACCGCCTTCCTCGGATCGGGCAGCATGGTGAACAGCATAAAAGATGTTAGCTGGGCGAATGAAATGTGCAACGATCTTGGAATGGATACCATCAGCACAGGAATCACCTGTTCATTTGCAATGGAATGTTACGAAAAGGGAGTTGTTGAAGACTGGAACGGACTGAAAATGACCTGGGGCAATGCTGAGGCGCAACGTGAATTGATAAGTCAAATGGCATTTCGTAAAGGAGTAGGTTCACTGTTTACTGACGGAACCCGCATGGCTGCACAAAAGATTGGAAAAGGCAGCGAGGATTACGCCATCAACACTTTTGGAATGGAACTGTCAGGGATTAACCCGAAAGGCTCCCTTACAATGGGTGTGATGTTTGCAGTTGCCGATTTTGCCAGTCACACACGGCTATGGATCGCAGAGCAGGAAATGGGTCCGGATTTCACCGTGGATGATATTCCCCAAGCTATTGCTGATGGCATTGACACCATAAATGTAAGGAACAGTCTGGTAATTTGTGATTTTGTTCCACTTAATCTTGAAAAATTAGCTGAATTGCTGAATGTTGCAACAGGGTCCAACCACACGGCAGATTCATTGATGAAAGCTGGAGAACGCCTGACACACCTCGCCAGAAGGTACAATTTACGCAATGGACGAACCTCAAAAGATGATACTTTACCAGGCAGATTTTTCAAGGAAGAATCGCTTGCAGGGTTTATGAGGGGTAAAAAATTAGACCCTGATTACTTTAATTCGTTTGTCAGAAAATATTACCATCTGCGTGGGTGGAATGAATCCGGGCACCCGACTGATAAGGTTTTACAGGAAGCAGGAATTTTCTAAAAAGTTTTGATGTTAATATTGGAATTCCCATCCTCATTTTATTCTTTATCCACCCTATAATCAGGTTTTCTGTGCTGGTGGGCAACAGCAATAATAAAGATATGATCACTTTCGATTGATTAAAGTAGTTTAAGGGGAAATTTATGGATTATACATTTTCTGATTTCGCCACGTTCAATTGACCAGGCTTCAGGATATTCAGAAATCCTTATTATTGATTTCCTGACTTCTTCCTTCAATCGTTTACCAAGCCCCTGATATTCCAGTTCATAGTATAGAACTGCATCAATAAGTTCCTGTTGTGAAATCTTTGAAAATATTACCTTCATTCTTCTCTGAAAATATTTTCTGATGCAATCCCTTCAAGATTACCGGCACGGTATGCTTTAAGCCTGTTTTCTGCTTCTTCTGCCCAGATATCATCTATCGTACTATCCGGTTCACCAAGGCTTCGTAACAAACCTTCCACAAGATTAACCCGTTCATTAGGTTTCAGTTTCAAGGCTTGCTGAAGTATCTCTTTTGCTGCTCATAATGATTATTTTTAAGTCCCATTAAATTTTAACAGCAAATTTCTTAATTAAAAAGGGATTATTCAGGAAATCCTATTTTATGTGTCAACACAATCAGAAATTTATTTTCCATTGTAAACTGCCATAATGATAAATTCACAAAGAGATCATTATGTAAATTATACCAAAGTGAAATTCAAAATAGTCTGGCATGAAGGGCGGTTTTTAATTTCCTACTCTGGTTAATATCGAGCAGATTTATGTTATAGTCCATCATGCAAAAGCCATTTCAAAAAACCTGGACTATTACATAAATCACTTCGGTATTACTGATTTTTAATGACCAGGATCTTTTTAATTCCAAAACCGCCGTCTGTATTAAAATTAATAAAAAAAGTTGACGAAATGTAAAAATCACCCTTAATCAATGGATAATTGTTTATATTTGAACAATAATTTTTGAACGCTCAAATATGAAAACACCTACACTTTTCACGGTCATTATATGTTTGCTTTTTGGAGTAAGTTGCAAACAGGAAATATTACCTACAGACCAGGATCGCAATACAGGCACTGAAATAACCAAGTTTAAGAACACTTATCTCATCGAAATTGACTCGTCGAGTTGGTATGGAGAACTTATTTACGTTCCCATATATTCAGAGGTGTTTTATGGTGATGCCGGTAAAACAATTGAGTTAGCTGCCACTTTAAGTATTCATAACACCGATCTTGAAAATCTGATTACGTTGAAAAACATCAATTTTCACAACACTAAGGGTGATCTGCTTAAAAAATTCATTTCAAAGCCGGTTCAGCTTCAACCATTGGAAACTGTTAATTTTATTATTAACGAAAAAGATAAATCGGGAGGAACCGGCGCCAATTTCATTGTGGAATGGAGCACACAAAAACATGTCAGCAGCCCCATCATCGAAGCCATAATGATTACCACCCAGATGAACCAGGGCATTTCTTTTACAACATCCGGTAAAATCATCAAAAAATTTGGAACCAGCGAAACGGTAGATTGATTTTGTGGTAACTTCTCTCTCCTAAATTCTCCGTGAAGATTGATGCCTGAGTTCATTATTGACTGTGTTTAGTTTTAGTCAGAAAATATTCATCAATTTTCAAACGAAAATTTAATTTATCTTTGCATCAGTATCAACCAAAAAAAATGATTATGAGTATTGTTAAAGAATTCAAACAGTTTGCCATGCGGGGTAATGTGATTGACATGGCAGTAGGTATTATCATTGGAGGCGCTTTTGGAAAAATTGTCAGTTCATTTGTGGCTGATGTGATCATGCCCCCAATTGGTGTCCTTTTAGGTGGTGTAGACTTTTCCAGCCTCAAATTAACACTGAAAGATGCAGTGCTAAATAGTGCCGGAGAAGTAACAAACGCCTCCGTTTCAATAAATTATGGTGTATTCATCAACACTGTAATTGATTTCCTCATTATTGCTTTCGCTATTTTTATGGTTATTAAAGCAATGAACAACATGAAGAAGAAAGAGGAAGCAGCCCCGGCACCACCTCCTGTGCCTTCAAATGAAGAAAAACTTCTGTCTGAGATCCGCGATCTTTTAAAGAAGTAGTAAAAAACAAGTAACTTTTTGAATTACCTGCGATGAAGTATTGACACTTTGTTTCGCAGGTTTTTTTCATTTTAGTTAATAATGTTAAATATTTGGTGAACAATTCGGCGTAGCAAAACCAGAAACATTTCATCATATTCCATTACTTTGCAAAAAATTATTAATAAAAATGAATCGTCCATGATTATCCATTTTAACTCACCTATGATGATCAAACAGCGGGTATCAATGTATTGATGCAAATTGTAAAAATCAATCTATTTGTTTTATTTATGTGATTCGTGGCTAAAATTTTAAACAGATGAAAAAAGGTGCTTATACTTTATTGATTTCTCCATTTAAAGCAGATTACTCCCTTGATGAGGAGGCTCTTCGTCGGTTGGTCAGGATGCAGGTGGATTCTGAAATTGCCGGGATTGCCCCATTGGGAGTAACCGGTGAAAATACATTGATGACCACCAAAGAAGTTCTTCGCCTTGTGGAAATAGTAGTTGAAGAAGCCAAAGGCAGAAAGTTGATTCTTCCTGATTTATGCCTCGCCGGTACGCAGGACTCAATTGACCGTGCAAAAATGTATGCAGATATTGGGGCTGATTATGTCGTTGCATTCTCCCCATTCATGGTACTTCCGGTACCTGCGGCACTCGTGCAATATTATGAAAAGTTGGCAGATGCTTCACCCGTCCCTATCATACTTCATAGCTCAAAAGGAAGAACAGGTGTTGAACTGACTCCGGAAATGACTGCAATACTTGCCCAACATCCGAATATCGTGGCCACCAAAGATGGCAAAAAAGAGATTGACCACCTGGCGAAAATCATCTACCTCACCCGAAACGATGATTTCCTGGTTTTTACCGGAAAAGACACAACCGCCTACCCGACCGTAGCATTTGGTGGAGCAGGATCTTTTTCGGTTGCAGGCAATGTCGTTCCTGACGTGATGGGTAAAATGATCAACGCTGCACTTGAAGGTAATAACACTGAAGCCAGGCGCTTACACACCGAATATTATCTCTTGTTTGAAGCCTGCCGTTTCGAATCGAATCCAATGGCTGCCAAAAAAGCACTTGAAATGATGGGTTTGATTAACGGAACCTTGCGCCCCCCATTGACTCCACTCAGTGATGGGAAATCGCAGATTCTCGAAGCCATCCTTAAAGACAAAGGATTGATATGAATTCGGTAAAAATTCAGGCGCCGGCCACCAGCGCCAATGTCGGTCCGGGTTATGATATTTTCGCCTTAGCACTGAAGGAACCTTATGATGAACTTGAGCTAACACTGAACGATAGCGGAATCATTACGATTGATATTGAAAATGATAGCCAAAATATACCTACACGCCCCCAGGACAATACCGCCGGACTTGCTGCAATGGAATTAATAAAAGTCCTGAAACTTAAAACAGGGGTTAATATCAGAATCATCAAACACATGTGTTCAGGCGGAGGAATGGGGACGACTGGAGCGTCTGCTGCCGGAACAATTGTTGGATTGAACCATTTGTTGAAACTGAATTTGTCCTTCAATGAGTTGGTTGACCTTGCGCGAAAAGGAGAAGTTGCCTCCGGCGGTTCTCCACATGCCGACAACGTTGCCGCTGCTATCCTTGGAGGTTTCATCCTTGTGAAAAGCTACAACCCGATTGATGTTCTGAAACTTGATTTACCTGATATTCCTGTGGTACTTGCCGCTATCAAAAAAAGCCAGCGAACCACCCGTGGTTTTATCACTTATGAAATCGGTCAGGAAAAGCTGAAGGAACAAATGGCGCGTTGTTCACGGGTTATTCATGCCATTCATACAAAAGATATTGAAGAATTCGGGAAAGCTATTTCTGTTGATTACATCCATGAGCCTGTCAGGGGAGCAGCCATTCCGGGATATTGGGAGATAAAGCAGAAAGTGATTGAAATGGGAGCTTATGGCTGCACGGTCAGCGGAGGCGGGTCGTCGGTCATTGCCTTCTGCCCTGAAGATAAACAAAACGATATTGCTGCCTTTATGGAAAAAGAATTCTCTGCAAATCCTAATTTTTCAAAAGTGTATCAAACCTTCACCTCAAATGCGGGTGTTCAGATAATCAGTTAACCAATTTAAAGATAAGTACAATTCATGCTCTTTGATTTTAAAGGAAAAAACATACTCGTTACCGGCGCCTCCAGAGGAATTGGAAAAACGACAGCCATTTTATTTGCCAAAGCCGGAGGCAATGTAATCGTCCATTATAATAAAAATCGCGAAGCTGCTTCTGAAGTATTGGCAAATCTCAATCACGGCAACCATTGTCTAATGCAGGCTGATCTTTCAAATGCAGATGATGTATCTAAATTATCAAAAGATTGTTTCGAAAAATATGGCAGGATAGATGTTCTGGTAAACAATGCCGGAGTGTTTGAGGAATTTGATATTATGGCGCTTTCTTATGAGGAATGGCAACAGAGCTGGGAAAAAACAATAACAACCAACCTTACCGGAACTGCTAACCTTTCCTTCCTTATCGCAAAAGAAATGAAAGATAAAGGTGGTTGCAAAATCATCAACATATCCTCCCGCGGAGCATTTCGTGGAGAGCCTGACGCTCCGGCTTATGGGGCAAGCAAGGCAGGATTGAACTCGTTGAGTCAATCAATGGCAAAGGCGTTGGCAAAATACAACATCATGGTTTACACCATTGCACCGGGATTTGTAGCCACAGAAATGGCAGAATATGCCATGGTTGGCTTACGAGGAGATGAAATCCGGAACCAAAGCCCGTTGAAGCGAATTGCCCAACCGGAAGAAATTGCTCAAACAGTTCTTTACCTTGCTTCTCCCGGAACAGATTATATGACCGGATGTATTATTGACATTAACGGCGCTTCATATCTTAGAACTTAATCCATTATAACTAATCAGGATATTTTTAACAACGAAATTTTCTACACATCCCGTAGTATTGGGTAGGGGTAATAAGGGTATAATGGTATAGAGGAAATACAGGGTTTTACATTTAAAATTAACACTTCCTAACCAGATTGCCATAACCGCATCGTTTATTCCCTTTATACCTGTATTTCCCCTATACCACCTAAGACTCCTAATCCAGCAAATATAAGATTGTTAGCAGACGGATTAATCACAATCCATTTATTTTTCTACCGGTAATTGCCTTGTAAACCCTTCTTCTAATGAAATAAAAGTTTCGGTACTGGTGATTTCCCGAACTGACTGGATTTTCTCAACCAATACTTTTTTCAAATGCTCGTTGTTATGGGTGAAAATTTTTACGAGCAACGAGTATTTACCAGTAATGTGATGGCATTCTACTATTTCAGGTATTTCGCTTATCTTCTGAAACACTTCCTGGTGCGTGGTTTCCTTCACAAGGTTGACCTGTATCCCGACAAAAGCGCAGGTATGATAACCAATTCCTTTTGGATCAATGGTAAATTGGGATCCGCTGATCACGCCTTCTTCAATCATTTTATTTACGCGCTGATGAATGGCTGCTCCAGAAATATTGCAGTTTCTGGCAACTTCGAGATATGGCATACGGGCATTATGAGTCAGAAAACTCAAAATCCTGCGGTCGAGACTATCAAGATGAAATTTATCAGACATTATTTTTTCCGTTTAATTACAGTTTTCCAAATTTTTGACAAATTTAATAATAGATTTTTAAAAGTTAACATTGAATACTCACAGAAAATATTAAATAATATAATTTTGGCAGAAATTTAAAACGTTCAATATAATGAAATTCGATCCGGCTCGTGAAATTCAGGATTTACTTCAATTTGGTGAATACGGTGACGTCAATCCCAGCATCACCGACTCAGCTACCTTTACTTTTATGCAGGCAAATACGATGCTTGAAACATTTAATGGTGAAGCAGAAGGTTGTTTCCTCTATTCGAGGCACTGGAACCCCAGCAATAAATACCTTGCTGATGCAATGGCAGCGATGGAAGGGACAAATGCAGCCTGGGTAACTGCCTCTGGTATGGCAGCCATTTCAAATGCAATCATGCACATTTGCAACGCAGGTGACCATATTGTATCAAGTATGACCACCTATGGCGGAACTTTCGCCCTACTTGCAAATTACCTGACCAAATTTAATATTCGTACAACCTTTGTTGACATTGCCAATCTGGAATCAGTTGAAAAGGCGATTCAACCCAATACAAAAATCATCTATACCGAAACTATGACAAATCCAATGTTAGTTATATCCGATATTCCGGCATTGGCAAAATTGGCGCATAACAACAGCATTAAGCTTTTGGTTGATAACACTTTTACACCGATGATTGTCAGTCCTTCACGACTTGGTGCGGATGTGACCCTTCACAGCCTCACCAAGTTTGTCAACGGTAAAAACGATTGCGTAGCAGGTGCAATCTGCTCCGATGTTCGATTTATCAGTTCGTTAATTGATGTGAACAACGGCACATCCATGTTGCTGGGTCCTGTGCTTGACCCGTTGCGTTCATCGCAAATTTTGAAAAACCTTCACACTTTGCACATCAGGATGAAACAACATAGTTCCAATGCGCTTTACCTTTCACTTAAAATGAAAGAATTGGGAATTCCGGTTATATATCCCGGGTTGGAAGACCATAAAGGTCATGCTCTGTTGAAAAAAATGATGAACCCTGAATTCGGATTTGGCGGTATGTTAGCTATTGACATGAAAACCAATACCAAAGCCAATGACCTGATGGAGAAAATGGAAAAAGCAGGAGTAGGTTATTTAGCCGTAAGTCTTGGCTATTTTAAAACCCTTTTTAGTTGTTCAGGAAAAAGTACCTCCTCGGAAGTCCCGGAAGATTTGCAGTGCAAAATGGGCTTATCAGAGGGACTGGTGAGGTTTTCGGTTGGGCTGGACAATGACATTGAACGCACATTTGAAAAAATCAAAGAGTGCCTTTAGTTTTCGCGAGTAATTAATTAACCCACCATTATATTTACATCCGGGTACCTGTATTTGGTCGAAATGATCCTTCTGCTCAGAAAAACAGCAAGGGTAAGTGGACCAATCCTGCCAACAAACATGCTGACAGTTATAATAATTTTACCGGCATCCGTAAGATAGGGCGTTATTCCTGTTGATAATCCAACTGTTCCAAAGGCTGACACCTCCTCAAATATAAGTTTTAAAAATGGAACATTGGGTTCTGTAAACGAAAGTAAAAGGGTGGAAGTAAAGATCAGGAATATGGCGAATAAGGCAATGGCATAAGCCCTGTCAATGAGGGAGAAGGAAAAAGTATGGTGGTAAGCTTCAACATTTTTTTTTCCTCTTATGGTAGCAATTGAAGTCCTTAAAATAACTGAGAAGGTGGTCGTTTTGATACCTCCACCTGTTGATCCGGGCGATGCACCAATAAACATCAGGAAAACAAAGAAAATCAAAACAGGCTGCGTCAGGGCACCAATATCAACTGTATTAAAACCGGCAGTGCGGGTAGTGACCGATTGAAAAAGGGACGTGATAATTTGACTGGTAAAAAGCTGACCGGACAAAACACCATCCCACTCTGCAAAAAGAAACAAAACCGTACCGGCAATAATCAGCCAAAAAGAAGTTTTAATCGCAATCTTTGATCCTATTTTTAAGTATTTCCACAGACTCAGCCATTTTTTAGGTTCCAGCAGAATGTTGTAAAAGTTTTCGAGCGTCGTAAATCCAATTCCTCCAAGGAAAATCAAAATCATGAAAACCACATGAACATTATAGGAAGTGACGACTCCCTGTTGGTAAAGATTTTTTGGGAATAATGAAAATCCTGCATTATTAAAAGCCGAAATACAATGAAATACAGAGTAGTAAATTTTTTCAAAACCAGTACTAAACACAACCTGTGGACTCCATGTAAGGTAGATCATCAGTGAACCGATCAATTCGATGACAAGACTGAAATAAATAATTTTCCGCAACAGGCTCCGGGTATCCGAAATTTTACCACTACTCAGAAAATCCCTCAAAACACTCTGGTATCTGACACTATCTGTTCGGTGGAAAGTAGCAAAAAAAGTCGCAAAAGACACAATGTTGATTCCACCAAACTGAAACAATAATAATATTACGATCTGACCTTTAAAAGTAAAAAATGTTCCCGTATCAACTACAGTAAGACCAGTAACGCAGCTGGCGCTTGCTGACGTGAATAGTGCATCAATAAACCGTATATTACCATAAGTCATTTCAGGAAGCATCAGCAATCCGGTGCCAATAAAGATGAGCAGTACAAATGAAAGTGTCATCAGTGCCGAAGGTCCAAGTGCAAGCAATTTCAGGTGCTGGCTCGCTTTCCCAATTTCAAAACCCACGATAAGGAGAAAATAAAGCTGGATCGCTAAAAGCACATAAGGTTGCAAATCAAAACTTAAACCCGATGAAAAATATTCGGTTATGGATAGTCCAAAAAAATAATAAATTAGGATAATGATAAGCAAAATTGCCAGAACAATACCTTCTGCAAGGTTTCGACGGATAAACTGTAGGGGATGAAAATCATAAAATAACTGCGTGCAATATTTAAACAGATAAAAACTTACGCTAATTGTGACAATGTTGATTATCTGCCTGATTCGATGCTCGTTTCCCGGGAAACCATAAAAATGGATAATGATCCCAAGAGTAAATAAAGAAACCAATATTGAAATTACTTTCAGACTGTTCAAGACAATCCGTTTGTGTGAAAAGAGCCTGACATTAATCCTCTCCCTGATCCCGTTGATCCAATCTTTATTCATACAAGCTGGAGTTAGACTTGAAGTTAAGTCTAATCATTGATTTCTACAAAGCGGTCAATATCCTTGCTTTTGCCAAAAATTACAAGGTTGTCTGATTCTTCTATCACTGTCTTTGAGTCTGGAACTCCCGTTATGTGCTGTTCAACAGCATTTTTTTCGTTGCCTTCAACCGTAAACTGTTTTTTGATAGTGATGAGACTTAATTTATATCTGTCGCGAATGTCAATGTCACCCAACGTTCGTCCCACGATTTTGCGGGGTGGAATCAGTTCAACTATTTTGTAACCATCCGGCAATTGAAGATAAGAAACAAGGTTGGGATTCAGTAAGCGCTCAGCAACGATCACCCCTACCTCTACTTCGGGCGAAAAAATATCTTTTACACCCAATTTCTCAAGTATTCTTTTTTGGGATTCACCCCTTGCGCGTGCAATGATCCTTTTAATACCGATTTCTGTAAGTGTGACTATGCACAATAATTCCTGTTCAAAATCACTGCCAATTGCGACTACAACAGTATCGTAAGTATCAATATCCTGCGACAGGAGCGCCTTTTTATCTGTGGCATCCAGGCAAACCGCATAAGCGACATCATCTGAAATGTTTTCAATTACGTTTTGCTCAGAATCAATTGCCATTACCTCTACTCCGTTTTGAGCGAGCGCTCGTGCTATAGAAATCCCGAACTGTCCGATGCCAATAACAGTTATTTTTTGCTTATTCATTTTCGTTGAAATAAATATCAGTGGCAAAAGTATAATAAAATTAATTCATTTTGATAGAATTAAATTACCCTGATTTTTTAAAACTGTTGTCAAGCATGGACAAAACTGTCATTACTTTTGACAATTATATAAAGCGTATTTTCACAACCTGAATAATAAAGATTTAACGATGAAAACAGGATTCATTGGTCTCGGATTAATGGGTAGCCGGATGGCTGCAAACCTTTCTAAGAAAGGGTTTCATTTAAACGTTTATAATCGGACTGAAAGTAAGGCTAAAGGATTGCTGTCCGACACCATTCACTGGAAAACTACCCCGGAACTGGTAGGAAAGGAATCGGAGGTGATCATCACCATGCTTTCAACACCCGAAGCTGTGCAAACAGTTGCATTGGGTGAAAGCGGGTTTTTACCTTCGATGAAAAAAGGCAGCGTTTGGATTGACTGCTCCACCGTAAACCCTTCATTTTCGAAAGAAATGGCTGAAATTTCAGATGCACTTGGGATTAATTTCCTTGATGCGCCAGTCGCAGGTTCCATCAACCCTGCCGAAAAAGGTGAACTTATTTTCATGGTAGGCGGTAAAAAGAGTGTTGTGAAATATTGCGACCCTTTGTTCAATGCGATGGGTAAAAAGCATATCCATGTTGGCGAGAATGGCATGGGTGCAGCGCTGAAAATGGTAAACAACCTCGTAATGGGTCTTTCAATGTATGCCTTTACCGAAGGATTAATCCTGGGAGAATCTTATGGGATTTCGAAAGACGTCCTTTTTAATTTTTTTGAAGGTTCTCCGGTGCTAGCACCTATGGTAATGATGAAAAAAACCAAAATTGAACAAGGTGATTTCTCCCCCGAATTTCCGTTACAATGGCTCCACAAAGATCTTCATCTTGCCGCCCTCACAGCATGGGAACAGGAAGTCGCACTACCCGGAACCAATGCTGTTAAGGAAGTTTTCGGACTGGCAAAGCAGGCTGGTTATGGGGAAAAAGATTTTACGGCAATCTTTTCATTTCTTAAAAACCTCAATTCGAAAATCAATGACGTTTAATGATCTGTTCAAAAACAAAAAACCGTTAATCGGGTGTATCCATTTATTAGCCCTTCCAGGTGCACCAGGGTATCAAGGATCTATGAAAAAGGTCATTGAAACCGCAGTTAGGGAGGCTGAAATATTCTACAAATATGGGATTGATGGTCTGATCATTGAAAATTTCAGAGATCATCCCTTTTATCCTGATGCTTTGCCTCCATCAACCATTGCAGCCATGACGGCAGTTACGTGCGAAGTTGTCAAAGTTTTCTCTGGTCCCGTTGGTGTAAATGCACTTCGTAATGATGCAAAATCCGCTCTTTCCATTTCAGCAGCATCAGAAGCCCAATTTATCAGGGTGAATGTTCATATTGGTGCTGCCGTAACAGATCAGGGTATTATTGAAGGAAAGGCGCATGAGACTTTGCGCCTTCGGAAAAATCTGGATGAACGGATTTTAATCTTAGCCGATGTGGCTGTAAAACATGCATCATACCTGGGTAACAGAACCATTAGCGATGAAACCAATGACCTTTCAACAAGGGGAATGGCTGATGCAATTATAGTTACCGGTGCACATACAGGAGGCGAAGCAAATGCAGGTGAATTGGCATTGATTAAAAAATGCACAAACTTGCCTGTGTTGCTTGGCAGTGGTATAACCCTTGAAAATATCGAGAAATTCTATAACCTTGCCGATGGCTTCATCGTGGGGAGCTATTTCAAGAAAAACGGAACAGCTAACAATCTGGTTGAAGAAAATCGTGTGAAAAAATTTTTAGAAATATACAGATTGCTTAGGTAAAAAATATTTGCCTGGTTAATTCAATGGAAAAATACAATATTATTTCACTTATGCTGTAAACATTCCATGGCTTAAATATGTTCCTTAATACTGAAAACATTTTTTTATGACAAACAGGTTTGAAGCTCGTTACAAATCGGGTGACCTACCCTGGGATATCAAACGGGCGGATTTCAATCTTACCCATACCATTCAATCATTCAATATCAAACCAGGGAAAGGACTTGATATCGGCTGTGGAACCGGCGACAATGTAATCTGGCTCAGTCAGCAGGGATTTAAAATGACAGGGATAGATATTTCCTCAACAGCCATTGAGATTGCCCGTCATAAAGCGGGAAATATGAATATTAATGCAGCTTTCTATCATCTCGATTTCCTTAAAGAAAACGTTCCCGGTAATCCCTTTTCTTTTGTTTTCGACCGTGGCTGTTTTCATTCGTTTGAAACCGATGAGGAAAGATCAACCTACGCCAGGAATGTCAACCAATTAATCGAAAATAATGGATTTTGGCTGACGCTGGTTGGCAATTATGATGATGGAAGACTTGATATTGGGCCGCCAAAGCGAAAAGCGTCACAAATTATTCAGGCGACCGAACCCTTTTTTAATATTATTTCACTTGTCAGCGGGCGTTTTGATTCAAACGATGCCGTCCCTTCAAAAATATGGGTATGTCTGATGCAAAAGCGTCAGATTTGAGGTTGTAATTCAATCAGGGTTATTTCGGGCCAAATTCCAACCCTACCAGGATACCCGATCGTCCCTATTCCACGATTGACATAAAGATATTGTTTTTCGCCCGATTTTTTATTCGATTCGCTATACAATCCTGCCCAGTATTTGTAAATATACTGTGACGGACTCCACCTGAACCCCGGAAATTCAAACCCAAACTGGGCGCCATGGGTATGCCCGGCTAAGGTTAAACCAATCGTTGTGGAGGTATTCAAAGTTATCAATTCCCAATGTGACGGATCGTGCGACAATAATATTTTAGCCGGAACCTGCCTGACGTCGGATAGTGCCTTTTCAAGATCACCATATTTCTGAAACCGTCCCAATGATCCCCAGTTTTCAACCCCGATAATCGCAAGTTCATCATTTTCCCTATTCACAATATCACTCTCATTGCGCAACAATTTCCATCCCATCTTATCGTAAAACCTGTACAACATCGTCATATTTTCATGCTTCGATTGTTGATCTTTCCAGGGTGAATAATCACCATAATCGTGATTGCCCAATATGCAATATATTCCGTCTTTTGCAGATAATTTCGCCAGAATGTCAGCAAACTCAAATGCCTCATCCGTTTTGTAATTCACAAGGTCGCCTGTAAAAAATATCACATCCGGATCCAGATCATTCATTATTTTAACTGCCTCTTCAAGTTCATTTTTTGAAGCCCATCCCCCCAAATGAATATCGGAGAACTGCACAATTCTGTATCCTGCAAATGACAATGGCAAACCGGGAAGCCGAACCTGCTCACGCCAAACCTTAAAATCAGTAACCCATTTGACCATACCCACTAACAAACCTGAAAAAATCACTCCACCGGATATCAGGCCCAATCGCTTCAGAAACACATTACGGGGAATAGCTGCAATTGAATCACTTTTTTGAACACTTTTCCTTTTAAATAATTTTTGAAATAATCGTCGCAGGTCGTCAATAATCAGAAAGGTGATCGGTAATAGTTTTGAGAAATAACTGATAAAAATAAAACCCACAACATAAATTTTTATTCCCTTGCCCCAATTTTCGAAAGAATAGAATAATAAACCCAAAATCAACAAACCGGTTAGTATAGCAGGCAACCAGTAAAGAAAAACAGCTACAATAGAATACAATTTGGGTAATGATTTTATTTTCGCGCGAACCGACAGATAGAGATACAAGTCGAGCAGGAACAGAACGATAAAAACCGGAAAACGACCTACGCTCTTAGGAAAATAGTGGCTCACTATAAAAAACAAAACAACAGTGAGCAAGGAAGCAACAACAAGATAATATACCTTCTTCATTGGTCAAAGATACAATTCCCAGATGTTTTTGTTCAAGTGAAAATATAATTTTGAATTTTTTATCGTTCATTAAAAATGTCGGACTCAAATTTTGAGATTAGATTAACTTTGACGGGTTTCTTTGAGCATTAGAAACTCCGCAGTCCGTTTTAACGTAAGCAGATAATCCCGAAACGGACTTTGCCGCTGATCTTCGGAAGATTTATCACAGGTACTCAATTAATAACCTATTTGGAATATTGTATGAACATCAATGGAATGAATGAAGAGGAAAGGATTCGCGAAGCAATCAAGGAAAAAACATGGAACGAACAAATGACCACAGATTCCTGGGCTGTATTCAAAATCATGGCAGAATTTGTGGATGGTTTTGAAACCCTATCAAAAATCGGTCCCTGTGTTTCCATCTTTGGATCGGCAAGGACAACTCCAAATCATCCGTATTATAAAACAGCAGAGGAGATAGCCTATTTGCTAACGAAAAAAGGATTTGGCGTCATTACCGGCGGAGGTCCGGGTATCATGGAAGCTGCCAATAAGGGCGCACACTTTGCAGGTGGAAAATCAGTAGGATTGAACATTGACCTGCCTTTCGAACAAATGGCAAATCCTTTCATTGACCAGGATAAATTCATCAACTTCAATCATTTCTTTGTCAGGAAGGTGATGTTTATGAAATACTCGCAGGGATATATCGTTTTGCCGGGTGGTTTTGGTACGATGGATGAATTGTTCGAAGCTATTACACTTATCCAGACCCATAAATTGGTCAGATTCCCTATTATTCTGGTTTCAAAAGACTATTGGCAAGGACTGATTGACTGGATCACCAAAGTTATGGTTGCCGAAAAAAATATCAATGCCGACGACATGAATATATTTTCGGTGGTCAATACTCCGGAAGAGGCTGTAAATGCAATTGAGGAATTTTACAAGAAATACGCACTAAAGCCGAACTTCTAAGGTTTCATCTCGCGGAACGCGAGACAGGTTTGAAGTTTCATCTCGCCGAAGGCGAAACAGGTTTGGATTCAAGGTTTTAAGTCCCTGATTTCAATTATTTTCCTATTTCCTTTATACCCCTTTATTTTGACAACATTAATTGTGACTAATCAGTTTGCTGACAATCTTATATTTACTGGATAAAGAATCTTTTAACTGGTATAGAGGAAATAAAGGTATAAAGGGAATAAGTGTTACGGTTTAAGCAATCTGGTTGGGAAGTATAAATTTTAAATGTTAAACTAAAACCCTGTATTTCCTCTATTCCATTATACCCTTTATACCCCTTTCCGTTACTGCGACAGGCGTAATCTCATTGTAAATAGTATACTGATTACTTACCATTAATTAATTCCATACATGGTTGCCCGATTTATACTCATTCCTGGCACTAAAGTACCTAAACTTCGGTACTGCCTAGAATGAGTTAAACCGAGAGGAACAACAAAGGAAAATTCGCTAACCTGTTCCGATTCGGTATAATTTAGAGATTCTTCACTAACGCTCAGAATGACAATAACGTTGTAGATGTTTTGGGGGAAGGGGGCTTGCAGGCGGCTCCGCCGCCTGCAAGCCCCCTTCCTAAAATAAAATACTTTGTCATTCTGAACGGAACGAAGTGAAGTGAAGAATCTCAAGCCTATTATTTCATTTTCATCGGGCAATAATTATTTCCAAAATCAACTCCCGATATTTTATAACAGTGCGCTTTTTATTGCAAAAATTATTTAAGCATTTTAATTATCTTCAAGAAATGAATGTGAGCCCCTTTCTCTTTTTAAATCGCTAAATGACTCGAATTTAAAATTCTTATCGGATAATCATTACTTTTTTATAAAGACAATTTGGGATGTTAGGGAAAAACTGAACCCTTAATAAATACAGTCCGGATGGCAAATCTTGCACTGGAACCGAAATTTGCTGTCCTGCTTCAAACGACTTACAGAAAATTTGTTCCGACAGAAGGTTATATAGAAATATTTCAACCTTTTCATTAGGTAAAAGAGTTTGAATTTTGATCTGCAGGCTTTCCTTGGCAGGATTAGGGAAAACTGTAACATTTACTTCAGCCGGTTTTTTAAAATTAATCCCATTAGCCGGTGGTGCTTCAATTCCTGAATAAAGATTGATCCCGCCGGAATAATTCCCAACCAACAGATCGAAATAGTCATCGTTATTCAAATCGCGTATAGCAGCCCCTGTACGAATTCCATTCTGCATTTCGAAAGTTTGATTATTGATCAGCAGATACAGTGAGTCATTTTCCACAAATTCACCACCCAGATTATCATCAATATTTTTGTAGTAAAAAACCTTTCCCTGCTCCGATCCTACCAGTAAACAGGTTTTATTTTGAATGTCTTTAAAAAAACAGGGTGTGCTGTATCCGGTGTAAGAAAGCTGATAGTTTGTCACATTCACTTTTCCCAGGCTATCAGTAATAAATGTAAAAACAGGATTGTAAACTGATCCTGTATTCTGATAATAGTTCAAATTACCATTCTCCTCCCCTATGATAAGGTCGGTAAGCGCATCGGCATTGAGATCGAATAATTGCGGTGTACTGAAAGCACCGACATCAATATCCTGAAACAATTGAACAGGTTGAATAAAATTCATTGGTTGCCCCTGCCCTGCTGTATTTTCGAAAAACCATAAATTCCCTTCACTATGCCCTAACACCATATCTTCATCCTGATCGCCATCAATATCTCCAAATGTCAGATAAATTCCCTTCAAATGATATTCCTGAAGGTTTGCAAAATTATGTGTAATCCTGCTGAAAGCCGGTTGATTAGCTGATCCGGTATTTCTGAAAAGGGTAACATTAGACCAATACACCGATTGAAGAATGTTTCCAGAACCATAAGTTGAGTAAATATAATCACCATAATTGGAAATGAACAAATCCACCAGCCCGTCGCCGTCGAAGTCGGCTAAAACAGGATAAGCACCTGAACCGACATCAATCATTTCGTTTTGTAAAAAATTATTGGTTTCAAAATGAAACTCAGGCATTGCATTTCCACCCTGATTGAGATAGAGCCAAACACTCCGCTGATTCTGGGAAGTAGTTAGTCCGGGATCAAACGGTGATAAAATCAAGTCGTTTATTTGGTCGTTATTAATATCAATGTAGGCGGCACATGGCATCGAAAAAAGGTTTACAGGTTTATCGTAAGATGGGAAAAGAGTATCAATACTCTCCATGAAAGCAGAGTCGGGAGTGCCCCCATTTACTAACTGAATTAAATTTGGATAATCCACATCGCCAAGCAGCAAATCTTTATCCATATCATTATCCAAATCAATCAACAGAAAAGTGGAACCGGTATGACGGGACTTTAAATCTCCATAAAATCCCGTACCAATGCAGGTATCAAGGTATATGGTATTCCCCTCATCATTCTCTGCAAATCGCCCCCAGCAGTTAGAAGTCTTCATGAAATCCAGCGAATCAGGTGTCCCATATTTTTCAATGGACTGGTTTTTATGCAATTCAACAAATGAACCCAATCCCCAAAAAGTGAGAATGTCAAGGTCACCATCACCATCAATATCTGAAATTGCAGGATAATCCACATCCGTCACAAGAATATTCACATATCCTCCACCTTGAAAAGAAGTAAGATAGGGATATACTTCAAGCTCAAATTCAAGTTCTAAAACGGATGTGTTCCTGTAAACAAGGATACCGGGCAATCCATGAGCGAGAGTAAAAATATCGGGTTTCCCGTCCATATTGTAATCGGCTAAAATCGCCCAGTCATTCATTTCAGGGAATTTATTTATGTATTCGGGGGCATAATCATAATCAACCTCACCCGAAGTTCCATTGTTTGTAAAAGTCATAATACGATCACCATGACGATCAAAAACAAACAAGTCGTTTTTACCATCCATGTTCAGGTCAATCTCACCAAACTGGCACGAATTCATTCCGCCAGCCCACGGAAACCTGAAAACCTGCTTTGTTTCAAACCTTACAGTGATCTCCTCACCTGTTTTTGTACCTTCAAAATACAATTGGGCTTTAAGATTATAAAATCCTAAACAAAGAACGAGGCAGAAAATTAAACATTCGATATTGAAATATTTCATTTTTGATTGCACCAGATTTTTAACCCAGGTTTATATTTTTCATTTTACTATTACAATTCCTCGCCGAAAACGGCAAAGTAAAGTTTTTTCATTACTTCAGTGGCTTTTCCTTCCAGATAAATATCAGTGACGGAATGGGTAAATTTCGAAGGTTCTGTGTTCACCTCGATAACGACCGCACCGTTCTGTTTTGCTAAATACGGCATTTGTGCAGCAGGCATCACCTCACCGGTTGAGCCGATCACTATTACCACATCCGCTTTTTCAGCGGCTTTAACAGAATTTTGGTAAACTTCCACTGGTATGTTTTCACCGAAAAAAATAAATCCCGGTTTGATAAGCCCGCTGCACGCACCGCAGAGGGGAGGAAGATGATCAAAATCAATATAATCAGTTGAATATTCAGTATGGCATTTGGTGCAGAAAAGCTTTTGTGAGTTTCCATGAAATTCATAAACTGTCCTGCTGCCCGCCTGCTGATGGAGGTTATCAATGTTTTGGGTGATCACACTTTTGAGTAATCCCTTTTCCTCAAAAAGGGCAAGGGCAAGGTGGGCTTTGTTTGCCTGGGCATCATCAAAAAAATTGTAAAACAATTCTCTGATCACCTTCCACGATTTAAGCGGGTGCTCAAAGAAGTAACCCAATTCAAGGGTCATCGGATCGTATTTGCTCCAAATACCATCTTCGCCACGGAAGGGTGGAATACCACTTTCCACTGAAACACCTGCACCGGTAAATGCTATGACATATTGCGCCTTCTTTAACACTTCAGCAGCCTTGTTCATTTGAGCTTCATCCATACTGTTTAATTAAGTCTTCAAAATTAAGAATAATTTAAAGAGGGTGGATTGGATGGTGGATTGTTGAGATAGTTTGGAAAATAGGCGAAGGCTAAGGATGAGGCGGAGGTGAATAAAAGATATTAGACATCAGATTTTAGATTCATGTTGGGGTGAAAACCAGTAAAAAGCAAAAACAGGCTTTCTCCTTTGAATGTTTTTAAAAAAATATCCTTGCAGAAAAGGAAAGCAAAGAGAAAATAATTGAGGATTATGGCATCAAACCAAACTTGCTTTTTTAAAAAAACTTGCATTTCTAAATTATTTTTCCCTTATTTATGCCATATTAATTTATAAAATTGGAGTTTTTTATGATTGAAACAAAGTTGTTTACACCAACAAACAAATTAAGCATTAATAAAAAAGCTGAAATAGTTGAATTTTTGCACAACCATTTAGAAGAGTACGGAGATTTACCCTCCGATATAGAAAATGCTATTAATTATGCCACAAAGGAAATTTCATCATTTGGTGGTTTTGTACTTATCTCACTTCAACACAATGAAATTACCGGTGTTGTAGTGGTAAATCAAACCGGGATGAAAGGTTATATTCCCGAAAACATACTGGTTTACATTGCAACCCATAAAGACCACAGAGGGAAAGGCATAGGAAAGGAACTGATGCAGAAAACAATTCAACTGGCACATGGAAACATTGCCTTGCATGTTGAACCGGATAATCCCGCAAGGTTTCTTTATAAAAAATACGGCTTTACTAACAAGTATATCGAAATGCGCCTTCAGCAGCCGGCAAATTAATTTTTTCCCATTCCAAAAATTAAATACAATATGGTGGAAGTTTTCACAGCCACTCACTTCCCTTTTATTAAATTATGAGTTTAGTTGATATTATTGTTTTTGTCGTCTATATCGCCGCAATGTTGGGGGTTGGAATCTATTTTTTTATAAAAAACAAAAATGTTGAAGATTATTATGTCGGAGGAAGATCACTTGGAAGCTGGCACATCGGTCTGTCTGTTGTTGCAACTGATGTAGGTGGAGGATTTTCTATCGGATTGGGTGGGCTTGGCTTCACGATTGGTATTGCAGGCTCCTGGATGTTGTTTACCGGGTTGGTTGGAGCCTGGCTAAGCGCAGTCCTTTTAATTCCGGTTATCACCAAACTCTCAGGAAGTCATAAGTTTTTTACTTTCCCTCAGGTATTTGAACATTTTTATAACCACAGGGTCGCCCTTATAGCAGGGATCATTTCTGCAATCGGATACATAGGCTTTACAAGCTCACAACTATTGGCAGGAGCAAAACTGGCTTCAGCTACTTTTACGGAAATAAACCTTGAAACAGCCCTTATTATCATGGGTGCTGTAGCTGTTATATACACAGGTATCGGAGGTTTAAAAGCAGTCATTTACACAGATACTATTCAATGGATCATCCTCATGTCGGGACTGATTTTCATCGGTATTCCTGTTTCTTATATAGCTATTGGAGGAATGGAGGCGATAAAAGCTACCCTGGGATCTGAATTTCTCCGCCTGACCAACGTTTCTTGGCAACAACTTCTTGATTGGGGAGTGACCATCATACCTATCTGGTTTGTCGGCATGACCCTATATCAAAGAATATATGCCTCAAAGAATGAAAAACAAGCAAAAAAAGCCTGGTTTATTGCCGGTTTATTTGAATATCCCCTGATGGCTTTTATGGGTGTTACGCTTGGCATGTTTGCTCGTGTCGCCTATGAAAATGGAATGTTTGCCGAACTTGGTTACTCCATCGGTTCGGCAATTGATCCAGAAATGGGACTCCCCGTTTTATTAAATACGGTTTTACCAGCAGGACTGATGGGTTTGATGTTGTCAGCTTATTTTTCAGCCATTCTTTCAACTGCGGATAGTTGCCTTATGGCAGCGTCAGGGAATGTCCAGGTTGATATTATAAGCAAACTTTTTAAGTTAAATCCTGGTAGGAAATCACAATTAAGAGTTTCACAGATAATTACGATTACCCTCGGTATTTTATCATTGTTGTTAGCTTCATCAATGACCAATGTGCTCGAATTGATGCTTTATTCCTATGCTTTTATGGTTTCCGGTTTATTTATTCCTGTTCTTGCAGCGCTTTACAGTAAAAAACCAAATGCACTGGCTGCTACTTTTGCTATGATTATTGGCGGAACAACAACCGTAGCCTTAATAATATCTGAAATTAATTTGCCGTTTGAACTTGATGCAAATATTTTTGGTATCAGTGCTTCGGCTATCACTTATTTTATTGTTTCTATTTTTAAAAAAAGATAAATGTCAATTGAAAAGATAATTGTGCTGCGACATGAACTTCACCAGCATCCTGAAATATCCAACAAGGAATATTATACTTCGGCAAAGATTGCCGAATTCATGAAATCATTTACACCTGATGAAGTAATCAGTTTGAGTACTACAGGTAAAGCCTTTGTTTTTAAAGGAAAAAAGCCAGGGAAAACGTTGATGTTCAGGGCTGAACTGGATGCTTTACCCGTAACTGAAAGCTCTGGCAGGGCGTATTGCTCCAAAAATCCTGGCATAGCCCACGCCTGCGGGCATGATGGACACATGGCTATAATTGCCGGTCTTGCTCAAAAAATAGCGATGAACAGACCTGAAAAAGGCAAAGTCGTTTTGCTTTTTCAACCGGCAGAAGAAGTTGAACAGGGAGCTTTATATGTGATTAATGATCCTGAGTTTAAAAAAATTGAACCGGATTACATTTTTGCACTCCACAATATTCCGGGTGCGGAGATTAACACAGTTCTATTGCGCAGAGGGACTTTTGCTGCTGCGTCCAAAGGAATGACTGTTAAACTTTATGGTAAAACATCTCATGCTGCTGAACCCGAGAACGGGATAAGTCCGGCAAATGCCATTTCAGCTATCATCCGTGACCTGAACATGTTGGTCGAAGGAAAAAAACTGTTTAAAGACATGACTTTACTAACGATTATTCATATTCGATTGGGAGAAATATCTTTTGGAACCACGCCAGGCTATGCCGAAATATTGATTACATTGCGTTCATTTGAAAATGAGGACATGGAATTACTTACCCGAAAATCTGAAAAGATAATCTATGATATTGCGAATGCAGAAAATTTGAAATGTGAAATCTCATACGAAGAAGTATTCCCGGCATTGGTTAATGATAATGAATTTATAAATCTAAGCGAGCAATCGGCAATTGAAAATAAACTTGATATCGAACACCTTGAATATCCTTTTAAATGGTCGGAGGATTTTGCTTATTTTACGCAACAATACAAGGGCTGCTTATTTGGATTGGGTGCCGGTATCAATCATGCCCGATTGCATCATGCCGATTATGATTTTCCGGATGAAATAATTGAATCAGGGATAAACCTATTTTATAAGATCTACCAAAAAGTAAATTCTTAAACAATGAATGCAAGTTCCATTATTACCCTGAATGAGAAATCAGTTCAAAACAACATTGCTTTTTTGCAGAAAAAACTCGGTAAAAATGTTAAAATATCCGCTGTAGTAAAAGCCAATGCGTATGGTCATGGAATTGAACAAATAGTTCCCCTTTTTGAAAAACATGGGATTGACCATTTTTCAGTTTTTTATTTTAGCGAAGCCGTAAGGGTTTTGAACAGCCTATCACAGCCAAAGACCATTATGATCATGGGGTGGATTTCGGACGAAGACATGCAGGATGCAATTGTAAAGGGATTTGAGTTTTTTGTTTTCAACCTTGAGCGTTTGCGCGTTGCGCTCCAATGGGCCAAGGATTTGAATATCCCAGCAAAAGTTCATCTTGAAGCAGAAACAGGCATGAACCGGTCGGGGTTAAACACCGGTGGATTAAATGAGGTGATTTCGCTGATAAATGATAACACGGATTTTATTGATGTTGTAGGATTTTGCACTCACCTTGCCGGACCCGAAAGCATTTCAAATCATTTTAGAATTCAGAATCAATTGAAAAAGTATAATAAAATGCTTTTACTATTGGAGAAAAACAATATTAAACCAAAATACAAGCATGTAGCCAATTCTGCGGCAGCATTTGTTTATCCTAAAAGCAGAATGGATTTGGTAAGGATTGGTATCATGCTATATGGTTTTTGGTCGAGCACCGAAACTTTTATCCATTATATTAACAACAAGGCGAACAAAGCCGATCCCCTCAACAGAATTTTGGGCTGGAAAAGTCAGATCATGTCAATTAAAGAAATTAAATCAGGGGAATTTGTCAGCTATGGAATTTCCTATCTGGCACAAACTGACATAAAAACCGCTCTAATCCCGGTAGGCTATTCGAGCGGGTACAGCCGTTCGCTCAGCAACAAAGGACGGGTGCTTATTCGTGGTCAAAGATGCGGAGTGATTGGCCTGGTGAATATGAATATGATAATTGCAGATATTTCCAATCTGCCGGAAGCAGACATTGGAGATGAAGTTGTAATTATTGGGAAACAAGGTGATCTGGAAATTAAAGTAAGTGCCTTTAGTGATATTAGCGACCGTCTGAATTATGAAGTATTGACTCATCTGCCGGCAAGCATCAAACGAAAAATAATCAAAAAATAAAAACAATGGCATTCGTTACCCTACATACCGACAAATTAAAATCAAACTTTGAGTATCTCAATGATCTGTTCAAAAAGAACGACATCCGGTGGTCTGTGGTTTCAAAATTACTGTGCGGAAACAAAAGCTATTTGACAGAATTATTGAAACTTGAAATTTCCCAAGTCAGCGATTCGCGAATTTCGAACCTGAAAATGGTAAAATCTATAAATCCAGATATTGAAACAATTTACATCAAACCTCCGGCGCATCGCATTATCAGAAGTGTGGTGAAATACGCAGATATTAGCTTGAATACGGAGATCAAAACCATTCAATTACTGTCAATAGAAGCCCAAAAGCAAAATAAAACTCACAAAATCATTATTATGATTGAACTGGGAGATCTCAGAGAAGGCGTTATGGGCGAAAATTTTGTTCAGTTCTATGCAAAGGTCTTTCAATTTAAAAACATTGAAGTAATAGGTATTGGCACAAATTTGTCATGTTTATACGGCGTTCTCCCGAACCATGATAAACTCATTCAGCTCAGCTTGTACAAACAACTTATTGAGGCCAAGTTTAACAAACGGATTCTTTATATTTCAGGCGGTTCTTCAGTAACCATTCCTCTGATTTTTCAGAACCTTTTACCAAAAGGAATTAATCATTTCAGGGTGGGAGAAACATTATTTTTGGGAACGGATGTTTATAACGATGCCCCGATGGAACAGATGAATCCGGATGTTTTCCGGCTGTATGCCGAAATTATCGAATTAAATGAAAAACCTGTCAATCCGATTGGTGAGTTAGGTACAAACGTTACCGGACACTCTTTCGAAATTGAAGAGAATTCATTTGGAAAAACATCCTACAGGGCAATAATTGATCTGGGTTTGCTTGACGTAGAACAAAAGCATATTGACCCTGTTGATAAAAATATTAGTTTTGTTGGTGCAAGTTCCGACATGCTTGTGATTGATTTGGGCGAGAATAAAAAGAAATACAAGGTTGGCGACTTGCTGGAATTTAAAATGGATTATATGGGAACTGTGCGTATAATAAATTCAAAATATATCGAAAAGAGAATAAAACCGATCGGTTAAACGATGCGTATAATTCACGAGCTGTCATAAAGCGTTCAAGTCAAAAATCATCCAAATAGGGATCGGGTTATAAATATCACAGTCTAATATTGTTTTCGGGTGAACCATTCTCCATAAAATTTGTACTAATGCTTTCTATTATTTATTACGTTTGAAAAAAATTGATATAGACTTAAAATGAACCTTGAGGCATTTTTCAAAATGACGTATGGCATCTACCTGGTTTCATCAAAATCGGGAGAGGAATTGTGTGGTTATATCGCCAATACTGTTTTTCAGGTAACAGCCGAACCCCCGCAAATAGCGATCAGTTGTCACAAGAGCAACATCAGCGCAAAAATCATCGAATCAAGCGGAGTGTTTTCGGTTTCAGTTCTTGATAAGGAAACGGATGCGGGATTAGTAGGATTGTTCGGCTATCAAACTGGAAATGAAGACAAAAAATTTGAACGCGTAAAATATACTTACGGGGTAACGGGTTCGCCAATTATCCTTACCCATTCGATTGCCTATTTCGAGTGTGAGGTTGTTGATAAATTTGATGTGGGAACCCACTACCTATTCATCGGTAAGGTGGTAGAAAATAAACTTCTGGAAAGCGAAAAGGAACCGCTTACTTATGATTTTTTCAGAAGCGAATTAAAATTGATGGCTCCTGAAAGAGCACCCACCTTCATTGATAAAACAAAACTTCAGGTGGAAAAAGAGGTGCAAAAACAGGAAAAAGATAAGCCTGGACTTGGGGCAAATTTCGTTTGTACCGAATGCAGCTATATTTACGATCCTTCCCTTGGCGATGATACGCAGGGTATACCGCCGGGAACGCCATTTTCTGAACTCCCCGAAGACTGGGTTTGCCCAATCTGTGCGGCTGCAAAATCAAAGTTTATAAGTGAAAATTAGAATTAACATCAGGTTGATGATACTTCCTGATTTAAAAAACATCCAGAATTTTTAATCTCTGACCTCTGAAATCGAAAGTGTCACCCTTTTTTAACCCCTTCATTGCCTGGTAAAAAGGAACCTGGAGTGATATGGCATAATAGGTATCATTTTCCACCTGAATCTTTCCAATGCCAATGGATACAAACACTTTCTGCAATTCTGTTATTACAACACTGCCAAATTCAACCCGGTTGTGGTCCTGATTAATATCAACTTTATTTAATGTCTCAAGTAAATCCATTTCCATTTTAAGCTGTTTGGCATACATATCCCTGCTGTTGATCATATCAATCTTATGCGTATCCGAATCATCGCTGGGTTCATCGTACTCATGAGCAGTCTTTTCAGCCTCATCCATAGCTGCTTCAAGATGTCTTATTTTTTCCATGTGCATTTCAATGCACCTATCATACAGTTGCTTCCTGATCAATGTTGTATTCATGCGTTATAAAGCGATATGCTTAACTTATAGGGAAATTAAAAACGATTAGTGATCAATTGAAACCGCAAAATTACGATTTTTGCATTAATAAACATTTCTTTAAATTTTAATTAATGAATGATATTTCAGAACATCCTGTTTATTCCAAAAATGTACTTGAATTTATTACGGTAGCCAACGATTATTGCCTGACATTGGGAAAGGTGGAAGCAACCAAAAAAAAATGGCTATTGAATTATCTTCAGAAAATTATTCCGCTTCTTTACCTGAAAGCATCTCTCATCCCTGAATTGGAAGTGCAAAATCCGGACGCAAACGAAAGGTTTTTCACACAGGAAGAATGGGAATTCCTTTTTAATCAGCTTCGTCAAAAATTTGTCGGCGACGATACCTTTTGGTTTTTGGATCCATCAGCCTCCATCACCGATCCTGTAAAAGGAAGCCTTGCCGAATGCCTTTCAGATATTTACCAGGAACTCAAGGATTTCATAACCCTATATCAAAAAAACTCTTTGGATGCAAAAGAAAATGCAGTTTTTGAAGTCAGGGATTCTTTTGAAAAAAGATGGGGATATTCGCTGGTGAATGCACATAAAACCATACACTACCTTATCATGAATGAACTGATGCCGGATGAAGATGAAGAGGATTCCGTCTTCTTTTAGGACAGCAAAGCATCAATGGTTTGCAACAGTTTCCGGCGATTGATCGGTTTGCTGATGTATTCATCGCAACCTGCCTGCAGAATTTTTTGCTGATCATCGGCCATTGCATAAGCCGTTTGAGCAATAACAGGAATATCCGGTCTGATTTGTTTGATCTTAACGGTTGCTTCGTAGCCATCCATTTCAGGCAGCTTAATATCCATCAGCACCAGAGCTATATCAGGATTGGCTTCAAATAGTTCAACTGCGAGCCTGCCGTTTTTCGCATGTATTATTTCGATCTGAGTTGATTTAAGCACCTCCTTTAAATAAACAAAACTCATTTCATCGTCTTCAACAACAAGCGCACGTTTACCTGCCCAACTATATTTTGCTTTTAATTCTTTCGAGCTTAATGGCTTATCTTTCCCATCAAGTGCCTGCACTGATCCGGGAAGGAGAAAATAAAACTGTGAACCCACTCCTGGCTCCGAATCGAACCAGATTTTACCATCCATCATTTCTGCAAGATCGCGGGCAATAGATAAGCCGAGTCCGGTTCCGCCATAAAGCCTTGAAATCTCATGCTCAATCTTATAGAACCTTTCAAAAATTAAATCATGCCTGTTTTTTTCAATACCGACACCTGTATCCCTTACAAAAAATAATAAATCCTGCTGTCCTTTCCTGGGTGTGCCGGTATCCGGAATTTTACATCCAATTTCCACAAAACCATGATCGGTGTATTTCAGTGCATTCCCTACCAGGTGCATCAATACCTGCCAAACTCTTTTGCGGTCGGCATTTACCAATGTATTTCCTTCGAGGTTCATCGTCAGGTTGATTTCAACATTTTCCTTTTCCCTGTACAATTCATCATTTTTATAATAATCATACAGATCGGTCATGAATTTTCCAAGCTGAAATTCTTCCTTAACAATGATCACCTGGTTGGAATCAATATTCGATATATTGATCACATCATCAATGATCCTGAGAATGGACTTTCCACAAATTTTAATGATATTAATAAATTTTTCCCTTTCCTCAGAATCAACATCGGGTTTACGCATCATTTCTGCAAAACCCAGAATACCATTTAACGGAGTCCTGATCTCATGTCCTATATTTTGCAACAGAGAGTCATCGGGATGTGCACCAACTATTTCGTTGCTCCCGGCAGTTTCAATACTGCTAATTGACTGCTTCAGCGTCTTTATCTCTTTCTGGAGGTGGTTGTTTTTCTCTGTCAATTCATTCGTTCGTTCAAACAATTTGCTCTCGAAAGAGGCATTCAGGCTCTTGAGTTCCTCAAGTAAAGTAAGTTTATCGAGTTTTTCAGATGCCAAATTGATGATCTGCCTGATTACAATACTGAATCCGGCTATATCCTGTTCCGTTTTTTCATCATAAAAAAACACAAAGGCGCCAAAAGGAATTGTAAGGTTGTGAAAAGGAAAAATGGCGATTGATTCAGGCGAGAAAAAGAAAGTTGACGATAAAACGAAACCTTCATCCTGCATCTTATTTCCATCTACAAATATAGGCCCTGATTTAATCTGGTCAATAAGTTCGGGCGACAAATTAAACGGGAGGTCATGTGAATATCTTTCTTCATGGGGTGTAAACTGGCTCAATATTTTAACCTGTTCACCGGAAATCAAACAACATGCAGCATAAGTCAATCCCCGGATCATGCAGATACGTTCGAGCAAACCATACAACAACTCATCAACATTACCTGCCTGGCTCACAGTATCAGTAACCAGCCACAGCAGCAACTTATCCTCCATTTGCTCTGCTTGTTGCTCATTCTGATGTTCCAGTAACTTTATCCTGAGTTTTAACTCATTCAGTATTGAATCCTGATGAATGGACATTTTGATAGTATCTACCTCTTTTTTGTTAATTGACTAACCCACGTTCTTCCTGTAAAAGCACTTTGTTTTTGTTGATCTTTTTTATATCCGTCAATATTCCCCTCTAATTAAGGATATAAAAAGGGTTGTATTGCGCAACAACTGTCAAATATAATTCCATAATTTTTCCGGGACAATTATGAACAGGCTAATTATCTTCTATCTTGTTTAATATTACTGGAAATAAAAAAATATTAACAATAATTCAATTTATTTGAATTAACCCCATTTTTTCCAAAATGGCAAATGTAGTCCACAAATTGGAATGCGGTGTTTGACGCAAGAGAGTGTTTTAAACATACCGGAAATAGTTACTAACAATTAAATAACCCGCATTGAGAAATTTCAATTGGACAAAAATTGATGTACCGAATAAAAAAGAAACGAAAGTAAACCAGGGCAAAAAAATGTTCTGATTGTTTACCTAAACCGTGAAAGAGTCAATTGCCGTATTTTCTTCAAATCGTGCCTTTGGAAGTAAATCAGATGGATGGCAAAAAGAAGCATTAGTCCGGCTACCCAATAAATATTGCCCCATATCAACGCGATAAGAAGTGCGATTCCAATTGTCAGTTTCGGCAACCAGAATTTCACAATATGCGAAAATGGGTAACCGAATGTTTTCATAAATCCAAAATAGAGGTTTACCGGTATGATTATAAGCATATAACCTGCTGTGTAGGAAATTGCGATAGCCTTAACGGAGAAAAATGCACCTCCTATAATTGACAAAACAAGAATGATGGCGGATACAACCCCTATGTACATCAGTGTCTTCTCTTTTTCGAGAAGAAGGTACATTTGACCTGTTACCCATATCAGGGTTTGAAATATGATCAGAATACCAAAGTAAGGGAGATACTCAGCAACCTGAATCCAGTTTTCACCCCACAGCGTCCTCACGAAAAAATCGGGTATTAATATCATAACCGCCCCAACCGGGAAATTTATTATACTGATTATTCCCAATATATTGCTGTACTCTTCTCTGATATCGCCTCCCTCCGATTGAAATTTTTTCAAACTGGGATAAAGCACCGTTCCAAATAAGCCGCTAATTAGGCTTATGGCAAGTTCAAGCATTTTATAAGCCCTGCTATATATGCCCAATTCAAAACTGCTGTAATACTTTCCTATTATAAGGTTATCTGCATTCCTTGACCAATAGTGGATCAATGTATAAGTACTAAGGTTTTTTATCAGGCTTTTTGTCTTACGAAACGCAACGATGGGGTAGCCGATTTTTAAAAATTTAAATCCTATCCTGACTTTGTATTCGAAAAATATAAATTGTAAAAGTTGAAGAAATAAATTAGGGATAATCAATGACCAGTATGAAAATCCAAGCAAAGCGAACAAAATCATCAGGCTAATGGCAATCAGGTTAGAAATCAGTCTGACTTTCCCAACATAAGCGAAGTCCAGATTTTTTGTCAGAATTGCAGCGGGAACGATAACAAATGAACCAATAATAAAGACAGATGACATGATCATTGTCGGTAAAATAAGCCGGCTGTCGCCATAGAAATAGCTGATAGGATATGCTAATAACAACATGATCAGAAAAAGTGCAACACCAATGTAAAATGAAAGGTTTGTAACCGCTCTTTGGTATGTTCTTCCGTAATCGCTGCGAATGATGGCAAAAGTAAGTCCGGCGTCTGCAAAAATGCTTACAAATCCTGTGAAAACAGTTATTAAAGCCACAAAACCATATTCCTCAGGCAACAATAACCTGGACAAGACAATGGAAGACAAAAAAACAGCAATCTGTGAGCTATAATTATACCCCCCTAGCGTAATGATATTTTTCAACAACGATTTTTTAAAACTCACTTCTGTTTTTTAGCTTAGTGACAATAGATATAAACCAATATCATCGCGTTTTAGTTACAAGTAATTTGAAAAAAATTAATAAGCTTCTCTACAATAAAAAAAACAAAGGCATACTAAGGCATCCATTCAGCATGAATTTCAGACCCATCATTCAAATATGGCCAATGAATCGCAAGCCCTGCTCCTACTTTAACTAACTCTTGGTTTTTCCTTTTTTGCGAATGGTTTTCTGAATCAGATTTGTTTTTTCAGCGCTTTCATAATAATTAGACTGATAGGCATAACCATACGAATTCTTATTCATTTTTATATCATTGATGACTATAGAAACGTTTGGAATTTTCTTCATCTCAATATTTTGCAGATTGGCTTTAACCGCCTCTTTTAAGGAATAATTATGCCTGATGGTAAAAATGTTGATGTCAGCAAATTTGAACAATAAAAAAGAGTCGGTAACAGCACCAATTGGCGATGAATCAATAATGATATAGTCGTATATTTTTTTAAGTTCATCAAAAAACTGCCTGTTTCTGTCAGATGCCATCAACTCTACAGGATTTGGAGGAACAGGCCCGGCAGTAATTAAATCGAGGTTTTCAATTGATGTGCGCTGTACAATATCTTTTATTTCAGCATTTTTAATTAAATAGGAAGTAACTCCTTTTTCATTATTCAAATTAAAATCCTTATACAAAGCAGGTCGCCTGAGATCAAAACCCAATAAGAGCGTCTTTTTCCCTAATAAAGCATAAACAGATGCAAGGTTTATACTGGTGAATGATTTACCCTCTCCGCTCATAGAAGATGTAATTAAAATCGTCATTTTGTCACGACCCTGAGCAAAGAAATTGATGTTGGTTCTGATGGATCTGAATGAATCAGCAATTGGGGATTTAGGATACTCTGTTATGATCGCTTTTACTTTGGAGTTATTATGCAACACCTGTCCGATCAAAGGCAAAGAGGTCAATTGCTCAACGTCTTTAATCTCATTAATTTTATTATTAAAGAAATCCTTTAGCAAAATATATATCAATGGCAATAATAAACCTAAGAAAGCTGCGATGATGTAATTCATTTTCGTCCGGGGTGAAATTACCCCTGCTCTGAAATAATAGGCTTCATCCACTACTTCATAATCGGCATCGTTGGATGCCCTGGCAATCTGAGCCTCAGCTCTTTTCTGCAATAAAAAGGTATAAATTTCATCATTCAACTTCGTCTGCCTTTCCATCCCAATGACATCTCTTTCTGTTTTTGGTAATATGGCTATCTGGCTATTATATTTAGCCATTCGGCTATCTATATCATCCAATGAAATTTGAATTCTTTCATAGTTATAGTTAATGTTCTCAAGAATTGTTTTTTTAAGGTTATTGATTTGAACATCCAAATCCTGAATAAATAAATTTTTAGGATTGTTTTGAATATAATTCATCCTTTGGCTATTGAGTTGAAGTAGTTCATTTATTAGGTTACTCAAAACTTCATCCTGAATATCCATGGCAGAAGGTGCAACCAAATCCGAAACATCCTGATTCTTCTGAAAATAATTTTTAATATAATCTGAATATTGCTGCTTCATTAGTATTGCAGCCCTTTCGCTCTCTAATGAGTTTACGCGTTCATACAACTGTTCACCCTGGAAGCTCAAATTCATCGCCTGGTTCGATGAACGATAAAATTGAAGTTTGTTCTCAGCAAACCTCAACGAATCAGCAATATCAGCAATTCTTGAATCAATAAATTTAACGGTATTGTATGCGATTTTGTTCTTTTTTTCGAGATTCTTTTCAACATAGACACTTGTTAGCGAATTTAAAAAGTCGGTAACTCTTTTTGGATGATAACCTGTCAAGGTTATAGCTACAACAGATGAGGTAGGTGTGGTGGTTGAAAGTCCCAATCTGCTCTGATAGCTGAGGGTCAAAAGAAAAAGATCATTAAAATAGAAAAACAGTTTCTTGTCCTTAAAAGTGCCGGGATTAAAATTTTCGTTTTTATGAACAATAAAATTAAAATATTTTGATTTAACATTTTCTCCAAACCTGAATAAACCAAAGAAATTCAGTGAATCAATGGTTCCCAATTGTTTGTTTGTTACATAATCATATAACACAGCATCCTCTGATTGGGTACTAAGTTTAAAGGTACTATCGTTCAGCACCTCAACATAAAACCTCACATTAACCGGTTGTGGATGGGTCTGATCTATTATTACCTTAATGGGTGCACTGTCGTACAAATCTTCGTAAGAACTAAAAGGTAAAAATTTCAGAGGAAACAAACTCTCCTGAAGCATATAAGTTACCTCAAGGTTTAGTTCCTGAACAGCCTGATTAATACTTGAAAACGAGCTTAGAACGGTCAGTTCATTCTCAACGTTTTGTATTCCGCCAAATAAATCAAACTCCCCCATTGCTCCTGCACCTGAACTCATAAATGAGTTTGGTTTATCTGTTCGAATAAGTATAGTGGTACCGTTTGAATATTTACGAACGCTGTATTTATTTATTAAAAATGTCAGAAATAAAGCTGCAAACAGGGTCAAAATAAAATAATATTTATAATTTAAAACCCTGAAAATAATCTCCTTAAAATCCGTTTTCTGCCCGAAAATATCCTCTGATGCTTTTGACATTCGTTTGTTAAATTAATTAAAGTATCCTAAAGTATAGATCAATAATGTTAATGACGCAAGTGTAGATAACGTTGATAATATGAGCGGCATATTAACCAAATTCAGGTTACGAAATTTTGCATTGACAGGTTTCACTATTATAACATCATTGGGAATAATATAATAGTAATCAGATGAAACAATGCTTTTATCGGTCAGGTCAATAAAATGATAAGTGATCTTATTTTTCAATTCCCGAATCAGGATCACATTTTCCTTGTTCCCGTAATCTCTGAAATCACCAGCCAAACTCATTGCCTGGAATATTGTAATTTGATCCCGGTAAAAAACATACTCTCCTGGTCTGGCAACTTCGCCCAAAACAGTAACTGTATTATTAACAAATTTAACCGTAATCGAAATTTTCGTTAAATATTGTCCTACTTCCTGTTCAATTTTCTGTCTTGCTTCCTGAAGTTTCAATCCCTGAATATAAATCTCACCCACGAATGGAAACGTAATATAGCCATCCTGATTGACGGTATAACTCACAAGATTAACGTCAGTAGGTGATGTGCCTCCGCTTCGGGAACCAAAAACGTTTGCTGTTTTTTCATCAATACTTGAAACCTGAATATGCAAATTATCAAATGGTTGAATGGTCTTTTCAGGCCTCAGATTCACATATTCGTTTATTTGCTCTTTGTCACTTTCTTCTTGCAGATATAAAAGTTTCTGTTTTGGAATACAAGATGAGATCATTACTAAAATTAACAGCTTAATAATTAACCGGGTTGTTAAAATATTTTTTACCAACATATTGATTTTTAAATAAAAAAAGTACCCAAGAAATTTAGGTACAAATTTATGATTAATTTTCAGGTTGCAAAAATTATAAAATGAATTCCCAATTTTGTAACTGGCGGATAGGGTTAAATATTATGAACCGGTGCCTTTAATGACCGTTCTTATGGTTTTGAAAAATAATACCAGATCCAACTTATTTGACCAGTTGTCAATATAATTCAGGTCCATTTTCATCCACTCATTAAACGAAATTTCATTTCTATTTGGCTTAATTTGCCAGGTGCATGTAATCCCAGGTTTCATTGAAAGCCTTCTGAGCTGCCATCTTTCATACTGGGCAACCTCCGAAGGTATCGGCGGACGAGGGCCCACAAGGCTCATGTCGCCAATAAGTACATTTATGAACTGAGGAAGTTCGTCAAGTCCTGTTTTTCTAAGGAACTTCCCAATTTTTGTAATTCGCGGATCATTCTTAATTTTAAAAACAGGTCCGTCAGCTTCGTTGGCTGAAATCAGTTGTTCCTGCAAAGCCTCAGCATTGACTACCATCGTTCTGAATTTATACATATAGAAAGTCCGTCCCCTTAAACCAACTCTCTTTTGCTTAAAAAACACCGGTCCTTTAGAAGTAAGTTTAATTAAAGATGCAATAAATAACATTGCCGGAAACCAAAGTAACAAAATGAAAAAAGCCGCAAGAGTGGAGAAAGTATTCTTAATTCTTAGTGCAAAATGGTCAGAGGGTGTATTATCAAATGTCAAAAACGGAATTTCACCAAAATGATTTAAATGTGCTTTTGTAGCCGACATACTGTACAACTGCGATTGCATTCTGAAAACAACGCCTACCTCCTCGCAATTGTGTATCAAACTCTTCAAATGTGTTTGGTCTATTTCGTTTTTGCAATAAATTACCTCGTCTATAACATTAATATCAATTAAGTTAGGCAGACTGACATGTTCAGGATAGACATTTACAACATCCTTATATTTTTTGTAGAGTTTGGTTGAATTGGTAATAATATACTTTAAGACATATCCCCATTCTTTATTCTCAATTATGCGTTCGATCAAAGGTTCTGAGGAATCATCTGCTATTACAATCACATTTCTGGAATTGTAACCCTGGGCCCTTAAATATTTCAAAAACCTGTAAACAGAAATCCTGACTGCGAATAAGGTCATCAGGTTGATAACCCCAAAAAATAAAATCACCAATCTGCTTATACTTGTCAATTTAAAAACAAACATAAACAAAAAGATGACCCCTAAACCGATACTAATCACGGCTAAATAGGAAACCAGGATTTTTGAATAGGATTTGGTTCTGTGCATCTCTGTGAGGTCAAAAACCTTTAGAAGAATGAACCAAATTGGAATGATCAGGACGCCAATAACAAGGTATTCATCGGGAGAGCTTAATCCTGTGTCAAAAAAAGAATTTCTAATTAAATATGCAGCAAAAAATGAAATAACCGATATAATAACATCAACTCCCCCAAGTACGTTATTAATTTGCTGCTCTCTTTCCTTAATCATAATTTTTTACTTTTGATAATTATTTAATCTCATAGTTATGATGTGCCAAATCAATTTCAAAAACCATACCTAAGATTAAATCGTTATATATCATTGTTTTTGCAAAAAATTTTTCATTACTCTAATTCCCAATAGTGGAAAATAAAATTTATACGGGAGACAATTCATTTTTTGTACAATGGTACAATAAACATATCAATCAAACATTTGTTTGTAAAAAAACAAACCAACTTTTTAATAAAAATGAAGTATAAGGGTTGAGAAAGCTAATGAAATGATAAAGTATATAATAATTTCACCTGTACGAAACGAGGAAGAACTTGTAGAAAGCACAATAAAATGTGTTGTCAACCAGAAGGTTTTGCCAGTTGAATGGGTGATAGTAAACGATGGGTCAACTGACTCAACCCAGGCAATAATTGAAAAATATATTTCCCAATATCCCTGGATTAAACTCATTAATCTCACTGACCGGGGCTATTATTACCCGGGAACAGGAGTAGTGAATGTTATCAACAAAGGATACGAAAACATTTCGGCTGATGATTGGGATTTTTTGGTCAAACTTGATTGTGATATTACTATTGACACCAATTATTTTGAAAATATTTTCAACGAATTTGCAAAAAATCCAAAATTAGGAATTGCAAGTGGTGCAATTTATTTGATTGATGAAATAAAAGAAGTTAAAGAAAAATCTCAATACGATCATCCCTGGGGCGCTTCTAAAATATACCGAAAAAAATGTTTTGAAGAAATCAATGGTTGGAAAGCCATTCCCGGTTGGGATTTGGCAGACTTACTTTCAGCTCAGATGAAGGGTTGGGAAACCCGTTGTTTTGATGAATATAAAATCCTGCATCACCGGGAATCTGGGCATCGCAGAAATGGTTTAACCTCCGGAAAATTTTTACTTGGAAGGTTTCTTTACAGGTTTGGGTATAACTTTATATATACTGTATTCAAGGGGATCTACCGCATTCCCGAAAGACCTGTTTTTATTGGTGGTATAAGTCAGATTGCGGGATATATTTTTGCATTTCTTAAACAGGAAGACAGACTTTTTGACAAGGAAATGAGAAAGTTTTTGAGAAAAAAACAAAGGATTTACTTCAGGCAAAGCTTAAATCGTCAATTATTGAAATTGAAAAAGTCTAATTAATTTGTATTCTATTTTCCCAAAATGATACTATTTTCTATCATCACAATCTGCAGAAATAACCTCGATGAACTCAAAGCAACTTTTGAAAGTGTTCAGTCGCAGGCTCTCCATAATTTTGAGTGGATAGTCGTGGATGGTGACTCAACTGACGGGACAAAAGATTGGCTGAAAAACAACCCTTATAAGTCGAATTGGGTTTCCGAAAAAGATGATGGGATATTTGATGCAATGAATAAAGGTATCGCTTTATCAAAAGGGAAGTTCTTGATATTTATGAATAGTGGAGATATGTTTTCGGACAGCAAGGTTCTTTATAAAATCGAAAATGCCCTGAAAAAATTTGAGAACGATCCAATCTTTATTTTTGGCGATTCCATTGATGTTAATGAAAGAGGGGAATCATTCTATCGAAAAGCCAAATCACTTCACTCAATAAAGTACGGGATGATCACCCAACATCAGGCAATGCTATTTAATAAGCTCAAAATTCCTGATTTGAAATTTCTGCCGGAATATAAACTCACAGCAGATTATGCGATGGTATGCGATACTATTAAAAAAAGTAATCCGGCAGATATTGCTCAACTGGATTTTGCTGTATGCAGGTTTAGCATGGGAGGAACGAATGAATCATCCAGGTTTAAAGCCCTAAAGGAAGATTTCAGGATAAGAAGAAAAATTCTGAAATTAACTTTTATGGAATCGTCACTTTTATATATCTTTCATTACTTTCATACAATTATAAAAAAAATATTACCTTCATTCAGGTTTATAAAGCATGATTTGATAACTTAAAAATAGCATTGACGATTGATTAGAAAATGAATAAAACTCCTTTTTACAATATCAAACTTGATGTACTTAATACGTTGGAAACACTTTCGATATGTAAGGAGTTTTTATTATCAGAAATGAACAACCTGTTGTTTTTCGTCAATGCCCATTGTTTTAATATTGCACAAAAAAATTCACAATATAAAGATGCTATCAACAGAGCGGATTTGTTATTGAACGATGGGATTGGGATAAAATTAGGAGCAAAAATTGCCGGAATACAGCTAAAAGAGAACATGAACGGTACCGATTTTGTTCCCAGGTTGCTGGAATTTGCAAGAGATTATGGCAAAAATGTTTACTTTCTGGGTGGACAGGAAGGCATCGCTTTAGCCGCAAAGCAAAAGACTGAATTGAAATTTCCCGGAATTTTTATTGTAGGTGTAAGGAATGGATTTTTTGATTTTAACAACGATCAGGAAATAGTTGCCGATATAATTCATAAAAAAACCGATATTTTGATAGTTGGGATGGGTGTTCCGAGGCAGGAACTTTGGCTCTCCAAAAATAAAAATAAACTTATCAATGTTAAAATTAGTGTTGCCGGCGGTGCCATTTTGGATTTCATTTCTGAAAATGTAAAAAGGGCGCCCAGGTGGATGCAAATCAGCGGGACTGAATGGATTTTCAGATTGCTGCAGGAACCTGCCCGATTATTTAAAAGATACGCTGTTGGGATTCCACTGTTTTATTACCATATTTTCAGATTAAAGTAAGACGTGAAAAAAATATACTTCTATCCTATTTCTGCACGAAACGATAAAATTGTTTCTTTCAATCCATATACATTTGATTTTGTAGATTCAATCGAACAGTTTTTTACTATTGTCAATAAAAGTAAGCCATCAAAAAAAGGAATTTTTGATATTTACAAATATCTATTCCGAATTGATTACATCCTCTTTAACTGGATCGAAGATTTACCGGAAAAAAAAGGCGGATTTTCGCAAACTGTATTCTTCTTTATTTTTATGGCTATCTCCAAACTAACCGGCATAAAGATAGTTTGGGTTATGCACAACCGATTGTCTCATTCCAAAAAACACAAATGGCTGAAAAACTTAATTTTTAACCAACTTATCAGTAAGTCGGATTTCATCATCACACATTCGAGTGAAGGTATTTCCTACGGGGAAAGCTTGCGGAAAGGGAGTAAAAACAGAATTCACTACTTTCCGCATCCAATAAAAGACCGCAGGAAATTATCAACAACAGAACCCAAATATGATATTTTGATTTGGGGAACCATATCGCCTTATAAAGGAATTCTTGAGTTTCTGGAATTAATGCACAAAGCGAAAAGGGAAAAATCATACAAGACCCTTATTATTGGAAAATCGAACGACAAGGACTATTTCAAATCACTGTTGCAATTCGAAAGTGAAAATATTATTATCAAAGAAGCTTTCATGGATGACAACTCTTTGCAGGAATTGATCAGTCAGGCGAAAATTGTACTTTTCACCTATGCAAAGTCGAGTATTTTAAGTTCCGGAGCGCTTAT
This sequence comes from uncultured Bacteroidales bacterium, assembly GCA_963840975.1. Classification (GTDB taxonomy): domain Bacteria; phylum Bacteroidota; class Bacteroidia; order Bacteroidales; family JAADJA01; genus JAADJA01. The sequence continues at coordinate 372,359 of CAWJBC010000021.1, read as the reverse complement.
GGATTCTATAGGATTTGGTGGCAGGGTTGTTGGTCCCCAAGTGGGTGCATTTGCCGATCTTGCTAAGGATGGAATTATTAGTACTTTCACAGAAAGTGATGAAATGTTTACCGTAATAGATGATGTGCTTGCAAAAGAACCTAATATTGCAAACCCACCTATTGATCTCTTCCTACAGCAAAACTCATGGAATATGTTTGCTGAAAACATCACCCGGATTTTAAATAAGTAAGAATATCTTATATTCAATTATTCCTGACCGGGAATAAACATTTCTACGATCTTGAGTTCTGTTAAACCTCTGTTTCGACAACGAAATATTTACTTTCTTTGCAAAAATTCCGGATCAGATTTTTTATCAATGAAGAACTTGAAAAATATTTTCAACTTAGAGATAAACATAAACAGAGCAAGGGATACGGGCATGGCTATGGTCCTTATCTTTTTAGCTTTAGAACTGTTTTTAGGAGGTCGGATTTTCCTGAAAATAGCTCTTCCCCTTCTTGTTATTAATATGATTGCACCCCGGATTTTTTATCCGGTGGCTTTTATTTGGTTCGGATTAGCACATGTAATGGGTACAATTGTCTCGAAAATTCTCCTTTTCCTTGTTTATATTTTCATGGTGCTGCCGGTTGGTCTTTTCAGGAAGGCAGCCGGTAAAGATGTTTTGCTGATGAAAAAATGGAAACAGGGTTCGGAATCAGTTTTCAAAACGAGGGATCACTTATTTAGCGCTCCGGATATTGAAAAACCTTATTAATATTTATTGAAATGGATTTCCTTAAAGACTTATGGGGATTTTTGAAAGTCAGAAAAAAATTCTGGCTTTTGCCTTTGATCATTATTTTATTATTGTTCGGGGTGTTAATCGTGTTTACCAGCGGGACAGCCATTGCACCTTTTATCTATACTTTATTTTAGAAAAAAACTTCTATGTCAGAGGCTATATTAGGAATTTCTGCTTATTATCATGATAGCGCTGCTGCATTGATTATTGATGGTGAAATTATTGCGGCAGCCCATGAAGAAAGGTTTACCCGCAAAAAACATGATCCCTCCTTCCCGATAAATGCAGCCCGGTATGTTTTGGAAGAAGGAGGTTTAAAATTTTCCGACCTTACTGCCGTAGCTTTTTATGACAAACCGTACATCAAATTTGAGCGATTGTTAGAAACCTACCATGCTTTTGCTCCCAGAGGGTTAAAGAGTTTTTTGTCCGCTATTCCTGTCTGGATCAAAGAAAAACTCTTCATGAAAAAGATGCTGAAAGAGGAATTTGCAAAGTTAGGTTCAGGAAAGATTCCAATCCTTTTCCCTGAGCATCATCTTTCACATGCTGCAAGCGCTTTCTTCCCTTCGCCCTTTGAGGAAGCTGCCATCCTTACCATTGATGGTGTAGGTGAATGGGCTACATCTACTATTTGTCACGGAAAAGGCAATACCATAAAAATATTGAAAGAACTTGATTTTCCTCATTCATTGGGATTGCTGTATTCTGCTTTCACTTATTACACCGGCTTTAAAGTGAACAGTGGTGAATACAAGCTGATGGGTTTAGCTCCATACGGAAATGCGAAAGACAGTGAAACTCAGAAATTCATCGAAATCATTTATAATGAACTTGCAGATGTCAGGCCCGATGGATCATTGCTACTCAACATGAAGTATTTTACTTTTGCCACGGGACTGAAAATGACGGATGATAAAAAGTGGCAGCAACTCTTTGGTATCCCTCCCCGAAAGGAAGAATCACCGATAACCCAATCGTACATGAATATGGCGCTCGCCATACAGTTAGTCACCGAAAATGTCGTTTTGAAATTAGCCAAGACAGCAAAAGAGCTTACCGGATGCAGTAATCTTGTCATGGCTGGAGGTGTAGCGTTGAATAGTGTCGCAAATGGAAAAATAATTGCAGAAAACATTTTTGAAGATATTTGGATACAACCCGCAGCCGGAGATGCCGGTGGAGCTGTTGGCGCAGCACTTGCTGCCTGGCATATCTGGAAAAACAACGAAAGAAAGGCTGTTCAGTTCCCAGATTCCATGCAAGGTGCTTATTTAGGTCCGGAGTTTACTAGCCGTCAGATTGAAATGACCGCAAAAAAATACGATGCCGTCTATGATTCCTATGACGAATTCGACGCACTTACAATGGAAGTCGCATCGCTACTCGATCAGGGAAAGGTTGTGGGATGGTTTCAGGGAAGAATGGAATACGGGCCAAGAGCTTTGGGAAACAGGAGTATATTGGGCGATGCACGCAATCCCGAAATGCAGAAAAAAATGAACCTTAAGATCAAATACCGCGAAGGATTCAGGCCTTTCGCACCCACAGTGCTGGAAGAGGACATCCCTGAGTTTTTCAAGATTGATAAGCCTTCTCCTTACATGCTGCTGGTGATACCGGTGAAAAATGAAAGACATAAACCCGAACCTCCGGGTTATGGCGACATGGATCTTTATCAGCGGCTGTATCATTTGAGATCGGACGTGCCTGCTATTACACATATTGATTATTCGGCACGCATACAAAGCGTAAATAAAAATACAAACCCGCGGTACTGGCAGGTGATCAATGCATTTAAGAAGCTAACTGGATACGGAGTCATCGTTAATACATCGTTCAATGTGAGGGGCGAGCCAATCGTATGTACTCCGGATGATGCATTCCGTTGCTTTATGCGCACTGAGATGGATTACCTCGTGATGGGCGATTTTTTGTTTGACAAACAAAAACAAGTACAACTTAAAAACGACTCCAACTGGAAAGAAGAGTTTAAACTGGATTAAACATTTTTTCTTTGCCTAAAAAATAAACCAATTGTTGAATCGCCTGCAATCTAAAAGCTAAAAGGCACTCAACAACTTTGTTAAGTGCCCTATTTAACTGGTGATCCCAGGAGGAGTCGAACCCCCAACCTTCTGATCCGTAGTCAGACGCTCTATCCAATTGAGCTATGGGACCGGTATGATGTAAGATATTTGATATTAGATATTTGATTTAAAAATATCTGATACCATACGAATCGCGGCAAAATTATCAAATTAAATTGTTTCTGAAAGAAATTTATTTTCAAATAATCTAAATTTGCACCCGTATTTAATTTTCGACAATTGAATACTTACTCATAAAAGGTATATCAACAGAAGGTAAATTCCTAAAATAAACAAATGATTAGCATTCAAAGATGATTCAACCAGATTTTTTAATTCCCGATAAAGTCAATAAGATTATATTTGATCACTACCCTGAGAATTCAACGGCATTTAACTACTATTATACACATTGTGTAAAAGTTACAGAGTTAGCTTTACTCATTCTTGAACAAAATCATCATCTTCAGATCAATAAAGAGATTATTATCTATGGCGGTATGCTTCACGACATCGGCATTATTAAAACAAATGCTCCTGAAATCGGATGTTTTGGCGATTATCCCTATATTGCTCATACTTTCCTCGGAAGAGAAATGCTTGAAAAGGAAGGACTTTTGGACATAGCTCCTGTTTGCGAAAGGCATATTGGGGTTGGGTTATCAAAAGAAGATATTATCCAGGCTGGCTTTCCGCTTCCGCATAGGGATATGATTCCTGTTACACTGGAAGAAAAACTCATCTGCTATGCCGATAAATTCTATTCAAAATCGGATAAGCACCTTACAACTCCACGAACACCAGAAAAGATTAGAAAAAAAATCACCAAGTACGGCAATGATAAAATCCAGAGGTTTGAAGAATTAGCAAACTTATTTGGAATGGATTTCTTTGATTAATTGTTTATTCGATATAAAAACCAAGAGGGAATCAAGTCTGGCCGACAAGATTCCCTCTCGCTCTACAGTCACCGTAGTGATTGCTTTGCGCCAAGTTACGGTTATTCTGGTTGCTCTATCCGGGTGTCGCCTTTCGGTTTCATCTTTCCTGAGCCTGGCTTTGTTCCGGTCGCCCATTGCTGGTCATCCATTACTTAGCCTCAACTTTTTTCGTCCCCCTGCAACTGATCTCCGTGCGGATTTCGGTTTCAGGTTCGAACCCGGTCTGTTAAACCCTGCGGCTTAATTTTTCCGAATCCCTGACTTTGACAGATCGCCGTGCATACATTCGGTTCCGAAAAACTTCACATTTGCCGTGCTTAAACTCAACTATAGTTTTCTTGCGATAACTAATGAAGAGAAAAAACTGATTTCAAAGTTGATTAATATCGGGCTGACAACCTAATGCCCTTCCCTCAATAAAATCCGGGTTATTTTCCATCACTGTTGCCAGTTTTGGGTTTTAACCCCACACGATCCAAGCTAACCTTTTATCCCTCGCTTGGTGAAACAAAATTACACTAAATCAATACCCGAAGTCAAGTTTTTAAAGCTTTAGATATGCACAGGTTTTGCACATAGGTTATAAACAATTGTTGATAAATGGAAGTTCCAGAATAATCACCAAGTCTTTTTTTTATTTCTTTGACGACTGCAATATTTCAATAGCTTTAATAATGGACTTACCGGCATCATCAATAACTGTAATAGTATGTTTACCAAATGACGGTTGAATAGCCATTTGATGGTTGTTTTTTGTCATACCGACAAATTCTTTATCCAAGTGCCAGTAAAGGACTGATTCAGGATTTCGGTGGGCTACTTCCAGAACAATTGAACCCAATGTACCATCCAAATCATATGGCAAATAGAGCCTATTATTTTCACCCGGATAAATAAACTCCATCGGAATTGAGGTGGTATTCGTTCCACAATCAGAACTAAAAGGAGGCAAACTCCTGTAAAGCGGATTTCCCTTTTTGTAAAACCATTCCATGACCGGTGGTAATACAAACCACGGTTGGTGAGTCATTTCAGACGGATCGTAGCAATTATCAGAAACCCTGACGGTCCCTGTTTTGTCCAGATGTATCAACTGATGGTAAGGACATGGCGATGTTTTCAATCCGCTTTTTTGAACATAAACTGTATCAACCGGATCGCAATAGGGATTTACTCTGCATCCGCTCAACCGGCAAATGGCAATCTTTTCTAATTCATCGAATGGGGGATCAAACCAGGAGCTTTCAGGAAGTATGTTAAAAATGTCGAACATCACCGGAGCTGCAGTTGAAACTCCTGTTAACCCGCTGCGTCCTTCTCCGTCAGCATTGCCTACCCAAACAGCGACAATATAATCCGGATTGACACCCAATGCCCAGGCATCTCTGAAACCATAACTGGTTCCTGTTTTCCAGGCTATTTTGCCGGTTGATGAAAAGGTTTTCCAGCCAGCCAACTCTGTGGGTCTGTTTACCTCCCTCATGGCTTCGTAGGTAAACCAAACGGACGCAGCACTCAAAAAACCTTGTTTTTTTAAATTCAGAATTTCGATATTATTCTTCTTTTGATCCAACGCAATGAAAACCGGCTGACGCCAATGGTCAGGGTTGTAATAGCCGTTATAGTCGGCAAAATGGTTTAATTCACGTGTCATTCCCGAATAAATGGTTGCCAGGTCCCACAAAGTAGTTTCAGCGCCACCCAATATTAAAGATAGCCCATAATACTCTGGTGGATTGGTGAGGGTTGTCATTCCACATTTTTTTAGCAAATCGTAAAAATGATGAACCCCAAATTGCTGAAGCATTCTCACTGCAGGGACATTCAACGAACGGTAAAGCGCTTTGCCGGCAGGGACGGCTCCTAAAAATGACCGGTCAAAGTTGCTGGGTGTTAATCCGCCAAATTGGGTGGGAATATCAGGAATAAGCGTATTCGGAAGAATCTCTCCGGCATCCATCATGCTGGCATACAAAAGCGGTTTTAAAATACTTCCAGTACTTCGTGGTGCCACAATAATATCCACATCATTACCATGATCAATGCTATCTGTTTTAGCCGTATTACCAACATATGCAACAACATTTCCGGTTTCGACTTCTATTACCAGTGCGGCAGCATTGTGGATTTCATTGTACTTTAATTCCTTATGATGGTTTTCAATAATTTCCGATACAGACTTCTGAAGAAAATAATCAAGAGTAGTGGTTATATTTTGACCCTTAAATTCTTTACATACCCTGTCAAGAAGGTGCGGCGCTACTTTTTCTAAGGGTAGTGGTCTGCCGGGTAATGGTTCTATATTAGCCAGATATCGGCTAATATCATCAATTAATTCCTTGCTGGCTAATTGATCCAGAAGTTTATTTCTTTTTATCAATAACCGGGTTTGGTTTTTCCCAGGATAAATCAGTGATGGGGCATTTGGTAAAACAGCAAGTGTTGCTGCCTCAGCCCATGAAAGATCATCCGGTGACCTGCCAAAATATCGCCATGAAGCAGCTTCCAATCCTACAACGTTGCCTCCAAATGGAGCATTAGCAGCATAAAGTGCAAGGATTGTGCTCTTTGAATATTTAATTTCAAGTCGTGTTGAAAGGATGATTTCTATTAGCTTTTCAAAAACTGTCCTGGGTTTTCCTTTGCGCGACAGCCTGATCACCTGCATGGACAGCGTACTTCCTCCACTTTTGATTTCTCCGGCTTTGATATTCCGAATAAACGCCCTCATCAGCGAGAAAATATTCACACCGGGATGATAGAAAAAATATTTGTCCTCAAACTCGAGGATTGACTGTTTGAATTTCTCCGGAACATGATTGTTATAAGCAAAACGCCATTGTCCATCATCTGCAATTTTTGCCCCAATCAATATCCCATTCTTATCTTCGATAACGGTGGATGTTGGATCATTGAAAAGATGTTTTGGCAAACATACAATGTACCAAATCATCAACATCAGTATTACAACTATTCCGGCAATTTTAACTCTTCTATCAATTTTTAATCTACCTCGCCTCATTGTAATCCTGGCTTTTCTTCAAATTTATAGGCTAAGGCCTCAATTAACTCACTCCTCATCAAACAGAAAGTTAATTTCCCGGCTTAACCACCTCAACCCATCGGCCCGAAACAATTGCATTTATTGAATTATCGTACATTGCTTCACACTTGACTGCCGGAAGATAGTATCGTCCAAGATAGGCAGCATTTAATACAAGTGTAAATTTTTTGGGTTTATTCCCCAGGTCAAAAAAAGTATTTACCCTGTCGTCTCTGATATCCCTATAATCGGGCTTACTTACTTCATGAGCAGATGAATAGTCGGCAATCCGGGTATTGATTATTTCCCAACCGGAAGGCAAAATTTGGGTCAAAGCCATGTCCTTGTAATAGCCATAAGTTCCAGGGTTAATTAATACAACCTCAGCAATAAAATCTGTTCCCTGGGGAATTCTATCGGGTTGAATATCATTACCTTCCAGCGTTTTATAACTAACTTTCATTTTAAGCATATTTTCGGCGGATGTTTCTTGCCCCGCTACCGGCAAGCCGCTTAAAATTACCTTCGCATAGATAATTGATGCACCCAAATTCTTCACGCTGATCAACCCTGTTTCTTTGCCATTGATTTCGATTTTTTGTTGCGATAATGGTAATTGGGTCCTCATTGAATTTATTCCTTTATTATTTATATTATAATCGAACATCATTTCCTTACCTACTAGATTTTCGTTTCCGGCAAAACTTGCCAGCGACATAAGGCAAAAAGCCGTTGTTTGAGTGCTGTACCAATATTGACTACTGATTTTCTTTGAAATTGTAATTACGAGAGGTCCCGCTTTTTCCTTTTCTCCCATTAAAACAAGCGTTTCGAGGATAATCGCCATATCTCTCAGGTCAGACCCATACGAATCATTCATCAGACTGTAGCTGGGTACTTCGGTCTGCAGATTTGTAATGAGTTGTTTTGCAACCTCGATTTGTCCTGCAAGAACATAAGCTCCTGCAAGTTGCCATTTAGCCATCGGAGTTAGCCCAGGCAATTCCCTAAGCCGGTTCATACTGCTTAAATCGGGTGCATTGGCTAAGGCTAAGGTATAAAGCCGGTAAGCTTGTGTCAGGTGATAATGATAATAATAATCGTAGTATTGGTTGGCATTTTGTCTCCAGCTTCTGGCTGCATTTTCCTGGTACTTGATCCAATTATTTTTAAAACCAGTGGGTAAAGAATATCCTTTCTTTTCAGCTTCAATCATAAAATGACCTGCATAACTTGTTACCCAATCATTAGCAGCAACCGCATCCGGCCAATATCGAAAACCACCATTTGAAAGAAGCATATTTCCAAGTTTTCGGATTCCGTCCTTAATATTTTTATTGGTATAATCCTGAAATTTTTCATCCATTTCCATCACATTTTGAAGATACAATTGAGGAAATACAGATGAGGTGGTTTGCTCTGAACAGCCGTAGGGATATCTTATCAGTTCCTTTAGTCTTCGCCCAAAATCAAAAGGTGGGATATTCGATATTTCCAATGTTCCTTCATTTGTACCAGACATACCTACAGGCAAATATTCGGTCGTCCAGAACTCTCCAGGTTGCAAAACTTTTTCGAGATAAGTTGTGACCGGAGGATTTGGATTTCTGACATTAAGTTCGATATCGTAAGTAGCTTTCTCATTTCCGCTTGTTGCCACAATGGATACCTTCCCGATACCAATATTTTCAGCCACTCCAAGATTGAAATTGATGATTTCATCACCTACATCCGTAAATTCGATTTGCCTGGTTGATTCTCCGATGATTTTAAGAAGGCTGTTAGGTTTAATTTCAACCTTCACCGATTTGACTTTCTTATCCATAGCAAATACTGTCACCGGAAGGGTAACTGTTTCACCCGGTCCCAATACTCGTGGCAAGGTTCCGAGTATCATCAATGGATTTTTTACCGGTACAGTTTTCTCAACAGCGCCATAAGCTGCATCATTTCCGGCAATAACCATGGCTCTTACCGACCCGATATAGCGGGGCATTTTAAGATTGTGTGTTTGTGTTCCCCCATTCAGTTCGAACGGACCTAAAAACATAACTACGGGTTTGAACCGATTGGCTTTTTCATTAGGTTTTACAATGCTTCCGGCATCTCCACCAATTGCAAACAATTTTTCCATTTTCCCGCCATAAGCACCAAGTACGAGATCAAATAAATCCCATGTTTTGACACCTAAAGCCTCCTTCGCATAAAATACTGACCATGGGTCAGGTGTCGGAAAACGTGTCAGGTCAAGCAACCCTTCGTCAACAACAGCGAGTGTATAAGTCATTGGTCTGTTTTTTAACTCTGAAACGGTTATGGTAAATTCCTTTTCAGGAGCCAACTGATTGTTCATCGAAATAACAGGCTTTAATATTGTCGCAGGATCCTCAACAGTCACCGGTACAATTCCGTACAGCCTGATAGGCAAATCATTGGCTGTCTGTGCATGAGGTTGGATGTAAGTAACATGGATATAAATATTCGGGCACATTTGTTCGGTTACCTTAAAACTCACCCTTGTTTCCTTTTGATTTTTCTCAGGCAACACCCAGTAAGCGTCCAAAATTTCTGAACCGGTTTCAATACTTACCAAAGCTCTGCCTTCACCACTAGTAGGGATGGTAATTGTAGCAGTTTCACCGACTTTATATGTTTCCTTGTCTGCCGCAAAAGAAAGAATTTTTGCCCCTTCAGGTTGCTTCCTTTTATCCCTGCTTACCCAGGATGGCCAATCGGTATAAAAGACCTGTGTTACCGAATGTCCGCCAACCAGATCTACAATCCTTATCATAAAACGCCCCCAGTCGGGATAATCTATTTTAAAATCGTAAACTCCCTCACCTTTTACAACATCAATTTTCTTCGTTTGAATCAAATCTTCTGAATTGTAGCCAACATAGCTTCCAAAATTATTACCTGAGACTTCCCACCACCAGCGCCATTTTAGCTTATAAAGACTCACTTCAAGTCCTGAAACCGATACTGGATTGCCATTTTTATCTACAGCAGCAATTTTTGCCGTATAGGTTGAATCGGTTACGAACATCTCCCTGTAATTACCCGATTTTGGGAGTTTAATTCCGATAAAATTTTGGTATGGAGCATAGGGAATTGAGAAAAAATCGGTACTGAATTCACCTCCTTCTTCGAATGCCCGGACCATAAAGTTTGCTTTTAGCATGCCTGGAGACCTGGTAAACGATCCCAGATCTGCTTTTACTCTTGCTTCACCGGCTGCATTGACGCGGTCGTCAAATATAACCTGTTCCTCTGCATAAAATGATTTGCTGTTATCATCAAAATTAAACCCTTCAAAATTTTTGAACTTTGTTTGAATCGAATTCAGGGTTACGGTTACATTTGCTTTCAGGTTTTTAGCCACGGCGCCATGCAGCCACTTTACCTTAAGGTTTCCCTGCAAATTTGAATTATCGGCAGAAATAACGCTCACACCATAGTCGAGATTTAGTTTAAGGCGGTTTGGTTTAACTGTTTCTATCCTTATATTCTTTTTGAATTTGGATCCACCCACTTGAATATTAATGGTCCAGATTCCGGTTGGGGCATCGGGGTCAGTTTTTGTAGTAAAATCATAAAATCCATTCAGCCCTTTTGTCTTTAACATATTAATCACAACCTGCCCCTGTGGATTTACCAGTTCAAATGAAACCGGATGGCCAGCAGGCAAAACCTTTTTCTTGTCTTCGAGGATAAATGCCAAAAACAACGTATCACCCGGTCTCCATACACCTCTTTCACCATAAATAAAACCCTTTATGCCTTTTTGAACCTCATTCCCTGTTACATCAAACATGCTGATGGACAATGACGAACCATCATCCAGCCGAAGGTAACCTTTTTCATTTCCTTTTTTAGCAACCAGTAAAAACGGGTTTTCTATGAGTTTAATATCTGCAAATCCATCAGAATTGGTTGTGGTTTCGTTGATTTTTTGCTGCTGGTAATCGAAGATTTCTACCGTCACGCCACTCAGCGGTTCAGTTGTCCGAATATCAGTTACTGCCACTTTTAGAATCTTGCCGGTAGTTCCTTTGGCTATTATACCAAGGTTGGATGCAAATACATTGCGCCTGATCCAGCGACTTCCATTATAATAGGATACATGACAGGGATTATCCCTTTCCTCCCATTTGTATCCTGAAGGGTAGTAATAAAAGTAGTCATAATCATAATAATATTCCTCCGAATCCATTTCATCGTATTCCGAATCGCTACCATAACTAACCATTTCCTTACCCGATTTTGAATCGTCGGAGCAATTGAAAACAGAGTATTCTTTTTGAAATGAAATTTCTACCTGGTAAATGGCACCCGGATCTTTTCCAATAATTTCAGTAAGGTCAATTGAATAGGCATTCCATTTTCTACCATCCAAACCAGGATTAACATCCAGGGGAATTTTTTTCTTCATGATCTGTTTGCCAACCCTGCTGATTTCATAAAGTCCGTCGAGTTGATTTACCTGGAGAAATTGGGTAATATTATTTTCATAAATTTTGGTGACTTTCAGATCAATTGCCTTTAGGTTGACCGCCTCAAAAGGGAAAATCAGCCCATCGGAGTTGGGAACAATTACACCCTGACCAATGAGTTTTACTTCAGGTTTTAATTCTTCAAACGAAACCTCAATGTAATATGGATCCTTCATTTTAAAGCCTGAAACATTCTTAACACCTGCTTCGACATAAACATTTCTTAAGCCCACCAGCCGGGCGGCGGGATAGGCTTTAATCGTATTATTTGTGATTTCGAACTTAAAATCTCCTCCCTTATCCAGCCTGACAAGTCCATCCAGATTCTGTCCTTCTTCCAGTGGATCGGAAAACTGGATGATAAGTAATTGTGAAGGTTGCTGCTGAACCTTGATTTCCATTACCTTAAAATCGCCCAGGGCAGGTATTGTAAGAGTATCGGAACCCTCCACATCAATGTCAATCCCCTTTCCATTCCATTCAATAATAACTTTACTTTCAACAATAGATCGGGAAATACTGTCAATGAAAAAGGGATACTTGCTTGCCTCACTCACTCGATTCCAGGTAATGGGTAATTCCTTCCCATCCTGCCTGGCTTTAAGTAAAATACCGGCGTCTTCAGGTTTCATGAAATCGGCTGTAGTAATATAACCGTTCAACGAGTTCCGTTCGAGCACCTTATTATTATACGGACCAAAATCAAGGCGTGTAACCTGGAAGGATTGTTTGATAATCCTGAATCCAAATTCAAAGATTTTAAGTTCTTTGGGTACATCGAAAAGCTTATGAATAGCCAGCTTAACTTTATAAGATTCATCTGACTTCATAGGTTCATCCGGTCGAAAACAAAGAACGTTTTTATCTTCCAAATAAACACTGCCATTAATCTTTGGGGTGAACTCAAACAAAACCATATCAAGGGCTTTATTGATTTCAATGCCCGGCAAATTCAAATCCTGCTGAAACTTAATTTTAATATCGGATTTGCATGAAATCACACCAGAGGTGAAAGCATTGATATAGCCAGCAAATTCAGGATTGAATTCAGTTGTGGTTTTAGCCTTGCGGATATCGCAGGAGTTCAGGAATACCAAAACTAAACCCAAAGAAATTAAGGTTGAGAATTTAATTTGTTTCATGATAGTATTTTTTTTTGACGGGGTTACGGCTTACTGTTCACAACAGTAAAAGTATAAAAAAGGATTTATTTCAAAAACAATTCCAGGACTTTTTTTTATTCAAATTAATAAAGAATGGCTCAAGAGATGAGAAATAGAATTTTTGTTCCGGTTTGCAAAAATTCATTCGATAAACAAGACTGCCTTGTACCCGGCGGGATCAAAGTTTCTTTGCATCAAACTGAAATACATTTATAGGTTTGACTCATATATTTTTATACCGTCTGACCATGTTGTGATAACTTTAACACCTGGAACTGAATCCAGTTCGCACGTGAAAATATCAGAGTTGAGAACAACAAAATCCGCAAACTTACCAGCTTCGATGCTTCCCTTTATATTCTCCTCAAATGCTGCTTTGGCCGCCCAAATAGTTATTCCCCGCAATGCTTCCTCTCGGCTTAGGGCATTTTCAATCTGAAAACCTTCTTCCGGAAAGCCTTTCAAATCCTGTCGGGCTATAGCAGCATAAAAGGTATTTATCGGGGAAATATTTTCGATAGGAAAATCCGTTCCCAATGCGATCCACCCATTTTGATCCAGAAGTTGCTTATAGGCATAGGCTCCTATTATCCGTTCAGTGCCTAACCTATCTTCCGCCCAATACATATCGGATGTGGCATGGGTTGGTTGTACTGAAGGGATAATTGAATACTCTTTAAACAATCGAAAATCATCGGGGTGAATGACCTGGGCATGTTCAATTCGCCACCTCATATCATTTTTACCTTTCAAATATTCTGAATACAGCTTCAAAGTGAAACGATTGCCTGCATCACCAATAGCATGGGTATTTACCTGAAATCCAAATTGAAGTGCGAGTTCACATATTTTTTTATAATAATCAGGTTCATAAATAATCAGACCTACATTTCCCGGATCATCAGAATAAGGTTCGATCAGACGAGCACCCCTTGAACCTAAAGCTCCATCAGCATATAGCTTGATAGAACGGACAGTAAGGAAATCGGTTGAAATAGGACCATTGGCAACAAATGCTTGAAAGTTGGATTGAGACGGGCTAAGCATGGCATAAATGCGCATCTTTAAGACTCCCTCTTTTTGCATTTTGTCAATCAATTCAATAGTATCCTTACCTAATCCTGCATCATGAACAGAGGTCAAACCGATGCTAAAACATTTTACCTGCGCTGCCTGTATGGCATTTCGTTTCTCATTCTCATTGGGTGGTGGAATTATTTTAGAAAAATATTCCATCGCATTATCAATCAGCACGCCAGTCATTTTGCCATTTTTCAGCACTATTTCTCCACCGGTTACTATTGTTTGTTCATTGATTCCAGCCCTTTTTAGTGCTTCTGTATTGGCAATAGCAGCATGTCCGTCAATTCTCGTAAGAAAAACAGGAACATCAGGAAAATACTTATCCAGCAATTCGTTGGTTGGAAATTCTTTAATATCCCAATCATTTTGGTCCCAACCCCTCCCTTCTATCCATTCTGTTGGAAACTCCTGGTGGTATTGTCTGATTTTTGACACAATTTCATCAAATGATATTGTTCCTGTTAGATCAGCCGATTTTATGAGATCCATGGCATATCCATAAAAATGGCAATGGGCATCAATAAATCCGGGGTAAATAGGTTTTCCTTGTGCATCAATTTGATTTGCTGACCGGTAATTCTCAAGAATGAATTGATCTGTTCCGACCACAACAAATTTTCCGTCCTGAACAGCAAAAGCCTGCTGAACATCGAAGCCTTCGTTCACAGTATAAACTTTCGCATTATATACAATCAGATCAACCGTTTTTTTTGAGGTACAAGCATTCATAGCAATTATTATCAAACAGATAAAAAGCGTTTTCTTCATTATCAATGGTTTTGGGCAAAAATAAGGATTATTTCGTAATTTTGCCATCATGTATCAGTAGCCTGTTCTATCGCTTCTTTTGTTTCTTGCAAAGGAGGAGGAAAGTCGGGACAACACAGAGCGCCGTACTTCCTAACAGGAAGGTTCCGCCAATTGACGGAAACAGCAAGTGCCACAGAAAATAACCGTCTCGCCTATGGCGGGATAAGGGTGAAAATGTGAGGTAAAAGCTCACGTCGTGGTATGGTGACATGCCAGGAGGGTAAACCTTACGGGTTGAAAGACCAAATATATCAGGGATTGAGGGCTGCTCGCCCGATCCTGAGGGGTTGGTCGTTAGATCGCCGCAGTGATGCGGCGGCAAGATAAATGATAGGACTCGACAGAATCCCGCTTACAGGGCTGCTGATACATTTTATAAACAATTTTCTGAAATAAAGCGCATTATCAGACATTTGAAATGTTCATTGGATTATTTACCTTTTCTTTTAACAAAGCAAAGTCAACTACCTCAATCATCTGATCAACATAATGAAAAGTCAATCCCTCACGATATTGTTCTTTGATATCAACAATGTCCTTTTTGTTTTCAATCGAAAGGATTATAGTAGTGATCTGTGCCCGTTTTGCTGCAAGTATTTTTTCCTTGATACCGCCCACAGGTAATACTTTTCCCCTCAGGGTTATCTCACCGGTCATGGCTATCTTTGCCCGCACTTTCCGCTGGGTGAATGCCGAAGCCAAAGTGGTAAACATTGTAATTCCTGCAGATGGACCATCTTTTGGCGTTGCTCCTTCGGGTACGTGAATATGAACATTCCATTTTTGAAAAATGTCAGGATCAATTCCCAGTAAAGCCGCATGGGATTTAAGGTATTCAAGGGCTATGGTTGCCGACTCCTTCATTACATCACCCAAATTACCCGTCAGTGTTAGGTTGCCCTTGCCTTTGCTCAGGCTTGCTTCTACAAATAAAATTTCGCCCCCGACAGCGGTCCATGCAAGACCGGTGACCACACCAGCAACATTATTTGTGAATCCTTTCTCTTTCTGAAAACGAGGTGGTCCCATGATTTTCAGCAGGTCAGCATCGCTAATTTTAGCGCTGAAATGGTTATTTTCCACAATGTTTTTTACATTTTTCCGAATGATGGTAGCAATATTTTTTTCGAGTGTTCTTACACCTGCTTCACGCGTGTAGTCTTCAATAATTTTTTCAATGATTTTGTTGTTTAACTGTAATTGATTCTTTTTTACTCCATGTTCTTTCAATTGCTTTGGAATTAAATGCCGCTTTGCTATTTCAACTTTTTCTTCGAGGAGATAACCGCTGATATCTATAACCTCCATTCTGTCAACCAATGCAGGATGAATGGTGCTTAATGTATTCGCAGTGGCAATAAACATTACTTTGGAAAGATCGTAATCCACTTCCAGATAATTATCGTGAAATGCAAAGTTTTGCTCAGGGTCAAGAATTTCTAATAAGGCAGCCTGCGGATCACCGCTTACGTTTGCACCCATAGTTTTATCCACCTCATCGAGCACAAAAACCGGATTTGAAGATTTAACTTTTTTAAGACTTTGGATAACCCTTCCGGGCATCGCGCCAATATAGGTTTTCCTGTGTCCTCTTAGCTCTGCTTCATCTCTTACGCCACCCAACGACATCCGGATGTACTTCCGGTCGAGGGCACGCGCAATGGATTTACCAAGGGAAGTCTTACCAACACCCGGAGGTCCGACAAGGCATAAAATAGGCGCTTTGAGATCGTTTTTAAGTTTGATCACTGCCAAATGTTCAATTATTCTTTCCTTCACTTTTTCCAAACCAAAATGATCGTCATCCAGAATTTTTTCAGCCCGTTTTAAATCAAAATTATCTTTTGAGTACTCATTCCAGGGCAATTCAACAAACAATTCGAGATAATTCAACTGAACTGAATAATCCGCAGCCTGTGTATTCATTCGCTGCAGTTTTCCAAGTTCCTTGTCAAAGATAGTTTTGACTTCCTTTGCCCATTTTTTCTTTGAAGCCTTCTGACGAAGCTCATTTATATCCTGAGTTCCGGGTGCGTCGCCCAATTCTTCCTGAATGGTTTTGATTTGCTGATGCAAAAAGTAATCACGCTGCTGCTTATCAAGGTCCACCTTTACCTTGTTTTGAATCTGATTTTTTAATTCGAGCATTTGCAATTCTTTTGTCAATGCGTATAGGACATTTTGAGCCCTTTCGTGGAAATCTGAAATCTCCAGGAGTTTTTGCTTTTCAATAATCTCAATATTAAGATTGGATGAAACAAAGTTGACAAGGAAAATAGGGCTTTCAATATTTTTAATTGCAAAAGCTGCATCAGTGGGTATATTTGGCGATTGCCTAATAATTTGAATAGACAAATCCTTGAGGGAAGAAATTAACGCTTTGAATTCTTTATCCTTTACGAGGTTTTCGACCTTATCGTACTCAGTGACCATTGCCTTAAAGTAGGGTTCTGTCTGGATAATCTCTTCCAGCATAAATCGCTTTTTCCCCTGAATAATAACGGTGGTATTCCCGTCGGGCATCTGAAGTATTTTAATGATATTCGCCACTGTCCCGACCTTGTTCAAATCTTTTATACCAGGTTCCTCAATGTCGGCATCCTTTTGTGCAACCACACCTATCAGCCTTTTATCTTTATAAGCTTCTTTAACAAGTTTAATGGATTTGTCGCGTCCGACAGTTATCGGAATAACAACTCCAGGGAAAAGCACTGTGTTGCGCAGTGGCAAAATAGAAAGAACATCGGGAATTTTTTCAGCATTGATCAGTTCCTCATCTTCTGATGATAATAGTGGTATAAATTCCGTGTCGCCATCAAGAATTTCGGATATTGCAAATAAATTTCTTTCATTAAACTTCATTCGTAACAATTTTAAGGTTTAGAACTGAAAATTGAGTGACAAAGATCCTTTTAAGCAAGAAAACCTCCGAAGACTCCATTATTTTCAGCCATTGTGACACAAATTTAACCAACTGATAATGTTTACTCGAAATCAAATGATTTGTTTCTTTAGAAAACCCGGAAAAGGCTTAATAGGGCAAACTATCAACGATGTCAGGTTTGTCAATTTGTGTGCCAAAAGTTAGAGGTTTCGATTAACAGCAGTGAGGTCAAACAAGTTTATGAGGATTTCTCTTTCGATGGTATCAAAAGGTTTACCTCTTCGCTCAAACATCGCTTTAGCCACACTTATCGCCTTTTTGATGTCATAAATTTTAAAGCCGGACGTGCCTCCCCAGGAAAAGGAGGGAATAAAGTTTCGCTGAAAACCCGAACCAAAGATGTTGGTGTTTACTCCAACTATGGTACCCGTATTGAACATGGTATTGATACCGGTTTTAGAATGATCGCCCATGATAAGCCCGCAAAATTGTAAACCTGTATCAACAAAGGTTTTTTGGTTATAATTCCAAAGTTTAACTGTATCGTACGAATTTTTAAGGTTCGAATTGTTGGTATCAGCGCCAATATTGCACCACTCACCAATAACAGAATTTCCTAAAAATCCATCGTGCGCTTTATTGCTATACCCGAAAATTACTGAATTGTTGACTTCCCCTCCAACTTTGGAATAGGGTCCAATTGTGGTGGGTCCATATATTTTGGTTCCCATTTTCACTACGGCAAACTCACACAAAGCAAAAGGTCCTCTTATCATTGAGCCTTCCATGATTTCAGCATTTTTCCCGATATAAATCGGGCCGTTGGTTGAGTTGAGTGTAGCAAATTCTACCGTTGCCCCCTTTTCAATAAAAATGCCATGATCGCCAATGACTCGGTTGGTAGAACTCAGTTTTTCACTTTTTCTCCTTTTGGTGATAAGTTCGAAATCACTCAGCAGGGCTTCACCATTCCGGGTGAATATCTCCCATATTTCATTGATTTTTAAGGGTTCAATTTTTGTTTCTATTTCCTCAATACCAGAAATATCCATTTCACCTGTTTCATCCAGGTCCTCTGCATTTAAATGTAAAGCAATTATTGAATCCGTTGTAACAAGCGCCTGATTCGGTTTTAATGCATTTATTTCCTTTACCAGGGCAGAAGAGGGGCAGACTGATCCATTTATCAGGATATTTTGGCTATCCTTAATGGTGGGAAACTTATTGCTGAGATATACCTCAGTGAGTGTGGAAGTTTTTGTTTTTAACAATACCTCCCATTTTTCCCGAATAGTCAATATACCAATCCTGACATCAGCCACCGGTCGTGTAAAAGTTAAAGGTAGTAAATTATTCCTGCTCTGATCGTCAAACATTATATAGTTCATAACCAAGTCTCGGTATTTAAAATATAACGATAATTACTAATAAAATCCGATACAAATATATATTAAAATGTTATCGGTAAACCCCAATAAAAAAAAAGCCCTTAATTTTCATAAGGGCTGTAAAATAATATCTCAGAAAAAAAACACTATTCAGTTTTTTTATCTAAATGCTTTTGATACCTGTTCTTGAATTTATCAACACGCCCTGCCGTATCCACCAGCTTCATCTTTCCGGTGAAGAATGGGTGGGAGGTATGCGAAATTTCAAGTTTAATAAGTGGGTATTCTTTTCCATCTTCCCACATGATTGTTTCCTTTGATTTAGCGGTTGACTTCGTCATAAATGCATATTCATTCGACATGTCTTTGAAAACCACAAATCTGTAATCTTTAGGATGAATATCTTTTTTCATTGTTTTACCTTATTTTTTGGGACGGCAAAAGTATGTCTTTCAATTGTAAAAACAAATAAATATTTTAATTTTTTTACTTTAGTTAATAAAATAGTGGAAATACAAGATACCTAAAACCGATATGAGGATAATAGCAAATATTACAATGATTTGAAAACGAATGATTGACCTGCTCTTGGCTTTGCGCTCATTCTCTTCTGAAATTTTCTTTAGGAGGTGTCTTATCCTGATAAACGCAGTATCTCCCTTCACAATGTAGTCGTAAGCTCCATTTCGCATTGTATCTACTGCAATATTAACATCATCAGAACCGGTAAGAAAAATCACCTGGGTATCCGGGAATCGCTGTTTAATTTTTTTCAGAATATCCATTCCTGTAAAATCCTTTTCGAGGAAATAATCAAGCAACGCAACATCAGGCTTAGAATCAAGATTATGTATCGCCTCCTTACCTGTGTTAAATGATTTCACATTGCTGTACCCCATTTTTTCAAGTTCCTTGTTGATGAGGTTCAGGTATAGAATATCATCTTCTACTACGAATACTGTCTCAAGTCTTGGCATGTTTTATCAATTTGAAAAGTAAATAATCGTCCACTTTTAATAATCAAATCTCGAATTGCAACATCTTAATCTTGTTTTACAAACCGATTCACAATCAATTTTTCTTCAAAAATAACATTTAATAAATAAACTCCATTTGGAAAACTCCGAATATCAATGGTAGTAAAACTTCCTGTTGATTCGACGGATAGGTTACTAATTTGATTTCCCAGAACATTATAAATAACTACCTTTAAATCCAAAGGTTCAAAATTAATAAAATTAATATTGATAAAGTCAGTTGAAGGGTTTGGGAAGATATGAACAAAATCGTCCTGTTCGTATTTTTCATTTTCAATTCCTAAAACTTTTCCATTCAGTTGAGTGATACCGGTATTATCAGGATCGAGCCAGGGTTTTAAATGTGCAGTATCAGCATCTCCGTTTGAAATCCAGTGGTACGAAAACTTCCCATAAAAGTCAGGTTTGTCAGGTCCTATGCTGCCTGAAGATTCACATGCAGCATACCCTCCCGTCAGCGTTCCGATTATTTTCCCTTCCTCATTAAACAAAGGGGAACCTGACGAACCCCCTTCTGTTACGCCCCAACCATTTTCAGTTTCTGTCCAGAATACCTTCCAGTGGGAGGGCAAACCGTTCCACAGCCAGCTTTCAGTCACGACAGGATCGGTGTAGGTTGATAACTTTTTTATATCACCTTCAGGATGATGGATGGTAACTCCTGCCGGGCTAATTTCATCATCGGCTGACCAGCCTATGAAATAAGGATGAAAATTTTCAGGGATGGACTGATTCAGCCTTACCAGGTAAAAATCAGATCCTGTGTTGCCCTTGTTTCCTCCCTGTGCCACTCTGGCTGCTCCTACCATTGAATGAATGGGCGGTTCAATGGCAGGATCTTCACAAACAGTTGATTCATAATTAAAGTAAAACAACCACTGGTTCAAATCAGAAGTGGAAGCGTAATGCCCTAATTGGTATGCACAATGGTCGGCAGTTAAGACGAAGGGTGTATTGTCATTCCTGGTATTGTTTATCACAGAACCCGTACACCAGTAACCCGAACCGGAAACTTTAATTTGAATCCTGACAACACCGTTTTTTTCTTCCTGAAAGTTTAACCCCTCGGGTGCACAGCTAACATTCACTTCACAAAAATCGGAACCACCAAAACCTTTCGAATCACCCGGCGCTGAAATATCTCTGTAAGCATAAGCCAAATCTGAAATAATGAATAGAAGAATTATCACCCGGTAATGATCCGTTTAGTTCCACGATGATAACATCTCCATAAATTAATTCTGTTGCAAAAAGGCGGCTCAGATGATTATTATAAGAAGTATAAGCTCCTTTTAGCTGCAATCCTTTTTCGTCATAAAGAAACAAACGGGCGTTGTCCGCCAGATGAAAATCGTCAAAGTACAAGCTGATAGCCAGGGCATTCTCTGATTTGATCTTCATTCTGCATATTTGGGAACCGTCAGGCAATATAGTCCAGGTGCCGGATGACGCAAGATTTTTATTGACAGGTAAAAGAACACTAAACCTGCGTGGTTTAAACTGTCCATCAGCAAGGGAGTCGTCAGCGGCAATCTGATTGAGTGCGGGAGGAGCAATAATTACTGTTTCAAAAATTGTTTTTTCAGTTCTCTGTTGAAAGCTTTCAGGGACACCACCCTTTGATATTTGGGCTATGAGGTGATTGTTTATTACTAAAAATAATATTACCAGAAAAGCATATAGTTTTCTCATCAAGAGGCAGTTTTACAGTATTTCATTTTGATAAAAAGTAACAAGCGTTTATTCAACTAATTTTTGTCAAATGTAAAAATTATTCACGACAAAAGACAATATGACGAGGATTTTTAATCAGTTTTATCAACAACAAATTATTGTATTTTTGCCGTCATTTTAAACGGTTCTCCATGCTGAAAAAGTTAGAAGCAATCCATAAGCGGTTCCTTGAAATTGAAGAGGAAATGAACAACCCTTCGGTTATGTCAGATATGAAAAAATATATCAAGTTGAGCAAGGATTATAAGGAATTACAGCGGATTATAAAGGCTTACTTTGAATATAAAAACACGATTGACAATATTACCTCTGCCAAAGAAATTTTGAAGACCGAAAAGGATGAGGAGTTCAGGGATATGGCTAAACTGGAGCTTACAGAACTTAACAACCGAAAGGAAGATCTTGAAGAAGAAATTCGCCTGATGCTGATCCCAGCCGACCCGCAGGACAACAAAAATGCCATACTCGAAATCAGGGCAGGTTCGGGAGGGGACGAAGCAAGCATTTTTGCAGGAGATCTTTACCGAATGTATGCCAAATTCTGTGAAAATAAAAGCTGGAAAATCGAATTGGTTGATATGACGGAGGGAACGGCCGGCGGTTTCAAGGAAATTATTCTGGAACTCAAGGGTGAAGGCGTTTACGGGCAGATGAAATATGAGTCGGGTGTACACCGTGTGCAACGGGTTCCGAAAACCGAAACCCAGGGAAGGGTGCATACTTCTGCTGCCTCAGTTGTGGTGCTGCCCGAAGCTGACGAGTTTGATGTGGATATCCAGCCTAATGATATCCGGAAAGATCTTTACTGTTCTTCAGGCCCAGGGGGTCAATCGGTTAATACAACCTATTCTGCTGTGAGGTTGACGCACATCCCAACAGGAATAGTTGCTACCTGTCAGGATCAGAAATCCCAGATAAAAAACTTTGAAAAAGCGATGTCGGTGTTGCGGACCCGCATTTATGAAATGGAATACCAGAAATACCTGGATGAGATTTCAAAAAAACGCAAAACAATGGTTTCCACCGGCGATCGTTCAGCCAAGATCAGAACATATAACTGGGCACAGGCAAGGGTTACGGATCATCGTATCAATCTTACAATGTATAACCTTCAATCCGTCATTGATGGCAACATTCAGGAATTAATTGACCAGCTTCAATTGGCTGAGAATGCAGAGCGTTTGAAGGAAGGCATTAGTCAATTTTAAAATGCAAAGAAAAAATTATGACAAGGGCAGAATTGTTTCAACTTATTCAGCGTAAAAAGTCTTTTTTGTGCATTGGTCTTGATTCAGATATAACGAAGATTCCGGTTTATCTTCTGGATTTGGAAGATCCTGTTTTCGAGTTCAACAAACAAATTATTAAACTGACGCATCAGTATGCCATTGCCTACAAGCCCAACCTTGCCTTTTATGAGAGCCTTGGAACAAAAGGCTGGCAAAGTCTGGAAAAGACGATTAATTTCCTGAAAGAATACGATGTCTTTACCATCGCCGATGCCAAGAGAGGAGACATCGGAAATACTTCAAAGATGTATGCAAAGGCCTTTTTTGAGAACATGAACTTCGATGCCGTGACGGTTGCACCTTATATGGGAATTGATTCGGTAAGTCCGTTCCTGGAATATCCGGGTAAATGGGCAATCGTATTAGCATTAACTTCAAATAAAGGTGCCCAAGACTTTCAGTTTGCTGTAAATAAGGAAACCAATAACCAGCTTTTCGAAGAAGTCCTTGACAAATCACAATTGTGGGGGAGTGAAGAAAATATAATGTATGTGGTGGGAGCCACACAGGCGAACATGCTAACCAAGATACGGAAATCAGCTCCCGAACATTTTTTACTGGTGCCGGGTGTGGGAGCACAGGGAGGAAGTCTCGAAGACGTGGCAAAATATGGATTGAATGACCATTGTGGTTTGATAGTAAATTCATCAAGAGAGGTCATTTTTGCCTCGAAAGAAAAGGATTTTGCAGAAAAAGCAGGAGCAAAAGCTAGTGAATTGCAGCAGAAAATGGAGCAAATCCTTTCAGAAAAACATCTTATATAGATGATCACGTCTGCCCTTTATTGGATCAACCGGCTTCAATTGATCAAACATCCCGAAGGGGGCTATTACAAAGAGGTTTACAGATCGGCGGAATTTGTTCATAAAAAAAACCTCCCTGACCGATATTCCAGTTTCCGGTCTTTTTCAACTTCGATTTATTTTTTATTGGAGAGCCATGAATTCTCCGCTTTTCACAGGTTAAAATCGGACGAAATATGGCATTTTTATGAGGGTTCAGCCATTACCATCCTTGTGATCTCCCCCAAAGGGGAATTCAGTAAGCTGGCATTAGGGAGAAACCCGGATGAAAATGAAATTTACCAGGCTCTGATCCCGAAAGGATACTGGTTTGCAGCGCATGTAAACGCTCCTGAATCGTACTCATTGGTGGGATGTACAGTTTCGCCGGGTTTTGATTTTGAAGATTTTGAATTGGGGAAAAGAGATGAACTTATCAAGAAGTTTCCGCGGCATAATGAATTGATTAACACGTTTACAAGGTAATAATACAACCCTCCATGCATGTAAAGAATATTGATGAAGTTTAAGGCTTAAAAGGGATATGAAAAGTAAAAACGAAAAGTATTCAAAGCACAATGGTCAGGAATTACCTTGCAATTTGAGGTTACTCCCCTTTTCCTTTAAAACCGGTATGCTATCGCATTGATATTCATCCCTGCTCCTACAGAGGCAAAAACCACTACATCGCCTTCAGCTAGTATATGGCCCTGGAATTCTTCTTTCCGAACAAGATCGAGCAAGGTGGGGACAGTAGCCACTGAATTGTTGCCCAGCTTTTGAATGCTCATTGGCATGATGTCGTCAGGGATATCATTTATTTTATAGAGCCTGAAAAGTCTTTTTACGATTTCCTGATCCATTTTTTCATTGGCCTGATGGATCAATATTTTTTTAACATCCGTGAGCTTCAGATCAGCTTTCTCAAGGCAATTCTGAATAACTCCCGGAACATATTTTAATGAAAATTCATAAATTTTTCGACCGTGCATTTTCAGGTACCTGATTTTTGGATCAGAGCCTTGTATGTTGGATTTGCCGAAGTAAAGATAATAGGCTTCATCTTTTGTATGTGATTCGGAAGCAAACGAGAGTATTCCCCTTTTTTTATCCTCTTCCCTTGTTTCGAGTATGGTTGCACCTGCACCATCGGCGTAAATCATGGAATCCCTGTCGTGGACATCAACCACCCTTGATAACGTTTCGGTTCCTATTACAAGGCACTTATGAGCCATACCATTCTGGATAAAAGCGTTGGCATGTATCATTCCCTGTATCCATCCCGGGCAGCCAAAAACCAGATCATAGGCTATACAGCCCGGATTGCTGATGGCTAATTTGTGTTTAACACGGGCTGCAAGGCTCGGGCACATGTCGGATTGTATGGTATCCTTAACCACGTCGCCAAAATCGTGGGCAACAATAATATGGTCCAACTGCTCCGAATCAATTTTTGCATCGTCAACAGCACGTGCAGCAGCCAGGGCTGCGATATCAGACGCCTGAAGATCGCCCGACACATAGCGCCTTTCGGATATTCCGGTTATTGCCTGAAACTTTTCAGAAATTTCATCGTGCGATAGATCGAAAGGAACATTGTTCAGATCGTAAAAAATATTGGGAGCGAAATCAGGGTTCGTAACCACCTCGGTTGGAATATAGCTGCCTGTTCCGGTAATAATTGTGTTTCGGTAACTCATTCTGTTAGCCAATAATTAAACAAAAAAGCGTTGCAAATTTAAGATATGTAAACAAAAAAAGCAAGTCATTATTCCACCAAAATTTTGATAAAAGTGACAATTTTCAAGTGGACCTGCATAGAATTATTTATCAAGGTATTTAACCCATTCCTGGTCTTTTCTCTTATTCCAGAATCCCTTGTGATAAACATAACTGGTAATTAATGGTAAAACCGTAGTAGCTTCAGCAAAAACCATCTGTTCATAAATGGTTTCGACTTTTCCCCATGATGATGCTTCTTTTAGGGTAGAACTTGAACAAGCGCCATCGCGCGGATCAGCCACTGTAATTTGCACGGCATACTGGTGCATTGGAACGTCAACCCCAAGCATTTCGGCACAAATAACGGTATCCTGTACAAAATTTTTGGGCACTCCCCCTCCTATCATAAACAATCCTGAAGTCTTAGCCTTCATCTTAATTTTTGTGAGTTCTAAAAAGTCCTTAACCGAGTCAATTGTAATATGTTTGCCCGGATTATCCCACTGATGTTTAACAAGACCAAACCCTGCACTGCTGTCAGTAAAAGCCGGGCAAAATATCGGAACATTCTTTTCAAAACATACCTGTACCAGGGAATCTTTCTTTTTGGAATATTTTGTCAGGTATTTCCCCATTTCCCTTATGAACTCGCGCGAAGAATAAGCTCCCGGCTTCATTCCATCCGCAATTTTTTGAATCGTTGTATCACAAATCTGAAGTTCATCTTCATCAATATAAGTATCATAAATCCTGTCAATATAATGATCCCGTAACTCCTTATCATCAGCACCAGGCGAACCTTTGTAATGCTTAAATCCGAGGGCTTCAAAAAAATCCATATCAACAATTGAAGCTCCTGTAGCTATAATGGCATCCACCATTTTGTTTTTCACCATGTCAACATACACCTGCATGCAACCGCCCGCACTTGTACTTCCGGCAAGCGTAAGAAAAATGGTACAACCCTTATCTTTTACCATTCTGTTGAGGATATCCGTAGCCACTGCAGTATCGCGTGATGTGAACGACATATCTCTCATTGAATCAATAATGGGAGTAGAATCGAACGATTTAAAGTCAATGTGCTTAATGGTTTCTCTGAGGAATTTCTTCTTGTTCATTTTTTGTTATTTTGAAATTTGTAACTTAATATTTTAAAGACCAGTTTGGCTGCCAAAAAATCTGATGTCCTGTTAATTTCATTCGGACAAAGTTCTACAACGTCAAAACCAATCAGGTTTCTTTTCTCAATTACCTTTTTCAGGAATCTAAGCGTCTGATACCATAAAAGTCCTCCGGGTTCGGGTGTGCCGGTTCCGGGTAAAATGGAAGGATCCAATCCATCAAGGTCAAATGTAATGTAAACATTTTTTGAAAGCTTTTTTATCGCTTTATCCATCCATTCATCATTGTCCACAATGTCTTTGGCATAAAAAATATTGCCTGGAACCACATATTGCAACTCTTCCACATCCATGCTCCTGATTCCAACCTGTACAAACGGACACCATTCGCTAACCCTTGACATCACACAGGCATGGTTGAATTTGCTGCCCTCGTATTCGGGTCGTAAATCAGTATGAGCGTCAATTTGCAAAACTGTAAGGTCATCATATTTTTCAGTATGCGCCTTGATAACACCAATACTAACTGAATGTTCACCTCCAATGGTCACAACGAATTTATTTTCGTGTAAGTAATTTACTGCCTTATGATAAACAGCCTCCGACATCAGTTCGGGACTCTTGTTTGCCATAATGGCTTTACTGGTATAAATGCCCTTTCTATAGACTTCCGAATCAGTTTCAATATCATACAATTCCATGTTGGCTGAAGCAATCAGCAGCGCATCGGGACCCTTGTCGGCGCCTTTTATCCATGTACTTGTCCCATCATAAGGAACAGGAATAATAACGATTTCCGATCCTTCAAAACTTGAAAATTCTTTTGTTAATCCTCCGTAATTCATCGTGCAAATTTACTAATAACCCAATATTTTAAACATAGATTTATAACTCTGCTCTTTGGCAAAAAGGCGGGTGTAAAATTCACCGTTTTCATCAGTGTCAATAATAATATGCTTTGGTGCCGGGATGAGGCAATGCTGAATACCACCGTATCCGCCAATTGATTCCTGATAGGCTCCGGTATGAAACAAGCCAATATATAATGTTCCGTTCTCCTTGAATTTTGGAAGGAAAACGGCATTGGCATGTGCTTCTGAATTATAATAATCCTCGCTGTCGCAGGTCAAGCCCCCTAAGAAAATCCGCTCATACTCTTTATCCCAGTTATTGATGGCAAGCAAAATGAAACGTTGATTGGTAGCCCATGTATCCGGCAAGGTGGTCATAAAAGAACTGTCAATCATATTCCACACCTCCCGGTCGTTCTGCCTTTTCTGGTTTATAACAGAATAAAGAACGGCTCCGCTTTCGCCCACAGTAAATGAACCAAACTCAGTAAAGATATCCGGATCGGGCGTATTGGTGGTGCTGCAAATATTTTTTATCTGTGCAATAATTTCTTCTGTCATGTACTCAATGTCGTAGTCAAAAGCCAGTGAGTTTTTAATTGGAAATCCACCGCCTATATTCAAACAATTCACTTCCGGACAAACCTTTTTCAGTTCACAATAAACATTGACACTCTTCGCCAACTCATTCCAGTAATATGCGGTATCTTTTATTCCCGTATTAATAAAGAAATGAAGCATCTTCATTTCAATTTGTGGATTGTTTTTGATTTTTTCGAGGTAAAACGGCACTATATCATTGTATCGGATACCCAGTCGCGATGTATAAAACTCAAATTTCGGCTCTTCTTCCGAGGCGATCCGCATCCCGATTTTATACTTCCTGTCGCCATTGATACCTTTTAAATAGTCGTCCAATTCTTCCATGCTGTCCAACACCGGGATAATATTTTCAAAGCCATCATTGATCAGCTTAATTATGTTTTCGATGTACTGCGGACGTTTAAATCCATTGCAGATGATGTAAGTTGATTTCGTAATTTTCCCCTGCTCGAATAGCGTTTCAACGATGTTCAAATCAAATGCAGATGACGTTTCAAGGTGCACATCATTTTTCAGTACTTCATCCAGAATAAAAGAAAAGTGAGAACTTTTTGTGCAGTAGCTGTAATAGTAATCGCCCTGGTAATCGCTTTTCGCCATCGCCACATTGAAAAGTTTTTTAGCTTTTTGAATCTGAGAGGAGATTTTTGGCAAATAACTAATTTTTAACGGAGTTCCGTATTGTTTGATGATGTCCATTAAACTGATATTATGGAAATACAATTCATCATCAATAACTTTAAACTCCTCCTGCGGAAAATCAAAAGTTTGTTCGATTAAATCAATATACTTTTTTTTCATTTTTCTGATCCATGTTAGATGCTTTATAAAAAAATACCGAATGTAAACAACTTACAATGATAAATCTTCTGAGAACTAAAGGCTGCAAAATTACAATTTATGATAATATCTGTAAACATTTTATTTCATCTTTTACCTTATTTTTGCAAGTTTAAAATAGTACTTATTGAACACATTCTACGAACGCTAAAAAAAATAAAACATGAAAAAGATAATTATTCCGGTGCTTATAAGCCTCATTGCAAGTCAAATTACAGGCATAAACGCAGTTGAAGCACAGCAATCTAAAGCAACTGTAAGTCTTAAAAAACTATGGGAAACCCCCAGCCTGCTTACCACATGCGAATCAGTATGTTACAATGCAAAGGATTATTCGCTGTTCGTATCGTGTATTAACGGGAATCCAACGGATAAAGACGGGAACGGCTTTATCAGTAAACTTTCTGTAACAGGCGAGATCATCACTTTAAAATGGATTGATGGTCTGGATGCTCCGAAAGGCATGGGAATATACCTTAGCAATCTTTATGTAACCGATGTGGATAAGATTGTTGAGATTGACATTAATAAAGCTGTTATCATCAATGAATATCCTTTGCAGGGCGCAAAATTTCTGAACGATATCACTATTGGACCTGACGGTTCAGTCTATATTTCGGACATGGCAACCGGGAAGATTCACAGGTTATTTAAAGGTGTTGTGGAAACATGGTTGCAGAATGGTAAGGTTGAAAGCCCAAACGGGTTGTTCTATGAAGATGGTGAAATTCTGATTGGAACAAAGGATGCTATTTTCAGCACAAAAATAGAAGACAAAAGGACATGGATAATAGTCGGTAACACCGGCGGAATTGACGGACTGGAAGCTGATGGGCATGGAAACTACATCATTTCCGACTGGATGGGTAAAGTCCAGTTAGTTAACTCAAACAACGATCCCATCATATTGCTGAATACTACTGAACAGGGAATGAACGCAGCCGATATTGAGTTTGTGCCTGCAACTAAAATCTTATATGTTCCGACTTTTGTTGATAACCGTGTGATGGCTTACGAACTGATAATAAAATAATTTCAACTCACAGAATTTATGCACATCTGCTATACCTGAAATTTTCTGATTAAAAATATATTTTGGCTTGAATTGTGTGTAGTTTTGCCCAATTAAAAATCTTACTTAAAAAAATATCACAAATGAAAAAAGTCTTAATTGCATTGCTGGTACTATCATTTAATGCTGGATTTGCACAGCGTTTAGCTTATATAGAAATCGAAAAAATCATCGGTCAGATGCCCGAGTTTAAAAGGGCGAACGAAATTATTGATGCACAGATAACACAATGGGAAAGTGATGTAGAATCGAAATTTGCAAATGTCGAAAACCTTTATCAGGAATATGTAAAAAATGAAATGCTGTTCAGCAGTGACGTAAAACTGCAAAAACAGGAAGAAATATTTGAAGCAGAACGCGAGGCCAAAGCTTTCAGGGAGGAAAAATTCGGGAAAGAAGGAGAACTGTCAAAACTAAAAGAACAGCAAATAAAGCCACTACAGGAAAATATTTATAATGCCGCAGTGAAGGTAGCTTTGGCGAATAATTACGAATATGTTTTTGATAAAACAGCGGAATCGAACTGGGTTTATGTAAAACCTGACCACGACATTACCAATAAAGTATTGGAAGAATTAGGGATAAAACAGGAATAAAATCCTGCCCGGAAACTTATTTCAATTGAATTTCTTTAGAAATCAAAGAAAACCTGACCATATTCAATTGGATTGATACAGATTACCGGTATCTGAGCCTCATTAAAAAGAACTTTTTCATTCCATGAGCCGAGACTGAAATAGGCTGTCCCGATCTGAGGCTCGGT
This sequence comes from uncultured Bacteroidales bacterium, assembly GCA_963840975.1. Lineage (GTDB taxonomy): Bacteria > Bacteroidota > Bacteroidia > Bacteroidales > JAADJA01 > JAADJA01. The sequence continues at coordinate 341,857 of CAWJBC010000021.1, read as the reverse complement.
GATAATGATAATGGCATCCATATTTTTTTCTATCGCAACATCCACTAATTCTTTAGCCGATTCTCCAGGTTTGGTTGAAACTATTAGGTCAAAAGAAATCTTAGCTTTCTTAAATGCCTCAACGATTTGCCGGGTAATGATATCAATCCGCGACATCTCTCCCGGATCGCTCACAACTTCTTTGAAAAGATGTATGGTCGCGTTAAACCTGTTAGCAAGTGATATGGCAATACTGACACTCTGCCTTGCTTCGGTGAACGAATTGATCGGCAATAAAATATTTTTATAGCCTGAATATGTCTTTTTTTGAACCACCAAAGTAGGAACCTTAGCCTTGGTGATCACTTTTAGGGCATAACTACCTACCAAATATTGAATTCCTTTTTTTCCATGTGTGCCTAGCACGATCATATTAGCGCCAATGTTTTCCGATACTTCATGGATCAGATCAAAAATGCTGCCTTCCTTGGACATGTATTCAATTTTAACACCGGGAACTTTTTTACTCAAATCCCCAACCAATTGCTTCAGCTTATTTTCAACAGCCGCATGAATGTCCCTTTCGTCCGGGAAAAGAGCTGCGCTATCTTTATTAATCACATGCAGCAAAACCACACTGAATTTGGCAATTTCTGCAATTTTTACAGCATGCTCGGCAGCATTTGCACAAGCTTCTGAAAAATCAGTAGGAACCAATACGATATTGTTAAGTTTCATCTTAATCTTTTTTATTATTCTGCAAAAGTAAAATAAAAATGCCACTCAGCAAGCGGCATTGTTTGTTGTTTGCTTCTATCGTTAAATGCAGTGACTTTGTTATGAGAACATAAAGGAAGCATATATACAACACGAAGCCATACTTATTAGCTATGGCAATTCTTTCTTATATCTTCCACATCACGTTCAAAATCAGATTCATTTTCATATTCTTCAAGTTGTATAGGTCTGCTAATGACAGATTCTTTTTTGATACCATTTATTAATGGTCTTTTCATAATTTTCACTTGGTAATAGTAAAATGGAGCATACAACAAATTAGGAAAAATCAATGGAAAAATTGCTTTTGAATACCTGTCATATTTATACCAAAATCTTAAACAATATAACCAGTTGAACACTGAACAAAAAGTCAGTGATGTATAAACTCCTAAAAATATTTTGTTTTGAATTAATCCAAAAAAATTCTTTGCAAAGTTTGGAAAAATCATAGTTAATGGAATAATTCCAAAGAATAATGCAATAAATGCTAACGATTGAAATGCGTTAATAAGAAAACAAATACTTAAGAGCCTTTCCTTTATTTGCTTTTTAACTTTTTTTAAGTGGCCAACTTTGTTTATAGGTCTGAATATTAAATTTCTAACCAAAAATACTTTTTATTTTACAAAACACTATGGGGTGGTTATATTTTTTATAAATTTCTTGAGGATTCAATTGTAAATATTATGAATCCTTATCAGCTTTTATTTTCTTTTGCCCATCACTTCTCCCGCCAATATGCCATCATCCGTAATTAAAATTTGAAATTCCACCCTATTTGCTATTTCCCCCACCGTTTTCTTGAATACCTTGTTATTACAGGTCTTGGGTTGCATTTCCAACTTTGTCAATACGATAAAAGAGTTCTGGGGTCGCATTTCCAACTTCATCAATGCGGCAAAAGAGTTCTGAGGTCGTAATTCCAACTTCATCAATGCAGCAAAAGAGTTTTGGTATTGAGTTTCTTTCAAAAAAAAACCACCTTTTCGGGGTGGCTTCTTCTGTTATTTGCTTTTGTCGGGATATTCAGGCACATCCGGCCAGCTTTCGGGCCAGCTTTTCAATTCTTCGAGTATTACTTCGATGGCTTTATTCAACTGCTGATCTTCTCCGGCATATTCTTTTGCCGGGTCGTTGTCAACTTCAATGTCGGGATCAACTCCATGACCTTCGATTACAAATGATTTGCCTTCGCGGTCGTAGCTCGAAAATTCGGGTTTTTGAAGGCTGCCTCCGTCAATAAAGGGTAATGAACCCCTGATTCCGGTAACTCCGCCCCAGGTGCGCTTGCCGATGAGTTTTCCCATCTTCAACGTCTGGAACTGGTAAGGAAATAAATCGCCGTCGGAAGCTGAATAGTTATTGATAAGCATCACCTTGGGACCATACAGCATATCTCCCGGACTCGTATTGGGAGTGCCGTTGCGGCTGATTCGCATCAGGGCAAGCTCACGGCGCAAGCGTTCGATGATCATGGGAGATACATTGCCTCCGCCGTTTCCGCGATCGTCAATGATCAAAGCCCGCTTTTTCAATTGAGGATAAAAATATTTCACAAACTCATTCAAGCCGGCGGGGCTCATATCGGGGATGTGAATATAACCTACTTGTCCGTTGGTGGCTTCGCTAACTTTTTCAATATTTTTTTGCACCCAGTTATAATAGTAAAGGTTAGATTCGTCATCAACAGGAATAATAATTTCTTTATGAGCGCCTTCCTCTTTGGGAGTGCTGTTGATTGAAAATTCAACCTGTTTCCCTGCGGTACCGATCAAAGCAGTATAAATGTCAGCCATTGTTTTGGTTGATTTGCCATTGACGGCAACGATAAAATCACCTTCCTTAACATTTATTCCAACTCCCGATAATGGCGTTCGGGTGCTCTTCGTCCAGTTTTCACCCTTGAGGATTTTATCAATCTTGTAGAAACCTGATTGATCCCTGCTGATTTCTGCTCCTAAAAGCCCTATTTTAATTCGTTCGGGTGAAGGTTTGTCTCCTCCGCTCACATAAGCATGACCGATGTTCAGCTCACCTATCATCTCTCCAATTATATAATTGAGGTCGTTTCGGTTGTTAACATAAGCTACGAGCGGTTTATATTTTTCATGAATTGCTTTCCAGTCCACGCCGTGCATGTTGGGATCGAAGAAAAAATCGCGCATCTGACGCCACGATTCATCAAAAATCTGTTCCCATTCGTCTTTCACATCAGCCCAGATTTTCATATTAGATAAGTCAACAAATTCAGTGGTTGAAATTTTACCTTTGGGCAGGTCAATCACAGCATATTGTCCCTTATCCTGAACCACCATCTTTTTATTATTCGCCGAAATTAGGTAGCTTCCGTAATTTCCTAATTCAGTTTCTTTTTTATCCTCAAGGTTATACATTTTTAATCTTGAACCTTCCATTGAGCTATTGCGGGTACAATAATAAATGGTTTTATCAACCGGTGTAAGATTCCAATAGGCTCCGGCGTCAACAGGCAGCATAACGATGCGACCGATAATACCATCAAAATCAATTTTTACAACAACTTCGTTTTTGCTCTCCTTAGGGGTTTCGTCAGTTTTTCCTTTGCCTTCCTCTTTCTTTGCAACATCGGTGGATTCCTTTTTAACCTCTACTTCATCATTTTCAGGCTTAAAAGGATTCTCGGTGTCTTTGGATAAAGTCAGGAAGTAAATTTTAACCATGTCCTGGTAAATATGGTTCCACTCTACCCAACTGTAAACGGGGTTGAAGTCGCGCGAAGATGTAAAGTACAGATATTTCCCATCAGAGCTGAAAACCGGCTCACCCGAATCATACCAACCATCTGTAACAGATTGTTTCTCGCCGGAAGCGAGGCTGTAAATCCAAATCCTTGTCATTCCATCATTTGTAGGTATCGGGTAGGCTATCCATTTGCTATCGGGCGACCATGAATAATTTCGGAGTTCGCCTTCCTTGCTTTGTTCAACCAGTGCAACCTTTTTCGTTTCGATATCCACATATTGCAAGCGTTGCATCCGGTCGGACCATAACAATTTTTTACTATCGGGCGACCAAACAGGATTGTACTTATAATTACTGCTGTTGGACGTTATCTGAATGGCTTCTTCACTGCCATCCTGGTTTTGAATAAAAATTTCATCTTCACCTGTTTTGTCGGAAATGAAAGAAATATATTTTCCATCGGGTGACCATTCAACGTTACGGTCGTGAACACCTGAAGACTCGGTAAGGTTTTTCGTCATACCCGATTTGGTGGGAACACTAAACACATCACCACGCGCACCAAATACAAGTCTTTTTCCATCGGGGGCAAATGCCCAGCTATCAATCATTTTAGAAGCATCTTTCAGTTCATTCCTGCCGGAGATAAAATCATCAGCAATGATCACAGGAATTTTTATTGATTGCTCTGAGGCAAGGTCAAAATTATAGAGGAAACCTCCATTTTCATAAATAATGGATTTATTCCCAAGTGATGGGAATTTCACATCGTATTCGGTATAGTTTGTAATTTTCCTTGTTTGACGGGTTTCGGTATCATAAACAAAAAGGTTCATGGTTCTATCGCGATCGGAAAGAAAATAGATGTTTTTGCCATGCCACATAGGGATGATATCCTGAGCTGCATTGTTAGTGATGTTTATGGTTTCTTTGGTTTGAAAATCATAAATCCAGATATCGTCTGCCATGCCACCGCGATAATATTTCCAGGTGCGGAATTCACGGAAGACACGGTTATATGCCATCTTTTTTCCATCAGGAGAATAACTGCAGAATCCGCCTGCCGGCAGTGGCAATTCTTCGGATAAACCGCCATTTACATTTGCAAGGAATAGCTGACCGATAAATGAATTGAATGATTTTTTACGTGAGCGGTAAACGATTTGATCCTGATTTTTCCAGGTCATAACAATATTATTGGGTCCCATCCGGTCGGAGATATCATCCCTGTCGAGGGTTGCAGTATAGGTCAACCGTTTGGGAATTCCGCCTTCCGAAGGCATCAGGTAAACTTCGGTGTTGCCATCGTACTGGGCAGTAAATGCAACGTTTTTACCATCCGGCGAAAAACGGGCAAACATTTCGTAACCAATATCATTTGTCAGTTTTCGCGATATTCCTCCCTCCAACGAAACGGTGTACAAATCGCCAGCATAGGTAAAAATCACCTGGTCATTGTAAACAGCCGGGAACCTCAGCAGTCTTGTTTCCGGTTGAGCATTTAACATCCCAACGAATCCCATTAAGATTGTTATAAAAATAATTTTTTTCATTTTTTTAAAATATTGATAAAACACTAAAAATTCAATAAACGTGGTTGAATTACTAATTCTATGCCATCAGCCTCATTCAGTTATAAATGAAATGGATAAGGAAATAAGCAGACTGAATACAAAATAAAAATGCAGAAAACTGAACAGCCAATGTTCGGCAGCGGACAGAAACGAAAATTCATGCAAACTCCATTGAAAGGATTATTTGCATTCGGCTTTATAAGAATCAACTGCAGTAAAAATAATTGCGTTGGCTTCGATATCGAAATCCTGAACAAGGGAATCATTACTTCGGATGGTGTCACAAATTTTCCATGCTTCGCAGAGATTTGACTTATTTATGAAATCCTGAGCAATCGCTAAGGAATAGAAAAGGTTGGCAGCGTAACTTTGAGGATTTTTATTTTTCGCCTTCTCAAGATAGGGCAAAGCATCGGCTAATTTTGATTGGCTATCTAACGAAATCATATAACCCAGGCAAAGCAATTCGTCTGCACTTAATTCATCCAACGTGAGGTTATCATACCCCTTTCCGTACTTCCTACCGAGGACCATTTTAAACGTCGTAACATTATTCTTCCCTTTTTCATTCCAGGGTAAAGTATTAATTACAGCAAGTTTTTGGTCAATTGGGATACTTTTATCAGCAATATATGCAGCAAGCACGCCATCCAGAAACTCCACCTGTTCAGCAAGCTGAACTTTTTCGTTCATATAATAGGCTGAATAAAAACTTGTTTGTATCAGCGGCGAACCAGCCTTGGCAATGTTTCCGCAAAAGATCATTAAACCAACGAATAATGCAATGTAAACCTTTTTCATTTTAATCACTTTTTTGTTTGCTACAAAGATAATTATTTCCGCAATACAGAACAGACAATTTCAGAACAATGATAGTTTGCTTTTGAGTTAACGAATATTACTACCTTACCCATTCGATAAATGCAAAAAAAATCATTTCTGGCAGATTCATCAGAGATTTTCAACAATTACTTTAACCAAATGGAAGACGATTAATACTGAATTGGTTGTACTTATTAGAACTCTACCAACGATTTGGCAGCTGTATAAATCTTTTCCGTATTTGGCAATATAGCCTTTTCAAGAATGCGGTTGAAACCAACGGGCGTAAATATTGATCCTACTCTTTTAACCGGTGCATCGAGAAATTCAAAAGCCTCCTCAGCAATTATGGCTGCAAGTTCGCCGCCAAATCCGCCGAACACTTTATCTTCATGCACAATCAGAGCTTTGCTGGTTTTCTTTATAGAATCTAAAATGGTTTTTTTATCAAGTGGAATGAGGGACCGTATATCTATTACCTCTGCCTGACGGCCGGTTTCTTTCAACAACATTTCAGCGACTTCAATACACATGTGGGTGGTATTTCCAAAAGTAACAATCGTCAGATCCTTGCCTTCCCTTCGAATCCGGGCTTTGCCAAAGGGAACTTCAAAATCATCAGGTACAATAGCCTCAGCTTTGGGGTCATTGTACAAAGCCTTCGGCTCAAGGAACAACGTGGGTCCTTTTGAACGGATACTGGTTCGCAACAATCCTGCGGCATCATCCGCAAATGAGGGATAAACCACCCGGATGCCCGGGAAAGTAGTAAGCGCTCCTTCGGTGGTCTGGGAATGGTAGAGTCCACCTCCGATATATCCTCCCGATGCCAGCCTTATCGTGACATTAGGTGAAAACTGTCCATTCGTCCGCCAATATTCATGTGTCATCTCAACAAATTGCTCCATAGCGGGCCAGAAATAATCGGCAAATTCAGCGCCTTCTATAACAATCCGGATTTTATCATTAAACCGGCTCATTCCGTTAGCAGTGCCCACTATAAAATCTTCTGCAATTGGAGCATTGAAAACTCTTTCACTCCCGAATTCCTGTTGCATTCCTTTTGTAACGTTAAAGATTCCGCCTTTTTCTTTGTGGGCTACATCCTGCCCCCAAATGTATGTATCAGGATTGGTGCGAAATTCTGCTTTTAATGTTTCGTTGAGAGCAGCAATCAACTTCTTTTTTGCGCCTTGTTGGTTGTGGGTTCCGTCTGGATATTTATTTGACTCATAAGGTTCTGGCAAAATAAAATTAAAGACCGATTCCGGTGTCGGGTCAGGTGCTTTGAGTGCTGCCTTATGTGCTTTTGAAACCACTTCTTTTACCTCAAGGTTGATGGCAGAAAGTTCTTCTTCAGTTAATCTGCCGGCAGCCACCATCACTTTGTGAAATCTCAATAAAGGATCGGCAGCTTTCACACAGTGAAGTTCTTCCTGATCGCGGTAAAGCTGGTGATCGTCGGAATTGGAATGAGATCCTATTCTTACCACTGTTGCATGAACAATGGCAGGCATTTGATTTTTTTCGACATAAGCTTTAGCTTCCGTCATGGTATTCATGGCATCGAATACATTTTTTCCATCGCAGTAGTAAATCTTCAGGTTTTTAAAACCACGGAAATTGTCAGTAGATCGCAGGTTTGCTGTTTGGTCTTTCTTGGGAACCGATATTCCAAACCTGTTGTCTTGGATTACAAAAATAACAGGTAGCTTTTCGTTGCTTGCACCATTGATGGCTTCGTAAACATAGCCCTCCGATGTTGAAGATTCACCCTGAGAACTAATGGCAACCCCTTTCGCCTTGTATTTCTTGATTGCCCTTGCAACACCAACAGCATGAAGAGTATGATTTCCGGTAGAAGATGAAACATTATGAATGTTCCACTCTGGTTTGGCAAAGTGGTTGGACATGTGACGTCCACCACCTGCAACATCCGTTGCCTTTGAAATACCATTAAGAATAATTTCCTCTGCAGTAAGTCCGGCTGACAAAGAAGTCAGCAGGTCACGATAGTAGGGAAATAAATGGTCAACCTTCTTTTTAAAAATCTGCCCTATTGCCAATTGTATTCCATCGTGGCCCGCACATGGAGCGTGATATGACCAGCCCAGTGCCTGCTTGAGATAATTGGGAGCCTTTTCATCAAGCGCCCGTCCTAAGGACATCAGGTAATACCAATTCCTTAATATTTCCTTTGGTGTTTTTTCTATTGAATATTTATTTTCAGACATTTATATGAGAATTTCTTTAAAATCTATATTATAATCGGATGCAAATTTAATACATTTTGTCCGACCCGTAATTCTTGTTGAACTTCAATTGCAAAAAGTTAAACGGGACTTAAACAATGAAACACCTGATTGGTTCGATAAAAGTATTGGAATTTATAACTTTTTTTCAACGAGTAAGGAATACTCTGAGGTCAAACGGTCGTTGAAAACATGGTTACGGGGTGTGATCATTTTGTTCCTTGCTAAATTCAAATCGAGTTTGGCAATTGCAACCTCTTCTCTGTCAGAAGATGCCCTTGCGATTATGGTTCCTGCTGGATCGGAAATGATGGATTGCCCGGTGAAGGTCATGCTTCGTTCTGTTCCAATTCGGTTAGCTGTTATGTTGAAGTTTTTATTTACTAGCCCATGAACCGGAACAGCCTGTTGGGCATAAGGAAGTACAAGGTTGGACGGGTGGCAGATAATATCGGCGCCTTTGATGGCAAGAATCCGCCATACTTCAGGAAAAACCCAGTCGAAGCAGATCAGTATTCCAATCCTGTAATTATCTATTTCAAAAACAGGCAAACCCAGGTTACCCTTTTCAAAAATATCCCATTCGTTCATGAACAGGTGCATTTTCCTGTACTTTCCGATTAAGCCATCGCTGCTCACAAGCACTGAAGAGTTGTAAAGCTTGTCATTTTCCCGTTCATTAAATCCGGAAACTATCAGCAAGCTGAACTTTTTTGAAAGCGATGTCAGAAAATCAATATAGCGGCTATTTTTGCTTTCCTCTGCCAAATAATAAGCTTGCTCCCGTGATTCAAAGTTATACCCTGAATCAGCCAGTTCAGGTATTACAATTAAATCAGCATATTCAGCCTGAGACATGAGCCGCTCAATGCTTAACATGTTTTCTTCGGTATTACCTAATTTGGGCTGAAACTGTAAAAACCCCGCGTTAATTATTTTAAGCGTATCCAAAATCTACTATGATGAAAACGAATTGTTAAATCCAAAAATCAATACCTTACCACATCGAATTCGCCATTCATTTTTAAACGAATTATTGTGGAAGCTTTAAATTTATTGAGCTTGGTTTGGTTTGTTCTGACCACATAATCCACACTATTTATAACGGATTGTGAAATATCTTTGAACATTACGGGTGATGGTTCCCCTGAAATATTGGCAGAAGACGAAATTATAGGTTTATTGAAGGAATGGATCAACCGGCTGCAGAATTCATCTCCGACAACCCGAATGGCAATACTTCCATCCTTAGCTACTGCATATTTTGAAACTTTTTTTGCCTTAGGGTAAATGATGGTTGTTGGATTATCAAAACTTTGGAGAAGATCCCAGAGAATGTCAGGAACTTCTTCCACATAGTCAGTTATTTTTTTATCCTCATCCAACAGAATAATAAAACTAACCTCTTTGGGACGTTTCTTTATTTCGATCACTTTCTGTACAGCCTTATTGCTTGTTGCATCACAGCCTATACCCCAAATGGTATCGGTAGGATAAAGAATCGTTCCACCCGCTTTTAAAACTTCGACCGCTTTTTTAATATCTTCTTCCATGTATTATTGTAATCTATTTAACAACGAATGAACATCAATTGTTAATGCGCATTTAAAATGTTTTTTTGGGCATTTATTAAAACCATGCAACCCGCAGGGGCGACAACCAAGTTTTTCGGCAGTTTCAATTACACAAGAATTTTCTGCCAACGGACCAAATCCAAATTCCTGAATTGTCGAGCAAAATATGGCGGTTGTTGGTGCATTCATTGCCGATGCAATGTGCATTGGTGCCGAATCATTCATAAAATTCATTTTAGCATCCCTCATAAGTGAAGCAGACTCAAGGAAACTGAGTTTACCCGCAAGATTTAAGGCATTTGAATATCCTGATAATTGAATAATCTGTTCGCAAATATCTTTGTCGTGTTTTGATCCAAGGAAATAAATTCTGGGATTATTTTTTATAAGTCGAATGAAATCAATCCACTTCCCGACTGGAAATTGCTTGGTAAACCATAATGATGCAGGCGAAATAGTAATAAATTCGACTGTCTTATATTGCGACATCTTTGCATCATTTTGCTGTGACGGGTAAAGCTTCACAGGAAAATTTGAATTATCGGTAATTGCCCTTATGAGTTCGAGGTTTCTCTCCATCTCATGTCTGTTACCCTGTCTGATGGTGTGCTTTACCCTTTTATTGAAAAGCAGCGAAAATGGATTTTTGTCAAATCCAATCTTTAGTTTTGCACCGGAATATACAGTCATCAACCCTGACGAAGAAAACCGCTGAAGGTTGACTACACAGTCGTAATCCTGTTCTCTGATTAAAGAAAGTAGTCCCAGCAGGTTTTTATATTTATCATTCGATTTATCCCATACTAAAACCTGATGAAGGAAAGGATGAGATTCAAAAAGCGATTCGTTGCCTTTTTTTACTAAAAATGTAATAAAAGCCTCAGGGAAATGAAAATGGAGTTTTTCGAGTACAGGTGTGGCAAGTATAACATCGCCTATGGAAGCTGTTTGTATGATAAGGATTTTATTCAAGACTTCGACCGGTTTTTATTATTGTAATCATATTAGAAAATTCGACTCATTGAAAAATAATTATAGGTTAAACCGGCACATTAAAATCACGCAATGCCTCATTCAATGAAGTTTTCAGATCGGTTGATGCCTTCCTTTTTCCAATTATCAGTGCGCAAGATACATTAAAGTTTCCCGCCGGAAATTTTTTTGTATATGATCCGGGAATTACCACAGAGCGGGGTGGAATTAAGCCATTGAATTCAACGGGGCTATTTCCTGTTACATCAATAATTTTGGATGATTGGGTCAATACGACATTTGCTCCCAATACGGCTTCTTTTTCTACCCTGACTCCTTCAACTACAATACTTCGTGACCCTATAAAACATCCATCTTCGATGATAACAGGAGAAGCCTGAACAGGTTCTAATACTCCGCCAATACCTACCCCACCGCTCAGGTGGACATTTTTCCCGATTTGGGCACATGAACCCACTGTTGCCCAGGTGTCAATCATTGTTCCGCTATCCACATAGGCACCAATATTCACATAGGAGGGCATTAAAATTACACCTTTGGCAAGAAAGGATCCGTAACGGGCGACAGCATGGGGTACAACCCGGACACCTAATTCTGCATAGTTCCTCTTAAGATCAATTTTATCATAAAATTCAAAAGTTCCGGTTGTAGTGGTTTTCATTTCTTGAACCGGAAAGTATAGGATCACAGCTTTTTTTACCCATTCGTTCAAAATCCATCTGCCATCAATATTGTTTGATACACGCACTGAACCTTCGTCAAGCAATTTTATTACTTCCCTGATTGCCCTTTTTACAGTAGCCAAATTCAGCAAGGAACGGTCATCCCATGCACTTTCTACGACAAGTTTCAGTTCCTTTTCCATTTTGTTTTTTTAGATAGTCAAAATTAGATATTTTTTAATGATAATTAAACTTCTTGTAATTTTGCCCCGTTTACATAAACTGTGCTTAGTAGATTGATAATTGATAAAATGGGTAGAATCTTAGCCATTGATTATGGCAGAAAGCGGGTTGGAATAGCAGTGACTGACGAAAACCGGATCGTTGCTTCTTCGCTCGATTCAGTTTTAACAAAAGATTTATTTCAATACCTTAGCGACTACATGAAAAAAGAAAGGGTAGACATCATAGTTGTTGGTGAACCAAGACAAATGAACAATGAATTATCCGAATCTGTTAAATACATCGAGCCGTTTTATCGAAAATTGAAAAAGGATTATCCTGATATTATTATTGATAAATACGATGAACGATTCACTTCTAAAATTGCAAGTCAAGCAATAGCAATGTCCGGATTAAAAAAAAAGGAAAGACAAAAAAAAGAACTAATAGATAAAGTTAGTGCGGTACTGATTCTTCAATCATATATGCACGCTCAGGAAACAAAGTATAATAGATAGAACAATGGTTTTACCCATCACAGCATACGGTCATCCCATATTAAGAAAGGTTGCCGGAGAGATCACTAAGGAATACCCCAAATTGCAGGGTCTCATTGAAGATATGTTCGAAACAATGTACGCAACTGGTGGCGTGGGACTGGCAGCACCCCAGGTAAATCTTTCCATTCGTTTGTTGGTGATGGATGCCACTGCTTATGCAGAAGAAGACCCACAGGCACAAGGGTTCAAAAAAGTATTGATCAACCCAAAAGTTGTCGAAGAGTCCGGCGAAGATTGGATTTTTAATGAAGGATGTTTAAGCATACCTGATATTCGGGAGGATGTAACCCGCAAACGCAAAATTCGGATTCAATATTACGACGAAAATTGGAATTTTTTTGATGAATATTATACGAGCGTTATGGCACGGATCATTCTTCACGAATATGACCATTTGGAAGGAACCTTATTTGTTGACAGAGTGAGCAATATCAGAAAGGTTTTATTGAAAAGAAAACTTTCTGATATTTCAAAAGGAAATATTGATGTTAAGTATAAAATGCTTTTTCCTTTACAAAAAAAAGGAAGAAAATAAACCCTTTAAAATTAATGAAATGACGAAAAAAAACTATTTGTTTGTTGTCCTTATGATTGGTCTTTTGGCGATTCTGTCCTGCACATCACCGCAAGGTAAAAAGGAAGCTGCCATTAAAACCCTTGAAACCGAACTTTTTTCAGACGAGAGTAAAATGATTGACCGAAGCAAAGCCGGAGACCTGATTCAACTTTATGTATCCTTTGCAGATGAGTTTTCAGACGCAAAAGAATCGCCAGAATTCCTGTTTAAAGCCGGGGATATGGCTATGAACCTGGGAATGCCACAAAAGGCAATTCAGGTTTTCGATAGGATTTTGAAAGACTATCCTGAGTTCAAAAAGGCACCCCAATGTCTTTTCCTTAAAGCTTATGTTTATGAAAATGAAATCGGCGATTTAAATGCCGCTAAAAAAATCTATGAGGATTTTATTGCAAAATATCCTGATGATGAATTTGCTGACGACGCCGCTGTTTCAATAAAGAATTTAGGTAAATCACCCGAAGAACTAATCAGAGAATTCGAAGAGAAGTCAAAAACTGAAGGTGGAATTTGAACGATTAAAAATATGGTAAAAATTCCATAATGGTTTTTAAAATAATCAAGTTTTGAATCAGGGCAATAATAAGTTTTATACTACCGTTAATACAACAGGATAAATTGGTAATTTTTTTCATCCAAAAAGCGTCAACCTTACGAGGCAGGCGCTTTTTGGTTTTTAGCCGATAATATTTTTTCGCAGATATTCTTTGTCAAGAATATCAATATCACCTCGCTTGTCAATACATTCAGCAATTTTTTTCTTGAATTTCCAACAGGTCATCTGCCTTAAATTAATATTTTCAGAAATTTGGAAGCTCGTGATGTCTGGATTATGACAAACAAGATAAGTGATTTTGAAAGCCTCTGCAATTGGAAATTTGCATTTATGAAAAATGGTATGGGAAGTAGCAGATTCCTCTGTTTTACATTTAGTGCATCTTCTTGAAAATGGCTTTTTTCCTTTGCAGAAATTAGTATGACTGCATTTTCGGCAGTGGAATCCGTCCTTCCATTTTTCATGGGCTAAAAATTCCAAACACTTTTCATCAGTAGGAAATATGTTTTCAAACTGAACGATATCAATGTTTTTGAATAAAGATTTCATATAAATGAATATTTATTTAAATGACAATTTGTCAATTGGAACATTATTTGACTGCAAAAATACAAAAAGTGATATTTAAGCGATATAATAAAAAATTTATTTATTTTTGTGCCGTTAATAATCTTCAATATGTTAAAAATAAATTTTATGAATAAAAGACTCACCCTTCTTTATGCCCTAATTATTGGAATTAGTTTGCATACCATTGCTCAGGAAAGTGGCGCGGTTAAACCGGAGCACCTTACTGTTGAAACGTTTAAACAAAAAGTATTTAACTACGAAAAAAATCCTGAAGAATGGAAATTCGAAGGTGATCTTCCATGTATTGTGGATTTTTATGCCGATTGGTGTAAACCCTGCAAACTGATTGCTCCGATCATGGAAGAACTTGCAGAGGAGTATAAAGGCCAAATAAATGTTTATAAAATAAATACCGAGCAGCAACGTGAGTTGTCAACCGTATTTGGTATTCGCAGCATTCCAACGGTTTTGTTTATCCCGATGAAAGGAAAACCGCAAATGTCGGCTGGCGCTTTGCCAAAAGAATCTTTTAAACAAGTAATTGACGAATTTCTCCTCGGAAAGAAAAAGGACGAATAAAACTATATTAAATGCGAAAAATAACATCTTATTTATTAATAGCCTCTGCTTTAGCGTTTGTTTCTTGTAATCAAAATGCTGAAAGCAATATCAGTAAAAGCGCTGATGAACCTGCTTCAGATATAAAGCAACCAGCTGAACAGAAAGTAACATCTGGCGACATAAAACCCGTTTATTTATCAACCGCTGATTTTAAAAGTAAAATTTGGGACTACGAAGCTAACCCGCAGGAGTTTGTATATAAAGGTACGCTTCCTTGTGTCATTGATTTTTATGCCGACTGGTGTAAACCATGTAAAATGGTTGCTCCAATAATGGATGATTTAGCCGATCATTATGATGGTAAGGTTATCATTTATAAAGTGGATACAGACAAGGAGAGGGAATTGGCGTCAGTTTTTCAGGTTACAAGTATTCCATCTATTTTGTTCACACCTATGAACGGGAAACCCGCTATGCAGCCGGGAGCCTTGGCAAAAGAGGAATACATAAAGATTATTGATGAATTCATCCTCAATGTAAAGCCTGAAAATTCAAAAAATATTTAATAACAAAAATCACAAAAAATGGAACATTTAACAAAACAAACTTTTTTAGACAAGGTATTCAATTATGAAAAAAACAAGGATTGGAAATTTGAAGGTGACTTACCTTGCCTCATTGATTTTTATGCCGACTGGTGCGGACCATGTAAAATGGTAGCTCCGATTCTTGAAGAATTGTCTTCGGAATACAAAGACAAGATTAATATTTATAAAGTAGATACGGAAGCCGAGCAGGAATTAGCTGCTGCATTCGGGATTAAAAGCATCCCTTCGCTCCTTTTCTGCCCAAAGGACGGACAACCCCAAATGGCAATGGGAGCACTTCCAAAAGATGCCATGAAAGGCGCAATTGAGGAAGTTTTGCTGAACAAAACTATCGCAGCCAATTAAATAAGGCATAATTATTTTGATAAGGTGCACTGTAGTTGCACCTTTTTTTGTGCTTTATCATTTGTATTTTTGCCTCCTTATAATTAAAAAAACGTTGACGGTACTTTTTTCAACAGCATATTTGCCACCAATAGAATATATTGCTGCATTGATCAATGAGGATTTTATCTCCATTGAACAGGAAGAAAATTATATAAAACAAACCTTTCGCAACCGTTGTGAAATTTATTCTGCCAACGGGAAGATTTCGTTGACCATACCGGTTAATAAAACGAAAGGTAATCACACAAAAACAAAGGATATTGAAATTGATAACTCAGTTAAATGGCAATTGAACCATTGGCGAGCACTTGTGTCAGCTTATAATCATTCTCCCTTCTTCTTGTTTTATGCAGAAGTTTTTGAAAAATTTTATTTTACAAAACACAAATACCTGCTTGATTTCAATCACCTCTTGCTTGGTGAGACCATGAAATTGTTAAAGCTGAATCCGGTGATTCATTATACTGAGAATTTTGAGAAAGAGGGTGATGAAAATTTAAGAGATTACCGTTATTCTTTCAATCCAAAAAAAACTTCGGCAAGCAAAATGACTTTTTACAGACAGGTTTTTACCGAAAAATTTGGTTTTATTCCTAATCTGAGTATTGTGGATTTGATTTTCAATACAGGATCAGATTCAATAAGCTATTTAAACCAATTAAAGATTTAATGACATAAGTCAGAGTTCATCGTTTTTTCTACTTTTACAACCTTAAAATAAATTTTTATCAATCAGCATGGACATTCCAAGTAAATATGACCCGCAAGGGACTGAAGAAAAATGGTACTCTTTTTGGATGAAAAACGAATTTTTCAGAAGCCTACCTGACGAACGAGAACCTTATTGCATTGTAATACCTCCGCCAAATGTTACCGGTGTTTTGCACATGGGGCACATGCTCAATAATACCATTCAGGATGTACTTGCCCGCCGTGCCCGGATGCAGGGAAAAAATACGCTTTGGCTGCCTGGTACGGATCATGCTTCTATTGCTACCGAAGCAAAAGTAGTTGCAAAATTAACAGAAGAAGGAATTGATAAGTATAGTATTTCGAGGGAAAAATTTCTGGAATACGCCTGGGAATGGAAGGAAAAACATGGTGGTATCATTCTCGAACAGTTAAAGAAACTGGGAGCTTCATGCGACTGGACAAGAACCCGGTTTACGATGGATGAGGCTTTGTATGAATCCGTTGTTCATGTTTTTGTTGATCTTTATAATAAAGGATTGATTTACCGAGGTATTCGGATGGTGAATTGGGATCCGAAAGCCCTCACCGCACTATCTGATGAAGAAGTTATTTACAAAGAGGTTCAGTCAAAACTTTATTATCTCAGGTATAAAATTGAATCCGAATCAGATGAGTGGGTTACAATTGCAACAACCCGGCCGGAAACAATTCTTGGCGATACTGCGATTTGTGTCAATCCTAATGATGAAAGGTATAGTCACATAGTTGGCAAACATGTGCTTGTACCTCTTATTAACAGATCAATTCCTATAATTAAAGATGACTATGTGGATATGGAATTCGGAACAGGCTGCCTTAAAATAACACCTGCTCATGATATAAACGATTATGAAATTGGCATCAGACATAAACTTGATATAATTGATATTTTTAATGACGATGGAACTTTAAACGAAAAGGCACAGATTTATACAAATGAAGATCGTTTCAAGGTGAGGGATAAAATTATTAAGGACCTTCAATTGTCAGGCAACCTTGTAAAAACAGAAAATTACATAAACAAAGTAGGCTACTCTGAAAGGACAGACGAAGTAATTGAACCTAAACTTTCCCTGCAATGGTTTCTAAAAATGAAGCCCTTGGCAGAGCCGGCGCTCGAGGTTGTAATGAATGATACCATAAAATTTCATCCTGCAAAATTCAAAAATACTTACAGACATTGGATGGAAAATGTGAGGGATTGGTGTATTTCACGACAACTGTGGTGGGGACAAAGAATTCCCGCTTACTATTTGCCAGGAAAAGAATTTGTTGTTGCAGTATCTAAAGAGGAAGCGCTTGCAATTGCACAAAAAAAATATCAACCTGCCGGATTTAAAAATAGATGACCTGGTACAGGACGAAGATGTTCTGGATACCTGGTTTTCAAGCTGGTTGTGGCCCATTTCAGTATTTGATGGCATTCGCAATCCAAATAATGACGATATAAAATATTACTACCCAACCAATGATCTGATCACTGCTCCTGAAATATTGTTTTTCTGGGTTGCAAGAATGATAATGGCAGGTCTGGAATACAGGAAAGACATTCCGTTTAAAAATGTCTACTTGACTGGCATTGTGCGCGATAAAATCGGGCGGAAAATGTCGAAATCTTTGGGCAATTCACCCGATCCCATTGACCTAATAAAAAAATACGGTGCAGATGGTGTAAGGGTGGGAATGCTATTGACGTCACCCGCGGGAAACGACTTACCCTTTGATGAAGTACTTTGTGAGCAGGGCAGAAATTTTTCGAACAAAGTTTGGAATGCACTCCGGCTAATAAAAGGATGGGAGATTGATGACCAGCTTGAACAACCTGATTCAGCAGCAGTTTCAGTTCGCTGGTTTGAGTCGAAATTGAATTCCTCATTGAACATCATTGAAGATCATTATTCCAAATACCGGATATCAGATGCCCTGATGGCTGCGTATAAATTGGTATGGGATGATTTCTGCTCATGGTACTTAGAAATGATCAAACCGGCATACCAAAAACCAATTGATCCGGTTACTTTTAATAGAACAACTTCTTTCTTCGATCAATTGATGAGGATTATTCATCCTTTTATGCCCTTTATCTCAGAAGAAATATGGCATCATTTGAAAGTCAGGAATGAAAATGAAAGTATTATGATGTCCTCAATACCTGAGTCAGGGGATGTTGATCAGAGCCTTCTTGATATGTTCGATGTGGAAGAACAGGTAATCATTGCTATACGTAACCTTCGCAAATCAAAAAATATCCCGATGAGGGAAAAACTTGAATTGCACATTAAAAAGAATAATCAACAAGCGCCTGACCGTACTTTCGACAGTGTTATTTCAAAGCTTTGCAATTTAAGCACGATCAAATATGTAGAAGAAAAAGAGCCTGGAACAATTTCATTTATAATTAAATCAACAGAATTTTTCATACCTGTTGGCAGTTCAATTGATCATCAAGCAGAAATTAAAAAACTTGAAGAAGAGTTAGCTTATACTAAGGGGTTCCTTGTTTCTGTAAATAAGAAGCTGGAGAACCAAAGGTTCGTCAATACAGCACCTGCTGATGTTGTTAACAAAGAGCTTATGAAAAAAGAGGATGCAGAAAATAAGATTAAGGTCATAGAAGATCAGATCAATCATTTGAAAAAATAATTCTCCCTGATTTCAAAAAATCTGTATTTGATTTAAATTTGATATTAATAACATCTTTGTATTCTTGAAAAAGAGGGGATAGAGTTTTATTTCAATAGCAGAGGTAAACTGAAACTGAAGGTTGATTCTTTTCCAAAATTTGTTTTAATTTGCAACTTACTACCCAATTTTCGAATCAACTTATCTGTAATTGCAAAACTGCTAATGGCACTTTCTTCATGAAACTCTGAGAATTTGAATTTATTCTCATCATCGGGCTTCATGTCTCTTCCTGTTTGTACTAAAGGAACAAAGCCAACAAAAAAGACAATACTATTTCCATTTTCTATATCAAAGCCAATAGAAATGGAAGTCCTAATATCGGGCTTTGCATGCTCCACAAGGTTAATGATTGCCTT
Organism: uncultured Bacteroidales bacterium; assembly: GCA_963840975.1. Classification (GTDB taxonomy): domain Bacteria; phylum Bacteroidota; class Bacteroidia; order Bacteroidales; family JAADJA01; genus JAADJA01. The sequence continues at coordinate 322,686 of CAWJBC010000021.1, read as the reverse complement.
TTTGATAATACCCCGATCTGTAAGTATCTTAAAATCCTTGAGTTTATTTATTTTGAGTTCTTGGTAAGATATGTTATTATGCAATGAATCTTGTTTTTTATTATGGAAATAATCAAGAACTTCATTCATTATTTCAGAAGGATTTAACTCTTCTTTGTTGATTTTCAATTCATTCGTTTCAATCTTGGCTGATAAAATATAGTTGTCAATTAACCTCAGCAATTTATCGCTGCTTTTGTTGATTTCCTCAGTAAAGAAATCTTTCTGCTGCTGGCTGAAATTCGGGGAACTCAATAAATTTGAAAACCCAACGATTACATTCATAGGATTTCTAATATCATGCGAAATATTTGAAAGAAAGGAAGCCAAAATGGAATTGATTTCTTTCTCTTTTGTTTCCAACTCTGTTTGGATGTTTGAAATCTTTTCCTCTAATTCTTTATAAGAAAGTTTTTTTATCATCAATAAAAAGTTTACAGACCCAATTATATTGAATCCGTCTCTTTATTCCGTCCTGTATAAAAAGGTTACCCTAAATTAAAGAATCCAATACCTAAATTGCTGAAGATTTTGGTTCAAAATGAAAAAATATGAAAAAAAAATTCCCAATTTGGAAAAAAGTATTATTTTTGAACCGTTATTCTAATTTAACAATTAGTTTAAAATTGAGAATTTATGAAAAAGAGAAGTGTTTTTGCCATCTTGATGGCAATGTTTTTCCTTGGAGTTACTTTAAATGTCATCGCTGACAATACAAGTAATTCAGGACAAGCAACAGGATCAGGAGGAGGACAAGACATCAGAGCCATATCTCAATCAGAGGTTAATGGTACTTTTGTTCCCGAATGATGTTCTAAAATTAAACTCAAAGAATAATTTTGATTCATTTCAAAATTATTCTTTGTTTATTTTATGGATTAGATGTTCTGCCGTTTTCTTTTTGAGAATATGAGGTTTTCTCAGTCTGGAAATGAAAAGTACAATAGGAAGAGGAAAGTTTTGACTGATCGAAACTTTCTTTTTTTTTTGAATTGATCATTCTTTATCAATGTTAGTTTTAATAGATGAAGGTCTTTTTATGGCAAAACAAAACCTAATGAAAAGAAACAAGTATAATTGAATTATTCTTTGGAATAAAAACAATACTGAATTTTGAAACATTGAAATACATTAAAATACATATTTTAATTGTACTCGTTACCTATTTTTCCTCGGCTTTTTGTCAAAGTAGCAGTTTAGTTATTCCCAATTTTGATTCAGAAAGTCTATTAGCGAAAGCAGATTCACTTTATAGTGCTTCCAATTATGAAACATCGTTAATTTACTACAAAACGCTCTCAGAATATTATATTAATCATAAGCATTGGAATGATGTGTTAAAAATCAATTTTCAAATTGTTCAATGCTATCAAATCATGGGATTATTTGATTCGACTTTTAACTATATTAAGCAGTCGGATAGTTTAATTAATAAATATCATGTAACCGATGATAATTTATTAGGAACATTTTATTATCTCAGAGGCACAACTTACAGTAAAACTCTTAAATTTGACAGCGCTATACAATCATTAAATTCATCTTTACAATATTTTGAAGAGGGAGTAAATGATAGTTTGCTGGTTTTGGTTAAAAGAGCCATAGGTAATATTCAATTTTCGAGTGGGAATTTGGATATTGCAATGGCGTTTTACAGGGAGGCTTTGTTAATTGAAGAATCAAGGGAGCAGCCATCAGAAATTATGATGGCTGCACTATTCCAAAATATTGGCATAGTACTATCCTCCACAGGAAATTACGATAGTGCTCTTGTTTACCTGAACAGATCAATAATTTTAAAGGAAAAGACTCTGAGTTCAACTGATCCTCAATTAGCCATTGGCTATATAAATTATGGCAGGTTTTTAAATGTAATGGGAAATCCAAATCAAGCCTTGGATTATTATTCAAAAGCTGAAGAAATCTACAATACAAACTTTGGATTGGATTATTTTGGTTTAGCACCAATATATTATAATAAAGGAACACTTTATATTTTGCTTAGGGATTTGACGAAGGCATTGGATTATCATGAGAGGGCACTTTCTCTGTATTTAAAGAGTACAACACGGAACAATCCCATTATTGCCGATTTAGTTCTGAACCTAGGTGTAATTTATGAAGCCAAAGGTGATTTTAACAAAGCAATTCAATACTATACTGAAAGCCTTAATGATAATTTCAATTCAGAATCTGTTATCAAATCATTAAGAAGTCTGGCAAGATGTTATTTTAATTTTAGTAACTATAAAGATGCTGAAAAAAATTATTTGTTGTCAATATCAAAAGCAGAGTCTATTTACGGAATTAATCATCCAATAACTGCAGGTAGCTACCTGGCTTATGGAGAATTTTGTATTTCAAAAAAGAACTATAAAAAGGCTGAAGAGTTATTAATTAAAGCTTATAATATATGGGTTGAGAATTACGGAAATAAATATACAGACGTTTCTATTACGTTAATTTATTTGGGTGATTTGTACAATAATATGGGATACCCTGATAAGGCCCTGCTTTACTATCAAAAAGCTCTCATCTCCACTACTGAAAATTTTAACAATGAGAATGTTTATGTTAATCCAAGGTTAAAAGATTTGGACCCGGAATTCAATAAATTCGTCATCTTATACAGGAAGGCATATATATTATATGATATTTATCTTGATAAGTCGAGGAGTATCCATGACCTGGAAATGAGCCTTGAAACCAGTAAGCTTGCAATCGGGCTTTTTGAGCTGATTTTAGCTTCTTACAAGGATGAAGGCACGAAGCTACAGACGAATGAATATGTATATAATATTTACAATTTAGTTGTTCTCATTGCAACCGATTTATACGGTAAAAGCAATGATCCTAAGTATTTAAATATCGCCTTTGAATATTCAGAGAAAGGGAAAGCCGCTATACTTCTCTCTTCCATCAGGGAATCTGAAGCCATAGAGTTTACAGATATCCCATTGGTTCTCAGGCAAAAAGAGACAGAATTGAGCAGAGATATTGCTCTTTATAAAAATTTCATTTACGATGAAAGTCAAAAAATTTCTGTTGATACTAATAAAATTGATAAATGGAAGAAAAGTATTTTCAAAAAAACGATGAGTTACGATAGCCTGATTGGTTCTATCGAGAAAGATTATCCTCAATATTATGACTTAAAGTATAACTTTAAAGTAGTTAAAATTTCTGACATCCAATCCAAACTTAAGAATGGAGAACTATTATTAGAATACAAAATTATTGATTCACTTTTGCTCACCTTCTTCATTACCTCTGACAGCATTCGTCTTCATAAGTATATTTTGGAAGCTGACTTTAAAGATAAAGTTCAAAATTTTGTTTCTTCCATCAACCAGTTTCCTATTGAATCATTTGATAAGGAAGACTTTATTGAGTTCATTTATTTGGGCAATTTTTTATACAGAACATTGTTCTTACCAGAAGAACATTCAACAAAATATTCAAGGGTCATTATTATTCCTGATAATGTTCTTGGTTATCTTCCCTTTGAAGCATTAATTAAAGATTTTAAAGTTCCTGAGAGAATTGACTTTAGCAAACTCGAATATGTTCTAAAGTCATATACCGTATCCTATTCTTTTTCGAGTACGCTTTTATTTAATTATTCTGACAGGAACAAATATGCTCGAAAAATACTGGCAATGGCTCCTGATTATTCAAAAATATTCAACCAAACACAAGCCTCCCTCAACCGATCAGATGATATTTTCAGCAATTTGAAGCCTTTGGATCATTCGAAAGAGGAGGTCAACAATATCATTTCAATCATGAAGGGCGAAGTACTTCTTGGTGAAGTTGCCACCGAACTCAACTTTAAAAAGAATGCTCAGAAATATGGAATCCTTCATTTTGCCATGCATACATTGATTGATGAAGATGATCCGATGGCTTCAAAATTAATTTTTACCCATACCAATGATACAGTTGAAGATGGATTTTTAAATGCCTATGAAATATATAATTTAAAATTAAACGCCAGGCTGGCAGTTTTAAGTGCCTGTAAAACCGGAACCGGAAAATTGAATAAAGGAGAAGGAATAATGAGTTTGGCAAGAGGGTTTTTATTCGCTGGTATTCCATCCGTTGTTATGACAATGTGGGAAGTTGAAGATGTAGCAGGCGCTGAAATAATGACAGAGTTTTATCAGCAAATGAAAACAGGCATTGGCACGGATAAGGCATTACAAAATGCAAAACTTACTTATCTTGAGCACTCAGATCCTCTTCAATCCCACCCTTATTTCTGGGCTGCCTATGTGCAAATAGGAAAAACGGCTCCTGTCGCAAATAAACCCGGGATAAGTGCAATAGCATACACCAGTGGGATAGTTTTGACCTTGATTATTTTATTAATCTTCTTGATAAGGTACAAGGCCAGAAAAAAAAAGTTATAATTTACTGCAGGTATTTGAGTATGTCAGAAGCCTGTGCTGCATAAAAATTATCTTCACTTGCTATTGTTTCAAATTGATCAATCGCTTTACTCTTTTGATTGTCCATCAGGTATATCAGTCCCAGATACCAATTTGCATGTTCTACAAACAGATTGTCGTTATCGTTAATAATGTATGAGAATGCCTCTATGGCATTATCATATTGTTCTAACTCAATGTAGCAGACACCACAATAAAATTTAGCAGTAGTTTGGTTTTCGATAGATTTGAAATATTGTAAGGCATTGCTATAATCATTATCCTTGTAAAAGCTGAAAGCCTGAGCAAGTGCATTTTCACTGTTAGATTCAGCAGACCTGATTTGAAGGAAAGGATGCGCCGGTTTGTAATATTTGGTTACCAGTTTTTCAGTTGAATAGGGCTTGTTTGATAAAATATACCATAAACCACCAACAACAAGAACCAAAGCAAAGGATGCTGCAGCTAATTGCCAGGTTTTAAGAAACTCTCTTCCCAGATTAAGGAGAGGGCTATTGTTGTTGGTATTATTTAATTGCATTTCAAGTTTATTTTGCAATTCCAAAAACCCTTTGTCCTTAATAACCTGATTTACCTCAAGCCTTAACATCATTTCCCTGGTAAGATCTTTATTACTTTCCAAATCTTTAAGCATTTGATTTAATTCATCGCTGCTTAAATTGCCATCCAGGAAATCTTCTAACAGACTAAATGACTTTTCCATTTTAATAACTTTTTAGCATTTATTGTTGTACAATTTCTTTAAATCTCGGATCATTTTTAATACTTGCTATTAACTTTTCCTTGCACTGATGCTTTCTCTTTTTCACATATTGAACACTTCTAAACCCAAGTATCCTTGCAATTTCCTTTAGTTGTATCTGTGCCAAAAACAGTTCCAGGATTTTTTGACAATTATAACTCAACTTGTTAAAATGTTCCTGGTATAACATGAATCTTTCGTTTGTCAGGTAAAGGGTCAAAATGTCCTGATCCAATTCTAAAAACTTCGCTGATTCCTCAAGCAAACCTTTATTGAGTTTTCTTTTTTCAAGCTCCTTAAGCCACAGTAACCGGCAAACAGAATATAAATAAGTATTAAAAGAACAAGTAAGTGTCAGTTTATCCTTCTGTATCTTCTGATAAATCACTAAGATGGCATCCTGATAAACATCTTTAGTATCCTCATCTGAACCGCCATTTTTATTAATAAAAACATTGATCTGATGATAGTAATTCTTATAGATAAACTCCAGAACGTCAGTGTTTCTATTTCGGATCCCATCTAATATTTCCTCAACCCTATATTCCTGCACTTTTCAAAGGTTAATTCTTAAAATTACCCAAAGGTTACCCTTCAGGTTAAAAAAAGTATTTAAATTTTATTATGTAATTAATTTTCCGTTAGTTGCGTCACTTGTAATTAATTCCCATTTGCGTTCAAGATTAGACAAAAAAATGTTTACTTTGATTCATAAAATATGCTTTTTATCAACATAAACATCGAATTTTCGCCACCCTAAAATTGGGTTTGCATTATTATTAAAAACGAGCGACCAACTTATCCACATAGTAACAGCGACCTTTAAGCTTTTAATTGCTATATCATTCTTAATATAAAACATTTATTGCTATATGTTGATACGTAAAAATCTGTAAATAGTTTTTGTATGTTGACAAAAAAAACTTCCAGTTGCAGCCCTGAAGACAGGCAATTCGACATTTTAACAAAAACAGCAACTTGAAGTGTGACCGGAGTTGCTATCTATGTTATGAAATGAGAAATCGGGAATAAAGTTTTTTGGATTTGCAATATAGAATGGTTTTGCTGGTCTATTTTAATCTTAGTCTTTCAGGCACACAAGGCCATAAACCAATACATTACAACCCTTTGACAGTTTAGAAATTTCAACGTAAATTGGAGTATAATGATTTGAAAAGTCTGAAAAGATTAAAGATTAAATTACCCATTTAAATTATTGCCAGATACCGCTGATAATTGAACCACAGTTCTTGCATTTTCCCTGGGTTAGATAGTTGTTTAATATTTGAAAGCCTTTCCTTTCTATAACTACTTTTTTGCATTTAGGACAATTTGTATTCTCTGCATTTAATTCCGGTGTATTCCCGATATAAACATAGTTCAATCCTGATGAAAGGGCAATATCTCTTGCCTTAATTAGCACACTAACCGGCGTGGCAGGTAAGTTTGCTAATTTGTGCTGTGGGTAAAACCTTAAAAAATGAAGAGGTGTATCTTGAAATTCATTCTCAACAAGCCATCCGCACATTTTCTTTATCATTTCCAGGTCATCTGTCCAGGATGGAATAACCAAATTTGAAATTTCCAGCCAAACCCTTTCTTCTTTATAAATTTTCAATGAATTTAACACAGGCTCTAATTTTCCTGCATTCAGCATTTCGTAAATTTCATTCGAAAAGGATTTAATATCAATTGTTGCAGCATCTACGTATTTGCACCATTCCCTTAAAGGCTTTTCGTTCATATAACCAGCTGATACAATGACATTTTTGATTCTTTTTTCTTTGGCGATGATGGCTGTATCAAGCGCATACTCGTAATAAGCTACCGGATCGGAATAAGTATAGGCAATTGACTTACATTGATTCTTGATGGCTTGTTCAACAACCTTTTCTGGATGCAGGTCATAATTTCTTGTTTTCCTGGGACTTGACTGCGAGATTTCCCAATTCTGGCAATTGAGGCATGCAAGGTTACAACCAGCTGTTGCTATTGAGTAAGACTGAGTTGTTGGTAAAAAGTGATAAAAAGGCTTTTTTTCGATAGGGTCAATATGAATAGCACACGGATTTCCATAAGCTGTAACCATCAACTTATTGTCAATATTCACTCTTGTCCGGCACTCACTTTCCTCATTCAGCAGCATCTTACATTCGTTCGGACATAAAAGACATTTTAAACCTTTGGGGGTTTCAACGTAATATTTTGCTTCAATCTTATACTCATCTGGGCCTGGGTTTATACGAATGAAATTTGCGTCTTGCTTTCCTTTTGCAGTTTTTGATAGTAAGTTAAGTCCGCAAAAACTACATCCCAGTGCACCTGTGATTAGCGCACCTGTTTTTAAAAATTCTCTTTTCGATATTAGATTCCCAGACATCAATAAAAATGAATTAATTAACTTCAAATATAGTGGTTAACTCTTTTTTAATTTTAACAATATATACAATCCTGTAACAAAGTTTAACACTGAAATTAGGAGTGCTACTTTTATAATACCCAGATAAGGAATCAAAAAAGCTGCAACCAACACTGCGCCTATTGCGGCTCCTAATAAATCAGAGGCATAAGTGGAAGCTGCGATTTTAATTATTGACATTGTTCTTAATCTTGAAGCCAGCGAGAATTGCAGCCCTGTTAGGATTCCGATAATGAAAATCAGCAATATGAAGGTAATATGAACAATAAAAATATCCACATAAGCCGATCGTAAAAAATAAAGAACCAATGCAACTAATATAGAAAAAATGCCGATAAAATATTGAACAAGGCTGTATGTGCGGATGAATACCTTAATTTTTTTTATTACAAATACAGAGCCGACAAACAGACCAGCCATGAAAAATGTAATGAGAATACCCATCATTTGATAGGTATATCCGTAAATAACCTGAAATGCAATAATAAGAATGACTTCAATGGCTGAAGCCGAAATTCCGGTAACAAAAATGCCATAATTGATAAAATTCATTTTAAGCAATGAATAAGTTACGGGAAATAGAATGATAATAAAAAGGATGAGATAATTCAGATCGAATTGGCTTAACCAATAATCTAACTGATAAAGATATACCACTGGCTTAAAGTCATAGTTTATCGCCACTTTTTCCGACAACATTTCTTCTAATAGTTTGCTCTCCTGTTCAATTTTTTTATCATTCAGGTAGTACGTGTTAAGATAAATGTTTTTTATGCTTTTCAACTCCAAAAGTTCATTTATTGACCTTGATAATACACCATCTGAGGCAATAAAATAGTTTAAGCCACCCGGCATAATGATGACATTCTGAAATAGTAGTTTTAGGGTTATATAAACCGAGGAATTAATTTTCCGGGATTGCTCTCCCATGTAGTTCGATGTGGCGGTAAGGCTGATACAAATTACTGCGGATTCATTCAAATCCATTTTTAATTCCTCAAAAAATTCCAGTGTATAAAAACGATTGATTTGAGCGCTTGTAGGATCAGGAAGATTGATCAAAACAACATCGTACTTCTTTGTGCGATTGGTTTTCAAAAAAAGACGGGCATCCTGATTAATTATTGTTATCCGGCGATCATGACTGATATTGCTGGTGTACAACTCCCCTATCTCAATGATCTTTGGATTCTGTTCAATATAATCCAGAGATTTGATTTTGTACTTCAGTATTTCATTTATACTACCTGATATCCCACCCGAAATTAAAAGGACATTTTCAGGTGCAGAATGCTGTGCCATTGCATAATGAACATTTTCTTCCATCATAATGGTATTATCCTCCGAAAAAAGAAAAGTCCCGTTTTCAAAAAAATTGTATTGATCTTCGGTACGGGTAACAACAATTTTGCTATAAGGCGTATCTTCAAAATGGACAATTTCCTGACCCGGATACAAGTACTGAAGGGCTTTCAAATCAATATCCGAAAATGCAATGAAAACTGTAATCAACATTGTTAATAATGTCAAAATATAGGAGAAAATTCTTTTACCGCTTAAAAAAATGCCTGTGATGGCTGCTGCTAAGTTTAGCATCATCAAAATGGTAAGGCTGAAAAAAGTTTTTAAAACGAAAATCATCAAAAAGTTGAAAAGAATTCCGCCGGCAACGCTTCCGAATGCTTCGATGGAATAGGCTTTATTTATTATATTTGATTTTGATTGTTCTGACAACAATGAAGCAAGCACAGGAAAGATAATCCCACTGACCAAACAGAATGGTGTCAGCAGTAAAAACGAATTAAAAAAAACACCTGCAATATTGATAATCTGACCGGGAGGATAAAAATTGTTTCGGAAATAATAAGCTAAAAATAAAATGATAATAGGCAGAAAAGCCATCATAAAATGACCGGCATAAATAAAATTCAAATTATTTATATGTTTATCTAATAGCTTTCCTAAATAAGATCCCAAACCGGTTAAAAGCATCCAATTGGCTAATATGATTCCGGTAATAAGCTCATTTCCGTTGAAGATTGATAAAAATTCCCTCAGGAGGATAATCTGTGTTATGATAGAGGTAAATCCGAGGATGAACAATGAAATTTTAATTCTATTTTCGGATCTCAGCAACATTTTATACATTTGTTTTAGGTTTTCAAATTTAGTCAAAAATGGTTAAGAAAATACTTTTCTGTCATTTCTTACTTTTTTTTATGGTGTTTTGTGATTGCTGCAATTCGCAGGTGGCGACTAACACTGGATCGGGAAAATTAAAAAATCAAAATCTTAAACCGGTATTTGCAGGGCAATTTTACCCTGCCGATAAATCAGTGTTGGGAAAAACCCTCACTGATCTTTTTGCGAAAGCTGAACCAAAAAAAGCGAATAACACACTTGCAATAATAACCCCTCATGCCGGTTATGTTTTTTCAGGTACAATTGCAGCATCTGCTTTCAATCAGATTGATACCGGGAAGTCATACCAAAATGTGTTCATCATCGCTTCCAGTCACCGTGAATATTTTAAAGGTGCCTCTATCTATTCTGTTGGAAATTGCGAAACACCACTTGGGGAAGTTAAGGTAAACCTTGACCTTGCTAAAAAGTTAATCAGTGAAAATAAAATTTTCAGCTATGTGCCGGAAGCTCATTCGGCTGAACATAGTATTGAAGTTCAATTGCCCTTTTTGCAGTATATTTTAAAGAAGGATTTCCTGATTATTCCTATTGTAATAGGAACCCAATCGGACGAAGACTGTAAATTAATTGCAAAAGCTCTTTCTCCGTTTTTTAATGAAGAGAATCTTTTTGTAATCAGTTCCGATTTTTCGCACTATCCCCGGTACGATGAAGCCAATTATCTTGATAAAAATACTGCAGATGCTATACTTTTGAATAATCCCGATCAATTTATCAATGTCATAAATTCATCTGCCAATGAAAAAGTTGCGGGACTCGCAACCCGCGCCTGCGGATGGACCTCAGTGCTTACCTTGCTCCACCTAACGGGCGGAAAACCAGAATATAAATACGAACAGATCGCCTATTCCAACTCGGGTGAATCCATGTATGGAGATAAAGATAAAGTAGTGGGATACAATGCTATTGCTCTATGTTTAGTTGAAGGCAAAAATGCCGATAATTCAAATTTTCTGAACATGGATGATAAAAAGGAGTTGCTTCAAATTGCCCGGCTGACGCTTGAAGAGCATCTTTCATCAGGCAAAATGAAACAGGTGGAAAAAGAAAATCTATCAGGGGCTTTGAAAACCAATGGCGGAGCTTTTGTAACACTTACGAAAAATCATCGCCTCAGGGGGTGTATTGGGCGGTTTGATGCTAATGAACCCTTGTATATGGTAGTTCAGCAAATGTCGGTAGCTTCAGCTACGAAGGATTCAAGATTTTCGCCGGTTAGTCAAAATGAGTTGAAGGAATTGGAAATAGAAATTTCGGTGCTTACCCCAATGAAATTAATCAATGACATAAATGAAATCGTATTGGGAACTGATGGGATTTACATCAAAAAAGGCTATCGTTCCGGCACTTTTCTTCCGCAGGTGGCAACCGAAACAGGCTGGAGTCTTGAAGAATTTCTGGGACATTGTTCACGCGATAAAGCCGGTTTGGGATGGGATGGATGGAAAGATGCTGAAATATATACTTTTAAAGCCATCGTTTTCAGCGAAGGCGAATTTGAATAAAACCGAAATTACATACGGTTACTTTTAGAGTCTGTTTAAAATTCAATGAAAAATTTAACTCTACCATTTTGCCACTAAGTCACCAGGACACGAAGAGTACACAAAGTGCGGAAAATGAATAATTTTTTAGTGAAACTCAGTGTTATAACTTTTTATTTCACTGAGAACCACAGAGGGTTTCACTGAGGTTCACAGAGAAAATTTGATTTATTTTAAATTTAAAGTTTTACCTCCGTGCTGCTCTGTGACTTCTCTGTGCAACTCCGTGTTACAAATCAAGAGTTTAGCATTTTTAAACAGTCACTTAAAACCCTGTTTCGTTATATTATCAAATTATCATCAATTGTTTCCGGCTTGGGGAAAATAGTAAATTCATCACCATACTGCTCAAGGAAAGCAACGCTGAACGCCCTGAAAGTATAAGAAACCGGGAGTAGAACCACAGATCCGATGTAAGGGATGATGAGTAACAGAAAACCAATGCAACAGGTAAACAATCCAAAAAAGATAACGCAAATCACCACCAATACATATAAAACCAACAGGAATAAGGCATAAATGATAAAATCCCAGAAATTACCCAACAAAACAGGCAGAAACTTAAGCCATGCCTGAGTTGCACCTATTCGGTGCTTATACATAATAGGAACGACAAAGTTATTTAAAAGAAGGGAGATATAGGAAATAACAGTGATGAGAATCAGGAACTCGAATATGAGTCCGGTCACCGAACCAATCTTTGTTCCCAGACTCGTATCACCCGTGAACACATTGATCATAACTACGAATGCTATTAACAATGAAGTTAGGACAAGAAAAGCGCTGATCATGCCAAAAACCAACCGCCACATAAAAAGGGAATTACCCTGTTGGCTGAATTCATTCCAGGGTTTTACAACTTCGGCTTTATCACAGACTACATTATCCAAAAACATAAATTTTCCTCTTGAACTAACCCAGGTCAGGACAATCATCAAGCCAACCAAAAATACAATCCCGACAATGATCAAAGCGAACCACACCGGATGATTCATTAGCCAATACCAGGCAATATTCGGCCATTCAGCAATCTCTTGCCAGCTTAAATCAGAGAATCGGTTGGTGCGCGAATAATTTGCACTACCTCCCGGATTTCCGGGACCTTCGACCAAAACAGCCAGAAAAGCTGTGAATCCAACCGTAAACCATTTGCCAATATCGAAGGGCTGGAAAAGGGCTTTTTTCATGCGGTTCCATGCTTGCGATAAGGGATCGCTGTATGAAATGTTCATTACCTCTTATTTTAATGATTATCCAACGAAGATAAAAAAAATATTGACGGAAAGTAAAAAAAACAGGCTGTCTATATTTGACAGCCCGTTGTTTCCTATTTTTTGATTACCTTCCAACGAATTGGCTGACCATCAGCTATGGCATTGATAATATAAAAACCATCCTGCAATTCCGTCAGGTCAATCCTGTTCTGCTCACCTTTTAAATGATTTGACGAAGAAAAAGTAATCACCTTTTTCCCTGTTATGTCAAATACATCAATGGCAAGGCTCCGGATATCCTGTTGCACCGAATAATTCAGATAATCTTTAGTAATAGTGGGATAGAAATTTAGAATAAACTGCTCAACGGGTGATTCAAAAAGGGCGCTGGGCTGACCTCCGGCTATAAGTTCGAAAAAATGACCGGAGGCGTCATTTGGAAAGTCCACAGAATAGAAGCTAAACTTTAGGTTTCCATAAGCTTCATCCATTTCGTAAGGCAGATTGAAGATAAAAGCGAATTGTCCGTTGAGCACCACTGTTTCCATTTCAAGCAGGATGCTGTCCTGCCTGATAAATTCAGTAATAAAGCTTGAATTATCATTACCCAAAGTGAAAACAGTATCAGCCCGATCAAATATTTTCACATAGAGGTTTCCATTGAAATTATAAACTGTGTTTCCTTGCGGGTCAGCAATATAACCTGAAACGATAACCTGTTCGCCGGGGTTTACAGTATCAATGGGATTTAATATATTTTGACCATTGATAGCTTCAGTTAAAACTGTCAATGCAGGAATTGTAATTTTCATTGACGGATCACCGAAAAGAATCTGTTTCCTCGTATTATCATTTGATCCAGTATTATTTTTTGCAAGTGAAAAAACATGACCAAGCGGTAAAGTTGGCTTGTCTAATAAAAACCTGAAAAAATGTTTTTGAAAAACAGCATTTCCTCCGGCATAAGTTGCACGGGATGCCGCGCAAACTGCAATCATTCCTTTATCAGCAAGCAATAAGGATTGTTCAGTGAGTGAATGGATGTCAGGATCATCAAAAAGACCAAAATCGCAGGTGGCTGCAACAAACACCGGGAATTGAATATTATTCCAGTTATTAATATCGTTTTCTGTGAAGATTTTTTCGTGTGCCAGCGCTTCGTAACCACCATGCCCGACATAATTAATAATGCTTACCCCTGAATTGATTTTGTCTGTTATTGCTTGATTTACATCCGGATAAAAATTTCCTTCTTCAGTTGTTATTTGCTCATAAGCATCCAGGTAAATTTTAAAAATATTGAAATCGGGAGCAGCCGTATCAACCTGTACACCTAATTTTTCTGAATCATTAAAATGCAGATTCATATCTTCATCATCAGCTACCAGGCAAATTTCGTTTCTCCAAGCGCCATAGGAATTTATATCGGACGAATAGTAAATGATCTTTGTTACCATATCCTGCGCTTCCTGAAATGTTTTAACGGGTAACCTTCCGATACCGATATCAAGCATATTGTCATCATCCAAAATTCCAAATATATCATCCGTGCAAAATGAACCTACGGGGTTTAATGATTCTGATGATTCCCATACTGGAACAAAATTCGTATTGTTTTCGATACGGTCTTTATAGTCATAAGAGGCATCGCCAAAAAGGAGCAGATATTTTGGGTTTTCGCCATTTGATTGCTCATACATATTTTTCAAAAAATCCCTTATTGCTGTAATATCCTGAGCGCCGGAAGAAAATTCATTATAAATTATGTCAGGAGTAACTACGACGGATGACAACCCATCGTGCAATTCGCGGAAATCAGCCAATTGTTGAGCAGGAATTATAAAATCTTGGCCAGTCACAACCACAAGATCAACAGGTTCCAAACCATGTAGGTTTTGGTTTTCTAATTGTTCATCAAAGTCAGGAGTGTAAAATTGAGAGCCATCAAAAGCAATGAATTCCAGTAAACTGTCTGTTTCAAACGTAAAATCTATCATTCCGGACGAGTAATTTTGATTGACGTGCTTTGGATTCAGGGGATCGGTGATGTTCCAAATGTTGACATTTTCATTGGTCGTTTGCACCTGGAACTGAGTAACTTTTCCAGGACCGGGTGATTGAGTATCCCGAAAACACATTTGTCCAGCATCAAAAACAAGATTGCGCCTGGCATTCAAAGTAAAGTAACCCAACCACGCGATGGAAGAATCTGTAGGTTGATCGTATAAAAAAGTAAGATTTAATTCCGGGTTAGTAGAATAAAACCATGCAGTATCCCATCTCGATTTTGCGAAGTCACCATTTGGATTGGAGCTACTTGGCTGTATGGATAACGACAGTAATTGCTGATTCTCCAATGAAACAGCTATATTGCTTGTAATGGCGGATCTGGCTATAACATTAACCTCAAAATAAATTGCTGAATTGGTTTTCAAATTTGGGAAATCAACCTGGAAGTTATAACCGGTTATCTCTTCAAACCGCTCACCGTACCAATTTCTACCGGTGTGAATTAGGTTCTCCAGTTCCATCTCATGAAAGTAATAGTCATTGAAAGAAGTTGTAGTAAAAGTTGGAGGGATCACGGTTGAATATTGTTCCTCAATCCGTTTGCCGGATCCCAGATCAACCGTGATAAAATAATAAGTTAAATCGGAATAGAGATTTACCTTGTGTTCAAATAAACCGGTTGCATCGTCCAGCTTCCATTCAGTCGGGCTTTCGCCATAAAACAGAATGTAATCGCCCTGATCAAAAACTTCATCATCTTCACCAAAAACAAAAATTGCATTTTCCTGAAGATCATTGTACCTGAATACATTTACCGGTTCAGGCAACATTCCGTTCCCATTGCCATAAATCCGAATGTTTTTTGGATTGATTGAGCCGGGATCAATTCCAAAACTCACCAGATTGTCGTAAGTAATTTTATGGATACCGGTGTTTTCGACAGCAATTTTGCACCAATTGCCGGATGACAAAACTGAATTTTGGGCCAACATTGTTGTAAACCCAAACAGGAGAATCATTGCTACTCCTAAAACCCTGATGTTTTTCTTCATAATTTTAAATTTTAAATGAGTGAAAAAATGCAGGTATATTTTTGCCAGATATTTTAGTTTTAACTTTAGATTTTAAGGGCTTCCAATTACTTTAGTTCATCAAATGATTGATTACCTTTTTATGAATTTAACATCTCCTATTCCATCACCTGATACAACTCTGAGAATATAAAAACCAGAAGGCAGTGAGGAAACGTTCAGTTCAATTCTATTTGTTTTGGTAATTCCGGTGAAATCCTGACTCATCAATATTTTGCCCGACAATTCAATTATCCGGGTTTGTAATATTTCGGATTTTCCATTGTTAAGCACAGTCAGTTTGGAATCAGCAATTGTCGGAAATACACTGAAATTTTTATTTGCAAAATGAGAATTGATTGCATTAGGGTCGCCGCCAACCATAATTTCGGAAAAATATCCTGATGCGTCTTCCACCTGATTAAAAGCATAATGACTCAGTTTGATCGTCCCATATTCCTGGCTGGGATTCGATGGAACGGTAAAAGCATATTCAAACTGACCGTTAACAACTTCTGCCTGCAACTCAATCATAATACTATCCTGCACTTCAATATCTGTTATGTACGAAGTATTTGAATTTCCAAGTGTTTGCCTCAAATAAGGACGTTCAAAAACAGTAACCATAAGGTTCCCATTAAAATTA
This sequence comes from uncultured Bacteroidales bacterium, assembly GCA_963840975.1. GTDB lineage: Bacteria > Bacteroidota > Bacteroidia > Bacteroidales > JAADJA01 > JAADJA01. The sequence goes on along the minus strand of CAWJBC010000021.1, from coordinate 306,346 downwards.
TTCAATGGATTTCCCAGACCGTCTTCGAGGATTCCCTCCACCGTTATTTGATCGCCGGGATGAATTGTATCAAGCGCTACCGGTAAATTAATTCCATTGATAGCATTGGTTACTACTTTGTTATCCGGAAAATTTATCTTTAAAGCCGGGTCGCCAAGGAATGAATTGGCATAGGTTGCAATTTGATTACCCGTATTTTGTTTAACATATTTGAAGATATCGCCAAATCGTTTATTTGTCTTAAAATCATCGCTCCCGATATATTCAAAAATATATTTGTTCACAACAAAGTTCGATTGGCTGTAAGCCAAACGCGACTGTCCAAAAATAGCAATGCAGCCTCCATCCTCCTTTAAGAGCGCAGCTTCTCCTCCTGAAACCACCGCAGGATCATCGAATAATGAAAACTGGCAGGTTGATGTAATTAAGAAAGGTAAGCGGCTGATATTCTGCCAATCCTGAATATCCTCAAGGGTTAAAACCCGTTCATGCGCCCAACTTAATACACCACCGTGTCCGGTATAGTTAAGGATCAACAGTCCATCATCTATAGCATTGTTAAGTTTTTCATTGGCAACAGGATAACGTGGTCCTTCAGGGGTTTGAACCAGTTCGTAAAAATCAAGATAGTTTTTATTGATGTTTATTACTCCAAATCCTGCAGATAAAACCAAAGCCAGACTGTCTGCCTGTTCCTGATGTAAATTACCGTCGGCATCATCAGCCATGAACATGATGCGGTTCTTCCAGTCACCAAATTCGGAATTGAGGGAATAATGGATTATTTTATTCACTGCACTTTGAGCTTCATCGAAAGTTTTCACCGGAATTCTGCTCACTGCTATATCTGCGGTCCCTGTTGTTCCTTCCTCCTCGTCCAACCATGAAAAATAGTCATCCCATGATGCAGATGCAGAGGTATTTAAAGATTCGGTTGTTTGAAAAGTGGGGACAAAATTGGTGTTATTTTCTATCCTGTCTTTAAAATCATAGGAGGCATCGCCAAATAACAGCACATAATTAGGACTTTCCCCGCTGGACTGATCGTACATGTATCTTATGAAATCCCTTATGGCTGTAATATCCTGCGCTCCTGATGAAAATTCATTGTAGATTTGGTTTATCATGACCACTTCTGACATTAATCCATCCTGGGTTTGATGGAAGTCTGCTATCTGTTGAGCCGGCTCCAGGAAATCTTCGGTAGTTATAATAATGTAATCCACCGGATTCAATCCATGCAGGTTCTGGTTTTCAACCTCCCCGATAAATTCAGGACTTTCGAATTCCGTTCCGCTAAATGCAATAAATTCCAGCAAACTATCCGTAGCAACCTTGAAATCAAGTTGATCGCCCAATAGTAAACCGTCAATTTCTGAAATATTTATTGGGTCTGTAACATTCCACACTTGAGTGGAAACATCGGCATTGGTTATTTCAAAAAGTGAAACTTCTCCTGCCCCCAACGAGGCAAGACTTCTGAATTTTAATTGATTGCCATTAATACTGAGTGCATTTATAAAATTCAGTTCAAAATAGTCGAGCCAGGCAATTGCCGAATCATTGGGTTGATTGTAGGTGAAATTTAATTCAAATGCAGGATTATTCACAAAAAATGAAATTGTATCTGTTTTTTTCTGGGCATATTTGGTACTTGAAGGAAATATGGATGTCAACACAACCGTTGAAACAGCTTCTCCATCAGCGCTAATCTCCATGCTGCAATTAACAAAGGATCGGTTAGCAAATGAGGATTTCAGATGAACAGGAAAATCTGTTAACAGGTTCACAATATTAGGATTGAAGGTATAGGATGTCGTTTCTGAAAATATTTCTCCGTACCAGGTCTTTCCTGACCTGATCAGATTATGATTTTCTTCTTCATGTTCGAAATAGTCATTGAACATCTGAATTGTTTGAGTAGGATTACCCGGTGGTTCAGCCTGATTAATTATCCTCTTTCCTACTTCCGTTCCAATCGTTATAAAATAATAGGTGTAATCCGAATAATAATTTACCTGGTGATCAAAATAGCCTGTGGCTTCATTCAACTTCCAATCGGTTGGCCCTTCACCATAAAACAGAATGTAATCGCCCTGGTCAAAAACTTCATCATTTTCACCAAAAACAAAAATGGCATTTTCTTTTAAATCGTGGTAACGGAAAGCATTATTGGCTTCTGGCAACATTCCATTTCCATTTCCGTAAATCTGAATCTTTTTTGGATTAATCTGAGCAGGTGAAATACCATAGCTAAGAAGGTCGTTGTAATTGATTTTATAAATCCCGGATTGATCAATGGCTAATTTAAACCAGTAACCTTCTGACAGAACCGAATTCTGACCCAACGAAACGAAGGACATCATCATAAAAATCGCGAAAGTCCAATGGATTACGTTTAGATTTTTCATGTAAAAAGTATTTTAATGAAACAATGGTGCTACTAGACTGTAGTAAAGGTATTCAATAGGCTAAACAAGATTTATAATATATCTCGTAGATGTATCCAATATTAACTTGGTTGCGTTAACTGAAATTAAATGTTAATAATTATGATTTTGTAAACCGGGTTATTGCCATAAATTTGCATCCTTTTTGTTTTACCTTTTTTTTAAAGAAAATAATTAGTCAATACAACTACTATGACGAATGATATTATAATGCCTGATTATCTGTTTGAGGTAAGTTGGGAAGTATGTAATAAGGTAGGTGGGATTTATACGGTTTTATCTTCGAAATACCTTGCTGTTTCTGAAGGATTTGGTGACCGATATGTTTTTATCGGTCCGGATGTCTGGAAAGAAACGGTTGAGAATCCTGATTTTATTGAAGACAGATCAATCTTTAAAAACTGGCAGGATAGCGCAGAAAAGGAAGGATTGAGAATTAGAACCGGCCGTTGGAATATACCGGGAAAACCCATAGCGGTTTTGGTGGATTTCACACCATTTTTCATGCAGAAAGATAAGATATTCGCAGAATTCTGGGAAACATTTAAACTTGATTCCCTTTCGGGAGGATGGGACTACGTTGAACCGGCATTATTCGGATATGCCGCCGCAATCGTTATCGAGAGTTTTTACAATTTTTATCTTTCAGCCAACGATAAGATCATCGGTCATTTCCATGAATGGATGACAGGCTCCGGCGTACTTTACCTGAAAGAAAATGTTCCGCAAATTGGAACGGTCTTTACCACTCATGCAACCGCACTTGGCAGGTCAATTTCAGGTAATAACCTGCGGCTATACAGCGATCTTGAAAAATATAATCCGGGAGATTTTGCAAGAAACCTGGGCATCACCTCCAAATATTCGCTGGAATATCATGCTGCCCATGAAGCCGATTGTTTTACTACCGTCAGCGACATCACAGCAAATGAATGTAAATATTTACTTTCCAAATCGGTGGATGTTGTTACACCCAACGGATTTTCTCATGTTTTTCATCCTGACAAAAAGGAATTCAACATCCAGAGAAAAGTTGCAAGGTCGCGTATTATTGATGTGACAGAAGCTTTACTCAACCAGAAAATTGATGATGATGCCTTTCTTATTCTTACCAGTGGCAGATATGAATTTCACAACAAGGGTCTGGATATTTTTATAGACGCACTTGGAAAACTAAATGCCGATAAAAAACAGAAAAGACAGGTAATTGCTTTGATTACAGTTCCCGGTAGCAATGCAGGACCCCGAAAAGACCTTCACGACCAGATTGGCAAAGCCAACTTCGATCATCCTATTGCAAACGATTTTTTAACCCATATACTCTACGACAGGACTCATGATCCCGTATTAAACCGGATCAAGGAAAATGAGTTGACCAATGACACCGGATGCAACGTAAAAATAATCTTTGTTCCGGTCTATCTCAATGGTTATGACGGAATCTTCAACCTTGATTATTACCAGCTCCTTACCGGTTTCGACCTGACTATTTTCCCTTCCTACTACGAACCCTGGGGATATACTCCACTCGAAAGCATCGCTTTCAGAATACCAACGATCACAACTACCCTTGCGGGTTTTGGAATGTGGGTAAAATTAAATTATGATGTAAAACATCATTCAGTCGTTGCCGTTCAGCGGACTGATGACAATTATACAGAGGTAGTTTTAGCAGTTGCCAAAGAGATTAGTTATTTTATTAAGGTCAATCCTGAGCAGTATGAAGAGACCCGGATAGAGGCCTATGAAATATCACAGCTACTGCACTGGAAAAAATTATCTGCTAAATATTTCGAAGCCTATACCCTCACAAACAATAAGGTAGAAAAGCGCTCCGACCTTTTCAGAAGCAAGCAGTCAGTTGAATATACTGTAATGGGAAATGGCAAACTTGAGCGACCAGACTGGAAAAAGATTTTCGTGCAGGTTAAGATGCCTGCTGAACTTGAGCCTTTGCGTGATTTGTCAATGAATCTCTGGTGGTCGTGGAATTATGAAGCCATCAAACTGTTCAAAGGAATAGATGAAAAATTGTGGGATGAAGTGGGACATAACCCGGTGGCGTTGATGTTCAGACTTTCTTACGGGAAGTTTCAAGAACTCAAAAATGATATTGAATTCATTGAGAACATGAAAGCGATTCATGAAAATTTCATGAACTACATGAAAGAAAGTGCAAACAAACCCCACGAAAAGGTTGCCTATTTCAGTATGGAGTTTGGATTGCACGAATCCATCAAGATATATTCAGGCGGATTGGGTGTTTTGGCAGGTGACTATTTAAAAGAAGCGAGTGATTCAAACAAAAACATGTTTGGAATCGGACTTCTTTACAGGTATGGTTATTTCAATCAGAACTTCTCGATTTTCGGGGACCAGATTGTGGAAGCGATCCCGCAAAAATTCACAGAAATGCCTTTGATCCCGGTGCGGAATGAAAAAGGTGATTGGGTAATGATTAACCTTGCACTGCCGGGTAGAAACCTGACGGCTAAAGTCTGGAAAATTGAAGTTGGTCGCATTCCTCTTTATTTGCTGGATGCCGACATTGAAGAAAACACGATTGAAGATCGCTCAATAACCCATCAGTTATATGGAGGTGACTGGGAAAACAGGTTCCGGCAGGAATTATTGCTTGGCGTAGGCGGCATCAGGATGATTGAAGCCTTAAACCTTGCTCCCGACATTTTCCATTTGAATGAAGGACATGCTGCATTCGCTTGTCTTGAACGATTGCGAAGGTTGATTGAGGATGAAGTGCTCGAATATCATACCGCAGTTGAAGTCATCCGTGCGACTACTCTTTTCACTACCCATACCCCTGTCCCTGCCGGACATGATACTTTTTCGGAAGATCTGGTCAGGACATACGTGCCCCACTATGCTGACCGGGTAAATATCAGTTGGGAAGATTTTATGAACCTGGGCAGGTTTCACAAAGGAAATATTAATGAGAAGTTTTCAATGAGTGTACTGGCTGCAAAATTTTCACAGGAGATGAATGGAGTCAGTAAAATTCATGGAATTGTAACTCGCGATATGTTTAACGATTTATATCCGGCTTATTTCGCTGATGAACTCCACATCGGATATGTAACCAACGGGGTTCATCTCCCCACCTGGGCTTCGCGCAACTGGCAAAAATTCTTTATATCCAATCTGGGCATTGATATTTTCAAAGAGCAGGCTAATCCTGAAATCTGGAAAAAAATACAGAACATACCTGATCAGGCAGTCTGGCTGCAAAGGCAGAAAGCCAAAGCTTCATTCATCAAACTATTAAAGAAGAAAGTACAAACCGATCTTACAAGGAGGCAGGAAAATCCAAAGATTATATTCAATACACTTGAACTTATTGATGAAAATGCATTGTATATAGGATTTGCACGCCGGTTTGCAACTTATAAGCGGGCGAATTTACTTTTTACAAACCTTGAAAAACTGGCAAATCTTTTAAATGATCCCGAAAAACCGCTCAGGCTGATATTTGCCGGTAAAGCGCATCCAAACGACAAACCCGGACAAGACATGATCAAGCGGGTGATTGAAATTTCGAGGATGCCGCAATTCCTGGGGAAGATAATTTTTATTGAAAACTACGATATGCACGTGGCACGTAAATTAGTTTCAGGTGTTGATGTTTGGCTCAATACTCCAACCCGTCCTTTGGAAGCATCCGGAACCAGCGGTGAAAAGGCGGTAATGAACGGAGTCCTCAATTTGAGTGTTCTTGATGGCTGGTGGGCCGAAGGTTACCGGGAAAATGCTGGTTGGTCGCTGGAGGAATCCAGGACTTACGGAAACCAGGTATTTCAGGATGAACTGGATGCCGAAACCATCTATTATCTTATCGAGGAGGAGATCATGCCAATGTATTTTGATGTTGACGGAAATGGCATTTCTCACAAATGGGTTAGTTTTATCAAAAATAATTTCTCCGAGATCGCCCCTCACTTTACCATGAAACGGATGCTCGACGATTACTATAATAATTTCTATTCCAAACTTTTTAAGAGAGGTAAAGCGCTTACTGAAAATGAATATTCATTGGCAAATACCATTCGGAAATGGAAACAGGATGTTCTGGAGAAATGGGAAGGCGTGGAGGTAATTTCTGTGAGGATACCCAATTCAACATCCAGACCTCTAAACCTTGGGGATGAATTTAATGTGGAAATTACCCTTAACAACAATGGAATTCATTCTGAAAATATTGGGATTGACATTGTTATTGGACAAAAAGTAAAAGATAAGGTAGAAAATATCTTTCACAAAGAAGAACTGAAATTAGTCAGTAATTCAGGGGTTAAGGCGATTTATTCCTGTTCCATTATCTTACGTGTTTCAGGTGTTTTCGATTTTGCCTTCAGGATTTTCCCCAAAGCAGAGTTTCTTCCGCACCGCATGGACTTTAACCTTGTCAAGTGGGTTTAGTTGTTTTATCCGTATAGAGGTTAATCATTAAAGGATGAAACAAGTTTTAAAATTATTTTGACCAAATAAGGTATCCTAAAATAATGACTAAATTGACTAAAATTAAGATCGACAAGAATTAATTGGCACACTCCTTTCAAAATAGCAATCATCCCGGTTAATTGCTAAGACAGGGAATTTAAAAAAAGCTTTGAAAGTATTACTATTTTATTCTCGTTAGGCTTATGGTCTGAGTGTAAGCGCCCGAAACCAGCCTACAATAGCTAACTCCCTGCGGAATATTTTCGGAGGAAATTGTCATGTTGTAAGTTCCAGCTGATTGTCGTTCGTTCACCAACGTTTTGATCTCCCTGCCGCAAACATCAAACAAAACCAGCCTGACATCGCCGGAATTAGGCAGATTGTAACGGATGGTGGTTTGATCCATAAATGGATTGGGGTAATTGGTAAGTGAAAGAATATTATTCTCATTAGTTTTTACCAAACCTGTAAGTTGGGGTGTTATGCGGGCATAATAAACATCCTGTCCGCCGTTAAGTGTATTGGACCATGCAAGGTGTGCGCTGCTTTCATCTGATTCCATCTCGAAATAGTCGCCCATTTTTTGCTGTTGAGGCCAGCCAACATGCGGATCAAAATTATCTGAAAGTTTTTCATTGGCTGTCCATGTGAAACCCTGATCCATTGAATAGGAATAATAGAGCGCTGATAAAATATTACCTGAAGGATCATCGCGAGTATCGAGCCAGGCAACATCAATACGGCCATTTGGAGCAACAGACATGGTACCGAACCATTGGTAATCGTTCCAGCCCAGATCATCGTTAATACGTAAAGGAGGACTCCAGGTATTTCCACCATCGGTGCTACGGGCAAACATCACATCGCCGGGATCGCCCGAATTCCTCTGAACAGAAGCCAGCACATACACATTACCGCTTCCAGGTCCATCTGATACATCAACAGACACATAAACCTGTCCAAGCAATCCGGCAGGGTTAATTTCATTCCAGCCGGATAAATAACCATCCAAATCCACGGTTGTATAGGAATCCCATGAAACAATGCTGGCGGCATTCTGAGCATTCGTAGATTTTAATACAACGATACCTTCCCAATTTTGTCCTGATTCATATAGCTCTCCCTCAGGTCCTACTGCCAGGGTTCCCCAGTATGGATCAGTGTCAACCGTCACGCAATCTTCATAGGAATCCCCTCCATCTATTGACCGGGTAAAAGAACCCGGATAACATGCGCTATAAGATGCATTCCAGCATGCATATACATTTCCTTCGCCCATGCCTCCTGTACGGTCAATAACCATCCACTGTTTGTCGCCTCCCTGAGCAAATGGCCCGTTATCCCAATCGAAAGTTCCGGGATCATTCCGGTAAACATTGCACCAATAATTATCATTGTCGTCCTTAGTGAGACTGTTATAATAGAAAATTCCATCACTATCGCAATCCAACACCGGATCGGAACGGAAAACACCGGGATCAATCACTCCCGGGAAAGTCCATGTTTGACCACCATCAATGGTATAGCCATAACCAGCCTGCCTGAAGCTATTGTTGATATTATCAAATTGACGCCACCCAATGACCATCCTGTTAGGGTTGGTTGGATCAATAGCAATGGATGGTTCGTTGGCCGCATCAAACATGATGTTATTACCGTTTTCGTCAATATTTACCTGGGTTGTAAAGAAAATACTGCTTTGGTATGTGTATGCAGGAGAGGTTGGATGTTGATCACGTGAATCAACAACATATTTACTATCTGGCTGTTCGTTATGCATATACGAACGGTTCAGTTTGCCGGAATTTTCATTTTGGCTTATGGAAATAATCGGGGCTGCCATAATAATCCCTGTTAACAGAATCCAATTGCAATTTAATTTTTTCATAATGAATGGGGTTAAATATAAACTAACACATTAAGGACAAAATTATTTAAATAAACGAATGTATTAACTTTTGGTTCGACAAAAATTAATTCGTTATATCTTTACGCACTACAGATTTCTAAACAATGGGTAATTTTACATTAAAAGGGATTAGAAACGGAGCAATCACATTGCTGGTGATTGTTCTTACCCTGGAACTATCACCATTTATGCTTGGGCGGTTTTTTCTTCACCAATCTTTTTCACGTGCAGAAATCCGCTCGGAACTAAAGACAGCAATGCCTCAAGCTGACAGCATTGAATATGTAACCAGGGACGACGGAGGCTATCTTGGCGATCATATTTTACATCCGTATCTGGGTTTTGTAAGCGTACCCAGCCAGGGTTATAACAACTTTAACCTTCCCGGCATTGACCCCATCACGAAAAAGGCTTCGGGTGTGGCAAACATTGTTATCATGGGCGGTTCTGTGGCGAAAGATATATACAGCCACACGGGTAACCGGATCAAAGAGAATTTACAGAAATCGGACGCATTTAAGAACAAGGAAATTAACCTTGTGGCTTTTGCTCTGGGCGGATATAAGCAACCTCAGCAACTTATTGCACTAAATTATTTTATGGCTTTAGGTGCAGAGTATGACATCGTGATCAATATTGATGGATTCAATGAAATTGTTCTGCCCTACGCTGATAACCTGCCTCATCATGTTTTTCCTTCCTACCCCAGGCACTGGAATATTTATTCCCGCAAAAAATTAGATTCAAAGGTTATGCTGATCATGGGAAAACAGGCTGTTATCAAAGAGCAAATTTCGCAGAGCAGGTTAGTCATGGCAGGTTCGGTTTTCAGGCACAGCAACTTTGCTCTATTTATTTGGAAACTAAAAGAACAAAACCAACAAGCAGTTATGGCTGATTTAGAGATTAAGCTAAGGGCAGCACTGGATAACAGTGAAGCGGATTACCAGGCTACCGGTATTTACACATCGGTTACCGACACCCTCGCCTTTATCAGGGAACAAGCGGCTTTTTGGATGAGGTCATCCCGATTGGTTGAGCAATTGAGCCATCCGGCGGGCTTTGAATACTTTCATTTCCTTCAGCCTAACCAATACGACCCCGGATCTAAAATACTGAATGATGAAGAAAGGCAGATCGCCTGCGAAAGCGGACCATTTGCCTATAAGGATGCTGTAATCATGGGCTATCCTTTTCTTCGTGAGCAGGGTTTGAACCTTAAACGTGAAGGTGTAAACTTTATTGATCTTTCCATGATGTTCAGGGATGAAAGCCGAACCCTATATAACGACAAATGTTGTCATTTCAATCAGTTGGGTTATGATCTGATCGCCGACAGGATATGCAATGAAATTCTTTTACAACTTAATCAAAAATCAAAATAATAAGCAAACAGTGCATTTAATATGAAAAAATTTTACCTCATCCTTGCCATCATTGGATTTATTGTACCCAATATTCTTGTTTATCAGGTTTCGGTTGAAACCGGAAATATATTGCTTTGGTTGCATCCGGCAGCCACTATTGCGGGCATGTTTGCCAATAAAATATCCGCTGCTTTTATTATTGACCTGCTGGTGGTAGTTTTTGTCTTTTTCGTCTGGACGTTTACCGAAGCTGAAAGATACAAGATCAAACACGTTTGGATTTACTGGTTATTGACCTTTTTGTTTGGAATGGCAGGAACGTTTCCGTTGTTTCTTTACATAGTTGAAATCAAACGAGCCAAAAAGGAACGGCATGATAAGAAGTTTTCCCGGAGAAAAAAGGTGGTGGCTACCGCACAGTTTTAAAATAAAATTAAAGGCTGGAGATTCTTTTGCCACAAGTTACAAACTTGCGGCTGTGAAGGCTTCATTGCTTAGGTCTCGTGCCCCAACCACACAGAGCCTTACTAATTGGCAGAATTTGATTAATATTGATAGTTTGTCATCCAGGATGAATAATCAGAGATCAATAAATAATTAGGCGATTTATCATCTATTGCTACTAAATCCCACAATGGCAAATCAAACTTTTTATTATCAGACAATCTCTTGACTTTTACAAGAATACTTTTCCAATCATCAATCTCATCAACAAAACCAATCAATTCAAATTGATCAGTATAAGAAGGTTTGGTCAATTTTAATTTTTCATATTCTTTTTGACTTCAACCACCCAATAAATATGGTTCCTCCCAATCAAAGTCTTCCATGCCTGTCATAATACAAGGCTTTTGAATACTCTTACTCAGATATTCAAAGTAAATTCTCTTATTATCTTCATTTACCGAAGAGTCTTCAGAATTTAATATACTTGAAATCCGTTTTTCTTCCTCGTCTTGAGAATATTTTGCATTTATCTCATTTTGTTTTAACAATGTGTCATTTTGAGTATCTCTTGATTTTGCCGGTTCTACATCATCTATATCTAAATTTATACAAGAATAATCAGTCCCCTCAACTATACTATCAATGATATAATCCTTGTTTAAACAATCTAATGTTATACTGTCCAATTCTATCATTACGGTATCATAATCAAGTTCTTTTATTCGTCCTTGCCAACCTTCAATTTTTAAATCATCATAATCCGGCGACATAACGCCTTTCTTAACCTTAACACTATCTCCTTTTTTCATTGCATTTTTTTAACTTCTGTCAACGTTTCCAGGCTAAGAGCAGTACTGGATTTAATACCATTCTTTTCGTAGCTTACCTTTATGTTTTTTGTTTTCCATTAATTCCACTTATGACAGTATTGCTTATGAGCCTTTGTTGTTCCATAATGTTCGGGATTGTTTATTCTCCAATGCTTTTTATTTCATCGTTATCTCGTTTTCCTAATTCTATTGCATTCTTTGGTGAAGTTACTTTTTTGCCAGTTTTCTCTTCAATTTCTTTTCTGGTGTTTCCTGCAATTGTTCCTCCTTGTTTTGCAATTATTTTGCTTTCTGTAAATGTTTTAGGTTTCTTTTCTTTTGAAATCTCTTTAGTTGTTGCCTCTGCTAACATATTAAGAACCAATTCTAAATTGGTCATGTTATCTCTCAGGTTTTCTTTTTTTAGTTTCTTGAATTTTTTGTATTCTTTGATGTTAAATCCTGACCATGCTTTCGTAATTTCATTTGTAAGAATTGCGTATTCCAATCCTTTCTCTACACCACGCAATTCCCATTCATCAGTTAGTTCTTTTCGGACTTCAATACTTTTTAGCCGTTGGTTAATCCAGTTATTTGAATATCCTTTCTTTAGATATGTTTCCATTGCACGGTCAAATGCAAGTTCCGGGTCTTCGGTTTCTTCAATTCGCTCATAACCTACTTTCGCTAACCAAACTTTAAATGGTTCTGCTTTTGGTGAAGGAATTGATTGTATAAATCGTAATAATTGTTCTGTGTCTGCGACATCAGTTAGTCTCATTTTGCCATCAACTGCCAATAATTTCAAACGGCTACAATTTGTAGCCACTTCACTTCCTTCTTTTTTAAGTCTGGTTTTCAGAACACTCCAATATTTTCGAGGGTTTTCACTCTCGGTCAAAACCCCAATGACATCAATAATGGAGAAATACCATTTTTCATTTTCATCGTCCCAATGAACCCGAACACGTTGGTCTTGAAATAATTTTATTGCATTTTCTTTGGTCATTTTTTCATTTTAAAAAGTCCATTTCGAAATTAGTCAATCTTTTTTAGTCTGTATTATTTTTTGTACCCGGATTTTCACAATGAATGCCAACTCGTAAAATAGTAATATGTTGAATCTGGATAAAGTTCAAAAAAAGTCGAAAATCGCTTACCTTGATATTCATAAATTAAGGTATCAGACAGCTTTATTTGAGCACAAAGTTCAGGAGAATGAATCAAAATGATTAGCGTTATTGTCAAATATAACTTTTTCGTTATTGTCATTTTATCTTTTATTTAACGGTCAGTGGTATGAAATCGTTGGGGATTGCGGGCTACTATCCTGTCCAGTTACACCGAACTTAATGCGTGGTAGAATGTTTGAATAACTACCTAAACCCCAATGTTTTATACCGCTTGTTAGCCATTTGTTGCTTTTTTTAATCCATATTTTAATTCAAATTCATTTATCCAATCATTGTGTCTACCGGTACTTTCAATTGAATGAACAATCTCTTGTATAGTAACTAAAACTATTCTGTCCTTGTATTTGTCGGGAACGAATTCCGTTAATAATGGAATTATTCCACGAACTTTTCCTCCATTTTGATAATTAAAAACTGGACTACGTTCGTCTGAAAGTAGAACAAAATAACCGTCTTTATCAATACTCAATAAAATCTCTCTGAAGAACTGATAATAATTTACTAAAATACAAATCTTTTCATTTTTTATTTTCTCATTGAAGCCGTATTTTTCAATTAAACTCCAATATTTTCTACCGATAAAATGTAAAAAACATTCTTGTAAATTATCAATAGGATTTCCTCCAGCGCAATCTCCTTTTGTAAAAACAGAACAACCTCCAAATTCAGCTTCGACTAATTTGCTTTCAATAAAAATCCTTGGTCTATTATCTGTGTCAAAAAGAACTAAGTCAATTGAAGTTGGTTGCCCAGTATCTTCATTAAAAACAGACCTGTCTTCATATTCAAATTGTGCTCTTTCAAATTTGTCAACAATTCCTTTTGCTTCAAGTAATGCAGTCAATGGATTCAAATCGTTTCTAGTAATTAAAGGTCCAATTAAATTAAAGACCATCGCTTGACTACTTAATCCGTGATGTACGTACTTGTGAAGTGGAAATGGTTTATTATTCTTTTCACTCTCATTTTTGAAATTCTCAATATAATCAGCAACTTCCGATAAAATAATATTTTTTCGCCAGTTGTCTAAAGAGTCTAAACAATATGGCATTTTGCTATGAACTTGGAATTTATTTTTAATAAACCATTCAGATGATGAGTTTCTTAATTCTAATTCAAATTCAGTATGTCGTGGATAAATCCATTCTTTTGCTTTTTGTCTACTATTCATAGTTGTGTGGTCTTTTTGCAATAATGGCTAACTCGCTTATATCCCTGAATCTATCAGGGGTATCTTCTTACATGTAATTGGATAACCATGATAAGATTCAGGTTATATTTTCAAAAGTAAATCATTTCAATCAGATCATATCTTCATCGGGCAATTTTATTTCCATCTGATTCTTCATTCACCAAAAAAGACCTGACCCAAAATAACTTCCCCGAAACTCTATCAGATATTTTGCATTTCTGATTAGTGCCTGTCAATAATATCTATCTCAAAAAGAATTCTCCCGCAGATAACGCTGATTTTCGCTGATAAAAATTCTGCGTTCATCTGCGAAATCTGCTGGAAATAATGACTTTACAGACAGACTCTAATTAAAATCATTGGAAAAAAATTTAGAGCAATAAATGAATCTGTGTTAATAATTTCGTCACTACAGGACTTGATTACCTGTCGCAAACTTTTCTACCAAAATTCCGTCCGCTCACTGGCGGACTATCCCGTCAGGGATAACATATTGGTAGAATGGAATATAAAAATTTGAATATGTCTCGTCAGGGACGAAATAGCAATTATCCTGATGGCAAGAAGATACGCTATATTCAACTATTGAATTAGGAAAGTTATTTTGGAATCTTTACTTAGAGGCTTCGTGGCATAAGTCAGTTAACTCCTGATTCTCGTTTATAATTAATCCTTAAGACGGGTGGTTCATCCGAAACTTAAACCTGTTAAAAATAAAAGGTAAAATCTGCAGCAATTACAAAAGTCCTTGTGGTGCCATCCGTTCTGACCTCGCGGGCATGAAGCGGCACACCCAATGAATACCTGAACATATTGCCTTTTTTATCCTTGTGGCTCGTTGATAAATTTATATTGTAAGTAAACCCGCTGGAACCGTCAACCTTGATGTTTTCTCCATCTTTTTCAATTTCATCCTTTTGCAGGTGATAAATCGGAAGGAAACCTGCATTTAGGCTCCATTTCTTAAATTCAAAAACATAGTTCACCCTCACCATTGCATCATCGCCCCGCTTCAACCGGTTCGATTCATTGTACGCTTGTGCATTTTCATTCCCGCTCCATTCAGTATGTAAAAAGGCATTGTCATTCCTGTTGAACGGATGCTGATAGCCGGTTGCAAAAAACCAATTGCGGAACGAATAGGATAATCCCAGTATCATATCATAAGTTCCCAGGCTAGTTTGGTATGCCATAGGCAACGGCTGGCTTTGATAATCAAAGTCGGAATTGTTGGAAGGGATCTTTCCACCCAGTGTTAAATCCAGTGATGATGAATCATTATGAAGCAAATTCTGACTGTAACTTACCGTGAAATCACCCAATCCGGAGATGTTGGTCAGATTCCCAAACACAGCGCTATAAGGAACTTTAAACTGTAAAGAAGACTGTTTTCCGGTTTGATAATTGTATTCGAGCTGGAGAGTGTAATTAAAAGTATTTTGTTCTCCCAATCCGAAAATATTATTTGCAACCAGGCTCGATTTGGGCTTTTTATCGAAAAAACCAAAATTAAGATTGCCGGTAGAACAAACGCCAGCATCGCTGCATCCCTGCGAAAAAGAAGGCAGTGAAAAGATTCCGGCAGCCAGAACAAATAAGGCTTGTTTAAAATTCTTCATAAAATCTTGCTACGTTTCGATGTGAGAAACAATAACGAAAAACAATACACTTCATTGCCGCATAACAATGCTGATGCAATAATGGTAAGTAATCAGTATACTATTTACAATGTAATTACACCTGGCGCAGTAACGGAAAGGGGTATAAAGGGTATAATGGAATAGAGGAAATACAGGGTTTAAGTTTTATATTTAAAATTTATACTTCCCAACCAGATTGCTTTAACCATAACACTTATTCCCTTTATACCTTTATTTCCTCTATACCAGTTAAAAGATTCTTAATTCAGTAAATATAAGATTGTCAGCAAACTGATTAGTCACCAATAATGTATTGTATTATTTTATTTGGGTGACTGATAACAAGTCAACCTAAAAGCATGACGGAACTATTGCTCTACAGGTTTCCGGTTATTGAACCTTCGGTTGGTGATGAAAGCCATGATGCCTACCACCGCCACAACAATCAGTGTATAATAAACGAAGTTTGGAACCGGCACGGGATCGCCCTTTGCATAAGAGTGCAGACCCGAAAGATAATAGTTCACACCAAAATAAGTCATCAGCACAGAGCTAAAACTCAGGAGGGCTGCAAGGCTATACGAGAAGTTTCCTTTGAAACCCGGAATAAAACGCATGTGAGCAACAAACGAATAAACCAGCACGGTTACCAAAGCCCAGGTTTCCTTAGGATCCCAGCCCCAGTAACGCCCCCATGATTCATTTGCCCAAACGCCACCGAGGAAAGTTCCGATGGTAAGCATAAACAAACCAACAATCAAAGTCATTTCGATTATATAGGTAAGCTCAGTTACTGTCAGTTCAAGACGGCTGAAATTATTCTTCGTTTTCATGTTCATCAGCAGCAGATTGAAAAATCCAAGGATCGCACCCAGTGCAAAAAACCCATAACTGGCAGTAATAATGGCGACATGAATGATGAGCCAATAAGATTTCAGAACCGGAACCAGAGTGGTGATTTCGGGGTCCATCCAGCTCATACCAGCAACTGAAAGGATAAGCGCTGCTAATAATGCTGTTACGGCTAAGGTTATTTCAGAACGTCTTACAAAAATCAAACCCGACAAACTCGTAGCCCAGCCGATATAGATCAGCGATTCGTAAGCGTTACTCCAGGGTGCATGTCCTGAAATATACCAGCGAAGTGCAAGACCGGCTGTATACATAAAAAACAAAATCACAACCAGGAAAGAAGCTACCCTGATTACTTTTCTTAAATTGATTTTCGGCTTTAAAATATTGATGAAATGGAAAATAAGCAAAACAAAACCAATCAAGCCGTAATAACCTGATAATCTCTTAAATAAATCAAATTTATTGTATGCAATTTCAATATTGACCTTTGCGTCTGAGGGATAGATCTTTGAACCGTATTTTTTCTGAAACTGCAAAATATAATTCAAGTGATCATCGGCTGCTTTCCAGTCGCCCGATTCAACAGCTTTCCTTACCTCATCGTAATACATCGAAAATACACCGCTTACAAAGAGGGCTTCTTCACCCTCAAAAAATGTATCGGCATCTTTGGTGGTTACCCACTTATGATTCTCATCGTTGGGAACAGGAAAAACATTGAGAAAAGTGCCGGAATAAAGCATGTACAGTATGTTAAGCCGCTCATCCACTTTCATCACCTCTTTATCAAACTTATTTTGCATGGAGGGTTTTTTGGCATAAGCCTTTTCAACATAATCGCCCAACTTATAGCCCTCTGCACTATGAACATCCACAATCTGGTTGAATGATGCATATTTCCCTTCAAGTTTTAAATATTCCTCAAGTTCGGGATTTGAAACCCGGATGATAGGCGTACTCATCCATTTATCAGGGTAGACGAGGATTCCCAAAAACACCTGTTCAGGATTCATATCATTAAAAGAGGTTTTGCGTGCAATTTTTCGCAAAAGTTCCGAGCTAAGTGTATTCACAGGTTTCATCCTTCCATCATTGTCCTGAACAAGCAATTTACCGAATTTGGTTGCATGATCCTTGTCTATTACCGGAAGGTTTCGGGCTTCATCGGTAGATGCCAGCGATTGATGTGGAAGAGAACCAAAAACCATTAGTCCCGCAAGAAATACAATGGTTGCCATTGTTTTTCTGGAGTTGCGCAATTGTGCAGAAAGCCTTGCCAACGACCTGAAGCGGCTATTTCTGTTGAAAAGAGTAAACACCATTCCCAATGTCATCAGCAGGTATCCGATATAAGTTATGATAGTGCCGGCAGCATCATGGTTCACTGATAGTATTGTCCCTTTTTCATCTTTATCATAAGATGACTGGAAAAAGCGGTAACCGCGGTAATTCAGTACATGATTCATATAGATGCGGTAAGGCATTTCAAGGTTTTTCGACTCGTCCAATACTGTTATCTGGCTGGCATAGGAAGAGGGGCTGTTCGATCCCGGGTAACGTTCAAGCACAAAATCATTCAGTTTTAACGAAAAAGGCAATTCAATGATTTTTGCGCCAAAACTCAACTTAATATTTACACCATTCACGGTAGTTTCAACAGCTTTACCCACAAATCCTGAACCTCCAAAAACATCAACATCCTTCGATTCAGTACCAACAGTAACGCGCATAGCTATAGCATCCATAGCGCTCATTCCTTCCTGTTTTTCAGTACTTATCAACCCTATTCTGGCTTTTTGGTAAAATGATTTTACGACTATGCTCAAATCTCCGATGCGATAGAGCGACATTTGCTGCAAAGGATAAGCAGAATCGGGCGACAATACCAGTGTGGTATTTGCCGCCATGTTCATATAGTTCACCGAATCGGCACAGGTAAAAGTTAATCCATCGGCAGTTGCAATGATATTGATCGCTCCAACAACAGGTTCGCTGTTGAAAGTAAGGGTAGCCGAACTCACCCTTTTTACATCCCCGTTTCGCAAATAGACATTTTGTCTGCCAAGCGATTTATCCGAAACCACCAGCCACAAAAGCGGTTCTCCCTCCCCTTCTATAACAGTTTCTCCGGCATTGGTATAGTAGTTTATGGCTTCAACCTGTACTGATTGGTTGCCATAAGAAAACTCTGTTTTAAACCTACCTGCCGACATGGGAGTTGAAAGAATCGCCTTTTCCTTATAATAAGGAACCGAACCCTGGTCAGCCCAAACGCGGATATAGGTTTTGTCTGAAGTTAGACCGTTTGAAATTTCGCCTTCCCGGATGCGCATCATTCCTTCATAGCTTATGTATCGTGTGATGGCAGCTCCAATCAGGATAACAAAAAAAGAAACATGGAAAAGCAAAATGGTCCATTTTTTTCTGGAAACCATTTTGTTTTTAAATATGCTCCCTATCATGTTTATGGCAAGGAGCAGCAACAACATCTCGAACCAGGTGGCATTGTATATCCCTGATTTAGCTGCAGTCGTTCCGAAATCGTTTTCAATAAATGTGGCGTATCCTATGGCAATGGCAAACATCATCAACAGTATGCCGGTTAATTCCATCGAAAATAAAATGTTTTTTATCTTTTTCATTTAAAATTATTGTATTTGTTAGAATCGTGCAAAAATATAATTAATCTGTGAAAAATTTCAGCTATAACAAAAAACAGGGTATTTTGTCTTGTTAATAATTCAAAAAAAAACGCAACGGTTAATTCCCAGAAAAAAATTAGGTATTTTTATTCCCTCAATAAAAGTCAACAATGGTTAAAAAAATCAGACTTGGTGCAGCAATAGTAATGACGCTTCTTATCATCACATTCTTTTTATCACTGCCAACCATTCTAAAAAAATATATTGAAGCCAATGACGAAAAATTAATTGGACGACAGTTAACAATTGGAAAAATCAAGATCAATTCATTCAATGGAGGGATTACAATCAGGGATTTTAATCTTTATGAAAAGGATGGCAGCACCTTGTTTGTCGGGTTTGAAAGTTTTTATACCAGGATCAGTATATGGGACTTATTCCGGTCAAAATATACCATCAAAACTGCTGAATTGAGCCGCCCTTATGCTAACATCATTCTTTTTGACGGCAGATTTAATTTTGATGACCTGATGAATCTCGGCTCCGATTCAACAAAAACTGAAGTGGTGGATACCGCAGGCTCCGAACCAGTAATGTGGTCAATCAGCAATATCAAAATTAATGAGGGCGCTGTTTTGTATTCTGACCAAATGATAGGCTCCACCCTGGAAATCAATAACCTGGAAGTATCAAGCCCAGGATTAGCCTGGAACAACGATACCCTGTTTTCGGATGTACGGTTTGGACTAAAAACAGGCGGAGATGCCATCATTGCACTCCTGCTCGATCTGAAAAGAAATGAATTGCACACCTCTATCGAAATGAACCAGATCAACCTTCAACCCCTGACCATTCCACTGAAAGAATTTATGAGCATAACCTCCCTTGAAGGCGAACTCACCAATCATCTTGATCTTTTCATCAACCTGAATGAAACAACCGACCTGGCTGTGAAAGGGCAATTCGATATTGATAACTTTGCCCTCGCCGATGATAACAATCAAACTATTTTCACCCTTAAAAACCTCGCTATCGGAATTGATTCCATCAATATTAAAAACGACCTCTACCGACTCAAATCCATCAACATCAACGATCCTTTTGTCCTTGTTGAAATGTATGATGAAGGTGATAACTGGTCGCGGTTGGTTCCTGACAGCGGAGCAGACTCAATGACAGCGGCTTCCGGCGCGGTTAGTGAAGAATTTAACTCCTACAATGTGTTTTCATTAATGGCTTATTACATCCGCGACATTGCCCGGACTTATGTTGCTACTGATTATCAGTTCGACAGCCTCAATGTAAATCGAGGCATGTTGCAATACAACGATTACACCCTCCACGAAACATTCAGTTACACCATAACCGATTTGAAAATCCGCTCCAAACATATCAACTCACATGCCGACACCGTCCGGTTTGATATGAGTGTATTACTCAACGGTAAAAGCAAAGGAACCGCACGGATTATGGTTGATCCACAGAATTTCAACAACATGGTTGTCAATTATGATTTTTATGAAACCAGCCTTGCTGACTTAACACCTTATTCAGTTTATTATATTTCGTATCCCATCAACAAAGCGATTTTAAATTATTCGAGCCGGACCACCATTCAGGATGGAAACCTCACAAGCACTAATAAGATTAACATTATCGGGTTTAAATTCGGACCGAAAACCAGAAGTATGACGGCTCTTGACGTTCCTGTAAAACTTGCTGTTGCAATATTAAAGGATGTGCATGGAAATATAAACCTCGAAATCCCGGTTGAAGGCAATCTCAATGATCCTGAGTTCAGGATGGGTAAGGTGATTTGGGGCATACTGAAAAACCTGGTTGTGAAAGTCGCCACCGCTCCGTTCCGATTGTTAGCCAGCGCTTTTGGATCATCCGAAGAAGAAATGAAAGAGGTACAGTTTAATTACCTGGAAACAGATATCACCAAAATGCAGATCAAATCACTCGAACCTTTATCACAGGTGCTGAAACAAAAGGAGGAACTTAATTTTGAATTCATCCAATTGGTTGACACACTGAAGGAGATTGATTTTTATACTACCATTGAAGCGCGAAAGGTTTATTATGCACGTAACATAAGAAAAACAGAAATTGAAAAGATAGTTTTCGACAAGGAAACCTTAGATGAAATTAACGCTATTTCCATAAAAGACTCTCTTTTCATCAACTGGATTGACCAGACCATGCAATTTGAGAACAAAAATATGCCGGTGCAAAAAAAATGCGGTTATATGATAGGTGAATCAAAGGCAAGAGAAGCTGTGTTAGCGCTTATAGAAATGAGGCAGGAAAACGTCAGGAATTATTTTCAGGTAGAAAAACAAATCGCACCTGAACGGATTAGTTTTGGGTCGCCTGCCGATTTGACCAATGCCAAAGGAGGAAATGCAGGATATACAATTGACCGTCCGCGGTTTATTGTTCAAATAAATGTGGAGTAATAATAATTTGTATCAAATCAGTTTGTTAACTGACTATTTTAGCAAAATAAAGAATTTAATATATGAAAAATAAGTGCTACGGCAAAAGCAATCCATTGGGAAGTAAATATTTGAGTCCACTCCGAAAAGTCAAAAAAATGCCTTTGACCAGTCTGGAACCTAACGGATTCTCCATATTTCCTGTTAAAGAATTGTGGGTTTTATCCCGTTTATTGTAGAGTAATAATAATTTTATACATTTGGGGTCTCAATCAAATCATATTTTTATGAAAATAGGTCAGATTTGCAAGTACATGGGGTTACTCACAGGTGGCATTGGTGCACTTTTACTCTTAGGAGGAATCATTGGATTTTTTGTCGGTCCTTTCCTTTCCGTTGAAAAATACTGGAATTTTTTC
This sequence comes from uncultured Bacteroidales bacterium, assembly GCA_963840975.1. Taxonomy (GTDB): domain Bacteria; phylum Bacteroidota; class Bacteroidia; order Bacteroidales; family JAADJA01; genus JAADJA01. The sequence continues at coordinate 284,527 of CAWJBC010000021.1, read as the reverse complement.
TGGGGTGCACAATTTTTCTTTATGGCTGGAATTTTTGGTATGCTTGTCCATATCAGTTGCGAAAAGAAGGAAGACAAATCTTAAAATATCTCCTCTACCCCTTGCGGCGAAGTGTTTTTTGTCTTATGAGAAGCAATAGCTCCTGCTTTTATTTTTTTGGTTTTATCCGAAAACATTTTGCTATTGAATTAATATTTACGAAGCCTTAACATTTACTTATCTCAAATCATCCGGGTTTTTGTTTTATTTTTGGCACTCAAGTTAAAATTAAATGAAACGATTCACTATAATTCTGATCATCTTTACCGGCATGGCATATAGTTCGATGGGTCAAATGAAAGGCGGATTAAAAGCCGGGGCAAATATTTCAAGTATCATCTGGACAAAATCTGGAGATACACAAGACCGTACTTTATATTCATCCCGCACGTCCTTCCATGCAGGTAGCTACTTTCAGCAGCCTTTCAGCGACCATTTGTTATGGCAGGCTGAACTTTTATTTTCGAATAAAGGATACAAAGAGGAGATTGATGGTGAAACTACCAATGTAAGTCTTAACTACCTTAACATCCCCCTTTTATTGGTCTATAAGCCTTTCACCATAGTTGAATTTGAATTCGGACCGGAAATAGGTTATATGATTTCGGGGGAGGAAGTTTTGAACAGTTTTGATTTTGGATTTGATTTCGGAGCGCGCTTCAACATCAGCGAAAAACTGAATGCCGGAATGCGCTACTGTTATGGGCTGCCTTTTAAGATGAATATTAACAATTCCGGATCTGACACTTATAATTCAACTTATCAGAATAGTGTATTCCAGTTTTATCTGGGATTTAACCTGATAAATGAATAATAAAAGGAATTACCTGCTTAGGAACTAAAACTCCATATCCATTTCCTGACCGCCTTCCTCCGTGCGGCCGGCACGTTGTTTTTTGTAATTGTTGATGGTATAGCTAATATCGAGGGTGAGGATGGGCGCTTCACGTTTAAAACTATCAAACGAATAAAAGCCGGCTCCGGATGAGGTGGATTCACGCTTCCCGGTCATCAACAAATCTCTGACGGACAATGTGGTGGAAAGTCGCTTATCAAGAAAATCTTTGCGCAGTGCGAGATTCAGCATGGGAAAGCCTTCCTGTGTGCCCTGGGCAGTGACTGATTTTCCTCTGTAAATTCCCGATATTTGAGCACGAAAATCATTTTTGAATTTCATTGTAATATTCAGCTTTCCATCCCAGTTGGTAGAACTCTTGTTCACGTCTTCCCCTTCAACATTGCCTTCGAGACGGTAATCAAAAATGTTGATGCTTGCATTTACATTTAACCATTTAGTGATATCCACATTACCCATCAGTTCAGCACCCAGCGAATAATCCTTATTCAGGTTTTGAAAAGTATAAATTGTTTTACTTGAAATGATGACCGAATCATTCACGATGGTTGTATCCATATAGTTTGACTGTACCCGTGTGATTTTATTCGTGTTTATCCGGTAATATCCTTCGAGTGAGATAAAGGATGATTTGATTCTTTTCTGATAATTTAATTCAAAAGAACCAATGTATTCCGGTTCCAGTTCAGGGTTTCCGACCCGGATTCTGTAAGCGTCAATGTACTGAGGAAACGGATCAAGCTCCTGCCCATCGGGGCGTTCAACTCTGCGGCTATAACTGGCTATCAGTTGATGATCGTTTTTAAATTGCTTTGATAAGTGAATGGATGGAAAAAAATCGAACCTGTTGAGGGTATAAACCTGTGGTGACGCAGCATTGTCAATCACGCGGTCGGTATATTCTCCGCGAAGTCCCAACTGATAACCCAAATTTTTCCATGTATTTGAATAAATCCCATACACACCATGGATATTGTCCTTAAAATCAGCTACACTCGTGAAGTTACTGTTTTCAACCCATTCTCCCGAGGGATAATCATAATCCAGGAAAAGGAACGTTTGATTTTCATATTCCAAACGGCTCTGGTAACCGGCTTCGATTTTACCATCTTTACCAATCGGCTTGGTGTAATCCAGTTTCAGGCGAATATCATCTGATAATTCATCCTCATTGGTTTGTATTGAAGTAGGCTGATCATCCGTAATGTTATAGTAGCTGTCGGTAGCGTAGTCTTTTTGATCCTCCGTGTCATCGCCGTTACGCCTCGAATAAATCGCCACAGCTTCGAGCTGGTGACCCTTATCATCAAATTTTATAACGTAATTTGAATTCAATTCATAAAAATCTCCGCCTCTTTGTGAGGTTGTTTGCGATTGAGAATATTCATCATAACCGACAGGATCAGTATAAATATGGCGGGATGAAATTCCATCACGGTTAAATCCATATCCACCATACCTGCCCGAAAAGGTGAGAGTTGACCGGTCATTAATATAGTAATCCATCCCGGCTTTCACACCATATCCTTTTCTGACCATTTGACCCTTCATATCGGTATCTCTGTAACTTGTGGAATCACCAAAATATGTATTATAATTTGAAATTCCCTTCATACTGAATTCGTTGTAATTGCCATCTATCCCGCCAAAGACATTGAAATTTTTTGTCCGGTAATTGAGCAAAACATCTGCTCTGTATTTATTTTTGGTTCCTATGGAAAGATTAACAATTCCGTTGATGCCGGGATTTTTTTGCTTTTTTAAAATCACGTTGATGATGCCGCCGGTTCCATCTGGGTCGTATTTGGCAGATGGATTGGTAATGATCTCGATATGGTCAATGCTGCTGGCAGGAATCTGCTGCAATGCGTCATTGCCATTCAATACACTGGGGCGGCCGTCAATCAGAACCGTAAAACTGGAGCTTCCCCTCAGGCTGACATTTCCTTCGATGTCAACATTTACCGAAGGAACATTTTCGAGTACAGCAATTGCGGAACTACCTGAACCCATCAGATCCTGGCTGACATTCACGATCTTTTTATCAATTTTGTATTCAATCCGCTGCTTGTCGGCTGTAATCTCAACACCCTCAAGATTTGTCGAAGCCATATCAAGGTTGATAACTCCCAGGTCGAGCGTCTTTGCTTTTGGTGTGATCATAATATCGCTCAAGGTAGTCTTATTGTAACCGATAAAGTTTGCAACAATGTAGAATCTACCATACGGGACCTTTTCAAGTCTGAACTTACCGTCAACTCCGGTTACCGTACCAGCCACAATGGAAGAATCTTTTATGCTGAAAAGCACAAGGTTGGCATACTCCATAGGCTGATTCAATTGTTTATCATTAACCTGACCGGTAATAATGCCTTCGGGCGGCATGTTTTGAAAATCGGGCTTGCCGCCGCCCGGTTGCTGTGCATAACCTGCCACCGCCATAATCCCCAATAAAACCCCTGTTAGCCAACGTTTCATGTATATTCTGACCAATTATTTCTCCTTCTATTTTTAATCCGGCAAAGTAAACCAATGTTCTGCAGACCGCCGCTAAAATTGACTTCTTTTTTAATGCCAATGGCATTTAGACAAACACCCTGATAGTAAAGTTTAATCGCCTGGAAATTATTTATGAGATTTTAACAAATGGAAGTTTTAATGACCCGGGCTAATTATATTCCTTATTACCAGAAGATACCGACTTGTTGCCGGGGATGATTCAGGTTGCTCCTTGCTTGTTACTGGTGTTTCAAGTCTAACTTCTAATGTCTAATATCTAACATCTAATATTTCGCATCTTATTATTGCTGCAAGTCAAAAGCTTACCATTCAATATTCTTATTCCATTTCCATTTTCAAAGTCCAGGCATAGAGGCAGTGGATTTCATTGATTGTCAGCCGCGGTATTTGAATTCTTACCTTATTCCCTTCAGCCAAATCCCATTTTATCATCCCTTCATAGCCCAACATTGCGATATCCCTTACCTTTTCACCTTCAGCTAATTTAATTTCGATCGAGTCTGTCCATTGGGTGAAAATGCAGAACAGTTCTTTTTCTTTTGTTGTAAAATATACTTCCTGGCTTGTTCTTTCCTGTTTGGGAATGGGTGATTTCCGGGTTTCGTAAATCGCCTCGCCATTTACTTCCAGCCAATGGCCAATATCTTTCAATCTTTCCTGCATAATAACAGGGATTCTGCCGTCGGCTGTGGGTCCCACGTTCAGTAATAAATTCCCGCCACGGCTAACAATGTCGATCAATTCATGAATAAGTTCTTCAGAACTGTTGTAGTCTTCGATTCCTTCTGCCCTGTTATATCCGTATGATCCGCCAATTCCCCTGCTTTCTTCCCAGGGATGGTTGAGTTTTCGCCTCATCCATATCTTTATATTCGCTTGAATAATAATCCCCGTGATTACCTGGCATATCTTTGGCAAAGCGGTCATTGACCACCACCTCGTCTTTTACAGGAGAATCGCTGTATAACCAGGATAGAAACGATTTGGTTTTCCAGTAATCCTCTGTCCCGTCCCATTCTCCACCATCTGCAAAAATAAGGGAAGGCTTGTAGTTCTCTACCAATTCCTTCAGCTGCAGGATTACATGTTTATCCACGTATACATTTTCAGGAATTTTATATTTATCAACGATACTTTGCGGTAAATAATATCCCGACGGGGTGCGATGGGTCCGGCTGCTTTCCCATTCAACAAGCGAATAATAGACACCCATTTTAAGTCCTGCCGCTTTCATAGCTGCCGATAGTTCTCCCAATAAATCCCGCTTAGGGCCAATATCCAATGCATTCCAGTCTTTCTTATATGGGCTTTGAGTAGGCCAAAGGCAAAACCCATCGTGATGCTTGCTTGTCAGCACCACATACCGAGCGCCAGAACTTTTAAACAACCCTGCCCAATAAACCGGGTCGAACAATTCTGCTTTAAATAGCGGAGCAAAATCCCGGTATTCAAAATCTTTTCCATAGTTTTTATTGTGAAAGTCAGCCCCTCCATTTTTCTCGTTGTACATCACCCTTGCATAGTACCACTCAGCATAGGATGCATAGAGTCCAGGTTCCAGCTTTCGCCAGGCAGGTACGGAATACACTCCCCAGTGAATGAATATTCCGAATTTTGCATCTTCAAACCAGGCAGGAATGGGGCGAGAATCAAGCGAAGTCCAAGAATCATTGTATTGCTGTGCACTGACGAAAAATATTTGCTACCCATAGAAATAAGAATATTAAAGCTCCCTTCATGATTTAATAGTTAAAATTTAAAGTTTAATAAATAACAAAACAAGATAACCCGTTTACGCTGATGGGCTTATGAATATCGGAATGTCGCAAGTATCGGATTAATTGCCAGCATTCAATACTGTTACAGATCCTTTTATGGTTTGTGAAAGGTCATTCTCTCCATAGTAAACGTCAAGGATCCAGAAATAAGTACCATCTGCTACGTAGTATCCATCACGCTTTCCATCCCAGCCCTGCTCAAAGTTATCCGATTCCCAAACCTTTTCGCCCCAGCGGTTGAAAATAATGATGTGATTCCGGTTAATACCGCTCCAACTTTCTTTATAAGGTGAAAAGATATCGTTATATCCATCTCCGTCCGGTGTGATCACAATGGGGACCTTTACATTGAACATTTCGATGCGCGCCGTATCGCTGCTTTTGCAAAAACCTTCCCATACCTCAACCCAATAATAGGGATCTTCTGTATCTATCTGCTCTGCTATAACCATAAAGTATTGTCCGCCTGAACCATCCTGCCAGATGTACTGATCGAAACCACCGCCTGCATCCAACTGAATACTTTCGCCGGGTTGTATCACCTGATCGGAACCAAGGTTCACTAAAGGAACCGGAAATTCCGTCACTACCACCTGATCACTGACACTTCCGCATTCGTTGGAAACTTCCACCGTATAAGTTCCTTCCTGCCCTACTTCCAAATAATAATCTCCCGGTTCACCATTCCAGGTATAGGAATATGGGCCTTGTGCAGTCTCTAATAAAATACTTCCCCCTTCACAGAACCCTTTATCTCCTCCCAAATCCGCAGCAGGCTTAAAAAGTGAAGTTATTTCCACGGTATCTTCCGACGAACAATTATAGCTATCGGTAACCACGACTAAGTAGTTTCCGCCTTCAACAACTTCGTACACCGGTTCTGTTGAGTTATCCTGCCAAAGATAACTGCTGTATCCCTGCCCCGGATTGAGGTAAAGGGTATCGCCGGAACACAATAGTGTATCATTTCCCAGATCAATAACTGGTGAAGTAATATTGACATAAATGTCATCAGATGCCGGGCAATTGTATTCGGTAACCGTGACACTGTAATAACCCGGACTGGTTACCGTAAAAAAAGGCAAAGTACTGTTGTCCTGCCATAAATACGAGCTATACTGACTGCCCGGATCCAGTAACAAACTGCTTCCGGTACAAAGCGTCGTATCATTGCCCAAACTTACCACCGGCGAAGGGATTATAACAATGGAAACCGTATCCGATCCCAAACAACCATTATCATCCGTGACGATCACCCAATAATACCCGGAACCTGAAACCTGGTGAAAGGGATTAGTGCTGCCGTCCTGCCATAAATAACCTGCAAACCCGGAACCGGGACTCAAGGTATAATTTTCGTTCGAGCATATCGTAGTATCGCCACCCAGACTGACATTTGCAGCGGCTGAAAACGCGATATTGATGCTATCGGTTGCGGTACAACCAAAACTATTCAGCACGTTTACCCAGTAAGTGCCGGGCTGAGTTACAAGATAGGTGGACGCCGAGCTTCCATCGAACCAGTTATAACCGGCAAAGCCCTCCCCTGCACTCAGCAATAAGCTTGCTTGTTCACATATTGTGGTATCGTTACCAAGATTTAGATCAATTTCTTCAGTATATTCGACAAATATTGTATCAGCCCCGATACAACCTGATTCTGAAGTTACCTGCACCCAGTACATCCCAGCCTGGTTAACCATCACGACAGAATTTGGTGATCCGTTATTCCACAGGTAAGAGGCAAATCCCTCACCGGCAGAAAGCGGCATCAGCGTCCCTGCGCACAAAAGGGTATCGTTTCCCAAATCCACTTCAGGAGCGGGCATATATTCAATAACAATGGTATCGGATGACGGACAGTATTTTAAAAGATGAATATCATCAATGCCGAAATCATTCCCGGAAAGTTCTGTATTCTGATTGAGAATACAAATTTCAGCCGTAGTGCTCGTACCCGAATTCCAGTCCTTAATAAAATTTTGCCAAAGACAGGTGATGCTTGTAAGATGAACAGTTTCAATAATACTTCCATTGATAAAATAACTCAGTATTGCAGGGTTATCAGGCTGCACAGAAGTAAACCATCCCGAGAAAAAATAATTTGTATTCGGATCAACATCAACCGTCTGGCACCAGACAAATTCTTCCTGCACGGTATCGCCGTTAATAATCATGTATAATCCGTCGCCTGAGGTGTGGTCAACGCATGGTGAAAAATTCACGTGTGTCAAAGCAGCATTCGTGCCAATCACATAGGTTCCCTCCTCAGAAAGAATACCCCAGGGTCCTCCTCCGCCCAAAACATAATTGGTGCTGAAACCAGTATTCCCCTGGCTAAAATCCCCGTTGATAACAAGGTTGGTCGAATCAATATAAACCACATCACACCAGTAGACTCCCGGCTCGCTTACTGATAGGTATTGATCTGTAGATCCGTTATTCCAATGATATGAAACAAAACCTGCACCTGCATCCAACTCCAGTAATGTCCCTTCACACAATAGCGTATCGCTCCCAAGGTTGAGGGTATCACATTGTGAATACCCTGCTTGAGCGGCAAACATTAAAAGAAAGGAAAATATTATATGACAATAAACTCTCATGTAAAAAATTGCCTGACAAATATAATATTCTCTATTTATATTTTTGATTTATAGTTATAAAGATTTATAAAAGTAAAGCCTGGAAGTATATGGGTAATTTAACACAATCAGGCAAGTTATATTCAGTTGATCCCTGAATTGATGGAGGAGGAGGCTGAGGCGCAGGCTAAGGATCATGACTGGATTCCTGCCTGCCCAGCTGCGTCATTCCCGTCCGTTCCGGAACGGGGGGACAGGCGGGCTTGTGTAAGAATGCTTCGTCGTCACAAAGGCATTTCCTGTTCCCACCTAACACTAACCACCTCATCACCCCGGCCTCCTTACCCTCGCCTTCACCCAGCAAAAAAGGAACCCCATCCGGAATTCCTATCTCCTAACTGAACTGCCAAATTACTACAAGCGCTGTAATCCTTTATTGCTCTATCTTTTGCTATTTGTTAATAATGAGTTTTCGTGTTGTAATTCCTTGTTTTGTTCTGATGTAGACAAGGTAAACTCCTTTGGTGTCAATTTGAAGATTAACGGTATTTTCAGAAGTTCGTGTATTTATTATTTGCCGTCCCAGCATATCCGTAATAATAAGTTCGGTATTGTCATCAGGAAGAAAAATCGTAAACTGTCCGTTTGATGGATTGGGGAAAACCTGGAACAATATCAATTCGCTGATATTTTCATTCATCCCTATAGGTGCACTGCCGATTTTACCGTTGATATCATATTGAGAAACAAAACTCCATATTAACGAACTGGAGTTAATATCCATATTTCCCCATGATCCCGGCCAGTCATGTCCTCCATCTATAACTTTATAATGTTCAACAGATGTACAACTATCCCCATTTTGATAGATGTAATGCTCAACAGTACTGCTATCCGAGGTGTTGATATCAGGAACAACGGTGACTATGGGTATACTTGCCGTGTTATTATAATTGACCCAATAGGATATCGCAGTGGTTACAGGCTCGGACCAGGACACACCGTCGTAGGGCACAATTGTATCGTCAGTACCATGAATTTGTAAAACAGGCGTGGGATGCTGAGGATTGCAATTGGCTAATGTTTCGGGAGTCATTGAACCACCCACAGATGCAATTGCAGCAATATTATATCCGAGCTGACAAGCCAATTCAAAACTAAAAAAGCCTCCATTTGAATATCCGGTGCTATAAACTCTCGTCAGGTCAATATTATATTGACCGGCTATTGTATCTATCATCGCTTCCGTAAAACCTATATCGTCGGTAGTCATTCCGAGCGTAAAGCCTTCACCGCCCACATTCCAGCAAGTGACTCCATTAAATAATAATCCCTGCGGATGCACGATGATAAAACCAGCCGTATCTGCAATAGGTCTGAAATCGCACCAGTTCATTTGCTGCGTTGCAGTCCCGGTGCGCCCATGAAAGTTGAACAATAATGGGACAGGAGCATTGCCGGTATAATTAGCAGGAATATAAATAATATAACTTCTTGTTTCACCATCATGCATCATCGTGTCGGCAATAGTTTGCTGGGCATTGATGTAATTATTAAATCCCATTAATCCTATTCCAATAATTGACAGAATAATTATTTTCATTTATTTATTATTTGTAGTACTCTGCTTCTTTTCATCACTCCTTATCGTAATTAAAGTTATAGAAAATTGGATGCAAATTGTTATGATACTAACTTAATTCCCTGATAAAATCGCCATGTTTGTTTTCACCTGATGTTTCATTTCCTGTGATTGCTGATGCCAAATTTATTAAATTTTAATTTCATCAAGCAATACAGTCCATTTTTTGCAGGTTATCCTTATTTAAATAAACGCTTCGCCGGTGATCTTTGGGTTATGGTTAAGGGTAAGGCGGAGGCAGAGGCGGAGACGGAGGCTAAGACTCATAACGGGATACCTGCCTGACTTTCTCGTTCAGGCGGGAAAAACCGTCAGGATTTGTCAGGAATCCAGTCATCGGTTTTTGAAACCCGCGCCAATTGCGTCTGTGTACGGTATTTTTATTTTTGAACCTGTTTTTCGATGTCGAAAATAGTAATTTTGATTTGCCAATTTCCCATATACTGCATATTGCAGACTGCAGACCGCTGAATGTTTTGTGTTCTAAGTTCCACATTGCCGATTGCCGACTGCAAATTGTTTTGTATTCTGGGTTCTGCGTTCTGCGTTCCGCTTTGCCAATCGCCAACTGCTCATTGTTTTGTGTTTTGCGTTCTGAGTTTCGTTTGCCGACTGCTGACTGCTTATTGCAGACTTCCTCCCTGCCTGTTAATCCCTGAGTGATAAAAAATAGTTGTAATTGATTTGGTTTATTGAAGAAGTTTATATATTTGCTGGGGTGAACCGATTTAAAAATTGAGAAATGAAACAATATAATTTAACTTTGGGTAAGATTATTTTATAACCAAAAAAAATTTTATTAGACGTAATTTTATAATCAAGCTGAATGATAATAAAAAGTCCATAAATAATTTTATATAAAAAATTAGAAATCCTGAAAAATATACTTGAATGAACAAAAAGAAAATTGAATTTGCATATTATTTTATAATATTTGAAATTCTATTAATTATTATGAGTAGTTGTAATAAAGATGAAGACACGAATACCAACAATATTCTATCAAATCCTGTCTTATCTACGATACCTATAAGTAATATTTCATATACCTCCTCAATTTGTGGAGGTAATGTTACTTCTGACGGAGGTTCGGCTATTACTTCAAGAGGTGTGTGTTGGAGTACATTACAAAATCCTACCATTTCAGACAATAAAACCATAGATGGAACAGGTTCAGGTGAATATATTAGCCATATTACTGATTTAACCCCTGCCACCACATATTTTGTTAAAGCGTATGCAACCAATAGTGTGGGAACTGCTTATGGAAATGAAATAAGTTTTACTACTTACGAACCTATCAACCCCACTTTTAATATTGTAAAAGTTATTGATGGTAAGGAAATTAGAAATATTATTAAAACTAATGACGGAGGATATATTGGTATTGCGTACGCTTTTGATTACAAAATAATAAAGTTTGATGTAAATTTCAACGGCAGTCTTTAAATGCAGATTATGTTTTTCGACGCCAAATCAAGGCAATTTTGATTTGCAAAAAGGGTTTATGCGCGAAAATTTATGCAATTTCAACAGGAGATACCCTTTATTTGAATTGTTTCATTCAGAAAGCTCAGAAGATGTATGCCAAAGTTATTACCGAAGGAAAGTATATTGGCTTTTGGGGTCCGGTTAACAATGGGGATATAGCCGTTCAAAGTGCTACGCGGAGATACAGCGGAGCAATTGGTGCTATAGATAGAAATGCAAAAAATTTAAAAACCAAGGTTCTTTATGTTATCGACAATAGATTTGGTATAGCCAAACCTCTGAACAGGGTTGTACTAAAAAAGATGTTGGAGTCGTATCCCGGATTACTGCAAAATTATCAAAATGAACCGGATATGGAAGATCCTGAAACAATGCTATATTACCTTGTATTGATCAATAGCAACTCTGGTCATTAGATCCTCTGAAGGATCACTCAAGAGAATATACCTCCGCAACCAAAAAGAAACAGCAAGGGTGACTTGTATGAAATTCGATCATGGAAAGTGTGGTACTGACATCAAACAAAATCAACGAAAACTGATTCATACCTACCGGAAACTGATTTGCTATTGACTTCCGGACTTTTTTTTACTTATTTTGACAAACTAAAAAATGCAATCGGAATGGAACTAATTTCAGCCAGTTTTTTAATATGCCTGACTGAATTTAAGACGAAAAAGTAAATGATTGTAGTTTTGTAAGAAGTTAAGGATAACATTGAAGTATAAATTATGAGTCCGCTCCGAAAAATCAAAAAATGAAAATGCCACTAACACACGAAGTCACTAAAATACACAAAACTTTAATAATCAGCCCCCCAACTTTGGTGTGATTTGGTGTTTTTGTAATTTGGCGGCAATAAAATTACTTTTCAGAGTGAAAACAATTATAAAGTATGAAAAAAGCATTTACACTTATCATTTTGTTTGGGTTCTCTGTCGCCGGTGTAGTTTTAGAAAACAAGGCCCATTGTCAAAATTCAGATTCCCTTATTGTTGCTGCACTGGCATTGATCAGCCCTGACTCGATGCAAAATGATGTGCAGGACTTACAGGAGATGGGTACGCGGTTTATGATATCACCGAACCGTAAAGAGGTGGCAACATGGATCATGAACAAATTCCTTTCGTATGGTATAGAAGAGGTCAGGCTCGATTCATTTCCCTGCAATACATATATCAATTGGCCCCCTTTTTTGGTATTTGACACAACAACCTGGCAGTACAATGTTGAGGCAAGGATTGAGGGCAATTTGACCCCGGAAATTGAGATTGTTTTGGTAAGCCATTACGACTGTGTGGTGCAGGATGCAGATCCAATGGTCGTTGCCCCGGGCGCTGATGACAATGCTTCAGGAACGGCTGCAACGCTGGAGTGTGCAAGGGTCATCATGGAAATGGGCTATCAACCGGGGCAAACCCTGATCTTCCTCGCATCAGCCGCCGAAGAACTGATGAATTATGGAGATGCCGGTACTGAGCATTATGCTGCTGAGGCACAGGCGGAAGGTAGGGACATTTCAATGGCAATCAACAATGATATGATCGCCTGGAACGATGGATCGTGGACGATTGATTTGTTCAACAGTACAATGTCACCGCTTATCACTTCAATGGCAATTTATATTATCGGGAATTTTACTTCCCTGAATACCTATTCATGGCAACCGGTTTACCAGGTCGGGGGTGACATTCAGCCTTTCCTTGATGCAGGCTATCAAGGCATCTATTTTATGGAGCATTACATCAATCCAAATTACCATACCATTAATGACGTAGCTGAGAATTGTGATTTCCTATACCTGGCTGAAGCCACAAAGGTGAGCCTCGGATTAATTCTGCATTCTGACCTGACAGTGGGTACATATCTACATAATATCAGACAAAATTATTTGAATATCCTACCCAATCCTTCAGCTTTAGCCATCCATTTTGTTCTGGATGTCACGGATCAAAACACAATCTACAGCATTTTCAACCTGAATGGTGCTAAACTTGAGACAGGAAGGCTAAACCCTGGCAATTACCATGACCTGAATATTGAACATTTCCCAAAAGGGGTATATTCCCTGGTTGTAAATCATCATGGCGGTGTGGTAAGTTCAAAATTTGTGAAGAATTAACTTTGGCAATTCGCTTCGGACATTTGACGCGGGCTTAGATCAGCAAGGCTGCACCTGCATTCCTTTTTGCGTTCAATTTATAGGAAACAAGGAAAATTTGAAATTGATTATTCCGGGATGCCCCGGGCAATTTTTTGGTACATTTTAAGCCGTTATTCTATTTATTCCTTCGTTACATCAATAATTTTTTCCATGGCTTCTTTTGTTGAAACATATTGGTCAATTTTGCCATAATTGCTGTTTGCTGCATAAATTATTGTCGTGCTGTCTGCCGGGAAATATAACATATTTGCGTAATAGCCAATTGCATCACCACTGTGCATATAGGCGATTCCTCCGGGGGTTTCGATTTTGAAAATACCTAATCCATAGAAGATCGGGAAAAAATCTGCCGATTGCTCTTTGGGCGCTTTCCATACGAGCATTTTATTTAATGAAGCTGAATTTATTATTTGTCCATTCATTAATGCCTGAAAGAAAATGCTTAAATCGCAGGGATTTGAAATCAAACCTCCATCGGCGGTATAATAGTCCCAGCCACTAAAGTAGGTGCTTTCGATAACTTGTAGATTGCTGTACAAATCAATATATCCTCTAACTATTCCATCAGGAACAGGATCTTCGGCAGCAAATTTTGTTAATGTTAAACCCAGTGGATTAAATAATTTTTCTTCAAAGACTTTGTAAAATGGCTTCCCTTCAATTTTTTCAATTAATAATCCGAGCAAAATATAGCCTGTGTTTGAGTATCGGACATCCTCATCAGGCTGAAAGTAAGCTTTTTGGTTGAATGCGTATTTTAACAGGTCGTCAGGTTGCCATTCTCTGATTAAATCATTGGTGGAAGCAGTTTGAAATTTCAAATTTTGAATGTAGTTGTATATACCACTTGAATGTTGAAGCAATTGACGAATAGTGGCCTTGTCTGCATTTTCAATTTTGGATATAACATCTCCTTGCAAATAGGAAGAAATTTTATCATCCAGATTTAATTTCCCTTCTTCCATAAGTAACAATACTGTGGTAGCTGTAAACATTTTCACTGTAGAACCCACCCGTGAAATATTGCAAGGTTTCATATCAACATTGTTGTGTAAATCAGCTTTTCCGCTTGCTCCAGTCCACATTCCGGTCTGTGGGTGATAAACAGACATTGTAATGCCAACTACACCGCTTGAAGTCATACCATCTATTAGTGACTGATATTTGTTGTTGTTTGGATTGGTTGAACTACTGTCAGCAAAATTGAAATTGCAATAATAAAAATCGGGTTCAATGATTTCGCCCTTTCTGCAAGCGAAAAACGACAGCAGGGCGAGTATAAAATATATTTTTTTAGTCATTTGTCCTGGTTTTTGTGTGGATAAAAAATTTTGCCCCAATATGTAAGCTAATGTGCGTCATCACCGGAATAAAGTCAGGCGAATAAGGGTACTCAGCCCAGGATTGATAACGAATAAATATTTTTGGACTATTGTTATCTGCCTTGATTAAATAATAGCCAATATCAAAGGATAAAGAGGGATATAATCTTGCATTGCCTTTGTCAGCATTCTTTTCGTATTGTCCGTTTGAAAAAGTAAATTCTTCAGTTGTTGCAAAGGTGTGCATATATCCAACACCTAAAAGACCGGCAACAGCAAATCCTGATTTTAAGCGGTATTCATACCCCAACTCTGTATTAAGCCCGATCCCTTGTGCAAGATAGTTATGATAGAAATAGCAAATATTGGCAGTCTGAAACAGTCGGGAATGTTCTTTAATCTTATAATTAAATTCAGTCCCCAATTGTAAACCAGGATGAATTGGAGTTGTGAAAAACCGTGTAAATGGAATTGCTGTCGCCTCGTTAAATAACGATATATCAATTGGAATTGTCTTCTCCTGTCCTAGCAATGTTGTCGGTAAAACGAAAACCAAAATTATCAATAATTTATTCATTTCTGTGTGCATTCTTATAATGGCTTACTATGATAAAGAGTATCATCTGTCGTCATCCAAACCAGAGGTTCAAAGATATGGAAAAAGTCCTTATTAGATAGTATTTAGTCCTTCAGTTCAATTAAAACAAACCGCACCAGGAATTAAAACTTGCGATATAAACGGATAAAAGTGAGTGAGGCAAGGGTAAGGATGCCTGCCCGTCCCTGCCACGCATGCAGGTTGTCAGGCTGGTCATTTTTGGAAAAGGTTATGGTAAAGTTCTCACTTAGCCTTAGTCTTAGCCTTAGCCTTTAAACTACCCAGATTTCCTTACCTATTCCTTTACCCATTTTCAGTTTAGTTACATAAGAGTAGTTATAAATTAGATGATTTTCAGGCTGACCCGTCCTGAAAAAAGATTTAATTTTGATTTTTAATAAATATTTCGAATATGGTACCACCCAATGCATCCGGAGCCATTATGGCCTCGCAATCCAGGAAGATCGTCCGCAGTTTTCAAACCCGCGAAGCTTATTCATCCGCCACAGCCCGGACAATTGAAGAACTGGGCATCCGTCACAGCCTGATCTTCCGCAGGCTCGTCAGGAAAGGTGTAATCGTTGAATCCGGTTCAGGGAAATACTACCTCGACAAGGACAGGCTTGAACAATATACGCAAATAAGGAGAAAAATAGGGTTTTTTATCCTGCTTGCCATTGTCCTTGCTTTATTAATTGCAAAATTTTCGGGCGCGTTTTCAGAATAACTTTTTCTATTGGGTTTGAGTTCCCCAGATCAAAAATGTATTAAATCACACATTTAACACCGCCTCTGTCCATCTCGACTATACATTTATTACAACGGTTGCATTCTGACTTTTCGATACTGTTTTCTTTTAGTTTAACAAGAAAATCAGGATCATGAATGAATGCCCTTCCGATGGCGATAAATTCAAAACCGACATTCAATATTTCTTCAATGCCATTTTTTGAGTGAACACCTCCAAGGTAAACCAATGGCATTTGAACGGTTTTGCGGATTTCTTTCGCTTGTGAAAGGAAGAAGTTTTCCGAAAATTTATAGCGTTTAATTACGAAAGGTCCAAATAGCGCCATAGTCAGTTTTTCTGCCAGAGAAGAGCCGTTCATTATCATGCCTCCCAATGGGACTTTCCCCCTCATCATGTAAAAAGGAGTTTTACTGGTAAATCCGCCGCTTAAAATAATTGCAGTACACCCTTTCCTTTCAAGCTCTTTTGAAAAATATTTGCAATCCTCAAGGGAAAAACCACCGCGAAAACCGTCGCTTAAATTTAGTTTAACAAGTACTGGAAATTCTTTTCCTACCCGTCCAATCACTTTATGCAATACTTCAAGTGGAAACCGCGACCTGTTCTCAATGCTACCGCCATAATTATCTTTTCGCTTATTGGTCCACGGACTGAGAAACTGGCTCAATAAATATCCATGCCCCATGTGGATTTCAACAGCATCGAAACCGGCATCCCTGCATCGCCATGCAGCTTCTGCAAAATCATCCGACACTTTTTCCATATCCAATATAGTCATTGCTTTGGAAAACACGATCCCCGACATAAACCCGTATTCATTGAAAACTTTGCTGGGCGCCAACGGCTTTTTAACTTCTTTATTCTTCGAAAAGTAGCCGCAATGGGTGAGTTGAATCGAAACCTTCCCTCCTGCCTCATGAACCTCGTGTGTCAGTATTTTTAATTTTTCAAGGCTTCGTTCATTGATGTACATCTGATCGCTAAAAGTTCTCGCATCCGCCGATACTGCACCGTAAGACACAGTTGTAAGAGCTGCATTTCCTTTGGCTATATTTACGTGATGACTGATCAAACTGTCAGTGGGGATTCCTTTATCAAACATCCCTTCGTAGGTGGCAGATTTAATAAAGGCGTTTTTAAGCAGAAGATTTGAATGACCCAATTGTTTCTCTGTAAAAGCGCTTTCCAATGTTTTCATTTTGCTTATCTGTTTTAATCGTTTCTTCTCTAAATTATAAAGATCACGACTTTTGCTTAGGTGCCTGCAGCATTGAATATCAGCAGCTATGGTGGGTCTTGTTTTACTCTTTCAATCTTCGGTTGATTTTATTTGTTATACTCATAAGTATATTTGACAACAGACGACAGATCGTCATTGGAATCATAGCTATCTATTTCCATGCAATTCCCACTTTTGTCATAGGAATATAAATCTTTCCATTCCACTGTGCCATCAGATTTCTTTTTTATAATTGCTGTTAAATTGCCGCCATTATCATATTCGTAGTAAAAGGAATAGGACAATGAACCATCTCCTCCATAAATTTCTTTTTCTGTTTGCCGGCTGGATGCATTGTACTTTTTTATCACACGCATAATTAATTTATTATTCGGGTCATATTTGTTTGCTTCAGTATAATCGGATTGATCATAGTTGGATGAATAAAGATATTCAATTTTATATTCGAGGCTGTCATTATCCTTATACTTTAAAAAGATAATGGATTTCTTGTCGTTTGCTTTGTTGATTATGAAATAAGCTGATAATTGTTCTTCTTCGTTATAGGTATTGCCTGAGATTACCCTGCCTCCATTGTCATAATTATATGAATTCTTTTCCAGTATCTTTCTGTCAGCAGAATAATCAATATCTGTCAGCATATTATTATTCGAGTCAAAACTGTATTCAACCCTCAAGGATAAGGAATCATTATTATATGCTTCAATGGCTGTCATGTTACCATTTTTGTCGTATTCTTGTATGATTGCTTTGGAACCTTTATCAGCAAGTTTGCCTTCACAAACTGTATATTTCCACATAAAGGATTTTAAAATACCGGATTCAACTATTCGTTGTCTTGATTTTGCTTTGTCATTTTGCTCATTCAATGTCTTTGAAGGTTCTTCATGTGCTGAAACAATGAACGATATTGTGCTGAACATGAATAAAAGGTTAATCATTCTCATTTTGAAGTTTTTAAATGTATTAATCATCAATGGGACGTATATTATCTCTTGTGTTTAAAAAGTAAATATCTCAAGGCTTGTATTACTTTTCAAAGATAATTATTAGCAGCAAAAATAAAGTTTCTGGCTCAAAACAAAAGAAAACCTCATCAAAAACCACTTATTTTTGCAAACATAAACATCAGATAATGAAATACAAATTTCCATTATTCTTTTTATCACTGCTTCTGATGATTTTGATGAATCAGTCAGTCTATGCAAGCGACACAGAAAAAAAAGAAATAAAAAAAGCCGAACGAAAGGCGCGGGACAAATACCTTGGGCTGGGACTGGGCTTTTCGTGTGTGAAGTTGATGGATCAGGCAACCTCTCCCCTGCTCTACAAAGGCTTCAACTTCCCTTTTGCTTCGCTGGGTTATCTTACCCATTCTGACAAAAGAATCAAAACTCTTGAAACCGATTTCAGCTATGGCAACCTGAAGTCGGATATTGAGACTCCCTGGTACGATGCTCCCAATACCAGTTATTATCTTGCCATCCGGTACAACATCCTTTACCGTCTGCGCCCAATTGTCAACGAAAAGATCAACTGGTATTTAGGACCGGAGTTCAACATCAACGGACATTTCAGGGTTAATTATAAATATGGCAACTCAGCATTAACCTTCGATAATTATTACGGGCTTGGAGTCGCTACCCGCTTTGAATATCCCTTCAGTTGGAAAAGCAACTCCTTTAAGTTCCTTGGGATTAACTTCAACCGCCGCGATCGTGACTTAAGGCTAAGCTGGCAGGTTTCTACACCTGTGTTAAGTTATCTGATAAGACCGACTTATGTAACCATCACCAACTTTATTGATCCCGATCTCAGGACAAAGATCACTGACGAACAAACTACCGGTGGCATATTTATACCCTTCAACCTTCGTTCGCAAACCGAACTTTATTACATCCTGCACAATCAGAATATGTTCAAGCTAAGCTATGTCTGGAATTTTTACAATCATAATCCCGGTTACAACAAGGTTCAATCGGCATTCCATGGAATCCAGTTTTCGTTTATTTTCAAGTTTAACAACAAAACTCCAGAAAAATGAAAAAGATAAAATTCCATAACAGAAAATCCAAAATTGACTATCCAGTAATTGCAAGCATAATGAAATGGAGTGAAGCAATCTCTATGAAAGCAGATTGCTTCGTTCGTGCCTCACTCGCAATGACTTTGTTATTCATAGTAAAGCTTAGAAAAACTAAATTTCATGGTAAAACCTTCATTCCACCATTCCAACATTCCTTGCTGAATAAGTTTTATTTGAATTTAATTCTATTGGCGATAGTTAATGCGTCTTGTGAAAAAATCCTCATGGAAGATGAACCGGCAAACGACCCTGTGACGAATTTTGAATACATCTGGAAATCCGCTGATGAAAAGTATTCCTTTTTTGAATACAAGGGCATTGACTGGAATGAAGTTTACAATACTTATCGCCCGCAGGTGAACAACGACATGAGCAATTATGAGTTATTCGATGTCCTTGCCGACATGCTGAATGAGCTGAATGATGGTCATGTGAACCTCACCGCCCCATTTGATATTTCGAGGTATTCATTTAAATACAATGCTCCTGAGAATTTCGATTTCAGGCTGATAAAGGATCATTACATCGGCTGGGATTACAGAATAACCGGTTCGCTTATCAATACAACTTTTGAAAGAGACAGCCTTTCGATCGGATACATTTATTACGGCAGTTTTTCACAACCTGTCCAAAGTGCTGATATTGATTTTGTGATTGGTAGCCTGTGGCACACCAACGGGATTATTTTAGACATGCGCAACAATGGAGGTGGAAGCGTAACAAACATTTATCAAATCGGTTCACGGTTTGCCGATCAGGAAAGGGTAATATTTACCTCTGCAATGAAGACAGGTCCCGGCCATGATGATTTTGGTGATGCGGCAGAAGTTACAATGAAACCTGTTGGTTCATACCATTACACAAAACCGGTGATCCTGCTTACGAACAGGGGATGTTTCAGCGCTACTTCATTCTTCGCTACCGCCATGAAAGCTTTTCCTCATGTAGTTCAGGTAGGCGACACAACCGGCGGTGGTCTCGGTTCGCCAGCCGGGTTTGAGCTGCCCAATGGTTGGGCTTACCGATTTTCAGTTTCCCGCACACTCACCCCCGATGGTCAGAACTGGGAAAACGGAGTTCCGCCGGATGTTACAGTCTGGATGGATCCGCTGCACGAACTGGATGGCGTTGATGACATTATGGAAAAAGCAATAGAAATAATCGGTCAAAAGAAAACAGAAACCTTTCAGTTTTGAACTTTTTCCTTTGAGCTTTGAGTTTTTAACTTGTCCTTATGTTAATAAAACTCTTGATATTTAAAATCCGGCCCCTCCGAATGGCTTTCAAATATTGATAATTTTGAATTTGACAGGATTGATAAATCATCATCTCCCTGAACGGATTTAAAGAGGAATGGATATAGCTTACAGAAAGGATATCCGGGGTTTAAGAATGACGTTAAGATTTAAAATATTATTTATTTTTCTGTTCGCATCGGTAACTCTTATCGGGGAAGATTTACAGTATGTTGAATTCAGGGCAAAATCAGGTGATGCGACTTATTTACTTTTTAAAAAGTATGATATCTCATCTTCCAAATGCAACCTCGAACATTTCAAAGAAATCAATAAACTTCCCGACGATTTGTCGCTGAGGATTGACCGGATTTATAAGCTTCCGGTAGTGGTTTATACCTACAACACCGTAAATATCCGCACTACCATTGGCAACAACGATTACAACCTTGCCAAAAAGATACAAAACTACAATGAAGCCATGGTCAGCAAGGGTATCAAAGAAAAGGATTACAGGGCTGATAATATTCTTTGGGTTCCTTATGACTACCTTTATTGCGATTCCGGCACAAAATCATCGGGACCTGCTACCGTTGAGTATTCCTTGCTGGGTGAAAAATATAAAAACGTTCAAATACAGGATAAAAAACTGGAAGGGAATGTTTACTATATCATCTCGGGTCATGGAGGTCCTGATCCCGGAGCGATGGGAAAATACAACGGACACACCCTTTGTGAAGATGAATATGCTTATGATATCGCATTGAGAATGACAAAAAACCTGCTCGAACACAGCGCCACCGTTTATTTAATCACACGCGATAAGAATGACGGCATACGTGATAAAGCGATACTTGAACCTGATAAGGACGAAGTCTATTATAAAAACAAGACCATGCCGCTGAACCAGATAGCCCGATTGGATCTTGGATGTAAAATTGTTAATGACCTTTATGCAGAAAATAAAAAAAATGGAATAAAGAAGCAATTAGCCATTAACCTCCATGTTGATTCGCGAAGCAGTGGTCAGCGCGTTGACATGTTTTTCTACTATTACCCAAATGACGCGAAAGGAAAGGAAGTAGCCTATTTATTGAAAGATAAAATAGAGGAAAAATACAATCACCACCAGAAAAACAGGGGCTATTATGGTACGGTAAAACCAAGAAACCTGCACATGCTTCGCAAAGTAACGCCAACCTCAGTATTCATTGAATTGGGCAATATCCGGAATGACGCCGACCAAAAGCGTTTTATTGTAGTTGATAACCGGCAGGCAGTTGCTAACTGGCTGGTGGAAGGACTGATGGATGCAAACTAACGCCCTACTTTATTTTTTTCTTAAGAATATTTTTGTGTTTATTTGAATCAGTTAGCCAACCAATAATGTTAATAAAATAAATATTTTTCCTTGACATTTATAATTATTATTTTTGCTGTTAACAAACGCCAGATATTTTGAACCTATTACGTTACATAAAGTTTATTGTGCTATAGTGGAAAACATCCATGTGATAATTTAATCAATATTAGGACCATGGGAAAATCAGCAATTTATAGTTTGATTGTTTTAACAGTTCTACTTAACCATGAAATAATCCAGGCCCAATTTACTTGTATTGAATGGAATAATTCCACCCTGGATGAGTATTTATTTGATTGTGCATACAATGAATCAACAGGTAACTTCCTTTTAAATGTGGTAAGAGAAAATCCGGAAATACCACCTTATCCGCCATCTGTCAGTGCCTTTTATAATTATCATCATATCCTGTATCTCACCGATTCTGCTTTTACTCCGGTTGACAGCATTTACCTGGATGGGGATGGGCATTACAAATTTTTTATCAAGACCATCCTGAAAGCAGATCCCGATTTAATCATTGTATCAGTATATGCTTTGGATACCCTGACTGGATTAAAAGATGCCTGTATTATCTGGCTTAACGGGGAACTGGAAATTGTGCAGGAGCGTTATTACGGCGAACCGGATATAAGTGAGGAACTCTATGCGATATCTATTAACCATAACGGAAACATAGTCATG
Source organism: uncultured Bacteroidales bacterium (assembly GCA_963840975.1). GTDB lineage: Bacteria > Bacteroidota > Bacteroidia > Bacteroidales > JAADJA01 > JAADJA01. The sequence continues at coordinate 262,173 of CAWJBC010000021.1, read as the reverse complement.
AACCAGGGTTACCTGCTGGCTAAAGGGGGTGTAGGGATTTTCAGGGAAATAGATATGCAGGGAAATATAATAAACGAGAGTACAGATACTTCCATCTATTGGTTATTAAATTATATTTATGATTTTCCTGAAATTCAAAAGTATGTGTTCGTCCAGCAGGAAAAGTTATTTCTAATGGATTATCTGTTCAATCTTGATACTGTAATTGGGCTCAATGATAGTATTTACAATAATGTTACAAGTTTATTGCTTTCCAATCATGAGATTCTGTTCAGCAGCGAATATATGGAGTATTCTACTTATCCGCCACCCTACTGGGATATAGGCTTATTCAAAACCAATATCCTCGAAGGTATATACGATACCATCTTCATTGGAGTGCCCGATACCAACGACCGTATTGCACAAACCTGTGAAAACAGTGATGGAGCAATCTATGTAACCTGTTCAAAAAATATTAATGTGCCTCCTACCGACACCTGGGTTTCGCTGTATAAGGTTGATCAAAATTTAAACGGAGTACAATGGTCAGCAAATTACGGAGGAAAAGGGGAATATATGCCTACAATAATTATGGTTTTGAGTGACGATAATATTGTTATCATGGGCAGCTTCTGGGATTTTTATAATTTTCCCGGTGAATTATATCAGAAGGACATTTTCATCCTAAAATTTGATCCGGACAGCATTACAACCGGACAACGGGATGATTATATTCAGGAAAATGCCAGATTATATCCAAATCCATTCAATCATTGGGTAAACATTGAAATACCCCAAAGCGGAATAAGGAAATTGGAAAGTATTTGATATTTATGGAAAATTTGTGTACATAAAAGAGGTCAGGGGATCATCCACACTTGACCTCTCATTTCTTCCTGAAGGTGTTTATTTATATGCTTTAACTGAAAAAACTGCAATCACGACAAGGGGAAAATTAATCAAATACAATTAGGTTAAAACCCAATTCATTCAAAACTATTCTCCTTGCGCATCATTAGCCAAAGTGTTTGATATTCAGTCAAACAATGGTAAGCTGATTGTTGCTGTGCAAAGTTTGGTACTATAATGAGTGATCCCTTGTTTCGGCTGAAACAAAAATTGATTTTTTTAATTGTGTACTCCAGGATGACTTGCGATATAATCTGCTACCAAATCCTCAAATTTCTTTGAAATTTTTCCGACAAGCGGATTATTGACCTTAAAAATATGCTGGTCAATTTGCCTTAAGGCAAAACCTTGCGCGATGTTCCCGTGATAAAAACAGACTCGTAGCTTCCAATATCAGCCAGATGAAGAGTGATTTCATTCACTTTGATTCCCTCCGAATTGCATACATCAAGCACCTTCATCCTTGTAATACCAGGCAAAACGGCTGCAGTAGGGAGCAGTAAACAATTCGCTGCCTCTGACAAAAAACACATTCGACCGGCTTCCTTCGGTGATGTCGCCATGCTGATCAACAAGGATGGCTTCATATGCCGAATATTGGTTTAAAGCTTTGATTATTTTCTCCCTGAAATCCGGATTCCAGACTTTGGCGTTTGGATTTCTTCTTTCTGCATTGACAGTTACGGTTTTGACACCTGTCAAATATTCCTGAGGTTCAGGCAAGTACGGCTCTCATGAAATACACGATCGCCTGCTCAGCAGAAATCATCAGTTTTAAAGGACCCTGTTTGATATTACTGATCAGAATCAACTGGTGAATCTGTTGCCGGATATTTTGCTGTTCAACACTGATCTTCAACCCCGAAAGGTAAATTGTGCGCTCAAGCCGGCTGAGGTAATCTTCAATAAATAAAGGTATTCCTTCTTCTATCCTTATCACTTCATATACCACCTGGTCGGATTGCAGAATTCGCTCGTCAAAATCTGAAACCGGGTAAACATTGCCATTTATGATAAATTTGTCTCCAACACAATCGTGCATGATCTACGTTTTTTTTATTTGATTTTCAAGGGCCATTTCTGCCGTAACATATTTAAACTGAAATCCTGCCTCAATCAGCCGGACAGGTAGAATACGCTGGCTTGTAAGAAATAAATCTTCAGCCATTTCCCGGTTTATAAGCCTTAAAACAAATGCAGGAATATGCAGCCACGATGGCTTTCTTATCAGTTTACCGGCGATTCTGGAAAATTCTTTCATTTTAACAGGTTCCGGGGAAGTCAAATTATAAATTCCTGCCAGTATTATTACTTTTCAATAAAAATAGCATGGCATCCACCAAATCCGTTATGTGTATCCATGAAAACCATTGCTCGCCATTTCCCATATGGCCACCCAAATAATATTTAAAAGGAAGGAGCAGTTTAGGCAATATTCCACCGTCGATGCCTATAACAATAGCCGTTCTTAAAAAAACTATCCTTGTATTAATTTCCGCCAAGGAAGTTAATGATGATTCCCAGTCATCCACCACATCCGCCAGAAAGCCATTTCCTTTGACTGATTCCTCGTTAAGTATGGTATCGGATTGAGAGCCGTAATATCCGATTGCGCTTCCCTGAAGTATTACTGAGGGCTTAACCGATGAATTTCGTATGGCATCTGCAATTGCCATTGAAATGTTTACCCTGCTGGAGCGAATTTTATCTTTTTGCTTTTTTGTCCAATATTTCGCGCCTATGCTTTCACCGGCAAGGTTTATAATTGCATAATCACCTATCAGGTGATCAGTAATTGCTTTGTAATTACTTAGATTCCATTCAACTATAATTACTTTACCCCGAAAAGATTGTGGTACTGAATCCTGATTCCTGGTAAATAGAATAATCTCGTAACCCTCTTTTATTAAAAGGGGAATAAGATGTTTTCCGATAAACCCGGTTCCGCCAAAAATCAGTATCTTCATTTTGAGAGAAATCTATAATGAAAAAAGCAAGCCAGAAGGACTTGCTTTTAATTTATTTAAGCTGATTTGTTTATTGATTGAGCATCACCGGCATCACCAGCATCAGGATGTCTTCTTCTTTTTTATCATCAACCGGCATTAATATTCCTGCCCTGTTGGGTGCCGACATTTCAATTTTTATCATTTCCGATTCAAGGTTATTCAGCATGTCAAGCAAAAATTTTGAATTAAATCCGATCTCCATATCTTCGCCATTATAGCTGCATGTAAGACGTTCTTTGGCTTCATTGGCATAATCAATATCCTCAGCCGACAATGTAAGTTCCTTGCCGCTTATTTTCAGCCTTACCTGGTTGGTGGACTGGTTGGCATAAAGCGCCACACGCCGGATAGCTCCGATGAATGGAACCCTTTCGATTGTGAGGGTATTGGGATTATCCTTCGGGATGACAGCTTCATAATTCGGATATTTGCCATCAATCAACCGGCAAACCAGATTTACGTTTTCAAAGGTAAACGAAGCATTTGTCTGGTTGTATTCAATATTGACATCAATTTCTTCGGGTAATATGTTTTTAAGCTGGTTCAAAGGTTTCTTTGGCAATATAAAAGAGGCAGCAGCTTCAACGCTCGAATCAGTCCTTCTGTATCTTACAAGCTTATGTGCATCTGTTGCCACAAAAGTCATATCTTCGGGCGATAATTCACAAAAGACACCTGACATTACCGGCCTAAGTTCGTCATTTCCCGTTGCAAACAATGTTTTGTTAAATGCATTTTTCAAAACCCCTGCATTTACTTTAATGGCAACAGCTTCTTCGATTACAGGCGTTAACGGAAATTCATCACTCTTATGACCCGATAATTTAAACTTGCCTTCTCCTGCCGATATTTCAATCATCAGGGATTCGTTGTCAATAGTAACCGTAATCGGAACACTGGGTAATGTCTTCAGGGTATCGAGCAGGAGTTTTGCCGGTATGGTCACAACGCCCGGTGAATCAGCCAGGTCTAAAGCTACGCTCACCGACATTGTGGTTTCCAAATCGGAAGCGGTAATGACAAGTTTTTTATCCTTTAACTCGAATAAAAAATCATCCAAAATAGGGAGTGTGTTGCTTGGATTGATAACACCGCTGATCAATTGCAGGTTTTTCAATAATGCTGAACTTGATACAATAAACTTCATATCACTTTTTTCTTTAATTCTGTAGTTTAAATTTCTCGTAAAATTATTAATTTTTTAATTCATACAGCCTGATTCAAAAAATAGTTTTCTCCACATTTTTCCAACACAGGAATTTCTTGATAAATCAATTGATATGAGAGGAAACATCGCCACAAATTTATTCTTGATGGAAAGTGATTTTGTTTTGAAGAGTTGAATTTTTTATTCAAACTGTTGAATTTCGGTTCACCAAAAAAAGAAAAGGCTGCCTTTCAACTTCAGGCAGCCCTGTCAAAATAAAGTATTCACTATTTTTCCGAGCCTTTATAGTCAATGATATCAACCATAACATTCTCATCTTTACCGCCTTTTAGCGCGTTAGCATTCATATTTCCCGGGCTGTCAGGTTTATTAAGGCTTTCAACCAAATGAAGGTTGTATTGAGCATCATAACCTAATTTGCTTGCTGCTACAAAAAATCCCTGCGCTTTATCCAATTTATTTTCATAACAGGCAAGTATTCCCATGTTGTTTTTGATGTGTCCGTTGTCATTCGAGAGAAGTGATGCCTGGTAAATATATAGATTTGCTGTACTCAGGTCGCTTGATTGGATGGCAGAAACTGCTGCATTGTTGAAAGCTCTCCAATCCCTGTCAATGTGAACAAAAGCAACATTATAAATCGCTAACTTTTCTTCCGGAACATCTGTAAGGCTGGCAGTATATAATAGTTCTTCATAAGTCAGATCACCGGGGTTGGTAAGCGCCCTTGACAATAATTCCCTGTCGGAATTGGAACTTTCGATGCCTTTGGGTTGCATTACAGCTTCTCTGAAATAATAAATGTTTTCAGCAGCAGAATTTTCTTCCGGCTTTGCTGAACCATTATTGAGTGCCATATCTTTTGAAGCGCCGGAAGTAGATTTAGATGGAAGTTTCACAGCTACTTCTCCGGGGAATGTTCCAAAAGGTTCAACATCAATGATCATACTTATTTCTAAGTCTTCCTTTGTGCCTGGTAATGAATATCCGGATTGGGTTCTATAAAGTATCGGTTCAATTGAAGCATAAGCAATAATCTTATGGTTTTCTGCTGGAATGATTTCAATGGACAAATCCTCTGTCGTTGAGGAAGAAGCCTGTTGATAATTAACTGACTTTGCAAGCTCATAGGTTTTTGTGCCGGATTGGTCAATATCATAATTTATCTCCAGATTCTCACTAACAGGATTGACTCCTGAAATAACATCCCTGAGTTTTACCTGTTGAACAAGGGCATAGGTAACCGGATTGTCCGTATCTAAACTTATTTCAATATCCGATTCCTTAGGTTGTATCGAAGCAACTGTAGAGTACTTAGCCTGATCTACAACTTTTTCAGAGACGATCTGATCTATCATAAAATCTACAAAAAGATTTTCGTTGAGATTCGCCAAAATCCTGGAACTGGCTTTAAACATAACAGGCTCAACATTTTTTGAAGCGACAAGAAACTGTTGGTCTTCCTTTATATTTTGGATTTCAATTTTTTCGTTGTAAATTTCTCTTGTATCCAGCGAAGCAAAAACAACAGGTTCAACCAATCTGAATGGTGTAATTACATCATTCTCAACATTAATCTCCAGGTTATCTTCATAATGAATCGGTGAATTAAAATGAACAGGATTAACCTGCTGAACGATAGCATAGGAAGTAAAGGGTGCCTTCTTTTCAACAGGTATGTCAATTTCAAGTTTTTCAGCAGGCAGTATTTTGTTTTGAGTTGCAATATCCATTTTAACAGGTTCTACCAAATTGATTGCAACCATGTTGTCAATTTCATTGCTTATTTCAAGATCATTGTTCGCCAATTCATATTTTGGTTTTGAAAAGGATACATTAACAGGTTGAACCAAGGCAAGGGCTTCTATTTTATTGTCGGATGCTAAATTGATTTCAAGCTTTTCAGCCGATAATAGTTTATTACTAGTCGCAAGATTCAATTTGACAGGTTCTACCAATTTGAATACAACTACCTTGTCAATTTCATCGCTTATTTCAAGATCATTGTTTGCCAATTCGTATTTTGGTTTTAATCCGGATGCAACAACAGGTTCAACCAATGGAAGGGCTTCCATTTTATTGTCGGTAGCAAAATTAATTTCAAGATTTTCGGATGAGTATGAGTTGCTTAAGGCTGCAAGATTCATCTTGACCGGCTCTACTAATTTGAAAGCATTAACCTTGTCCATTTCATTGCTTATTTCAAGGACATTGTTAGCCAAATCAAATTTTGGTTTTAAACCCGAAATATAAATGGGCTGAACCAAAGCAAATGCTTCGGTTTTGTTATCGTTCGTGAAACTGATATCAAGGATTTCTTTGCCTGGGTTGAACGATGCAATATTATTTCCTGTAAAGCCAACCTGTTGAACAAGCGGTAACGGTTCAAATATTTTTTCCTGTTCAACCTTGGCTACAGTATTCTCCTGAACATGGGTCCTTTTATCAACAATTTCTATTGGAACATTTTGATCGAACTCAGGTTTTTTGATTCCAACCTCTGCGAGTAAGGTTTGGTCTTTGTAAGCTTTTTTCAGATTTTCGGCAAACAACAGTTCACTTGCCGGTACTTTCCATGAAGTCTTGTCGTTGGTGATTGCCATTAATGACTCGGAATAATCGGTGATGGTATCAGCAGCTTTAACGATGTTTTTGTATTTGTTGAAAAGCAGGAAAGTCTCCTCATAGGTGCTGCTTACGGCAGTTGATTGGATTTTACCTGCCAATGCTTTCAGATCATTTATTTCCTGATTTTTCAGTTTGAGTTGATTCCCCAGGTTCCAGGCAATTTTATTTGAATAGTCTGACCTCTGCTGGAGTTGATAAATATCTTCCTTAATTTTTACCGATTTTGCAAGCTCCTGTAAGAATTCTTCTTCGCTGGCGGCAGATGAAAGCAAAATAATACTTTCGTTAAGCCTCGTTTCGAGCGTCCTGGCTTCATCGGATTTGCGCTGTGAAATTGCGTTTGCCCTGTCTCTTTTATTGGTTATATCACGAACCAGATTTTTCACGTTGGCAATAATTGCAAAAGCGCTATCGGCAAGTGCCATACACCTGGCTTTGTCGTTTACCATTGTGTTAGCCTTTTTTGATGGATCAGAAAATGGCTCTTTTACAGTATTTTGTTCAACAGCTACCTGCTCTTTTTCATTCGTTGCAATGTTTCCGTTATTATTTCCCAGACTTTCTTTGGATTCAATTTGCTGACCCGATTTTACAGAGTAATTCGTTGCAACGAACTCTTCATTGAAAGCATTATCAATCAGTTGAACCTTGTATACATTGATCGAACCATTGAGATTGTCGCGATCGGATGAGAAGTAGGCATAAGATTTATCTTTGGTAGGAATAAAAACGATGTCGTCAAAAGGAGAATTAATTCCCGGTCCCAAATTTTCAGGGTTTAGAAAAGTATTTGTTTGTGGATCAAGTATTGCCCTGAAAATATCATATCCGCCCAACGAGTTGTGCCCCTTTGAACAGAAATAGAGTGTATTCCCGTTGTCAACCAATACAGGGTAATCTTCATCAAATGGGGTATTAATGGATTCATTCAGCTTCTCAGGAATCCCCCAATCGCCATTATCATCCATTTCGACCTTGAATATTTCCTTACTGCTGTTCTCCGAATTTGTATAGCCCGAAAAATATAATACGCTACTGGGCTGAACCAGGTAAACGTAACTGGTAGTTCCAGATTTTCTCTCTTTATCCGTTACAAAGACATCGGGTTTAATCATCAGTGATCCGTTGAAATCCTGCGCTGCATAAGCCCTGTGAAAATTATCCTTCTGAAATTTTGATGTGGAAATGATCTCTGCAATCAGGTTTTTATTGGCAAGATTTAAACCGTTGAGGCAGGCATTTACTTTTTCCAATACTACTGCACGATCAGGAGCATTCGGTGTTAGTTTAGCAAGATATAAATTATAATATTTCATTGCATTCGACCAATCCTGATTTTGATGATAGGCTAAACCCAGGTAATAAAGCAGATCTTTGCTGTCATTGATGGTTTGCGCTGCGTTGGTTAAATATTTTATCGGCTTTTTCTTATCCTTCCTGTCGCCAAACAATGTACAAACCCCAAACTTGTAATTAAACTGCGGATTATCGGGATGAACACTGACAAGCTGCGCATACAGCGGCAAAGCAGCCTGGAAATCTTTTTTATCGAAAAGCACCTGGGCATTATTGATCACATCATTTTCATTTTGCCCTTCTTGTTGACCTACCGCCCGGAATGCCGAAAAGAGAATAATGAACATCAAAACAGCTAACTGCCTTGCTTTCATTTTCCGATTTTTATTTTCCGTCTTCATTGTACAGGTTGATTTTTATCGCATCTAATATTTTCCAATTGCGCAATTCAAGGTTCATACCAAAAGACACAAAAGAGTGGATTTCAACTGTTTGGAAGAAGTGTTTTGATTAGAAGGAAAAGTAACTGAATTAGCCGGATGATGAATATAGAACTCACAAGCTTAAAATTCAGCATCTTATAACGAAAGCTGCATACTTTCCTTGTTTATCCGATATCGGACAAGTTATACTATTTCAATAGATTGAACCTGAACTCAGGGTTTTTTGCGACGAATTGTAAATTTTGATTCTTCTCCCCTTCTCAGTCTTTTTATATTTTCTCGGTGGGTTAACGGAACAAAAATAGCGACCGCGATGGCAAGGCAGACCAATGACATGAACTCATGGTGTCCGAGTAACAATATTTCGACAAAAGGAAAAGTGACAGCAGCAGTGATGGATGAAAGGGAAACATAACCTGAAATAATCAATGTCAAAGTGAAAATCAGGATGGCAAATAAAGCAGACAATGGATAAAGGGCAATACCAATGCCTAAAAGGGTAGCGATACCTTTTCCTCCTTTAAAACCTACATAAACCGGAAAAACATGTCCCAGTACGGCTGCCATTGCAAGCATTATCTTTAAATCTATCAAATCGGGAAAGGCGCCGGTATCCTGATAGAAAAAATGAGCAATAAAAACAGCCAGCCAGCCTTTGAACACATCCAAAAGTAAAACGGGTATACCTGCTTTGTAACCCAGTACTCTTATGGTATTGGTAGCACCGGCATTTCCGCTTCCCATCGTTCTTATGTCTATGTTGTAAAATATCCGTCCTATCCACACAGAAGTTGGAATGGAACCTATCAAATAAGCAATAACAATTCCGGTTATCAATTTAGCGATTTCCATTTAAAAGGATATTATTCAGCAAACAGGATAATTTTTCGCATTTTTTCACAGTACGAAGTTAAACTACAAACAGATAAAACCGAACATTCTGAAAAGGGTGCAAAGGTAAGAGGTATATGGAATTTGGGAATAGCGGGTATACGCGAGCAAGTCCTAATCCACCTTATTTCCCATATTTTCCTCTTTTTCATTATGCGACAATTTATCCCTATTAAAATTTAGTTATTTCTTCACCCTCATCAAAAAATCCGCTTTCTTTCTCAGGTTGGAAATAATGAAGGAATATTCCTGTCCTTCTTTATCTTGTTTAACGGTTCTTTTATCTTCCTTAAGCTCCTGGATGATTGTATTGTATTCCGTATTTGTTGCAAACGTTTGCATAAGGTTATTTCTGTAATTAAAGAAATACCAGTTTTTACCATTTTCAAATTCGATATAAATGCTGATTACATCTCCGGTACGTTTTCTTTCAATTTCAATAAAACCATCTACAAATTTATTGACCTGGGTTTTGCCGATGCATCCAATCCCAATTGGTCCGTATGATACAAAGGAGCGGGTAGCATAGTTCCATTTAAACTTAACATCCGTAAAGAGGAAGGTATGCTCCAGCTCGGATGGGTACCTCCTGAATTTTCCGAAGAGTCTCAGATCCGAAATCACTTTTTCAGCTTCTTTATCACCTAAAATATCAGTTAAAGCCTTTAAGTATTCCGGACGAACCAGGTTAACACCCATTAGATTTTTACCATTAATATTTTCAGCCATCATGGAAAGGGCTTTATCATCAAACGGAAAATCAAGTGCTATAACCAGGTCGAAACTGGTTGAGTCAGGAATGATATAATATTTGGAAGTGCCAAATACTCCCATTTTTACACGACCCAACTCTGCACCAAGCGAGAATTGTCCCTGAGAGGTTAAAACACACTTTTTCCTGTCGAGCGATAACTGATTTCCTTTGGATGTTAATCCTTTCAATTTGTTCAAAGCAGCAACCTCATAAACTTCAGAAGCCTTGTCAAATTTGATGAATCCGGAGGCGGACAAAATCTCCTGATCCGAGGCAGCCCTTTTTTCGTTGAAAAAACCGGAATAAAAGCGGTTCTCTTCTTCCGAGTACATTAATCCAGAGGAAAGTGGTTTTCTATCCATTGACACCAAATTTTCATCCACCTTTATATAAATATCTGCCGGGTTAATGTCGGAATTGAATTTCACCCAGCTTCTTCTGCCTGAACTGCACGTATGTTTTATCCGGAATGCACCGTCAAAATTCAGAAATTCGCGGTTGGCATAGAGCAAAATATTTCCGGCAAAATCAAAATCCTTGCTGATTGTAAAGCCGGAGGAATCAGAAACATAACCATTTCCAACCGACTGAAACGATGGGTCAACACCAAGATTTTGCAGGAATATTTTTTGTCTGTCTGCATTTTCATCCACATAATCATAATTACCAATTCCCGTATATTTTTTCTTACCCTTTATGTCAATTACAGCATCATAAATTTCATGATATCGTGTGACTGTATTGGTAAGGATTTTTGCATCGGGAATGGTGTTCATTTTTGCGCCGGGATTAATCACTATCCTTTTATCAGTAGGGAAAATAGCAGCATCCGCTACTCTAATGTATTTAACATCCTCAGCATTGAGGATAAACTCTTTCAGGTTATAGGTAGCAATGGTAGAAATAAAACTCAAGGAATCCTGGTCGGGATGAACGGAAATAAATTCAGAACCTTCAAGCGGAATATCAATGAGTTCGCGTATGGTCAGGTTATCAAATCTGGCCATTTCTGCTTCCTTTTCAGCGCTGCCAATTGCAATTTGATATGAATCCATAAACCAGTCGAATTCATCAATAGAACAGATATATTGGTTCACGGGGAATTCAACAAAAGAAGCTCCGCCGTTGGAAGCAAATTCTCCCTTCCTTTCATCGAAATCAATATGTGATTTATAATTCTTTGTTGAGAAAGCTGAAGCCGCCAGGTCAGTTGATTTGAGGTCAAAATCTGCAGAGTCAGCCGAAATTTCATGCTGACCGAAGATATACATCTTTGATTGCAACTGAGCATCTTCGAAACTCATGGTTCCTGCGCCTCTCAATTCCTTTGGTGTCAGGACAAGTGTACCAAGCAGATAGGACTGCTGATTGAACATATTGAACGGAACTTCCCATTGCCTGAAAATCATTTTATCCTTGTAAGGAATCCAATGAAGTTTTGCATTCTCACCGGTAACAGCAGGATATTCGAGAGGAGTGAACTGTTCCGCTATTACAAACTCACGGACAACTGAATTACACGAGTCGGGAAAGAAAATATAATCGTCTGACCATGATGTTGAGGTGAGATACTCTATTGATCCTTTTCCTCTAAGTCCCTTATCATTTAGGGTGATGTCAGCCAGATACGTTCCTTTTCCGCCATAAACAGGATAGCCACCCGGAGGCGTTTTGGCAATCAGTCCTAAAGAGTAATCACTTTGTACCCGAAGGGTGTCTTCAATATCGGGAAAAATTCCGGCTGAGGCAAGGTAACCATTGAATTGCAGCAATTCCGTTTTGAAATTATCGAGGCTGTCAATCGTAAACGGATAAACATAAAAATAGAATTTTTCACGGTTGTAAATTCCATTGAAAAGTGAGCGCTTGTCATAATAAACGTACGCGTCTTTGGTACTGTTAAAGATAGGAAAATTTGGAAATGGTTTTAAGCCCGACTTATTATTCGGATCATCAATATATAAGTCACCTCCCAGGTCAGAAACTACATTTTTTACTTTTACGGGATAATGTTCTCCCGATTCATTTGTTTCAAAACTGTTAACAATGAAACTCATCGAATCAATTACCGGCATCCCGATTTTAAACTGGTCGTAATCAAACTCACACTGGCGGGCATAAAAATCAAATTTACCGGCATGAACCCTTCCGGAAAAGTTAAAGTCCATCCCTTTCTTTACAATTAACTGTTCATTTTGAGGATAGATGAAAACATTCTGCGAGTCGCTGAGAAAAACAAACGGGACGCCAAACAATTTAAGTCCGAAACTATCCAGTTCAAGGGAGGCATTTTGCATTCTGAAAGTCTCTGAATTAAACTGCAGCACATCGTAGTCCACTTTCCGGTTCATAGCATTGATGTAATCGTAAAGTTTTTCCTTGACAACAGCAGTTTTCCGGTCGCGATCGTATATGACAAAACCCCTGTTGGATAAATTAACAAGCATTGCTATCACCTGTTCCTGCGGCATCAGGATTTCTTCCGAAAGCGCCTGAACCCCAACCTCTCTGACATTATATTTGTTCGTATATCTTTGGATGACATTAAGCGGGTTCATCAAATCAATTCCCTGAAGCTTTAAATAACGGGCTTCGCTGAAATAGCTGCTTGATTCAAATGATGCCTTCCCCGATCCGGTGCCTTTCACTCGCTCAAAATCAATAGTAGGTTCACCCATTTTCCAGTAGATCGCTTCCGAATAAATATCGAGGTTATGGTATGAATCATAGAAAGGACTTTTGGAAGTACCCTCACCTGTGCGGGCTAGTGAAAGTTCTTTGATACCATCCACATAGTTTAACTGCAAGCCCGGATGATGGATAGAGTCCTCTTCACAAATAATTGTAGCTGATGCCACTGCCGAAGCAAGCCTGTCAGGGTAGATTACAATATTCTTGGAATGAATTTTTATGAATTCTTTGTTATCTTTTTTAAAACTCAGGTAGGCATCCAGGTTTTGATCGCCAAGACCAAAAAGTTTTATGCCATGCATTTCGATACCCCCTGCAAAATCAATATCCTTGAAAACCTCTTTAATTTCAATGTTCATGCGATATGAACGAAATTGCGGATAGCTCGCATTTTCAGTAGTAACATTTGCCAGTACCTTCTCCTCCAAAGTTCCCATCAAAGGTCTGCTCCAATAATTTTTATGATAAAATTTCACCGAATCGGCAGTATATTTTGAAAAGGCGAGGTTAATTTCATACTTGTTAAGGTTAGCAAATACATCATTTTCTGAAAATCCTGCGCGCACCCAGTTCACTTTGCCCGTTTGCCCTTTCCAGGCGGATTGCAGCGGATAAAATTCTCCCTTTGTTTCGTAAATTACGGCACTGTCATTATTAGAATAACAAACCAGGTTCAATTTTTCAAACAGCACTTTTGGAATTGAATCAAAAGCGAAAACAAAATCCATTGAACTCGATTTCCATTCTGTTGCTTTTGAACGGTAGAGAACACTTTCATAAAGCAATTGATTACTTGTTTCCAAAAAAGACATCAATGGTTTGGAACTTCGCCTGTCATCCAACACCAGATCAAGGCATTTGACCCAAGCAAGATAGCTGTTGTCAGGATGATAATATTCCTTCAATCCGTTCATTACAGAAAGGTAATTGTAAAAATCGGGATAGGCTTTCATCCTTCTGGACAGCAGGCGATTACAGGTTTCTTTAATAGTTTCTTTGACCTCTTTATCAAAAACCCCCGTATTCCAAAATTGAATGAATTTTACCATCATTTCTTCACACAAGTCTTTTTGCTCTTTCACACTAATTTTGGAAAACATATCATTCAGTTCACTGAAAAACTGTTCAGAATCCTTGGAAAACTCCTTGAAATTCTGGGAATCCAAATCCGAAAATGAAAAGAAAAATAATATGCAGATGAAATATTTCAATTTTTCTATTATAGTTTTCCTGCCGGCAGGGATTTTATGAACCGGGCAGCTATCCAGTTATTTTTTTCAACTTTGCTGTTTATACTCAAGCCAAATTTCATTGCTGCTCTGGTGATTATATCTAAATCGGTAACATAAAAACCACTTAGGAGAAGCACACCACCCGTTACCAAATGATCGGCATATTTTTTCAAATCATCCAGCAAAACATTCCGATTAATGTTAGCAACAATCATTTCAAACCTTTCGTGATCGAGTATATCTGCATTGCCCAATAAAACGCTGATCTTCCGGCATTTATTTTTACGGACATTTTCGAGGGAGTTTTCATAAGCCCATTCATCATTATCAACAGCAAGCACGTTCTTTGCCCCTAACATTTCAGCCAAAATTGCAAGAATCCCTGTACCACAGCCCATGTCTAAAACCGACAACCCTGAAAGTTTTTCTTCCAGCATCAATTCAATCATCATTGATGTAGTTTCGTGGTGTGCGGTTCCAAACGACATTTTTGGTTCTATTAAAATCTCATAATTAACTGAATTATCCGGCTTATGAAAAGGAGCTTTTACATACACCTGACCTGCAATTAATACAGGTTGAAAATTACTTTCCCAAACTTCATTCCAATTCCGGCTTTTCAGCAACAGTTGTTCATAAGTTACTACGTACTCATTTTTCAGATGGCTAATTATATTGTCTAAATCGGATTGATTGAAATCAATAGAATTAATATAAGCCTTCAGTTCTTCATCGGATTCCATGAAACTTTCGTATCCAATTTGCGATAACATGGCGATCATTATATCCGTTCCCGGAGATTTAGGCTGGATGCAGATACTTACTTCGATGTAGTCCATGAAATATACTAAAAGAAATGAAATTGACAAAAATTATTGAGGTGAATAAATTTGTGATTTATATGGATTGGATGATTTTAATAAACTCTTCTGAATCAAGGGAAGCGCCACCAATCAGTCCTCCATCAACATCCGGGTTGATGAATAATTCTTTTGCATTTTTTGAATTACAGCTTCCGCCATAAAGAATACTTGTATTTTCAGCGGTTGTTTTACCATACTTATTTTCAATTAAGCCCCTTATAAAACTGTGCATTTCCTGTGCCTGAGCCGCCGAAGCATTAACGCCTGTGCCAATTGCCCAAACCGGTTCATAAGCAATAACGATATTAGCAAAATCATTTTTATTCAAATGAAAAACAGAATCTTCAAGTTGTTTTTTGACAACTTCAAAATGCTTTCCGGCTTCCCTATCGGGCAGTAATTCACCACAACAGAAAATAGGCGCTAATTCATACTTAAGTGCCATGTTTACTTTTTGTGCAAGAACTTCATGGGTTTCGTTGAAATATTTTCTCCGTTCCGAATGCCCTATGATGCAATAATCTACTCCCATTGATGATAGCATGGGCGCCGAAATCTCGCCAGTGTAAGCCCCGGATTCAAAATTACTGACATTCTGCGCTCCAATAACCAGGTCTGTTTCGTATGCCTGATCCGTGGCAAGCTCAAGGTAAACCGAAGGGGGGCAAATGATGACAGCCTTGTCAACCAATTCATGTTTTTTGATAAATTCAAGTATGGCATTGATCAGGTCGTCTGCCTCCTCGAAGGTTTTGTTCATCTTCCAGTTTCCGGCTACAATTTTTGTTCTCATTAGATTTTTACAGATTTAAATTTAATTGTGATATGATTTTCTTTTTGCATTCTATCTCATTCAGATGCAAACGATTCAAAATTAATTTTAAAGGATGGGTGATGGGTAAATGCCAAAAAAACTTTTGAATTAATTATTAACAGCCTGTTCAATCAAACAGGGCAGGAAAATCATTTTCAACCTTTTTAGGTGATGGGAAGTCATTGAAATGCCATTTGTCCAAAACCACACCGTTTTTCATTAATATCAATCCCGGATTTGAGCGGATCATTGCCATCAAAGTAACATCATCAGCAAAATAAAAATCCATCTCCCATCCATTTTCCATTTTGAATTGAGCAGCCGCTTCGGGTAGTGAGGAAGTGATGACAACAAATGAAATTCCCGCTTCGTTGCATTGAAGAATCAAATCATCAAGTCGGGATAATTTTTTCACATTGGCTTTCGACAAATCATAAGAAATAAGGATAAACTGATATTCGGGGTTACCTATCACAGATGATGTTTGATCATTCCCCCATTCATCCTCAGCCCGAAGATCGTGAAGGTGAGGATTGGGATCAACTACGCGCTGGCTTACAAATCCCCACTGCGTCATCCAAACCGAATCGCTGAAAGGATAATCGGGCGATTGGTATTCCTTTAATTCCCCGGATTGTTTGTTACGGTAGGTAAGATAATATTGAGATGGTAAGGGATTTTCATTTACCATTTTATTTCCCACCTTCCACTCCATGAAATCTATTATCGGCAAGTGCCTGATATTGTTAACTTCAAAATAAACAAAGCCCAAAATAGTAACCGTCAGTAAAGCCCATTCAACCCTGAAGTTGAACCATCCAGGTATTCTTTTGCGGGTAAGAAATACCATCAACAACAGGGCATCAATCACCAGGTTTTTATAAAATGTCTGCCAGTTTGTAACTTTAAGTGCGTCTCCAAAACAACCGCAATCGGGAACCGGATTATTTGTTGCATCATTTAAAGTAAGGAGTGTAAAGACAGCCATCATAATCAATACCAGCCATGAAGTAACCCTCATGTTGATATTTAGCAACAGCAACACTCCCAGAACAAATTCCGACGCATTTAAAAGGATGGAGAGCGGCATAGCATAAGGTATTGCCCAGTCCGTTCCAAATGCAATGAAATAGTCTTCGATGCGATACTTCGTCCCAACGGGATCAACACCTTTGACGAAACCTGAAAAAATGAACAAGCAACCTAAAATAAGCCGGCTAATGGTTATATTCAGTTTGCTGAAATCGTTTATAAAAACAATGACAAGAATAATCTCTATAACCAGAAGGGAAGTAAAAAACAAGCTCCATCCTTCGTACTGCTGAATTAGAAAACCCGATGTTAAAATGATTATCAAAAGCCCCCAACCCAATATCTCTGAAAATATATCTTTAACTTTACTCATCTCTTTCTTTAAATTTTCATTCCCCATCTTAACTGCCGTATTTTAATTCAACGCAAGTGATTGCATACTTATAATAATTGCCATGTACTTTTTGTTACACTTTACTATTTAGGAAACAACCCTTTGCGCTTTGCAACTGCTAATTCAATCTTGTTGTGATTTTTCATCACTAAGTCGAAATAACAATAAAAACCAGGAACCAAAAATAAGGGTATTTTATTAACCACAGGTAAAATGTTGTTTGAGTGAACCAAAACCTCCGATTGAATAATTATTGTATTTTCGTGTCTTAAACTATTTATAATGCCGGTTACAGAGGTTGACAAAAATCGAATAAAGCCATTCAGGTTATCCTTTAAAAATAAATTTTTGAATTTGCAAAAGCCGGTTGTCATGGGTATCCTGAATATAACTCCCGATTCATTTTATGATGGTGGAAAATACCGGTCAGAAAAAAGAATTATTGTCCAGGTTGAAAAAATGCTTAACGAAGGAGCCTCAATAATTGATATTGGTGCTGTTTCCTCCCGACCCGGTTCAGGGTCAATTTCCGAAAAAGAAGAAGAGGAAAGATCAAAACCTGTGATAAAAACCCTGCTGAAACATTTTCCTGAAACAATCTTTTCCATTGACACCTTCCGGAGTTATATCGCTGAAATGGCTATTAATGAGGGAGTGAAAATCGTGAATGATATTTCAGGAGGCACTTTCGACACAAAAATGCCTTCAATAATCGCCAAACTTAAAGTACCTTTTGTTATGATGCACATTCAGGGTACTCCGCAAATCATGCAAAAGGATCCGCATTATGACAATGTGGTTGATGATGTGAAGAAATTCTTTGAACTTCGGATTCAAGAATTCAAACAATCAGGCATCACTGAAAATATTATTCTTGACCCGGGGTTCGGGTTCGGGAAAACAGCAGAGCACAATTACCGATTGCTTGCTAACCTGAAGGCTTTTC
This sequence comes from uncultured Bacteroidales bacterium, assembly GCA_963840975.1. Classification (GTDB taxonomy): domain Bacteria; phylum Bacteroidota; class Bacteroidia; order Bacteroidales; family JAADJA01; genus JAADJA01. The sequence continues at coordinate 244,121 of CAWJBC010000021.1, read as the reverse complement.
AGGATCACGGATTCCCTGTCATGGTTGGATTATCACGCAAGTCTATGATAAACAAAGTGCTGAATATTAAACCCGAAGAAGCGCTGAACGGAACCACCATTCTGAATACCCTTGCATTGTTGAATGGCGCAAGTATTTTACGTGTCCACGATGTTAAAGAAGCTGTGGAGGCTATAAAACTGGTGGAATTTTACAAGGAAATAAACTCAGATTAGAAAATTTATAAATGGAATTATGAAACCCTACAGACTTTACATTGTTTTTCTCTTTGCTCTGATTTCTATAAGCCGCTCGTATTCTCAAAAATCAGAAGCGTTGCTTGAGCTTTATGATTATGAATTTAAATCATTTAAGGAATTCGTTGCAAAAAATGCCACATTCAAAGGCGATACAAACATTGACGTGAAATTTTACAACATTGACGTTGAAATCGGGATCGGATCACCTTATATCACAGGCAGGGTTACCTGCAGATTCGAACCTCTGATCAATGAATTCAACGATTTAAGGTTGAATTTAAACAGCGCTTTAACTGTTGACAGCATCAGCCTTCCCTGCGAATCATTTTACCGGGTTAACAATGAAATAGTCATTAGTCTAAACATTAACTTCAATCCCGGAGACCTGATTGACCTGACCATCTGGTACCATGGTGTGCCCGCCCTTGCCGGTGGTTATAAAGGTTTAAGGTATGAGTATCATGATGGAAACGAGCCTATTATTGCTACCTTATCAACTCCGTATTTGGCTCATTACTGGTATCCCTGTAAGGATGGACCAGAAGATAAAGCCGATTCTGTTTACCTGAACCTCACTATTCCTGACACTGTGATAAACGGAATCGGGCTGACAGCAGTGTCGAATGGAATACTTGAGAATGTAGTCATCAATGGCAATAAAAAGAAATTTCAATGGCGACATCGTTATCCGGTTGTAACCTACTATGTAATGGCAGCCATTTCGAATTTTGTTCATTTTCAGGATCAATTCAATGGAACTTCGGGAGAATCTTTTCCATTGGATTATTATGTTTTTGAGGATGATCTTGCAGCTTCCCAGGCGGGTGTAGAAGATATGCCGGAAGTCATGCAGTACTTTTCTGATGTTTTTGGAACGTACCCGTTCAGCAACGAAAAATATGGCATGACCCAGCTTGGATTTTATGGTGCGATTGAAAACCAGACCAACACCATAACGAACAACATGACACTTTCATGGTTTGATGTTTCGGTTCATGAGCTGGCTCACATGTGGTTTGGGGATATGATCACATGTTCCAACTGGCATCATGGCTGGTTGAACGAGGGATTTGCAACCTACGCCGAAGCTTTGTGGGCAGAACACGAAAATGGTTTTGCCGGATACAAGAATAATATGTTCAACAATCAGTTTTTTCAGGGAGGAACCCTTTATCTTCAAAATGACCAGGATACCTTTAATATTTTTCAGGGGATCATTTATTCAAAAGGCGCTTATGTCCTGCACATGTTAAGGGGTTTAGCAGGGGATACGGATTTCTTTAATGCTCTCACTGCCTATTCGCACAATCCTGACTTCATGTTTAAAAATGCAACCACTGAAGATTTACAGGAAGTCTTCGAAACAACCACCGGGCTGGACCTTGATTTTTTCTTTGAGCAATGGGTTTATGACGCATATTATCCCTTTTACAAATACAACTATGTTCAGGGTAGCAACAATTCATTATATTTGGTAATTAAGCAAATACAGGAAATATGGAATTACAGACCCGTATTTGAAATGCCTGTCCCCATCCGGTTACATTTGGCTGATGGAAGCGATACAACCATAGTTGTATGGAACGATATGCAAATACAGAACTACGCATTCCAATTAAATGATGAAGTGATTTCTTTGGAATTTGATCCGGATTATTGGATACTGAGGAAAGCAGAATACGACACAGATATTCCAGTTCAAATGAAGGAAACTCAAAAGGAAATGCAGATCAGTATTTATCCAAATCCCGGGAAAGATTTAATTTATTTTTCAATCAGCGATCAGGATATTTTTGAAGGAGAGATTTTTATTTTTGATTCAAAAGGAACGTTGGTTCACCGGCAGTCAATATCAAATGAATTGAATGTCCCAATTAGGCTAAAGGATGGAAAACCAGGCACTTTTTTCTACAATATTAAAATTAATGGGAAAGCAACAATCTCCGGAAGTTTTATTCTATTGGATTAACTGATAAAATCAAGAGAGTGTATTATACTTTGCCTTGACAATATTCAGCGGCTATATCATTTGATGATCAAAAAAAAGGACGAACCAAATGAATGATTCATCCTTTAATGTTGCAAAATATCGTTTATTTAACCAGGAAAGTAACGCCGACCTTCATATAAGCTCCATCGCCACTCCTTCCGCCGAACTCTGCATTCAAACCGAATTTATCAGCAAACATCCAGCGGCCGCCCACATGAGGTCCTGCAAGGAAATAGAAATCATCACCGTCGTTCCAATCATAGTCGGTATCATTGCTTTTATAATCACCAAAAAAAGCAATACCCATATCAATACCGGCATAAACATCAAACTCCTCAGGAAGTTTTAAGAGTTGATTAAAATGATAATCAGCACGGGTAATAAAACCAAAACCACTTCGATGATAATCGTAAGCACTTCCGTAAGGACCATAATTATCGTAATCAATCCTGAATTGCATTTCTGCTCCCACACTTAAAAAATCCTTGATCATGTAATTGCCACCAAAATAAACCGGCATAAAACCATTAGATGAAGTGAATCCAGCACCCAAATCCAGATCAATTCCACCTTCTTTGAATCCCTGAGCTTTTACTAATTGTGAAAAACCTATTAATACAGCAACAACCAAAAATAAAACTGAATACTTTTTCATAATGATTAAAATTAAAATTTAGGGGTGCGAAAGTAATAAAAATTCAAAATGTAAAAATGAAACGGTTTATTTTTATTCCGGGTACTCAATCCTCAAATGGTAAATATTCATCAGTTTTTTCTTGAACATCTTTTTGATTTTTTTAATATCACGCAGGGTAATGTCGGCATTATCGAACTGGTGAGCTTCGATTTGCTTATTGATGGTATTTTCCACAAGGTTATGAATGGCTTCTTCGTCGGGTCGTTTCAGAGTTCGGGAAGCAGCTTCCACCACGTCCGCCATCATCAGTGTTGCTGTTTCCTTCGAAAATGGTACAGGTCCATGATAGGTGAATAAACTTGCATCAATTTCCTCGTCAGGATTCGCTTTTTTAGCCAGCGTATAAAAATACTCTGTCTTTCGTGTGCCATGATGTGTTCTGATAAAATCAATGATCTGTTCGGGCAGCTTGTATTTTTTGGCTTTCTCAACACCTGAAATTACGTGATCAATGATGATTGCTGCACTTTCTTCGTAGGTCAGTTCGTCATGCGGGTTCAACCCGGAGGTTTGATTTTCGATAAAAAACATGGGTTCATTTATTTTGCCAATATCGTGATACATGGCACCGGTTCGCACAAGCAATGGATTTCCCCCGATCTCATAAACGGCTTCTTCGGCAAGGTTTGCCATTTGCATACTGTGCTGAAAAGTACCCGGCGCCTTAAGTGCAAGTTCGCGAAGGAGTTTATTATTTGTATTTGAAAGTTCAAGCAATGTAACATCCGTAATCAGTCCGAATATTTTTTCAAAAGCAAAAATGATGGGATAGGAAAAAAAAGTAAGGAAAGCGCTTCCGGCAAAAAGTATGAAATAAAAGGAATTCATTCCCTGTATGCTCCCTTCCTTTATGAGTGTCATTCCAATATAAATGATGGAATAAGTGATGAAGATCAGCAATGATGTCAGAAAAAACTGCGACCGCTTTTCGAACCTGACGATGCTTAATATGGTGACTATGCCTGCAAAAAGTTGAAGGAAAACAAACTCGTAACTATTAGGGACAATGAATCCGGTAAGAATGATGGTGATGAGATGAGAAAACAAAGCCAGCCTTGTATCATTGAAAATCCCCACAATTATCGGTACCAGACAGATTGGAATAATATAAACGTATTCCGGATTGAATTTAACAACCAGCACTGTTGCGACAACCATAGCGACAATCAACAATAGTAGCATCACCACTTTTTTCTGTTCATTAAAAACATCTTTCCTGAAAAACAATAAGAAAAAGAAGAGTGAAAATAATGACACAGCTAACAGAATCACTTGCCCGATAATGATGCCGGTATATTGATACGAAGATCCCAGTTTCGATTCAGACTCCGCCCTTAACGATTCCAGCAATTGTAACTTGTCGCCGGTGATCAGTTCACCTTTGGAGATGATCAATTCGCCGGTTTGGATCATGCCACGAGTGAGCGAAATTTTATTGAACAGCGATTCCTTTTCTTTTTCAGTTGTTTCATGATCAAATTTCAGGGTCTGAGCCAACGACGATTCCACAACCGATATGATCAGCTTGTGCTCGACAGGCATGAATTTGCCAACAACCTCCTGAATATATGCATCTGCAGACTGAATGGTAAAAAACTCACCAATGCTTCTTTGCCTGGCAACATTCTTTTTTATTGAAAAAATCTTAAAATCAGCAGGTTTATTCTCAATCACTTCATTTTTTTCAATGATGCCACGTTCCATAATTGAATCAAAAATCGAAATACACACATTTCGGTTCCTGAGTTTTTTTTCGGAAAATTGATTTGAATCCGAATAGCTTTTATTCCAGGTTTGTTCAAAGTTGGTAATTAAAATCTCTTTTTGCCTGAAAATAACCCCAGTATCTACTTTAAAATAAGGAAGAATGTCTTTGGCCAATTGTTTTTTTTCAGCCTCCAGTTCGTCAGCAGTTTTGAAAATAGCAAAGTCGAAAGGAGCAATCAGGTTTTGATGCATCCAGGGTTTTCCTTTACTGAATTCATATTTAAACTTACCCTCCTTCGGAAGGATAAACGCAAGAATAACTATGCTGAGGATAAACAGGGTGATTTTTGAAAGCGCTGCATAGCGATCCCTCAAATAAGACAGAATTCTATTCATTCACATTTATTTTGAATTTACGAAAATAGATAAAATTAATTTTTGAGATATATTTTCACAAATCCGAAGGATACCAATACTTTAGTTTTAATCCGGAAAAAGACAAAGCATTATTCAGGCTCAACAATCAATATTTCCTAATTTTTTTCATTCCATTTTCCCAACATCTTTCCGTGGTATAGTAATAGCCATTAAAATCGTCCCCATCATTCTTGGGGAGGAGTTTTCAAAAAAACAGTAGTTTTCTGCCATTGACAATGGGCATTCTGATGTTGTAACTTTGTAAAGTAATTGAAAAATTATGAACCACTAATTTAAACCATACGATATGAAAACAAAACATTTCATCAACTTAGCCTGCCTTTTAGCCCTGTCCCTTTCGGTGATGGCGCAAGGCACCAGCCTCCCCAATGTACCACTTTACACGTTGGATGGCAAAGAAATCTCAGCCCAGACTATTTCCAACGAAGGAAAGCCAATGATCATGACATTCTGGAAAACGACCGAAAATGACTGTTGTGATCAACTCTTACAGTTATATGAAACCTACCAAAACATCCTCATATACCAGGGTGTTAAAATGATAGCTATCTGTATTGATTGCTCCGGCAACATCCAACATGTCAAACCTTTTGTTTACGGACACGACCTTGATTTAGAGGTTTATGTAGATAAAAATGGCGAATTCAAAAGAGCTATGGGAATTTCGGCAGCACCTTATACCATTTTGTTCGATCAGAAAATGGCATTATTCTGTCAACATGCAGGTCACTGCGCAAACATTGAAGAAGTAGTTTGTAAAAAAGTGAATGAATGCCTTACTGCCATGAATGAGTAATACCGAAGTAGGAAATTCAAAACCGCCCTTCATGCCAGATTATTTTGAATTTCACTATGGTATAAAATTACAGGGGTGTTATAAAAAAAACAGAGGTTGGATAAAAATCCAACCTCTGTCATGTAGCGAGAGCGGGAATTGAACCCGCCACCTCAGGGTTATGAATCCTGCGCTCTAACCGACTGAGCTATCTCGCCATTATTTGGGGAAATTATTTCTTTTCCAAATTATTCAAAACAACCCCTTTTACTCTCATTTGTCAAAGTAAAAAACCAATTCAGGTCTCAAAAGGTTACCTTGCCGCCAATTTCGGGTTGCAAAAGTAAAAACTTATTAATATAAAATATTGATTTTTTCATTTTTTATTTGGGAATTCTTCTTTACAAATTGATCATTTTTTTCAACAATTCGAAATAGCGCTGAACTTTTTGACCCTATTGGTTGTCTGTATAACTAACAGGATAAATTTCAGGGTAGTTTTTAACTATTTAGTTGAATTACTGTTTGAATCCACAAATCTTTTTTTAAATTTGCACCTTATTAGTTGTTGAATATTAACATAAATTTTATATATCATGAAACACTTCGTACTCAGTTTGTTACTTTTTGCTTTTACTTTAGGAGTATTTGCAACCAATGTTGAATTGCAGGAAGCCAGAAACATTGCACTTAATGCTTATTACGAAAAAGTAAACCTTTACCTGAAGCCGATAAATTTGAATGAACTTCAAATTTCAGAGTTCTTTACCATTCAGAAAGACGGTGAACCCATGCTTTTCATTTTTAATTTTGAAAACCTTGGAAATATTATTATTTCGGCTGATGATGCCATGACGCCAGTGATTGGTTATTCGTTTGAAAGTCAGTACAACCCTGAAAAAATATCAGAGAATTTTTCAGGCTGGCTCAATAGCAAGGCTGGCGCCATACAATACATTAAGCAAAACAACATTGGAGCTACTACAGATATCCTGGCAAAATGGGAGAACTACACCAACCCTCAAAATATTTCCCTGAAAAATGGTGGTAAATCAATTGAACCCCTTTTAACCTGTACATGGAACCAGGACTGGCCCTATAATTATTATTGCCCCCTCGACGCCGGTGGACCAGGTGGAAGGGTTTATGTTGGATGTGTGGCAACAGCTATGGCGCAAATAATGCTTTACTGGAGATATCCGAACCAGGGAACAGGTTCTTTTAGCTACTACCATCCTTCGTATGGAAACTTATCTGCAAATTTTGGTGAGACCACATACGACTGGAACGGTATGGTGGATAATTCCGATTCAAAAACCAATCTGCCCATTGCATTGATTGGATATCATGCCGGTATTGCAGTTGAAATGGATTATAGTCCCGAAGGTTCAGGCGCTTACAGTAATGATGTTCCGACAGCTATGAGAACCTACTTTGGATACAACAATACCATACAATATATTTCAAAAACCAGTGGCACCCCCTGGTCAACCTGGCAGGGTTATATTGAAGATGAACTTGATCTGATTCGCCCTGTGTATTATTCAGGAAGGGATGCCCAGACCAATGGCGGGGGTCATGCATTTGTTCTGGATGGCTATCATTCCGACCAAACCTACCATTTCAATTTTGGTTGGAGCGGTCAGGATAATGGTTGGTATGATATAACGGTTCCTTCCGGTTATGAGTGGTATTACTTTCAGGCAATGGTCAGGAGAATATTTCCTGCCGACGCATCCTATCCTTATGGCTGCACCCCCGATTTTGTAGAGACCAACTTATTGGGATCAATAGAAGATGGCAGCGGTCCTCAGGTGTTTTACGATCCGAGTGTCAATTGCAGTTGGCTAATTGACCCACAATCAGCAAGTGACTCTGTTACAAAAATTCAATTGAGTTTTAGAATGCTCGAAACCGAATCTGACGATATTATTACACTGTATGATGGTGAAACCACCTCAGCCCCGGTGTTGGGAACTTACTCCGGCAACCCCGCTACTATGCCTCCTGCTGTTGTTTCTACAGGGAACAAAGTTCTCGTCGTATTTAATGGTGATGGAGATGCAACCACCGGCAAAGGTTTCAGGCTTGAATATTTTACTTATCAGCCGAACTGGTGTTCTGGACTAACTAACCTTTCAGAGCCTTCAGGTACTTTTGATGATGGCAGTGGAAGCTGGAATTACAAAAACCAGTCGAACTGTATGTGGAAAGTATATCCTGATTGGGCATCTGAGCTTACGGTTTCCTTTACAGAATTTAATACCGAAGCCAATACCGACATTGTGAAAATATATGATGGGAGCAATAACCAGTTGTTAGCAACCTATTCAGGTGAATATACTGCCGGAAATATGCCACCCCCGATAACCATCCCAAGCGGAAAACTATTTATAATGTTCAATACCGATGGTGTTATAAATAAACCAGGCTGGACAGCAGAATGGCAAGTTGCCAATACTTCTGTTGAAGAGCAGGATGCAGGGTTTGATCATTTAATGGTTTTTCCCAATCCAACTGAAAATTTACTCAATATCAGTTTCAACGTTGAGGAGAATCAATCCCTTGAAGTCAGGTTGATCTCAGCAACCGGAACAGTGGTTTATACTGAGAATGCAAAAGATTTTTCAGGATATTATGTAAACACCATTGATCTTTCTGGTTTCGCCAAAGGGGTTTATTTCCTTAATATAACCAATAACGACGGAACAGTAAACAAAAAAGTAATAGTTAAATAGACACAACAGCCTATAAGTTGAAAAGCCTTCTGTTCGCTGCAGGAGGCTTTTTTGTTTTAATCTGTATCCAATAAGGCTATATTAAAAATTGATGTTACGCAAACAGATTTTTATTTGAGTTAATTTGAGATTCCTCATTTCGCTTCGCTTCATTCGGAACGACAGGTTTTGTATATAGATATGGGTGGCTGCTTTGCCACGAGGCCTCGTGGCAAAGCAGCCACCCCCAAAAAACCCAACGCCATGTCATTCCGAGCGAAGCGAGGAATCTCCACTTTATAACCTAAATTTATGTTCTTGCGTAACATCAGTTAATAATGCGAATCAAGGGTTAAAATATTAATGCCACGAAGCCTCCAAGACAATAAAAATCAATAAATTCTTTTTAGAACATACAAAATTTTCTTTGTGTAACTTTTGCCAAAGGCATCCCTATGTGAGAGTCTTTCTGGGTTTTGCCATAGGCATTCCATTGGAAGTGGCTAAAAATAATAATCACACATCCGGCTACAGCGGTTTTATCAAAATTTATGTAAAGGATTATTTATACTTTTATCATCCAAATAATTGTTAAGGTATGAAACTTAATGTTCTTATTGTATTTCTGACAATCCAGGTCACCACATTTCTACATTCGCAGCAAGTTCCTGTTTCTGATGCCGAAAAAGTTGCACGTAACTTCTATTACGAAAGGATTAACCAATATGAAACCTTAAGGATGGATGAAATAAAGATACTGAACTACCAGGAAGTCATGTCCGGAAATTCACCGGTTTACTATGTATTTAATTTTGATCCTCACGGATATGTAATAGTATCCGCTTCAAAAAACACTATACCCGTACCTGCATATTCACTTTTTTCATCCTGTGCAGGTTCTTCTCCCCCACCACAATTTACAGCCTGGGTGAAGCAATATTATGATCAAATTGTTTTCGCGATGGATAACCCCATATCACCACTTCCAAAGGTTATTTCAGAATGGAACCGGCTATTAACTGAAGAACCTTCCCAATTAATGTCACTTAAAAACGAAAAAGATGTTGCCCCGATGCTCATCTCCACGTGGAACCAGGGCAATTTTTACAACCAGATGTGTCCTGCAGATCCAGCCGGACCCGGCGGACATTGCCTTACAGGGTGCGTGGCTACTGCTATGGGACAACTTTGCTATTATTTCAGATATCCGGTTACCGGCTCCGGTGAATATACTTATCAGCATCCGGATTATGGCACCATTACTGCAAGTTTTGAAGAAACAGAATATTTATGGAACGAAATGACGAACTCGGTTCAGAGTCAAAATAATGCTGTAGCTGAATTGCTTTTTCATCTTGGCGTTTCGGTTGATATGGATTACGGCCCTGATGGTTCAGGCATGTGGAACCACAAGGCAGCCTATTCATTGCGAACCCATTTCAAATATTCACCCGAAACCCAATACCTCTATCGCGACTCCACCAACCTTGACTGGGATAGCGTAGTTGTTGCACATCTCGACCGCAAAATACCGATGTATTATGCCGGCTGGTCGGTGCCAAATATTAATGGTCATGCTTTTATAGTAGATGGTTACCAAACAGAGGATTATTTTCATTTTAACTGGGGCTGGGGCGGCTCTTATGATGGTTACTTTTACCTTGATAACCTGATACCCGGAGGTAATAATTTTAACCTCGCCCAGGAATTGGTGATCAATTGCTATCCTGATACATTGAACTTTAGCTATCCTGAATTTTGCAGCAATTCTGATACTTTAATTGCATTAAAAGGCACTATTGACGATGGAAGCAGTTCTACACATGATTATCTGAATAATTCAACATGTTCCTGGCTGATCTCACCGCAAACCAATGAAGACTCCGTCACAAAAATCATCCTTCAGTTTGCCCGATTCGAAACTGAAGAGGGTCATGATATTGTAACTATTTATGATGGTGAAACTACTATGAGTCCCCTTCTGGGTCAGTTTTCAGGAGCAACAATCCCCGGGACTATTACCACAACCGGAAATAAAGCCCTAATCACTTTTCTATCGGATGAAACTATAACTGCTCCCGGCTGGTTTATCAGTTATTCCTCTGTAATTCCTGTGTGGTGTGTCGGCCTTATGCAGTTGACATTACCTGAGGATTCATTAAACGATGGAAGTGGTCATTTTAATTACCACAATGGTTCTGCCTGCATGTGGAATATTCAACCGCCCGGTGCATCTGATGTCACCCTGTATTTTGATGAATTTGATACGGAGGAGCAGGCGGATATGGTAAAGATTTATGACGCAGGCACAAACGAGTTGCTGGCTGTGTATTCAGGAACTTATGAACCGGGAAACATGCCGGAACCTGTTACTTCAGCCAGTGGCAAAATGTTCATCACTTTCGCTTCAAACGGGACAATTACCAAAACCGGATGGAGCGCACATTACGGATCGGACAGCATTGGTACCGGAATGGACATGTATTCAACTGCACAATTTTCAATCTACCCCAATCCAGCCAACGATTTTTTATTCATGGAATTAAACCTTCACCAACCACAAGTTGTTGAATTGACAATAATTGATATTGAAGGAAGACAGGTCGCCCGCGATACTTTTGATGGCAAAGGAGGCAGACTGCACCGAAAGTTAGATATTTCAGCAATTGAAAAAGGGATTTACATCGTAAGGATAGTCGCATCTGATCAGGTTCAAATACAAAAGATCGTTAAAGTAATTAATTAAAAACTGAAAGGAAAAAATCATGGCAGAAACACCAAGCAAAATGAGACCATTAGGGTTTAAAGCCCCTGATTTCAAGTTGATGGATGTTATTTCAGGCAGGTTTTTATCATTGAAAGAACTTACGTCTTCAAAGGCAACCGTCATCATGTTTATATGCAACCACTGCCCTTTTGTGAAGCATGTCAACCCACAACTGGTAAAAATTGCCAATGACTACATTCCGCTAGGAATTTCTTTTATCGCCATCAACTCAAACGATGCCGAAAATTATCCTGAAGATTCACCTCAGAAAATGAAGGAATACGCATACCGGCTTCAATATCCCTTCCCTTATCTTTATGACCAAACCCAGGAAGTTGCCAAAGCCTATGATGCTGCCTGCACACCTGATTTTTATATTTTCGATGGATCAGGTGCCTGTGTTTACAGAGGTCAGCTCGATGACTCAAGACCTTCCAACGGCAAACCCATCACAGGCAAGGATATTCGTGTTGCCCTCGATCATTTATTAAACGGAAAGGAAGTTCCGAAAGATCAGAAGCCCGGCATTGGTTGCAATATCAAGTGGAAAAAAGAGTAAAAGAGGAATTATGATATTTGAAATTAGATATTAGAGATTAGATGTTAGATGTTAGAACAAAATTAGTACAATTGACAAAATATCAAATTTCAAACATCAAATCTCTAAAATCTAAAATCTTCTGTCCGCCTACATCCTCTCAATCCTGATCCCAACATCTTTAATTCCTTTAAGTTCAGGGTCTCTCATCCCTTGTTCTATCCTGAACTTATAATGACCTTTCATCGGGAATGCAAAAGCCCGCTTTAACAATACCTGGTTCGATCTGATATTTCCTATGCCATTACCCAACCACTTTCCTTTAACATCGGCTAACATGATTTCGATGGTATCTCTTGAATGCGCACCATCCGGTAAGAATGTATCTAAAAATAGGAAGATATTACGGTTCTTATAATCGGTGGTTTGCCTGACGTTAAGGTAAAAATTGAACAAAGCCAAAGTATCGGTCACGTCCACCTCAAAAGGCTTTTTATCTGATATACTCCAACCTTCAGGGTCAACCGGTGCATTTTTCTCGTAAAATCCTTTTGGATCACACGCAGTGAATATTGCAACAATTAACAAAACATTAACTGTGATAATTTTACCTGTAAACGGGATATGATATTTGAACTTTTTACCCACAAGTCAAAATTCTAATTGGTATATTCCTCATCGAAGCGTTTCAATTCGTCCTGGTCGAAATGATTAATTTCATCTGTTTTTTGTTCCATTGTTACTGCAAAATCTTCCAATTGTTCGGGAATGGTACCGGCTGCATTTGAACGGATGATCTCAAGCGCTTTATCGAGCGGAATAGCCATCATACTGGCATTATCGTTCCGGTACGAATACCAGATAATCCGTTTGAACACATCTGCCTTTTGGTACTCGGCATCTCCCTTTTTCGTTTTTAGCCAGGTATTCTGATTCGGGAACTCTTTTAATGCCTCGAGGTACATATCATTTTCATAATTCAGGCAGCATTTAAGTTTTCCGCACTGACCTGCCAGCTTGGAAGGATTGAGAGACATCTGCTGCGTACGGGCATTATTTGTAGTCACCGACGAAAAGTTAGTAAGCCAGGTAGAACAGCACAATTCCCTGCCGCAGGATGCAATCCCTCCCAGGCGAGCAGCTTCCTGCCTTGCACCTATTTGCCGCATCTCTATCCTGACCCTGAAGGCTTCAGCAAACGATTTGATCAGTTCCCTGAAATCAACACGATCATCGGCAGTGTAATAAAATATCGCTTTGGTACCGTCGCCCTGAATTTCAACATCGTTGATTTTCATATACAAATTATGGGTAGAAGCAATTTCGCGTGAACGGAACAATGATTTTTCCTCCAATTCAACAGATGCTATCCACTTTTCGATGTCGTTGAGCCTTGCGCGGCGGTAAACTTTCTTAACCACATCAGCCGCTACCCTGAAATTCTTCTTTTTCATTTGCAGGGTAACAGCCTCACCTGTAAGCGCGATGATACCAATATCATGGCCCGGCGAGGCCTCCACTGCAACCACATCACCAACCTCAACCGTCATCCCCTGTGGCATTTTGAAAAACTCTTTCTTGCTGTTTTTGAACCTGACTTCCACATAAACCGGGTCATTTTCATAGGGAATTTTTAAATCTTTCAGCCAGTCGCAACTATCGAGCTTTGCACAACCCGGTTTATATGCCTCTTCGGGATTCATAGTGCCGGGCGTTTTACAGCAACCCCTTGTAAAGAAAGGGTTTTTGAGTATATCTTGATTTATTTCTTCGATGTCCATAAATTAATTTGCGTCAAAATTAGTAAAAAACATGCTTGGCACGGAACCATCTTATTTTCAGCATTCAAGTTTCTATTCCATCCTGATTTTTGCCTGAATCTCTTTCCTATAACATCCCAGGATGATGCAATAGTCCTTATCCTTTGGGCATTTTCAAATAACTACCCAACTTAAACGATAAATCCAGAAACAGGATGCCTGAATGAGCATTTCTTTCGATATGGTAAATGCTTTCGTTCAGTTCATTTGCAATCAGATGAACATTCTGCTGATGGATGTAAGGGTAAAACCGCTTGGCTCCTGAACCGTAAATAAATCCAGACTCCTCCTTGTTCAGCCTGACCAATTCATTATTGTCTGTCCCTATAAGCATAGATTGCCTGATGATCCTGAGGGCATAGTATAAAAACCCCTTTTGCTCATCCCTGCTTCGTTTTGAAACATCACTGATAAATTCGAGCGTTTCAGTAACTTTACCATTAAAGCAGAGCCGCATCCATGCACTGAACCAAGTAAAGTTCTGTGTTTCATCATCACGATTGGAGATCAACCTGGTCGCCTCCAGATAATTGCCTCCGGCTATCCTGACGGCATCATTCACCTGCGACTGCTCATAGCCTTTTCCTGTCAAATCTTCAATCAGAACATCTTCATCAATTTGCGGAATTTTAATCAACTGCGTGCGCGAAAGTATGGTCTTTAGTATTTGCTCAGGGTTCTCCGAAACAAGTATAAAGAGCGTTTTATCAGGCGGTTCTTCCAGAATTTTCAAAATCTTCGGGGCTGCTGCATGAAACAACTTTTCGACCATCCAAATAATCATCACCTTGTATTCGGCTTCATAAGATTTATAACTGAGTGTTTTCAGTATTTCACTGCAATCGCGGGTATTAATGATGCCCTGTTTCCGTTCGATCCCGATCTTTTCGTACCATGCAGGCAGGTCAATATAGCCTTTTGATTCAAGGAGCAATTCACGCCATTGGGTTATAAAAGTCAAGGCTGACCGGTTTCTCTATCTTTATCAACCGGAGCCGTTGGGTAGATAAAATGGAGGTCGGGATGAATAAGTTTTTCATATTTGATACAGGAAGGACAAATGCCGCAGGAATCGCCAGAGCTTCTTTGATTACAATTAATGAATTGAGCATAAGCCAATGCCAGCGCTAATTTCCCCGAACCTTCCGGACCCAGAAAAAGTTGAGCATGACTGACACGGTTATCCTTCACCGTTTTAATCAACCGATGCTTCGCTGTATCCTGCCCAATGATCTCCTTAAACCTCATAAATCCATCTTCATGTCTTCAAATGCCGACGAATAGATATTCATTTGTCAACACTGCAATGAAACAGACTTTGCCCCAAATTTATTTAATAATCAGTTTTGAAACATTTTTTGAACCGTTGACAGTAAGTTCAGCAAAATAAATTCCCTGAGCAAGCTTTTTCCCGGCTTCATTTGCACTATTCCAGTCAATTCGCTGATTCCCTTTTTCCATCACTCCTGAATACAAATGATTTACAACTCTTGCATTCAGGTCAATAATCCTTAATTCAACGCTTGACCTGTTTGTCAATTGAAAGGTAAGATTGAAAATTCCATTAGATGGATTCGGATAGACGGTTATACTCAACTGATTGGGAATGAGTGTTTCCTCAGTTCCCAAACCGATCACAGGTTTTGCAAGTTTAACATCAGTATAAATCCGGTATTCACCCGGCTGAAGACTAAGAACATCAGTT
Source organism: uncultured Bacteroidales bacterium (assembly GCA_963840975.1). Lineage (GTDB taxonomy): Bacteria > Bacteroidota > Bacteroidia > Bacteroidales > JAADJA01 > JAADJA01. The sequence continues at coordinate 228,728 of CAWJBC010000021.1, read as the reverse complement.
CCGTTGGCAACTACTAATGAATCTCCTGCAAAATAATCGTACCACTTGCCGGTATGCTGGAAATCAGGATTTATGTTACCTGTGCTAACATCAAAATTTCCAATAATTGTAACATTCATTGCACTGTGATTCAGATGGATTGATTTTAACCCGCCCGCCAAACTTAATGTATAGTCAGTTGATCGAAAAACCTCTTCATTCTGTTTCAAGTGAATAAGTGAAGCGAAAATATTGTACAAAAGTTTTCGACGGTGGTCAAACTGATAGTTCCACTTAATAGGTTTTTGGTCAGTCCTGTGATCACCCTCACCGATCACTCCGGGATAGTTGATCCAATAATCATAACCCAGTTCACCAAACTGCCAAACCATCTTAGGACCTGGTATGGTAAAGAAAAACGAAGCAGCGAGTTCCATTCTTTGTAATGCAATCGTGGTATCCTTCACATTGTAAGCCCCGGCAGAATTGCCATAATTGATATTTTTAGCCATTAGTCTTTCTTCATCGTGACTTTCCATATAACCCATTACATGCGGATCATTCCAGGCTCTCTTTTGGTATGAGATCCAATCAAAATTTGAGTTTGGCAGCCATCCCATTGTGGCTTCGTTATAATTATAATTCAAATTCCCCCACAATAACATACCATCATTTGATAAAACTTTTTCTTCCGTATTGTCGGCAAAATGTTCCAAAATAACATAGGCATCATCATTTACTGACCATATCGAATCAGCATAAGCTTTCAGGATATTTATTCTTGATTGATCGTACTGACCCCATTGACCGGTATTCCCAAGAGTGTTTGTTTGAGTAAACCCTTTGGATAAATCGAAACGGTAACCATCAACTTTATACTCCTCCAGCCAGAATTTCATGGCGCGGCTGATATATGTTTTGGTTGCAGCACTTTCATGATTCATATCATACCCAACATTGAAATCATGTTTAGCAATAGGATTATAAAATGGACTGTTGGCTGCCGGACGGTTGTTGTCGCTATCCCAATAAAGCAACACATAAGGCGAAGTGCCGAACGAATGGTTGTAAACCACATCCAATATTACGGCAATACCCTGGCTATGACAGACATCAATGAACTCCTTCATGGTATTTTTCGGACCATAATATTTGTCGGGAGCAAAGTAAAAATTTGGATTGTAACCCCAACTCAAATTTCCTTCAAATTCATTCACAGGCATCAATTCAATAGCATTGATACCAAGACGTTTCAGATAACCCAGTGTGTCAATGAGTGAATTGAATGTATGTGCCTGTGTAAAATCACGGATCAGCAATTCATAAACAATGAGGTCAGTAACTGCGGGAGGTTCAAAAGAAATATTTTGCCACAAATAAGATTGTTGTTCTGTTTGAAATACAGAAACAAATCCACCACCGGTACCTGAAGGATAAGGTTTCAGGTCAGGATAGGTGGTATTTGAAATATATTGATCGTTCCAGGGATCGAGTACCTTTTCACAATAAGGGTCGCCAATATAAATCGCCCCATCAACAAAATACTGGTAGGCGTATTCTTCACCGGATGTGAGGTTATTCAATTGTATCCAGTAATGGTTTCCATCAGGTGTCCGGTTCATATAGCTGTACTGGTTCCATTGCCAGTTGTTAAAATCACCAACAGCAAAAGAAAATTCCTTGAACGGAGCGAATAAGGAAAGTATAACGGTTGAACCGTCAATATAATTGATCCCATCCCTCACTCCTGCAGGCAATTCAACAACCGATGGTAAGGGAATTACAACATAAGCAAAAGAATCTGCCACAGCGCCCCCTCCATTGCGGGCGATCAATTTAACCCATTGACTGCTCCAGTAATTCCCAAAATTATCTGCAAGTATAGTTTCACTTAAATTAATTCCTTCAACCGATTTGACCAAAACATCATTTACATAAAGAAACATGCTGTCAGCCAAAGGACTAACAGCCACAATTTCAATTTCGTCATTCAATTTCCTTAATAATTGTGATTCGCCCGGTTCCTGAATCAAAATGCTTAGTTCCAGGCTGAATACATCAACAAAGAGGTCGGCAGTTTGGAGAATAGGTGCGGCGCCACTTCTGAATACAAAGCACATCTCGGTAATTTCCTTATTTGCCGGAACACCATAAAATTCTCGAATGGAAGGGTCCATAACCAATGAGTACAAATTCGTACCTACTTTCGTTAATTTTGGTTGTGTTGTATTGTTTCCCCATGAACCAATCACGTATTGCCATTGGCTGCCATCTGCTGTTACTCCGGTATGAGTATAGACATCCCCGTTGTAGTTTGCAAGGGGCGTTCCTACGGCATTAAAGTAAACGGTAACACTTTCATCGGCGGTGGGAAGTTCGGGTATAGTATATACTGTTTGGCTGTTTACAGTTATAATAGAAGCAAAAAGTAAAGGAATCAGGTAAAAAATTCTAAAATGTTTCATAGCTGTATTTCTATCGAAATTAATATATGTAATTGAAACCACAAATCTACACAAAATAAAAAAAAGCTACCTGAAATTAATCGGGCAGCTTTAAAATTTCAAACATATTGGCCCTACTTCGCAGTTATTGTATAAGAAATAGTTGTTAAATCTACCCTTATCGTATATGTTCCGACTCCCGGTGAAGGAACTTCGGCAGGGTCAAGGACTGCTTCGGTTGGACGGTAAATAAGAGGACCACCATCAGTTGTGGCTGTAGCATCTGTACCCCACTGAGGAGCCCATGCTCCTAAAACTTCCAAAAACTTCATCCCACCGGCTGTAAGGGAGGTGGTGATTTCAAAAATATGGTCTTCAACCTCGGTGAATGCTAAACCCGCTGCATTATTCCATCCAACGGTAGTTGCCGCGCCAACCAGGTAAAGATTACCTGAAGTCAGGAACGTTTTGTAGGTCAGCGATACTGTGTCAGCTTCAATATAATAATCTCCTGCAACATCACCAACAGGGATAGCCGCAGGGTCTGCGACAGTTTCGTCGGGCCTGTAGATAAGTGGTCCGGCTTCTGGCAGTCCGGTGGCATCTGTTCCCCACTGTGGCGCCCAATGACCGAGAATTGAAATAAATTTAATATATTGATCCGCTCCCGGTGTTAAAAGTTCAACACGTGCATACCTGCCTCCTCCAAGATCAGCCATCGGCAGGGCAAGAGTATTGGACCACCCCACAGTTGTACCACTGCCAAGAAGGTAGATCAATTTGGTTACTGTAGGTGGAGGCACAGGAGGTTCAAATGTAGTAACTGTAATCCTTATTATTTCTGAAGATAACTGTGTATAATCAACTCCGCTTATTCCACCTAATACCCGAACATCAATATCTCCGGTTGAATCAGGAGCCATGCCCATGCTTATCAAAGTACTATTAAGCTTATAGTAAATAGTTTCAAAGGAAAGATCCTGAGTGTTGGTCAATTCCTTTGATTTATCAAAACTGCTATCCGCAAAAACCATCTGTAGCGAATAAGTCGGCACAGGAAGAACTGCATCTCCGGATGTCAAATAAGTAGCGGCATTCCATTGTACAACAAATGGATTAGCTGAATCAGCCAGGGTCAAAACAATCGCAGTCCCGTTTGCAGGATTCGTTATTTCTGAGGCCACTGATGAATCAAGATTCAGTTTCGGCTCTTTGTCGTTTTTCTCACATGCTGAGAAAAACATTAGCATCCCAAGAGCCACCGTGAATAATAAAATTATATTTTTCATATCTATATTCATTTTCAACGTTTAATAATTTGGATTTTGTGAAAGGTTCGGATTGGCATTTACATCCTGAGCCGGAAGCGGAAAGAGCTCATATTTAGCATCTGTTGGACGGCCATCCTTTATATTGCCTTTCCAAGTCCAAATATAATTACTTCCTGTAAATTTCTCAAACCGGATCAGATCTGTTCGGCGATGACATTCCCAATAAAGCTCACGACCGCGTTCATCAAGGATAAAATCCAGGGTCAGGTCACTACCAGAAATGGGGGTTGCACCAACCCTTTGACGAAGATCATTTACGTAACCTATCGCCTGGCTTTCATTTCCACCTCCGCCTCTTTTAAATGCTTCGGCATACATCAGGTACACATCAGCCAAACGGAACATCGGGAAATCAGTGTCCATGAAGGTTTCGTTGGAACCTTTAATAGTATCACCATTCGTATCGTACCAAACATTTCTGAATTTAGTAACGGCGTATCCATCTTCAAAAGTACCAAGATTCTCAATCTCCAGATTTTGACCTTGTGTAAAAAACATCCCACGTCCATCACCTCCTGAAAACAATGAAACTAACTCTTTGGTCGTCCGCGTACCGCCCCAGCGTTCAGCAGTACCATAATCCTGGGCTACCATTTCGCCACCAATCGAAGCAGCGATGATGAAAGTAGTACCTCCCCAGGTCTGTGTTCTTGCACCATCAAAACGAATAGGGAAAATTATTTCATGCATTGTTGATGGAGACATGTCATTGTTTGCCAGAAAAAGCGGATGGTAAGTTGGAGCTAATGAGTAAGGACCGCTGATAATTTTATCGCAATACTCAATGCACTGCGAATACTTATTTTGCTCAATATAAACCTCTGCATTCAAATACAGTTTGGAAAGAAGCATCCATGCAGCACCTTTATCAGCGCGACCATATTCAGGATGAGGAGCATCGTACATTCCACTTTCAGCAGACTTTAACTCAGACTCAATATAATTGAACAAATCAACTTTTGAAATGGCAGGAGGGAAAAATTCTCCTACCGGATCTGTTTCAACAACGAAAGGAATGCCATTGCCAAATAAATCCAATGCATGCCAGTAACTTAGCGCTCTAAGCCACCGTACTTCAGCACGATAATATGCGATTTTGGTTTTCCAGTCTTCGGTAACACCTCTTTCGTTAAGCAATTCATCGGTAGTCTGGCGGAGAAATTCATTACACAACGAAATCTGGTAATAGATCCTGTAATACATGGCTGCGATGAAAACATCTCCGTCACCCCACTGATGCCAGTGAAAGTTTTTTATTGTAGCATCATCCCATCCAATAACAGCTTCATCAGTTGACAATTCCTGGTGATACCAATAACCACGTAAATACTGACCAAAGCCCTCGTCTATTCCACTTACGTCACCTTGTCCGGCAGGACCTTGTTGCCCTGAGACAGCCAAACCTGCATAGCATTTAGCCAGGAATTGGGTATAGGATTCAGGGTTATCAAAAACAGTTGCTGAGGTTAACACGTCCGGATCAATGGGAATTGTATCCAGATCTTTAACACAGGAATTAAAAACCAATGATAATCCTGTGATTATTGCGACTATATAAAATATTTTTTTCATTTTTATTAAGCTTTATATTAAGTTTAGAAAAGTAGGTTAACGCCAAACATCCAAACCCGGCTCCTTGGATAAATATTGCCATCAATTCCGTTTGCCACCTCTGGATCAAGCCCTGTATAATTTGTAATGACAAAGGCATTGTTAACGGTAGCTGATAGTCTGATATCCAAACGATCTTTTAACAATTGCTTGAAGGTATAGCTAAGAGTTATATCATCCATACGGAAGAAAGAAGCATCCTGAACCCAATAATCGGAGAAATAACGAGCAGTTTCAAAATTAGTTTCTGAGCTGGCTGAAGTTATATTGCTGATATAAGGACCTTCTGAGCGGTACATTCTGTTTAGCCAGCCATTTTCAGATTCCACATTGTTGTATGCATAATTGCCAAAATTTGCCCTGCCCGAAAAATAGAAGCTCCATGCTTTCCAGCTTAAGTTTGAAGAAATTCCAAAATAATAATCCGGGGCGGGTTTTTTAAAATAGTATTTATCCGCAGTGGTAATTTCACCATCACCGTTTCTATCAACATACAATCCTTCAATTGGATTACCCTCCTGATCATAAACCTGTTCATAAACATAAAATGTATTGGTGGCCTGACCAACTGCCTGTTCCTGAATATTATTTCCAACACCACCTGCAATACCACCGGTAGCTATACTTGCTCCCTGATACAATTCTGTGATTTCATTTTTATTATAGGTCATATTAAATCCAATATCCCATGAAAGATTTTGTTTACTTATAGCTTTACCTCCAATTGTAAACTCAATTCCTTTGTTTTCCAGTTCACCGATATTTTGGTTGATATAATTACTTAAATTTGATCCTGCAGGAACAGGAACCCAGCTAAGCAAATCCTTTGTTTTGCGCTGATAGAGATCTAATGATCCATAAATACGATCTTTCAAAAATCCATAATCCAATCCAATATTCCAGGTTGTGGTTTCCTCCCATTTGAGATTCTCATTATAGCCTTCGGGGCGAAGTGTAATTACATAACCTCCACCTATTGGATAAGTAGCGTATTCATTCGAGTAAGTATATCTGCCTTGATAATCATAATAGCCTCCAATATCCTGTTGTCCTGTTACACCCCATCCCAGGCGCAGTTTTAACTGGCTCAATGTCTTTGAATCCTTCAGGAAGGCTTCCTCATTAATTTTCCATCCAAGGGCAACTGAGGGAAAAAGTCCCCACCTGTTATCAGGACTAAAACGTGAGGTTCCGTCATCACGCAATGTAAAAGTCAGCAAATATTTCTCATTAAATGTATAATTAAAACGGCCAAAAAATGACAGTAAATAATACTCACTCTTGTCAATAAATTCATCTTTGATAAATTTCTGACCGGTTGAATCCCCTGTAACAGGGTCAAAGATGGTAGGCACATTGCTATTTTTCGCATCCGAGCTAATGTAAAAATGCTGCCACGAATATCCGGCCATCACATCAAAACGACTTTTAATAGAGGCTACTTCTTTGACGTAGTTAAGATAGAAATCCAGTAATTCGTTTTTATTCTTATTGGTATAATCATTATTTTCACCTCCTCCGTCAGTCGCATTATATGACCATGCAGCATAAGGAGGTACATAACGATTTCCACTATTATTGGAATAATCGTAGCCTATATTAAGATTCGCCCGCAATTCGGGAAGAAAATGAAATTTATAATCAAGCTGCAGGTTACCGTATGACCTGTTGGCATCGGATTTATCATCCGTCAAATTCAACATAGACATGGGATTTGAAGTTGGCTGAGTTAATGGTATCCCATTGTTGTCAAGCCATGCCCAGTATCCTCCGTACGACCCGTCAGCACTATTTACTGGTTTGGTAGGATCCATTTGCAAAGCAGCACCAATAGCCCCCTGATTCGCAAAGGCGTGTTTGATAAAAGCACCGTTTACATTAAAATTAATTTTTAAATGATCTTTCAGCAAGCTTGGAGTCAGTGATAAACCAACTGTAGTACGCTTGAAGTTACTGGTTTTTAAAATACCATCCTGATCAGTATATCCAATGGATACACGATAAGGAAGAACTTTATATGCCCCATAAATACTCAACGTATGATCCATCGCAAAAGCATTATTATAAATTTCATCCTGCCAGTTGGTGTTGTGAATCGTTTGTGTATATCCTGTATGATCATCGGGCAGACTACTGTAGACTATTGGATTTCCATCAGGATCTGTCCATGTCCCTAACATATCAACGCGCTCAGGATAACGTTCTTTTAAAAGATTGGTAAATTCATCCGTGGATAATACACCAATTGTTTTTGGAATTTGCTGATAGGAGAATTTTCCAGAATAATTAATCTTGAAAGGATAAGTGCCACCTTCTTTCCCTTTCTTGGTAGTAATTATGATAACACCGTTTGATGCTCTGGACCCATAAATGGCAGTGGCAGATGCGTCCTTTAAGACAGTGAATGATTCAATATCGTTTGGGTTGATACTATTCAGGGGATCAAGTGTACCTCCGGGTACATTATTGGAAATAGGCACTCCATCAATAACATAAAGGGGTGTATTACTTGCGCTGAGAGAAGAACCACCCCTGATCTTTATGGTATTTGATGTCCCGGGAGCGCCACCGTTTGAACTGATCTGAACACCTGCTACTTTACCAGCAATTAAACCAGCGGGAGAAGAAATGACTCCACGGTTAAAACTTTCAGACTCAATAGCTGTAACCGCACCAGTAGCGTCTTTCTTCTTTACTACGCCATACCCAATAACGACTAACTCTGATAAAACAGTTGATTCCAGATTCAGTACAATGTTGACTGTAGTATTCGGCTGAACAACAACTTCCCGGTTTTCATAGCCGATAAAAGAAAAAACCAATGTGGCGTTAGGAGTAACCGAAATGGTATAAACCCCATCAACATCCGTCACAGTCCCCTGAGTGGTTCCTTTTACCACCACAGATGCCCCCGGCAAAGTGGTCCCGTCACTTGCATCAGTCACCTTTCCGGTTACATTTCCAACCTGTGCAAATGAAGCAAGGGAACCAATTGAAATCGCCAGAAGCAATAACAATTTAGCAACAAAATGATTTCCCATGATAATTTTTTAATTAATTAGTTAGTTTATTTTCTGCTATTTATAAAGATCTGATAAAATAAAAAATGTTGAAAATTGAATAAGCAAAGGTAAAAAAATTTATCTTCGACTTCTTTTTTATGAAATTTAGTTTGTTTCTAAATAATAAACGAAAAAGCAATGGTAAACTTAAAAGATTTTTCAATACTGGTTCTAAATAAATTAAATATGAAAATGTTAATACTAAATCTGATTTATATTTCTCTATTCCTGCTTACATCCCGGAATATTCAGGGTCAGGAATATGCAATCGGGGCCGACCTTTCCTTTATGAAACAAGCTGAAAATAATGGGTACCAGTTTAAGGAAAACGGAATTCCCAAGCCGGGTTTACAACTATTTAAGGATCATGGATACAACTGGATCAGGCTGCGGTTATTCCACACCCCGACCGAGCTTCCTAACGACCTCAATTATACGATTTCGCTTGCAAAGGAAGCGAAACAATCAGGTTTTAAATTTTTATTGGATTACCACTACTCCGACACGTGGGCCGATCCAGCAAAGCAGTTTATTCCTCAGGATTGGGTGGGGAAATCTCATCAGGAACTGGTTCTGGCAATATTCGATTACACCCGCGAAACAATAATTGCATTCAGGCAGGCTGATGTTTTACCCGACATGGTTCAGATCGGTAATGAAGTCATCAATGGCATGATGTGGCCGGATGGGAAATTGCCCGATAACTGGAATAATTTCGCGGAACTCGTTCAATCAGGAATAAATGGTGTTTATGCAGGTTGTGGCAACAATCCAGTCCCGAAAATCATGATTCATATTGACCAGGGAGGCAACCTGGATCGAACCAAATATTTCTTTGATAAACTGATGTCATCCGGAGTAGAGTTCGATATCATCGGTCAGTCGTATTATCCCTGGTGGCACGGCAGCTTGCTTGATCTCCGTGAAAACATGAACTTTATGGCTATTACTTACAAAAAGCCCATAATCCTGGTTGAGGTTGCCTACTGTTATGAGCCTACTGAGTATATTTCAAAAACGCCTCCCTTCCCCGAAACACCCCAAGGGCAAAAAGATTTTCTCGAAGAAGTGAATCAGATCGTTATGAGTACGCCTGATAACCTGGGAGTCGGAATTTTCTGGTGGGAACCTGCTACCCAAAACCTGCCCGGCATTTCAACCAGGGATTTTTTTGATGATGATGGAAATGTATTACCCGTAATTACAGTGTTTGACAAATATACAAGATTTTAAACGACTTTTAATAGTAAATTTACCGTCCTTATAATGAAAGTAAAAACAATCGGTCTGATTTTAACAGTGGCTTATTTGTCCATCCTGAGCCTTGAAGCAAGAGAAACAATCCATTTCAATAACAATTGGAAGTTTCATGCCGGTGATATTGAAAATGCCCAAAAATCCGAATTCGATGATTCCGGATGGGAGGCTGTTTCGATTCCGCACGATTGGGCTATCAGCGGACCTTTTGATCACAAGCTGCCTGCAAATACAGGGAAACTTCCCTGGAAAGGTGTCGGCTGGTACAGAAAATATTTCAGCATAAAGCCCAAACAAAATGGAGAACAGTTTTACCTGATCTTTGATGGTATCATGGCTTTCCCACAGGTTTATATAAACGGTGAGTTGGCAGGAGAATGGGATTATGGTTACAATTCATTTTATCTAAACATAACTAATTTTTTAAACTTTTCCGGATCAAATGTTATAGCAATAAAAGTTGATACCCGCCAACATGACAGCCGATGGTATCCGGGAGCAGGGATTTATCGCAAAATTCAAATGATTATCACCGATCCCGTCCATGTTGATATTTGGGGAACCCACATTACAACTCCTAAAATCCATAAAAACCAGGCAGAGGTTCATATCACTGCAACGGTTAACAATTTTAGTGATGATGATAAAATTATCAGCCTTGAAAACCACATCCTTGACCCGAATGGCAGAAATATCTCTGAAAAAGTAAGCCAGCAGAAAATTGCCGCAAGCAGTTCGGTTGATATCAATCAGATTTTGTTTATTGAAAACCCTCAATTATGGGATATTGAGCATCCTTTGATTTACAAAATGCAGACTGTCATTAAAAGCGAAAACGATATTTTGGATAACTATTTTACTGATTTTGGAATACGTACGATGGAATTTACTGCCAACGATGGGTTTTATCTTAACGGGAAACGTCTGCAAATCAAAGGCGTTAATTTGCACCACGATCATGGACCGCTGGGAGCTAAATTTTACAAACGGGCAATGGAACGTCAGCTTGAAATCATGAAGGAAATGGGTTGCAATGCCGTACGAACGAGTCATAATACGGCAGCACCTGAGTTACTGAGTCTTTGCGACAGCATGGGTTTTCTGGTTTTTAATGAAATTTTTGATAAGTGGGATCAAAAGGCAGATTACCTTAAATCGGATGATTTTCTTGCATTTGGAGAGAGAAATATCAGGAATTTTATGTTGCGTGACCGGAACCATCCATCTATATTCATATGGAGTGTTGGAAACGAAATGGGAGATATTCAGTGGAACATTGATAACGGTTTGGAAAAACTAAAGGCGATGGTTGAACTGATCAGGAAATACGACAATACCCGACCGGTGACGATGGTTTGCGATGCTTCAGGTTCAGTAAAGTGGCGTCACTTCGACTATTATGATGTGCATTGCTGGAACTATGGCAGAAGGTACCTTCCGGCAAGAAGCATGGATTCAACCAAATCTGTCATAATCTCCGAATCAGCTTCTACCGTAAGCACAAGGGGCTTTTATGAATTGCCACTGCCTGAGCATAAAACAGACTTCACAAATTCGCTACAGGTCAGTTCATACGATTTGAATGCTCCGGAATGGGCTGAAATAGCAGATGATGATTTTTTATGGCAGCAGGAGGATACCTATGTTGCCGGGGAGTTCGTTTGGACTGGTTTCGATTATTTGGGTGAACCTACTCCCTATAACGATGAGGCAGCTAAAGATGGGAAAATTACCAACGAACAGAGTGCCAACAGTTCTTACTTCGGAATAGTGGATATGTGCGGCATTCCAAAGGACAGGTATTGGTTATACAGGAGCTACTGGGCACCAGAAAAAAACACAGTCCATATTTTGCCTCACTGGAATTGGGAAGGAATGGAAGACAAAAAGATTCCTGTTTTTGTTTACACCAATGGCGATTGTGCCGAACTCTTCCTTAATGGTAGTTCTCTCGGAAAACATTGTAAAAAACCTGATTCCGAAAAGTCGTACGAACGGTTTAGAATCATTTGGGATGAAGTAACATATCAACCGGGTGAAATAAAAGCTATCGCTTACAATAACGGTGTTATTATCGGAGAAACTGTTGTAAAAACTTCCGGTGAACCATCTCAGATCAAATTAGCTCCTGACCGTAGTATTTTAATTCCAAACGGTTCAGATTTATCTTACATTTTGGTTGAAGTTTCGGATAAAAATGGCAACCCCTGCCCTTTGGCTGATCAGATGATTCAGTTCAAACTGGACGGTCCGGCGGTTATCGAAGGTGTGGGCAATGGCAATCCCCAATCAACAGAACCTTTTGTTTCGGACCGAAGGAAATTATTTTATGGTAAAGCCATGCTGATCATCCGGACGCTGGAAAACGAAGAAGGAAAAATAACGGTTACTGCTACTTCTGAAGGTTTGAGATCAGCAGAAGTTAAACTATTTTCAAATTCAAAATAATGAAAAAACCGACTAAATTAATAATCCTATTGCTTGTCGCCATCGTTGGCAAATCTCAGCAATGTTATGTGGGAACATCAATGGATTTCGCCATTTATCTTCAAAACACATGCGGAGTTATTTATAAAGAAAATGGGTTGGCAAAAAATCCCTTTCAGAGTATTAAAGATCATGGCGGAACAATAATCAGGTTACGGCAGGACCTTCCGCCCTACTCCAACAATTTTGTGGTAAATGAACCACCTGTAGATTACCGGTCTCCCGCCAGGGTTAAGGAGGGATTACAAACAGCGCAGGATGCCGGACTGAAAACCATACTTACTTTTAGTTACCAATCCTTTGCACTGAATACAGATGAGGCCCTCAATCCTTATGTTGCGCCGCTTGCATGGCAACCTATTGCTGATGATGTTGATAAATTAGCCGATTCAGTGCATGATTACACTTACAAAACGTTGGAAGAATTGATTGGTTCAGGATTGATTCCCGAAATCGTTTCAATAGGTAACGAAACCAACTGGCGCATTCTTGAACCCAACGTTTCGGAAAGCAGTCTTCCGGCTTATGACCCCGAAAGGACGGTCATTTTACTGAATGCAGGAACTTCCGCTGTAAGAGAAATCAATGATTTTTATAATCTTAATATCAGGATCGCCCTTCACATTTTCGGAGCTTCCAATCTTATCTGGTGGATGAATACCCATGTTCCATTGGGTCTCGATTTCGATATCATGGGATTATCGCATTACCATGCATGGCATTCTCTTGGAAGTTTCAACAGTTGGACAGAGGTGGTGGATTGGGTGCAGTCGCATTATCAAAAAGACTTCATGATATTGGAAACAGCACAATTATTCAGTTCTGGCTATAGCGACAACCGGGCAAACGTGCTTGGAACAGAAAACATTCCTTCTGGTTATCCAAACCCGCCAACAACTGCCACTCAAAAAGATTACCTGAAGGACCTTACCAAAGAAATACTGGATGCCGGCGGATTGGGAACAATTGTTTGGGGAGGCGAATGGGTTGGTTGCGATTGCTACATTTACCCCGATCAGTATGGACCGGGATCCTCATGGGAAAATAAGGCATTCTGGGATTTTAACAATAACCTGCACGAAGGAATCAACTGGATGAAAGAATCGTGTGAGCAAAACTCAGTTGCCGGCCATTCTTTTGAAAAAACGTTTAAAATTTACCCGGTCCCTATGTCATCAAATTTAATGAGTATAGAAGCTGGTAAAGTTATCATTAAAAAAACTGTCGTTTTTGACATTCTTGGCAATCATATCAGGAGCTTTGAACAAGAATCATCTAATCTAAACAAGATCGTGCTGGATTTTTCCGATCTCCATTTGTCCAATGGAAATTATATTGTCCATATCCTTGATGTAAATGATCAAATTTATTATCAAAAATTCACAGTTATACATTGAAAATCATTCTCCAATTAATATTGTTTATGAAAAAGTTATTATTAATTCCCATTGTTGTTATAACCGGACTTTCATTTAGTATGTGCACCAAACAAAAGCAAGCCAATCAATTTAATCAACCACCCGAATGGTCAAAAAATGTCATCTGGTATCAGATATTCGTTGAAAGATTCAGGAATGGCGATCCTTCAAATGATCCAAAGCCTGAAAACATCAAAACAGCTTCCGACTTTTATCCAGTTCCTGAAGATTGGTCGGTCACACCCTGGGAACACAACTGGTACGAGCAGGAAAATTGGGCAAAGAAAATCAGTAAAAACTTTTACGGAACGCTTCAACTTCGTCGCTACGGTGGAGATATTCAGGGGATTTTGGATAAACTCGACTACTTGTCCGACCTGGGAATTACAGCAATTTACTTGAATCCAATCAATGACGCTCCATCATTGCATAAGTATGATGCAAGAAACTATCACCATGTGGATGTCAATTTCGGACCTGATCCGGAAGGCGATAATTTAATTATTGCTTCTGAAAGCCCTAATGATCCTTCGACATGGAAATGGACCTCTGCCGATAAACTTTTTTTAAAACTTGTGGAAGAAGTTCACAAACGGGGCATGAGAATCATAATTGATTATTCATGGAACCACACCGGCGTTGAATTCTGGGCATGGAAGGATATTATTAAAAACCAGGAAAATTCACCTTATGTTGATTGGTATGAAATCATTTCTTTTGATGATAAAACTACCGATACAAATGAATTTGATTATAAAGGATGGCTCAATATAAAAAGCCTTCCTGAGATTAAAAAAGTGGATATCACTGGCACCCGGACGAACGGCATTCCCTACGAAGGAAATATCAATGAAGGGGCAAAAAAACATATTTTTGACGTTACTCAACGTTGGTTAGCTCCTGATGGAAATGTTACAAAAGGAATTGACGGCTACCGCCTTGATGTTGCCGACCAGATCCCAATGGGATTCTGGCGTGATTACCGCAAATTTGTCAAATCCATCAAGCCGGATGCTTATCTGGTGGGCGAAATCTGGTGGGAAAAATGGCCTGATAAGTTGATGGATCCGGCACCATACGTAAGTGGTGATATCTTTGATGGCATCATGTTTTATCAAATTTACAAACCTGCCAGAAGTTTTTTTGCCAATATAAAAATTCCAATTGATGCAAGCCAGTTGGTTGATAGTTTATCGCGGCAGTGGTCAAAGCTCAGTATTCCTTATCGTTATTCGATGATGAATGTTGCGGCGACTCATGATTCTCCGCGATTACTCACCAGTTTTTATAATCCCGGGAAATATAAATACAATGCAAAACCAAGTGATGATTCCACTTACCTGACAGGCAAACCTGATGAGGAAACTTATAAAAGAGTAAAGTTGTACCTTATCCATCAATTTACAGTAATGGGTTCTCCCCAAATTTGGAACGGAGATGAAATGGGTATGTGGGGAGCTGATGACCCCGATTGCCGGAAACCATTATGGTGGAAAGAATTTAAATTCGAGCCGGAAACCCGAACAAATCTATTAAAGAGGAAAAAAGTTTATGACACAGTTAGCTTCAATAACGATCATTTTAACTTTTACAAAAAAATCATCCAAATCCGAAAGGAAAATCCTGTACTTGCCAACGGGGAAATTGAATTCCTGTTCAAAGAAGGCAATCTTTTGTCGTACAGAAGGTATAACGATACGGATGAAATCCTTGTAATTTTCAACCTTGAAGGCAACCCAATTGACTACCAACTGCCTGATGGGGAAGAATACTCCGACATGCTCGAAATTTCAAAAAGTTACAATGGAAAGATTCCAATTGAACCGGTTTCTGGTGTCGTTCTAAAAAAACGTTAACGGAGAACCAGATTCCAAACGTGAACAAATAAAGTTTTTGTTCCATCTTTTACTTTTATATAGAAAAATAAACAATCTGAACTTTTCATCAGATAACTCATAATCTGAGGCTATTCCAGACATTGCGTAGTTTTATGTTTAACAGATAAAATTAAATGTTAATTTTTTGTTAAAAATCACATCTCTATAAAATTTATATTTATTATCTTTGGATTCTAAATATTCAAAATTCTACATTAAATATGTCTAACTAAATTTTATTCCCATGAAAAATTTATTTACTTTATTGATTGCATTTGCAATTTGTAGTTTTTTATTCGCTCAGGAGGAAGGAACAAGTTATTCACCGGTCGTTTCACAATCAGCCCATTTTGATGTTTCGAAACCAATTCGTGATATTGCTATTCCTCCGCAAGGGGTTTATTCCCACCATCTATGGAAAGGTAAAGTCGTTGAAAACCAATTCAAGGACAAAAAGATGAACAATTCTGATGGGGCGCTGCCAGTTGGAGATGATCCCTTATGGCAAAAAGATTACGGAACCAAAGGGATTACACCTCCAATTATTAATTTTGAAGGTACCAGGAACAGTGATAACGGTACCTCTTCTGAGTGGGTATCTCCACCAGATACTGATGGTGATGTCGGACCAAACCATTACTTTCAGATGTGTAATGTTATTTTTCAGATTTTTGATAAATCAGGTACTTCTCTGCTAGGACCTTTGGATAATTCCACAATATGGGATGGATTTGTTGGTGCATGGACAGGTACCAATGACGGAGATCCAATTATCCTCTATGATGAGCAGGCTGACAGATGGCTTGTGAGTCAATTTGCCGTTAATACTTCGAATGGAACCTATTGGGAGCTAGTGGCTATTTCCACCACCGGAGACCCTACAGGCTCTTATTATCGTTATGCCTTTCAGTTTACCAGCTTTCCCGATTACCCGAAATTCGGAATTTGGAGGGATGGATATTATATCATGGTTCAACATGGAACAGCCGCAGGAAATGTAACTGCTGCTTCTTTTAACAGAACTCAAATGATTGCAGGAAATTCCACGGCGCAAATGGTCAGTTTTCCTATGCCTAATCTTCCTGGTGGTGGGTTTATCGGGATGCTGCCTTCAGATAATGACGGGCAATGGGCACCAGTTGGAGCACCAAATTATTTTATGTATTTCAGTGATGATGCCTGGGGAGATGATCCGGTGGACAGATTAAAAATTTGGGAATTTCATGTTGATTGGACCACACCAGCACTTTCAACATTAACATTAACCAACAATCTTAACACTACCGCTTTTGATTCTTATTTTGGAAGTTTTTCGTCAGGTTGGATCACCCAACCCGGAACTACTCAAAAGCTTGCAACTATGGAAGGCGCTCTTATGAATCGTTTGCAATACCGGAACTTCGGCTCCTTTCAATCAATGGTTTGCTGTCATACAATTGATGTTAACGGTGCAAACAGAGCAGGGGTGCGTTGGTATGAATTGAGAAAGACGACAGGAGCCTGGTATATTTATCAACAAGGTACTTATTCACCTGGAGCTACCGATAATTACTGGATGGCAAGTATTGCCCAAAACGGGAATGGAGATATAGCACTGGGATTCAGTGTATCGAGTGGTTCTACTTATCCATCTATCCGATATACCGGACGAAACTATGGTGATGCACTGGGGGTGATGACCCTAACGGAGCAAAGTATCTATGCCGGTACAGTTTCACAGTATGGCACTCACAGGTGGGGCGATTATACTATGATGAGTATTGATCCTACCGATGATAAAACGTTTTGGTACACCAACGAGTACATTAACAGCAGTGCATGGTCAGATTGGGTGACCCGTATTGCGGCATTCTCTTTAGGCGATTATTGTGGTGCAGGAGGAGGTTGTGATGAATATATTTCAAATGTGCAAATAGGTAGTATAAATAATAGTTCAGGTTGCAACGCCTATGCAAACTATAACGATATTTACACAACGCTGTATATGGGTGTACCTTCAACCTTAACGGTTACTAATGGAAATCCCTGGTCAGCGGATCAGTGTGGTGTTTGGGTTGACTGGAACAACGATGGAGATTTTGTTGATGCAAACGAAAGCATGACAGTGAGTGGATCACCTGGTATAGGACCCTATACTGCCTCAGTTACTCCTCCGGTCGGAAGTACTCCCGGAGCTAAAACAATGAGAGTCAGAATTGCCTATAATCAAACTCCTCAACCCTGCGGCACAACTACTTATGGTGAAGTCGAGGACTATGGTCTTTATGTAAATGGAACCACAAATATTTGGACAGGAGCTTATAACTATTACTGGCACAATGATAATAACTGGACATTGGGACATATTCCATTATCTACAGAAGATGTTTATATTACATCAGATGGCTATCACCCGCCAAACGTTGATTATTACAATGAAGAATGTAAAACTCTGACAATCAACCCAGGTGCTGGTTTAAACATTGCTGCATACTCACTTACAGTCAATCAGGACATAAATGTCTATGGAAATTTGACATTGAATAATACCGCTTCCGTATTGAGAACATATACTAATATTACATGGCAGGCAGGTGCTACAGCCAGTGCAACAGCCAGCGCAACAATATACGTACAGGGAGTAATGGAGTTTGCGAATGGAGCAAACGTCCAGCTTAATAGCGGATATGTTGATTTTTTTGGCACAGGAGCTAGTTATATAAGAAGCAAAGATGCCGATAGCTGGCTGTACCATGTTCGTAATAACAAAACAGGATATGAACTCGGACTTAGCGCTCAGTCAACCCAGCCCTGTAGTCTAAAAGGTAACCTTTATATTTACAGTAATGCTCTTTTTTCATCCTACTCCCTTCAACCCATTATTATTGGAAACTTTGTGAACAACCTAAGTGGAATGATCCATCTGGATAATGGTACATTTGTTTTTGACGGTTCAAGTGGTGCAAGCAATTTCCTTCCTGGAGATTATTTCAACCATTTAACAATCAGCAGTACAAGTACTACTACTTTTTCAGATGACATATTGGTTAAAGGTAACCTTTTAATAGAAAGCGGTACTTTAAGTCCGGGAGCTACCACAATTACGCTAAATGGGGACTGGACCAATTCAGTCGGCCCGGCAGCATTTATGGAAGGAACTGGCAGGGTTATTATCGCAGGTGGAAATTATCATCAGTATTGCTCCAGCGAAACTTTCAATATTCTTGAAGTAAATAAACCATTAGGAGGGGCATTCAGAATGAATGGGACCAATGTGGTTTGTGCAGCTTATGACTGGACGGCAGGCGCCATTGATGTTCTTACAGGATCTTTTACTGCAAATGATCTTCTGGATAATGGTCTGTTTGGGGCATATTACTTAAATACTGGTGGAACAATTGACCTTATTAATTCCGGAACCGGCACCTATGTAGACTTAAGGGGAGAATTGCACATTTTTGGCGGAACGATGAACGTTTCCGGATCATTAAGCGAATGGCCCTATTTAGGAAATGCCATGCTTGAAATGAGTGGTGGTGTGCTTGATTTTAAAACATGTGGAATAATTGTTTCTACCAATGCATACACTTTAAATGATGCTATTACTGGAGGGATTATAAGGACTGCCTATGGATTCTCAGGTAACCGTGCTGATTTTACTCCAACTGCAGGTACTTTTGAATTTTATGGTTCCGGCGATGCCATTATCAGCGAGTCTAACGGCTGTAACATTAAAAATGTGGTCATCAATAAATCAGCTGATGACGGCTTATCTAAGCAAAGTAACCTCCTGCTGAAATCAGCACAAGAACGTGTTGATATTACGATGGGAAAAGGCTCTAAAGCCAACACCATCAGCCTGGGCAGCAACTTCATGATTACCGGCAATCTGGATATTCAGGCAGGTACCTTAAACCTTTCTAATTACACTTGCACAGTTACAGGAACAACCAACATTGAAGGCATTCTTGCTATGACACAAGCTGCTGCTGATTTAACATCTACGTACGTTTTCTGGAACTCCGGATCAGATGACAATGTAACAGCGGGCACCTTCCATGTAAGCGGGCAGTGGGCTTTTAATGATGGCACAAATGCAAAATTGGGAACAGGCAATACTGCATATCTTGAAGATTTACTATATCCTACTGACGCAGATGCTGAATTTGGAAATCTAGTGGTTGTTCCTTTTACATCTGCCAAAGAAAATAAATCAAAAGCATATTATCCGATAAGGGTAGCAGGAAACTTCACCATTCAAACTGGAGCCCAGTGGAATTTTAATGGTACTGTCGATTTAATTGTTGCGGGAAATTCCGTTATCCAAAATGGTGGAACACTTAATTTTATGAATGGTGCAGATTACTATAACACGGGCACATTAGACCTTTCCGGGGATATTAACTTATATAGCGGAAGTGTGGCAACGATTCACGGAGATATTAATTTTCCATCAACCGGAATACTTATTATTTACGATGGAGCTAGTTTTATTTGCGACTATAATGCCGTTTCAGGCTTAACTTCGTTAGGTGGACGAATTGATATGACAGGGACAGCATTGTTTGAAATGACAATGAGAAGTGTTAACATTACCTCAACATTTAATGACAACAATATTCTTGGAGGAACCATGCGTTTCGGACGGACTTTAAATGCAGGTGTAGCAAATAACTTCCAGTTAAACTGGGGTACTGTTGAATTTATTTCAAACACTGGAGGTCATTATGTGAATGTGGTCAATGGAAACTACCTGAACCAAATGAAGGTAGATAAACTTACTGCTTCATTGCAGGTTTACGATAACCTAATCGTGAAAGGAGATTTGACAATTGTTGCAGGGGTTCTCAATTCCTATGATCACCTCATTTATGTCGGTGGCGACTGGACTAATAACGTAGGTCCGGTTGGATTCGTGGAAGGTGTCGGGACAGTCTATTTCAATGGAACCGGCGCGCTGAATCATCAATTTATTACCGGCGATGAAACCTTCTACAATATTGAGAATGCGAAAAGCGGTGGCGGGTATTTAAGATTTGTCGGGAATATTGATGTAACCAATAACTTTCTGGCCAACGGAGAGAACATAATTGACGGACCCACACTGGATATAAACAAACTATTGCTGTCAACAGGAATTATGGGGCTTACTACAGGTGCACCCAATGTTACGGTTAATAGCTTCACAATGGGAGGTACATTATCGGTTACCAACGGAAATTTTACCTGTACGGATGTTACCAATAACGGTATTTTCGGAACGATTACGCTATACAATGGCTCTATCACATTGTTCCAGGATGCAGGTCAATATTCCGATTTGAATGCAACGCTCAACATCAATGGTGGCTATATGGCAGTGAATAACGGTAATGGTGGTAGTCTTTGGGGTTACAGTGCACCTTGCAGCGTCACAATGACCAATGGGGTACTCGACTTCAATAATAATGGCATTTATTTGGCAAGTGCCTACCCGTTTACAGAAAACATTACAGGCGGTACAATTAAAACAAACCTCGCTTTTAGTTGTGACAATACCAACTTTACACCTGCTGGAGGGACAGTTGAGCTTTATGGCGGAACCGATTCCTATATTTCCACAACTAATAGTTCCAACTTCTTCAATCTGTTAATCAATAAATCGGGAGGTGTAAAAGGTTCATTACCCGCAGATGTCAAGAGCGATGAGGCTGCAGATGAATACAGTTTTAACAAATCAAGCAGTGAGGAAGTTCTGGATAACGAAAATAGCGATCGTCCAAAAATGCCTGTCAGTGAATCCAAAGCCAACCAGATTTCAACCAGCGGGGTTGTAAAGGTAAATGGAACCACCACTGTCGAAGAAGGAACCTTCCTTGTTGACAATTATGTTACAACATGCATGAATAACATCAATATAAATGCAGGAGGAAAACTCTCCATTGGCGACTATGGAACTTTGGCTATTGATAACGGAAAGATATTGTCAGTAAACAATGGCGGATTCCTTGATTTAACTGGCAGTATTGGAGGAGCAGCCACCATTACCCGTAACACTGGTATTTATGCTTTGAATGTTGAAAGCGGCGGAACCATCGGTGCAGTTTATGGAGTTTTTGAATACATGAACACCAATGGTGTGAACATTAAGAACGGTGCGCTCGTGGATGTCGTGAAACCATTCAACAATTGTACGTTCCGAAACGGACAGGCTGCCGGGCGATTGATGTCAATCGAAAACAACCAGACCTTCTATGTGGAGAATGCAGTTTTTCCTGCCAATACATGGTCAGGGACTTACAACGTTTATAAGTCGGTCAATGCCGGTATGGTTTATTTTGTTACCTCCACCGGGGGATTTGCGGGATCTGCATTTGAGTACGACCCGAATAGCCGTATCTTCTGGACACAACGCATGCTTAGCCTGAAGGCATATTTGGAAGGACCTTTTAACGGAACAAATATGAGCACCGCACTCAACGGAATTTTACCGCTCAGCCATCCATTCAACCCTACCCTTCCCTATTTTGGCAACCCTTTGCCAGAATGGCGCTATACAGGCGCAGGCAGTGTTGCCGCCATTCCGAATGCTAACATTGTGGACTGGGTGCTGGTTGATCTGAGGGATGCCGTTTCTGCTGCTGCTGCAACATCGGCTACCTCTATAGCAAAATTCCCTGCGTTTATCCTGAATAACGGAAATATCGTTGGACTGAATGGATCTTCTTACATCGAATTCAGCAATACGGTTGCCAATAATCTCTTTGTTGTTATATTTAACCGTAATCATCAGAGCATCATGAGTGCCAGCCCGGTTCCTTATGCTGCAGGAAATTATACATGGGATTATTCTACCGGTGCAACACAGGTTTATGGCGGGACAGCAGGACACAAACAACTTGCCTCCGGAATTTGGGGTATGAGAAGCGGAGATGGAAATGGTGATGGTGACGTACTTTTAAACGATAAAACACAAGTCTGGGGAATCTCAACTCAACTGGGAAAAACCGGGTATCTGCCTTCAGACTTCAATTTCGACAGGCAAACGAACAACAAGGATAAGAACGACAAGTGGGTACCGAATAATAATACCTATTCGCAGGTGCCGAATTGATAATTATACTTGTTTTGAATAAATCCTTTAAGAAACCGCTGTTATATCAGTGGTTTCTTTTTTTTTTATTTTTAACCTCGTTTCGTTTGAAAAAATAGAATATGGAGATATTTACTCTACCTGTTAATACAGGATTGGAAAGATGCCTTCGAAAAATTACAGTTTTTCAGTCGGGCGAATATTCCGTTTTCAAACAGAAACTCACCCCTTCACCCTATTGTTGTTTAACTTTTAACCATTTCCACATCCCTGATTTTGTGGTTGGTAACGAAATCTTCAAATCCGGTCAAAAGCTTCAGGTAACGGGTCCAAAAACCCGCGATGACATCTTTGCTTTGCACAATGGCAGGCTTAGCCAGGTATTGATTGAATTTACGGTTACAGGATTTTATTTCCTCTTCAAGCGGTCACCCCTGGTTTTTCTTAATTCTACTGTTCCATTAGGGAGTTTACTTGGAGCAACTGTTCCGGATAAATTAGCAATTGATCTTGCAAAAACGGACAATCCAAACGAACATGCCTTTTTCATTCAGCAATTCATCAGTTCGATAAATACAATCCAATCTCTCAGGTTCAGTTATCTTGCATCAGCAATCAATCTCATCGAAGAATCAAACGGCAATATTAACGTAAGTTCCGTCTGCAGGCAAATCAATATCGGCGAACGACAACTGAACCGAAAATTCATTGAAATAACAGGATTAAAACCTTTACAATATATAAAACTAAAACAGCTTCATTATATCATTAACCTGCTTCAATCCGATCAATTCAGCTCGTTAAAGGAACTCGCCTACGATACCGGATTTTACGATCCCTCCCATTTCAACCATCATTTTAAAAAACTTACCGGAATGAGTCCGGGAAATTTCCTTGCCAGTGATGAACATGTCGCATTTAAGTATTACAACGACCTTATTAATGAATAACCCCTAAAATGTCTGTTTTTTACAAGGGGATGTCTGTTTTATACAATTAAATTCCATCCTTACTGGATTAACTTTGGGGAAATCTTAGTTAAAGTAAAAATCCAGGAATATGAAAGATCTACCTTTTAACATTTTAGCTGCATTCTTTCTGTTGACCTATGTGAGTTACAGCCAAAAACAGGATATACATGAATTACCAGAAAAAATGGTAATCAATGACCAATCAGTCAGTCCAAAAGTGAAGTTGAATCCTGATGCTCCGGATGTGGATTGCGTGACATGTCCAACCTTTGATTTTTTGATATCACCAATTTCAAGTTATCAGATACTTAACAATTCAATTGTTAGCGATGGATGTAAAATTTACCAATTAACGGTTTCAGTTAATTCGACATACACATTTAAAACAGGTTGTGGAGACGGTGCTACAGCAGCCTTTGATACCTACCTGGAGCTGTACAACAGCAGTTGCAATTTAATAACCTACAATGACGATGGATGTGAAAGCAACCGGTCTATTATTACATGGACAGCAGATTATTCAGGAATTATTTACCTGAAAATTAGGGGTTATAACAGTTCGTACTACGGAGCTTATACATTGGCTTTCAAGTCAGATCCATGGTGCTTAACCTGTCCGGCATACGACTATTCCATTGCACCATCAACAAATTTTCAGGTTAATAGTTCATCTATTTCCAGCAACGGATGCAGGATTTATTCTATGAATGTCACTTCTGGAAATGAATATACTTTCAAAACCGGCTGTGGCGATGGTGCTTCAGCAGAATTTGACACCTATATTGAATTATATAATAATAGTTGTTTTCTAATTGCTGGTGATGACGATGGCTGCGAAAGCAACCGGTCGATCATTAACTGGACTGCAAATTATTCAGGTCCAGCTTACATTAAAGTAAGGGGATATAACTACACGGCTTTTGGAAACTATGTTTTAGCTTATCGGGGTATAAATCCGGAAATATGCAAGGCTTGTCCGTCTTATGATTTCACAATAATACCTGCTTCGTACTTTCAAATCCATAGTTCATCTCTGGTTAGTCAGGGTTGTAAAATTTATCAGATTAATGCAATTGCAGGCAAACAATACATTTTTAAAACCGGTTGCGGTGATGGAGCAACAGCCACATTTGATACTTACCTTGAACTGTACAATAATGGATGCACTGTAAGTGCCTACGATGATGATGGTTGTGAAAGTCAAAGGTCGCAAATTACATGGGTTTCAACTTATACAGGAATAATTTATGTAAAGGTAAGAGGATACAGCGGAGCGGGAGGTTCCTATACATTGGCATATAATGAAACTCAGCCACCGAATATTTGGTTAGGAACAATCAGCTACCAATGGGAAAATCCGGCTAACTGGTCGCTCGGTCATGCCCCTTTACCTAGTGAGGATGTTTATATTACCCCTTATGGATACCAGCCTTGCATGATAATAGTATCAGACCCGGAATGTAATTCCCTGGAAATACAGGCAGGAGGCAATTTGATCATCGATAATAAGCAACTCAAAGTGAATGGGAGCGTTGGCATTACCGGAAATCTTACCATGTCAAATGCAAGTGTGATAAGGGTAGCCTTTAACTGGTGGCGAAGTCTTTCTACAGGTAGTTTTACACCGGGTGAGGGAAGGGTAATAATTGACGGTCAGTACAATTGTTCATACATTCAAACAAGCGAGTATTTTAATATACTTGAAATAAATACTCCGTATTGTTTGATAATTAACAGTGCTACAGTAACCTGTGACCATTACGATTGGACACTTGGAGGAGTAATTGTAGAAAATGGAGGAACCTTTACGTGTTATGACCTTGTGGACAATGGCCTGTTTGGTTTATGGGATATTTACAATACTGGAGGAACGATCAATGTTTACAATTATAATGGTTATGTTGACCTTAACGGTTCCATCGTAATGACCGGAGGAACAATGAATGTGTATGGAGGCACAACCTATAGTTATTGGCCCTATGTTGGAAACGCCGAGGTTTATATGACGGATGGTGTGCTTGATTTTAGAGATCAGGGGATATTTATTAATAATGATGCACCCGGTTATACCTTTATAGAAAACATTACTGGAGGCACCATACGCACGTCCCGGGGATTTATCGGTAACCGAGCTGACTTTAGTCCGGCAGGTGGCACATTTGAATTTTGCGGTACTTCGGATTACACCATAAGCCAGTCCAATGGATGCACCCTGAATAATGTAAAGATTAATAAAAGCTCAAAGAGTGGGGAAAAATCATATTCCCAGGGACCTCTGATTGATGAGCGAAGCGGTATGATTATTTCTGTTGGTGGCAAATCAAATTCGATCACCCTTGCTTCGGATTTTACAATAACAGGCAACCTGATAATCAATGCGGGAAGCACTTTTAATTTAAATGCTTACGACGGTACTGTTTCAGGCAATGTTGACATATCCGGAATACTTGGAATTACCTATCCTACCGATCTTACGGCAAATTCCATTTACTGGCACAGTGGTTCCGGCTCCAATATTACCAATGGAACCATCCATGTCAATACCTGGTCGTTCGGTGGTGGAAGCGCGGCCAATATTGGTATAGGCAATACAGCTTATATAACCAATGTTCTTATTATGGATTATTCGAGTAGCGCTTTCGGCAACCTGGTGCTGGACGGACAAGGCAACCAAGCCGATAATGGCAGTAAAGCACCTGAAATAATGGTGAACGGAAATGTAACCGTTACAAATGGCGCATCATGGTCGTTCGGGTATAGCATTGTAGCTAATGGGAATGCCACCCTGCAAACGAATTCCAGCTTGGCTTTTGACACAAAAAGCTTATCGGTTGGAGGCAATGCCAATATTGCTGGCTCAGTTCTATTTAACAACGCGGGTATATTTACGGTTGAGGGCGATCTTACATTTCCTGCATCAGGGAATATTACACTGAACAATGCTCAGTTCACTTGCCTGCACCAGGGAGTTGTCACGCTTGACGGGTCGCTTATAATGAACACAGGCTCCGTTGCATCTTTCCCTGAGCGTAGTATTACAATTGGTCCCAATTTTAATGATAATGGAATTACTGGCGGAACATTCCAGTTTGGCTGGTCATTGTTTGCCCCTACGCCAGGCACCTTTCAGATAAATTCAGCCAATACCGGATTTATAAGCACTTCCTCAGCAACCGATGAAATTAACCTGGCAGCCAATAACTGGCTGGGTAATGTCACGATTCAACGATCCATGTACATTGAAGTGACTAACAACCTGACCATTAAAGGAAACCTGGATATAACAGATAATAAGCTACAGGTGAACGGATTTAACCTTACGGTTGAGGGAGATATCAATATTCCGCATGGAATTTTATCTCTGCTTCCTGACTCTCAACTTAATATTGGCAATTCTATGACTGTTGGAACTTATGGAATGTTTGAAACCTATGGAGCCTCAGGAAATGAAAACAGAGTATTCGGCGGTAGTTTTGGAGACTATGGATTAGCCGTAAACAGCGGCGGCGTGATCAGAGGAGAATATACAACTTTCGAGGATATGGATGATCATGGAATCTGGGTAAAAAGCGGAGCCATCATCGATCCGGCAATTCCTTTAAATTATTGCACTTTTAAAAACGGAGCTGCAGGAGGCTCTTTGCTGACCATCGAAAACAACCAGGATATTGTGATACAGGATGTTATTTTCCCTGACAATACATGGGGAAGCAGCTATAATGTTTACAAAAGTGTAAACGCAGGAAGTGTCAATTTCATGTATGCAACCGGAGGCTTCTCAGGTGAAAATTATGATTACGATCCGTATAGCCGGATCAACTGGACGAATCGGTCGCTCTCGCTCAAAGCATACCTGGAAGGGCCATTCAATGGCACCAATATGAATACAACGCTGAATGGAATTCTTCCGCTCAGCCATCCGTTCAGTCCGGCCCTGCCCTATTTTGGCAATTCATTGCCCGACTGGTACTATACCGGAGCAGGAAGTGTAGGAGTGATTCCGAATGCAAACGTGGTCGACTGGGTTTTGGTTGAACTCAGGGATGCGATTTCTGCAGCAACTGCAACCAAAACCACTATGGTCGCACAAATGCCGGGCTTTATCCTTAACAATGGCTCTATTGTAGCTCTGGATGGATTTTCGAACTTGAAGTTTTCGAATTCAATTGTAAATAACCTTTATGTGGTCATATACAACCGGAACCATCAGAGCATAATGAATGCCAACCCTACCTCCTATTCGGCTGGCACATACTCCTATGACTATACCACGGGTGAATCTCAGGTTTATGGAGGGAGTTCTGGTCACAAACAACTTGCACCCGGTAAATGGGGTATGCGAAGCGGTGACGGTAATGGTGACGGAGATATACTATTAAACGATAAAACGCAGGTTTGGGGAACATCAACTCAAATTGGCAAAACAGGATACTTGCCCTCTGACTTCAACCTCGACAGGCAAACAAACAACAGGGATAAAAATGAAAAATGGATACCGAACCTAGACAGCTATTCAAATGTTCCTAATTGAAGAAAATCATGAAAAAAACCAATGTCCTTTACATCAGCGGTTCCCTCGGTTTAGGTCATATAACAAGAGATATAGCCATTGCTGGCGAATTGCGGAAACTAAATCCTGAAATCACCATTGAATGGCTTGCTGCTGATCCTGCAACGCTAATGCTTAAAGAAGCGGGTGAAAAACTTGTTGACGGGATCGAGCAATACGCCAATGAAAATGTTTCCGCTGAAAAAGCTGTCCAAGGTGCAAACCTTAACATATTGAAGTACCTGATGAAATCGCAAAGGGAATGGAAACAAAACATTGCGTTTTTCCTCAACCTGATCAAATCAAAAAATTATGACCTGGTCATCGGCGACGAAACGTATGAGATCAACCTTGCGCTAAGAAAGAACCCTGAACTTAAGAAGTTTCCTTATGTTATGATCTTTGATTTTGTGGGACTTGATGCAATGACCAGCAATCCAATGGAACATCTTGGAATATATTACTGGAACCGTATATGGTGTCATGATTATCGCATGAAGCAAAAACCGCCATACGACCTTGCATTATTCGTTGGAGAAGCAGAAGACGTCCCGGATAAGTCATTTGGCTTTATGCTGCCCAACCGCCGTGAATTTGCAAAGGCCATGTACAATTTTGTCGGTTACATCTTCCCTTTCGATCCTATCTCCTTTGCCAACAAACAGGAAGTTAGAAGAAAGCATGGATATGGTGATGAACCTTTAGTCCTTGCTTCCATAGGGGGAACCGCTATTGGTAAGGAATTGCTGGAGCTTTGCGGAAGGGCATTCCCAATACTTAAACAACAAATCCCGGGACTTCATTTTATTGTTGTGGCAGGGCCGCGCCTCTCACCTGATTCACTCAGTCTGCCAAAAGAAATCGAAGTAAAGGGTTTCATTCCCCGCCTCTATGAGCATTTCGCCGCCAGTGACCTTGCCATTGTGCAGGGCGGGGCGACATCAACGTTTGAACTGACTGCCCTGCGGAGACCCTTCATCTATTTCCCAATTGAGGGCCACTGTGAACAGGCTAATGTATCAAGAATTCTGACACAGCGAAGAGCAGGCATAAAGCTAAGCCTTTCTAAAACGACTCCTGAAATAATGGCTGAAAAAATAATGTCAACGATTGGTCAGCCTGTGACTTACCCTGAAATTCCTGCAGACGGTGCAAAAAAGGCTGCACATTTAATAGTAAAATTTTTACAACCCTCGGGAATAGATTGATAAAAAAAATTGTAAAATTTTGCCATTTCAATACATTTACTAACTTAGCATATTTTTCAGCTAAAGATCATATGATAAGGATAAAGTGGAGGCAGCAATAATATTAGTTTGTCATTGAGGTTAATGATTTTCATTTCAAATAGTGAATAAAAATTAGTATTAATCCTTAAATTTTATTTTATGAAAAAAACAAGTGTTATCAATTCAGTCCTTTTGACAATTTTGACACTGCTTGTCCAATGGACTTTTGCCGGTTCAAATGAAGATCTGATCTCTGCCTGTAAAATGGGTGACCTTGCCGGTGTTACCAAAGCCCTTAATGGTGGTGCTGATGTTAATTTCAAAGATGCCAATGGCTCGACTCCCATTGCCAGTGCTTTTTTTTGGCCCGAAATTACCCAGGTATTGCTTGACAAAGGAGCCGACCCAAACAAGGGGGATTATCCTGCTCTTATTTCAGCCTGCAATAATTATTCGGTAGATGTAGTTAAAAAATTACTTGATGCGGGCGCCGATCCCAACAAACCAGGTATTTCAGATCCCGGTGTTACCTTCAGAACCCTGATTGCGAATGAAAAATCCAAAGGTAAAAGCGCCAACCAGGCCGCTATCAAAGCATGGGAAAACGCTGCAGCCAGCATGAAACCTTCTGAAGTAGAACTGATGCAAGTAGTGATGATGTCAACCAATTGCGTTCCATGCCTAAAAATGGTGATCGAAAAAGGAGCCAGCATCAACCTGAAAAATGGCAGTACAGCATTGGACATCTTCGTGACTTATTCGGCATCGAAAGAGGAAAGAAAAGAATCCTTTGCCAAAGGTGCGCCCAACATCGAAGCATTTGGCTATAAAGTTCCTGATTGGTATAGTAATATGCCTGGGGACAGGAACGGTACTGCCGTCGAAATGCTTGATTTACTGGTTAAAGCCGGTGCAGACCTGAATAAGCCAAATTCGCTTGGACTTACCCCACTGGTTGTCGCTCTCAAAGGTTGCAATGCAACTGAAGCCGGCAAAGCCAGCAAACTCGACGTCGTTAAAAAACTGGTTGAACTGGGCGCCGATCCCAAATTATCGGCCAATCAGAAAATGGATAAGGGTTCAGTTGAATATTTCCCGGTTTGCCTTGCTGCCGAGTTTGGTGATGTCGCTTTAATGAGCAATATGCTTGAAAAAGGTGCGACATCAATACAACAGCTAAAACCAATACCTTATCAGCCTACAATGGAACCTGGGGCGGCGAGGGATTATACCCCCCTCATCATCGCCATCATGGTCGGTAATTTTGAACTTGCCAATTTCCTGCTCGACAAAGGCGCTGATATTAAAATCGGAAGTTCTGGTTTTGCTTTGTTGGATATAGCTAACAGCGAAAACAAAGCTACTATTACTACTAAGAATAAAACGCCGATTTATTGGGCAATTGATAAAGGCAATATGGACCTGATAAAAAAAATATCCGATAAAATGGACTGGAGCTTTAATCCTGATTTTTCGTTTGAGGCTTACAAAGGCGATCTGGTGATGCAAACCGGTTGGGGACCACTAAAACTAAAGGGAAAAAACAACTTGTCGCCTGCTATGTATGCGGATATCATTGGCAATAAAGAAGCAAAACAGTATTTACTGAAATAATAATACTCCTGACCTGATGGTAAAAAAACTGTCAGGTCAGTTTTTTCCACAAGCGCTTAATACCATCAATCCTTTACCTTAATTAGTTTCAATTGGATGAAAATATTAATTTCTTGCTAATTAGTTCCTGAAATGGAGCAAATTCTTTCAACGTTTCAAAATCAATGGTTTGGTGAATATAAATCCCAAACCGGTTTCCTTGTGCGAAGGATTCATTTAGCAGGCTTACCGCCTTTTCAGGTTCATTCAGCAAAGCTGCCATACGCGCACGCCAGAAGGTATGCCTGCCAAACAAATACCGACCACTCAAATGTCTTAATTCCTCAGCATATTTATCGGCTTTTTCCTTGTCGCCCATCCTTGCAGTAATAACGCCGAGGTAGCCGATGAATTCAGGATTGTCAGGAAATTCCGCAGCAAGTTTTTGAAAAATCTGTTGTGCTTCCTCATAATTTCCGGCATGATACAGGGCATCCCCAAGATATTCAAGGGCATCTTCACCCTCCGGATGATTCCGGTACCATTCAATCGCTAAAGTAAAATATTTCTGTGCTTCCTGAGGGTAACCATGAGCGCTGAGTTCCAATGCTGCTTCCATGATCACTTCACCTTCCGAGCTTTCCTTTGCAGTAACCGACAGGCATTTTTCAATGACTTTATCAATTTCTCCGGTTTTCCCTGAAACAGCATAAACATGAGTCTCAACTGCGTAAAACCATAACCTGTCAGGATAATATTGCTGACCTTTCATGGCTTCAATAAGTTCTTTATCGTATTCCCGAAGAAGATGAAAGGCTGTGGCTAATACCGAAAGTCTCCAGGCACCCAAAATATAGTTGTTGTTATGCAGATAGGCATAGTTGTGCTTTGCATACGTTTCAACAGTTAAAGCGGGTTTATTCAACCGGTTGGCAACAAGTCCGATCAGGTAATTCAATTGCCAGTCAACCGGGGAGATCAACTCTGCAAGCTGCAAATAACGCAGACATTCAATGTTGTTGCCAACCAAAAAAGCCCTGTGGAAATCGAGCATATAGCGTTCATACGGCGAAAGCCTGGCTCTTTCATTATTGATGGCTTGAAAAATGGAATCTGCTTTTGAATAATCACCCCGGTTCATAAAAGCAGATGCGATAAAAAAACGGGGTACAACAAACAAGGAATCTGATTTAGCCGAAAGCATAAAATGATGCATTGCTTTCTCATAATCCTGGCCAAAGTACTCAAGACCCGTCAGGTATTCTCTGTAAGCTTGCTGGTTGGGAGGTTTGGAAACAAAATGGATGTCCTGGAATCGAAAATGATAGGCTAATCCTCCAGCGATATCACTGGCAACTTTTTCAATCACCTCCATTGGATTATTGATTGATCCGCTGATAACAGGCATCGAATAAATAAGATTCTCCTCATTTATATTTTTAACCTCAGCCCGGAACTGAAGTTCATTATTCTGAAGGTAGTAGGATCCTGAAACCACCACGCTGGACATTGCCTGCTTTGCGAGCTGTTCTAAATAATCACTTTGCTTTTTCCCTCCGGCTTGATCCATAAGCAT
This sequence comes from uncultured Bacteroidales bacterium, assembly GCA_963840975.1. Taxonomy (GTDB): domain Bacteria; phylum Bacteroidota; class Bacteroidia; order Bacteroidales; family JAADJA01; genus JAADJA01. The sequence goes on along the minus strand of CAWJBC010000021.1, from coordinate 196,293 downwards.
TCCCGATATTTGCATCACCGTAGTTGAGGGTACCACATCCGTTTCGCAGGTTTGGGAGAGTCCCTGTGTGATCCAGTCGCAAGCCATTTTACCCAGATCATCGAGGTTAGCATCGCTTGTACGGTTTTCAAATACAGCGACAACAATCCGTTCAGGTGGAACATCCTCTTTTTGGTTTGAACGCAGGTAAAATATAATTAAGGTCAGAATTAAAAGAATGACGACAACTCCGCCTGTAATAATAAGCTTCCAGGGAGCTTGGAATGCCTTTTTTATTTGCTGATGTTTTTTCTGATCCGGCCTTTGCACCGACGATTTTGAAATGGATGACCCCTCAGCATCAATGGAATAAATCTTAACTGGGATATCGATATTTTTCAGCGTCCTTTCCTCAACAAAAATTGAAATTATTTCGTGCTTGTTTTTAATATCTTCATAAACCCGTTCCGAGATATAAATGCCGCCCGGTTTTCCACCGGCTTCGATCCGTGATGCAATATTCACCCCATCGCCAAACACATCGCCATCCCTGAAAACAATATCGCCGATATGGATTCCGATACGTAGTGAAAACGAGTTTTCTTTGCAGCAGGATTTCATGATCTTAATGGCACAACCCACTGCATCCAGGGAGCTTTGGAAGATAGCGAGCGTACCGTCGCCGATCTCCTTGATGTATTGCCCGTTGAATTTTGAAATAGCAGATTTATGAAAACTCCTGTTTTTCTCCAGGATACTCAGGGCAAGCTTCTCATCTTTCGACATCAACGCAGAATACCCGACGATGTCAGTGAACATGATGGCGGCGAGTTTACGGTGTTCTTTCATGTTTACAATTTGTCTGATGATTTGATCTTGCAGCAGGTCAATTTGAAAACCAGTAAGAAACTTAAAAACAGAGGTAAAGTTACATAATTATTTGCGATTATCCTCCCTCCTTCAAATGCTGAAAATTAAAGTCAAGAAAAAAAGTTGATCCCATGCCTGATTGCAAGATCTTGCTGTCTTGTTGGCGGTTCGAAACTGAATTACAACTTGCAAAATACTTTACAACCATTTTACAAGCGTATTTCAAAAGTTAAAATGGATGTGATCTTAATTTCGACAACAAGTTAATAATTTAATGTCGAATTTAAACTTTATAACTATGAAAAGCTTAATTTCTTCTATGCTCATCATGATTATGACAATCCAGTTAACCGACTCAATTAATTGTCTTAAGAGACATGAAACCTAAAAATCGTTTAATCACGATCATTCGCTGGACTGCCAGGATATGGGGTTCTGTGAGCCTAATTATCCTGCTTTTTACTGTTGGCGCACATCTTTTAGACACAATAACCGGTGAAGGAGAATCCATTGGCCATTTCAGATCGGTTTCGGAAATGATCTCTTTCGCCTTTTTCCCGGTATCTGTAATTATAGGACTGGGACTCGCCCTGAAATGGGAAGGAATGGGAGGCCTGATTACCATACTGGGGATCATTGGTTTTCATACCATAAGGCCCGACTTATTTCCGGATATAATGATCGATGGGCTGGCTATTCCCGGGCTATTATATCTCATTTATTGGCTTTTATCAAGGTATCAAATGAGAACTGGAGAAACGAATTAACTTCATTAAATGAGTTAAAACTAACTTCATTGGTACTTTAAACTTTTGCAAACAACATTTAATAAAACTTCTATGAAAAAGTTAATAGGACTCGTTTTAACCATCTTTTTTTTAACCGGCTTAAATGCTCAGACCTGGAAAAAAGAAATCCAAAGCATTTCAGAAAAACCAGGAGTAAAAACCCTTAGGTTAAAACCTGAAGCGAAAGTCAAAATCGGAACACTTTTGATTGATTCGGACTCACTTAAAGAAAGCAAATATTACAGTGGTTTTTTCATTCAAGGAGGTTCAGATTCTCTACGGATAAAATTAAAATCAATTGCAGCAAATAAAGTGTTTGGTAATGGAATCAAGCAGGATACCAGAATTCCGGCCAAGTATTATTGGGAGAAAACTGCAGATACGATTTATAACATGAATATCGCTCTTAAGGACGTTCATTTACTCGAATATCAAAAATTCACTCAGAAAATGTTTGGAAATATTGAAGATGTAGTGCTTTTTAGTTCATTGGCAGTGCTGCTCATCTCGCCATTTATCTGCTATAACTATAAAGACGGAACTTTTAATGCTGAAAGTTACAAATACTGGGCACTCGGCTGCACCGCAGGAATAGTTGTGGGATTCAGCTTCCAGATGCTGGGAGGGCACACAAAAATCCAGTTCAAACCCAACTGGCCCTCCAAAGATGCTAAAGTCTGGAGTTTTTAATAAAGAAGTAAATAAAATGAATAAAATTTATGGTTGGGAATTTACAATACCTGTCAAATATTACATTCTTCCCTTTAGCAGAAAAATTGTATAACTTTGTTATTATAAACGGGTCCATATCAATGTAAAAACAGAAATATGACTGAAAAACCAAATGGAATCCATCAACTTCATGAAAAGCTGGAAAAGCTGCTGAAAAAGCAGGAAATATTTTCAAGCGACATAAATGAGTTACGCAATGAAATAAACAAGCTAAAGGCTATCGAAACAAACCAGAATGTAATACAAAAAGAACGGGTCCAAACATCGGCAGCTGAAATCACCGGAGTTCAGCCTGAAAACATTAAAACCACTTATCCAAAGCAGCAAAATGCATTCACCCCAAAACCTGCGCGATCAAAAATCAGCCTATTACCCAAAATCAACAAGAACCTCGAAAAATTCATCGGAGAAAATCTTATCAGTAAACTCGGTATTATCATAACGGTTTTAGGGGTTGCAATTGGCACCAAATATTCCATTGATCATCATCTTATTAGCCCTTTGACAAGAATAATGTTAGGCTATATCGCCGGATTAATCCTGCTTGGATTTGGCATAAAGCTGAAAGATAAATATGAAAATTACAGTGCTGTATTGGTAAGTGGTGCTATGGCTGTTATGTACTTCATAACCTATTTTGCATATAATTTTTACGACCTGATGCCTCAGTTTATTGCATTTGGATTAATGGTGTTATTTACAGTTGCTACCGTAAGTGCAGCCCTAAAATACAACAAGCAGATAATTGCACACATCGGGTTGGTAGGGGCATATGCAGTCCCGTTTCTGTTAAGCAATGAATCGGAAAACATAGCTATCCTGTTTACATGTATAGTAATCATTAATGCCGGGATACTGATCCTTGCTTTCAAAAAATACTGGAAACTTCTCTATTATGCATCTTTTTTGCTTACCTGGCTAATTTATTTTGCGTGGTACACTGAAAGTTACCAGATTGATCTCCATTTCGGATTAGGCTTAACTTATTTATCCATTTTCTTCGTGATTTTCTATATAACTTTTCTTGCTTATAAATTGATTCAAAAAGAAAAGTTCGAAATTGGCGGTATATTACTACTGCTAACAAATTCATTTATTTTTTTTGGCATTGGCTATTCTCTCTTCTACCACCACAGTACAGGGCAGGATTTTTTAGGTTTATTCTCCTTTTGCAATGCAATTATTCATTTTATTGCTGGGTTCATTATCTACAGGCAAAAACTTGCTGACAGAAATCTGTTTTACCTCTTTACCGGGCTGGCCCTGATTTTTATAACCATTGCTATACCTGTTCAGTTGGATGGGAATTGGGTGACCCTTTTATGGGCCGGAGAAGCTGCATTACTATTCTGGATTGGAAGGACAAAAAAGATTTCCTTTTATGAAGTGCTTTCTTTACTATTTATGATGATAGCATTTATTAGCATTGCACAGGATTGGAATCTAAATTATTTGATGGATAAACCGCTGAAGCCAATTCTGAATATCACATTCCTTTCCTCAATTTTATTTATTGCAGCCTTCTCATTTATCAATATAATTAACAATAATAAAAACTATTCTTCCCCTTTGTTAAATAAGCAAGAACTCTTGAATTTAATGTCTTATATTCTTCCGGGTATTCTTGTATTCACTATTTATTATACCTTCAGGATGGAAATTTCAAATTACTGGAATCTTCTTTTTTCCTGTTCAGCCATAGCAGAAACAAGCAGTGATAAATTAGGCCCGGCTATCGTCAGTAACGATAATTTGCTAAAATATAAAGCCATTTGGCTCATTAACTATACCATGCTATTTCTGCCAGTTCTGGCTTTTGTGAATTACAAAAGAATAAAAAGTCACGCATTTGCCTACATTCTGCTTGCCATAATCACTTTGGTTTTATTAATTTTTCTGATGTCTAAATTGTTCTTACTAAATGAATTGCGCGATAGTTATCTTGAACAATCCCTGTCTCAATATTATCAAAGAGGAATCTTTAATATAGTGATCAGGTATATTTCGCTGGTTTTTGTTGTAGTGATGCTTTATGCAAGCTATCAATACATCTACAGGGTATTTCTGAATAAAGTTTTCAGAATGGTTACTGAACTGGTATTTCATTTATTTATAATTTGGTTGGCCAGCAGCGAACTAATCAACTGGATGGATATTGCAGGTTCCACTCAGTCGAATAAGCTTGGGCTGAGCATACTTTGGGGAGTTTATTCTTTGCAATTGATTGTGCTTGGAATCTGGAAAAAGAAAAAGTATTTGCGTTTAGGTGCCATCGTATTGTTCGGAGTCACTCTGATAAAATTGTTCCTCTATGATATTTCCCACCTCAATACCATTTCAAAGACCATTGTATTTGTTTCACTGGGGCTGCTGCTTTTAATTATTTCATTCCTTTACAATAAATATAAAAGTATCATATCGGATGAAGTTGAAAAAATGAAATAGTCCCGCTTCTCGTCCGCATTTATAATGAGACTCCCGCAACGAATAATCAGGACGAATCTAATGTTGGGATTTAAAATCCCGTTTATTTAAAGGATTAAAAATCCTTTTTAATATCTTTTGGATTATTCAGATGCAGGCTCAAACGCTAACCTGAAAGTCAGGGGGCTAGAGGTAAATTTAAGCGGGTTATTTCTATGGGGAAAGAAAAAAAATTATAAAATACTGAACCAATAAGTTTCCAACTTAACCACCTAAACTCTTATTCAAAAAAAGTCATTTTCACAGTCCGAGTTCTTTATTTAACAATTATTTAACAATAAGAGTATGCAATTATATAATATATAGTTATATTTTTGCATATAATATATCGCCTATGAGCATGCTTATTTTATTTTCCAAGCACTGTGTACCTAATAATTCAGGAACTTCTCAAGCATTTATCATCAATCACATAATCTAAACTTAAATCTTACAGTATGAAAAAATTATTTACTTTATTAATTGCTCTTGCAATTTGTAGTGAAATGTTTGCACAGGAGATTGGGACAACCTACACACCTGTCGTTTCGCAATCTACTTACTTTGACGTTTCTTTACCTATAAGAGATATCGCTATTGCTCCAATGGGTGCTAGTGCCCACCATCAATGGAAAAATAAAGTTGTCGAAAACAAATTCACAGATAAGCACATTTTAAATCCTGATGATGCACTTCCGATAGGGGAAGACCCTTCATGGCAAAAAGAATTCGGAGCGAAAGGAATTACTACACCCATTCAAAACTTCGAGGGTATAAGGAACAGTGATAATGGAGCACCAGCCGAATGGCTTTCGCCTCCTGATACTGATGGTGATGTCGGACCGAACCATTACTTTCAAATGTGTAATGTCATTTTTCAGATATTTGACAAATCGGGTACTTCCCTTTTAGGTCCTTTGGATAATTCGACGATTTGGTCCGGATTTGTTGGTGCCTGGACAGGAACAAATGACGGTGATCCAATTATTCTTTATGATGAGCAGGCTGACAGGTGGCTAGTAAGTCAATTTGCCGTCAATACAACAAATGGAACTTATTGGGAACTTGTTGCCATTTCAACAACCGGGGATCCAACAGGATCTTATTACCGTTATGCGTTTCAGTTTACGAGCTTTCCCGATTACCCGAAATTCGGAATATGGAGGGATGGATATTATATCATGGTTCAACATGGAACAGCAGCCGGAAATGTAACTGCCGCTTCTTTTAACAGAACTCAAATGATAGCAGGCAATCCAACAGCCCAAATGGTCAGTTTTGCAATGCCCAATTTGCCCGGTGGTGGTTTTATCGGGATGCTGCCATCTGATAATGATGGGGCATGGGCACCTATAGGAGCACCGAATTATTTTATGTATTTCAGTGATGATGTATGGGGGGATGACCCGGTTGACCGGTTAAAAGTTTGGGAATTTTCTGTAAATTGGACAACTCCTGCACTATCTACTTTGGTATTGACAACAAACCTAAATACCGATCCTTTTGACTCTTATTTTGGAAGTTTCTTTTCAGGTTGGATTACTCAACCTGGAACTACGCAAAAACTGGCCACACAGGAAGGAGCTTTAATGAACCGTCTTCAATACAGAAACTTCGGAACCTATCAGTCCATGTTATGCTGTCATGCTATAGATGTCAATGGATTGATGAGGGCAGGAATGAGATGGTATGAATTAAGAAAGACTACGGGTGCCTGGTATATTTACCAACAGGGAACTTATTCACCGGGATCTACTGATAATTACTGGATGGGCAGTATCGCTCAAAATGGACTTGGTGATATTGCACTAGGCTTTAGTGTTTCGAGTAGTTCAACCTACCCCTCCATAAGATATACAGGGCGCAATGCAGGTGATCCCCTCGGAGTGATGACCCTTGCCGAACAAACAATCTTTGCGGGAACTGTATCACAATATGGTACTCACAGATGGGGAGATTATACGATGATGAGTGTGGATCCATCAGACGATAGAACGTTTTGGTATACAAATGAATACATTAACAGCAGTGCCTGGTCCGATTGGGTTACTCGTATTGCATCCTTTTCCTTAGGTCGCTATTGCGCGGCGGGAGGAGGTTGTGAAGAATATATTTCACAAGTTCAGTTCGGCTCTATAAATAAAAGCTCAGGGTGTAATGGATATGCTGATTATACAGGCATATCTACAAATTTGCAAATCGGGGCATCTGCCACTTTAACTGTCAATAATGGTCTTGCTTTTACCGGCGACCAATGCGGTGTATGGATTGATTGGAACAATGACGGTGATTTCCTGGATGCCAATGAAACAATAACCGTATCCGGAACCCCCGGATTAGGACCCTATACTGCATCCATAAGTTCTCCTGCAGGTACAAGCAGTGGTGCTAAAACTATGCGGATCAGGATTACCTACACAGGGTCTGTTTCCTCTTGCGGCACAACACCCTATGGTGAAGTTGAGGATTACACAATTAATCTTACCGGAACTCCCGGTCTTTGGGCCGGAACAGTAAGCACTGATTGGAATAATCCGCTAAATTGGAATGACGGAAATCTTCCTACTTCAACTATCAATGTCACAATCCCTACCGGCACTCCTTACCAACCGGTTATTTTAAATGGCACATCTGCATATGCTGCAAGTATATTTTTAAATTCAGGAGCAACACTTACCCAGAACTCATCCAGTTGGTTTTATGTATATGGAACTTTTGATGCCGGATTCGGACAATTTACGATGAACGGAATTACCTCGTATTTATACCTTAGGGGCTCAACAAATTCTTACTGGTATGACGATTACCAGGATGATACTTACTCAACAGTTGTGATCTATAAAGATAATACTGCTGCCACAGTAAATATGCAGACAAATATGAACTGTAACAGGTTGATGGAGGTTTATTTTGGCACCTTGTCTTTAAACAATACCGTACTTACTTGTTCCTCAACATTGTCTCCTGCATTTAGTGTAAGAAACGGAGGGAAAATTATTCTTGACAGTAGTTCGGATGCAGTCAATGTTGCAGGTTCTGTTCTCTTTGAAAACGGAAGTCAGGCTAGTTTAACAAATGGTACGATAAGATGCGGCGGTGATTTTAACGTGAATAGTAATACCTCCTATGAGATTGCCTTTACAGGCGGCACGCTCATTATGAACGGATCTTCAACTCAATACATAAACGATCTGGACGGCGGAAATCTTGATCTTTTCAACCTGAACATTGAAAAAACAGCAGGAACATGTTATATTAAATCTGCAAATCTTGATGTAAATAGTAATATGACAATCAGCGGTGGTGCGCTAAGTTGTGACAATGGTCCTTCACCAACTGCAACCTATAATATCAACATTGCAGGAAACTGGATAAACAGTGTCGGAGCTGCTGGTTTTGCAGAAAGCAGCAGCAGGGTTATTTTCGATGGTGGTGCTTACCATCAAAATTGTTCAAATGAAACCTTTAACATTCTCGAAGTCAACAAAGCAGCCGGTGGTGCCTTTAGGCCTTATCTCGACAACAATGTTATTTGTGCAGCCTACGATTGGACTGCAGGCGCAGTGGATGTCATAACGGGTTCTTTTACTGCCAATGATCTTTTGGACAATGGAATTTTTGGAGCTTATTATTGTAATCGATGGAGGAACCATTAACCTGAATAACTTAGCAGGTAACCTGTGGGTTGATTTAAACGGTGAGCTTCATATTTACGGTGGTACAGTAAACGTATCAGGGTCGGTTAGTGATTGGCCCTATGCAAGTAATGCATCCATTGAAATGAGTGGCGGAGTCCTTGATTTTAAAACCTGTGGTATCAATATTAATAATTCTTCCTACACACTGACCAACAACATCACAGGAGGTACCATCAGAACAGCTTATGGATTTTCCGGTAACCGGGCTGACTTTACACCGACAGCAGGAATCTTCGAATTTTACGGTTCCGGTGATGGTTATATCAGTCAATCAAGTGGTTGCACTCTTTTTAATGTAGTCATTAACAAAGCAGCCAAAGGAATCCATGCTTGCTCCTTTGAACAGTGAAATAACGGAAACTGAACGAATTGATTTGACAAAAGGTAATGGGGGAAAAGCAAACTCTATTTTTCTCTCTTCAAACTTTATCATAAATAATAATCTTACTATTTCATCCGGAACCTTATTTATAGGTCCATATACATTAACTGCAGCTAAAACTGTGGACATTTACGGAGGATTAACAATGACTGATCCTGCCGGTGTTTTCAATGCTGGTACTTTAGCATTTGATAACATGTGGTTCAGGAGTGGATCATCAGCAAACCTCGCTGCCGGAAACATAAACGTAAAATCATGGCTGGCAGTGGATGCCGGAGCAAGTTTCTTTGCAACGACAGGGAATACAATCCATGTAATTGGAGGCAATTTTAGCGGGGGCCTTGGTAACAGCGAACCATCGGCAGTATTCGGTAACATCGAGATAAATAAAAGTATAACATCTCCCTCCTATTGTGCGTCAGATTATACGGGACCGTATAACATTTCAGGAAATCTTACCGTCCAGGCCAATAATTCATTCCAGATAGGAACAAATTCGATGCATGTTAACGGGTTCATGACGGATCAAACAAGCAGTAATGTTTATTTGTATTACGCAGATAAAAATATCAATGCCTCAGTTTCTCCCGGGGATTCTTCGGTTGGCGATGAGTATAAATCAGGAAGCAAAGGGGGCAGTTTAATCATTGATACGGACTACACCTTAAATGGCTTGTTGGATGTGAGTGATGGAAGTGTATTGGTTCATGGTATTTTTCACTTAGCAACAACGGGTAATCTGAATATTACGAGTGGTTCATTTATAGCAGATTCTCCTTTACATGCCAAAGGATGGGAATACATTGATGGACATATTGGGTTGACATCCGGGTTATTTGAAATAAGCAATAACAGCATTAATTTTTCTGCATCAGCAACAACTTCAATGAGCGGGGGTATTATGAGAAGTGGTGAAGCTTTTGGTGCAAGCAGCCCTGGCACGTTCCAACCAACCGGCGGTACTGTGGAAATTGTTGGAGTGGGACAAAATTACATCTACTGCACCAGCGGCAATTATTTTTACAATTTATTAATCAACCGTGATCCCGCTGCAGGTTCTTATCTGGCTACAAATATCACAGTAAATAATAATCTTACTGTGAATTCGGGTACATTGAATCTTTATTCATTAACTGCAAATATATTGGGAGGAGTTACATTAAATGGTGGAAATTTGCTGGTCACTGAAAATTCAAACCTATTGTGGCAAGGGGTACTACACTGAATGTAAACAATGGCGGAAAGCTCAGTGTGATTGGGTTATCAGGAACTCCGGGCAGAATGTCCAGAATTTCAACTGGATACTACAGCTTAAATGTAAATAGTGGAGGTACGATTGCTGCCCAATACGGTACCTTTGAATACATGAATACCAATGGTATTAATTTGGTTGCTGGCAGTATTGTTGATCCTGTGTATTCATTCCATAGGTGTACTTTCCAAAATGGACAGGCTGCCGGACGATTGATGTCAGTTGAAAACAACCAGACTTTTAATGTTGAAAGTGCTGTTTTCCCTACCAATACATGGTCGGGTGCATACAATGTTTACAAATCAGTCAATGCAGGTACGGTAAACTTTATTACAGCTACCGGTGTGTTTGCAGGTGAAAGCTACGATTATGATCCTAATAACCGGGTTAACTGGACAAGTCGTACACTTTCACTCAAAACATACCTTGAAGGCCCTTTCAATGGAACCAAGATGAATACAACAATTAATGGTATTCTTCCGTTAAGTCATCCGTTTAATGTAACCCTGCCCTACTTTGGTGGAACACCCAAATGGTATTATACCGGAGCAGGAAGTGTGGGTGCAATTCCCAATGTAAATATTGTGGACTGGGTACTTCTGGATATCAGAGATGCTGCCAGCGCTGCTGCAGCCACTAGCGCAACTTCCGTTGCCAAGGTACCGGCTTTCATCCTGAGCAATGGAAATATTGTTGCGCTTGATGGAGTTTCAAGTCCGCAAATATCCAATTCAATTGTTAACAATCTTTTTGTGGTCATTTTTAACCGCAACCATGAGGGAATCATGAATGCCAATCCGATTCCTTATGCTACCGGAACATATTCGTATGATTATTCAACCGGATCAGGCCAGGTCTATGGTGGAACATCCGGACAAAAACTACTTGGTTCCGGTATTTGGGGTATGCGCAGCGGGGATGGAAACGGCGATGGAAGTGCTACCATTTTCGATAAAACATCTGTATGGGGGTTACCTTCTCAGGCAGGAAAAACAGGTTACCTGCCTTCAGACTTTAACTTCGACAGACAAACGAATAACAAGGACAAGGACGATAAATGGTTTCCAAATCTTGGTAGTGGATCTACAGTTCCTAATTAAAAGTAAACTGTAAAACTTTAAAGAGGCTGTCCCGGATATGGGACAGCCTCTTTTGTTTAATAATCATCAAATAGTCCGAAACATTGTCATTAAAACTATCAAACTTGCAGGTGAATTGATGCGTTTTTGTTTTTCCATATTCTGATGAACCTTGCTTTTCTTTTCAAATCCAATGATAATCACAATGTGAATTAATAAACAATCCATTCGTTTTCGATTATAATACTAATGGAAATATATTTTAGTCAAATCGGGGTTCCACTTTATGACAATTCTAATCCTTTGGCTAGTGCAATGTGGGTGTAAAAAAAGACAAAAGGATTGCATATCCCTTCAATGGCAGTAATACAGCCCAATACACTCCTTTTCCCGAGTGGAAGCCTGTCCGTTTTGTTAAATATTTGTTAAATATCCAAAAACATAGTTATTGAGAAATACTGACCCCCTATATTTGCTTCACACAAAGGGTTTAATCTTATATTATATTTTTTAAATGCTGAATTATTTTCTTGTCAAACTTATGTTTAGCCGGCTGAGATTATTGAAATCAATGTATCATGGCTATTTCTATCCTGGCTGCTCCATTTCTCTTACAAATCACCATTTTATATAATTCATTAGGTAATCTTATCATTTCAATAAATCACACAAAAGTAGTATTGATGAAATTAAATTAAGTCAGGAAATTTGCCGCGCAGGTTGAATGAAATCACAGTTAACAATCAAAGCGTCTTTTTTAAAAATAAAATTATCATTAGAGAAAATTAGTAATAAACATTTAAAAAATTAAAAATTATGAGAACAAAAACTTTTACAACTATCATTATTGCAGCCCTGAGTGCGGCTTGTTTAAACGTTTCAGCAACTGTATGGAGGGTAAACCCTACCCCAAATGCAAGTGCACATTATGCCACATTACAGGCTGCCCATGATGCGGTTACGACTTTAAACAACGATACTTTGTATCTTGAAGGTTCTACGTTTTCTGCAGGCGGATTAACAATAACAAAGAAACTGACCATCATTGGCAATGGCTATTTTCTCGCACAAAATCCGCAAACACAATACAATATTTCACCCAGTACTTTTAATAGTTATGTTTATTGCTATGCTGGAAGCGAAGGATCCAAATTTATCGGCTGCACATTTAATTATTCCATTTACCTGTACACCAATAATATAACCATTGAAAGAAATCTTTTTACTTATAGCTGTAGCAATGCCATATATACTCAGGCTAATTGTTCGGATATTCTGATTTTAAACAATTATTTTGAAAACTATGTTGGTTATAACTCATTATATTTCCTGCAAACCCATTCCAATATACTTATTGCGAATAATTATTTCAATGGTTATGTAACAGTCAGCACTACTTTCAGTGGGGTTTTTGCGAACAATATTTTTTATTATCCAATCACCATTTATAATTCCACACTGGTGAATAACATCGCCTTGAGTACAGTGACTTTAAGCAATTGCATTAGTACTTACAACATAGGCAACTCCACTCAGTTTGGCAACCAGAATGGCAACCAACAGAACGTCGTTCAAACAAACATTTTTGTTGGTCCGACCGGTAACAGTACCGATGGTCAATGGCAACTGAAAGTCGGTTCTCCTGCCATTGGCACAGGTGAGAGCGGAAAAGATATCGGAATGTTTGGTGGAGACTATCCTTACAAACTCAGCGGTCTACCTCCCATTCCAGCCATCTACAGCCTTGATGCCCAGTCGTTACCGTCCAACACACTCAATGTAAACCTGAAGGCAAAATCGCATAACTAATCGTTTTTCTTTTGAGGTAATACCTTAAACAGAAAAATATTGAAAGGAAAAAGTTATGATATGCAAATGGAAAAACCATAGGCTATTGCCCGCTGCATCACCCGGTCGTTGGCTGATGATGTTGGTTATTGTGTTTATGGTTGGGAAAGGATGGTCGCAGAATATCACAAAAGTGGAATATTTTTTTGATACCGATCCTGGATTTAATGGAGGTACACAGATAGCTGTTGATCCGCCTATCGCCCAACCTTAGCAATTTCAACTTCAATATTAAGCATTACCGGGCTTAACGACGGTTTTCACAAACTTTATGTCAGGGCAAAAGATGAGAATGGAGTATGGAGCCAATTAAACAATCGTGCATTTTACAAAAACACTGTAACAACACCTTTGTATGATTTGACAAAGCTCGAATACTTCTTTGATACCGACCCCGGTCCGGGCAACGGAACCAATGTTCCATTCAATTCCGGACCTGATATTCCCAACTTAGATTTCAGCATAGATATCACTGGATTGCCGGAAGGATTTCATCACCTATATGTAAGAACTAAAAATCAGCAGGGACAATGGAGCCTTGCAAAGCCGGAGACCATTTCTGAAACAGATAGTAACCATTACTAATCCGTTGGTTGCTGAGGCTGAATATTATTTTGACACCGATCCCGGTTTCGGACAGGGTATTTCAGTACCAGTCAGTCCGAACGGATCTGATGTGACACTTGATTTTGCCGTTGACCTGACATCCCTGCCCGATGGCTTTCACAACCTTTATGTCAGGGTAAAAGACACGGAAGGTTTATGGAGCCTGACCAACAGGAGGCCATTCATAAAACAAGTGGTTAGTATTGCTTCTCCGCTAGTGAGCGAGGTTGAATATTACATTGATACCGATCCCGGGTTTGGTTCTGGCACACCGATTCCGGTCAGTCCCAGCGGATCAGATGTGACCCTTGATTTTGCTGTTGACCTGACATCTATACCTGATGGATTTCATCAATTTTGTGTGAGAGCTAAAGACACAGAAGGATTATGGAGCCTCACTTCCCGGAAATCTTTCATAAAAAGGTCTATTAATCCGGGAAATCAACAATTGACCAGGATTGAATATTTTCTTGATACCGATCCCGGCTTTGGGTTGGGAACTTCTATTCCTGTTTCACCTTCCACAAATGTGACTGTCACCAATCACATTATTGACATTACATCCCTTTCGGAAGGAATTCACAAGCTATATGTGAGGGCCGAAGACGAAAGTGGTTTATGGAGTTTGACCAATATCAGGTTATTTTACAAACAAGGCTATGCCGCATCTCTACCCAATCTGGTAGCTGCCGAATATTTTCTCAACAGCGATCCCGGCTTGGGGCAGGGTATTTCAATACCAGTCTCTGGAAATTCGGCCCAGGAGGAACTCTCTTTTGTTGTTGATATTACAAGCCTGAACGAGGGTTCAAACAAACTTTTTGTAAGAGCTAAAGATGCTTCCGGGAGATGGAGTCATTCTGTTATTCACCAGTTCTACAAAAAGACCTTTTCTCCAATCCTACCGAATATTGTTTATGCAGAATATTTCATTGACAGTGATCCGGGAATGGGAGATGGTATCAACATTCCGGTGCCAAATCCGGGACCGAATGTAACCGATTTGACTTTTGAAGTAGATCAGTCGCAACTGGTAATGGGAAACCACATGTTGTTTTTAAGGACTAAGGATGAAAATGGTCGCTGGAGTTTAACTCTGGTGGATCAGTTTTGCCATACCCCCCAGGCTGATTTTAGTGCAAATAATGTATGGCTTGGAAATACCACTACATTTAACGATCTTGTCCTTCCTGACTGATCAAAACACACAGTATTACTGGGATGTGAACGGGGACAACGTGACGGATTATACCTATAATCACGGGTTCACTCATACGTATCCGGCAGCAGGAACTTATAATGCAAGGCTCATCCTTGTTTCTCCGCAGGGATGCCCCGATACCACAATCAGGCAGGTTTCTGTATTTACCTGTACACAACCAACAGCTTTAAATGTGACAGATACGACAGAGAATTCAGCGGTATTGCATTGGACACCCGCCAATATGGAAACCGTATGGAACATTGAATATGGAGCAGCGGGTTTTACGCAAGGAACCGGTACCCTGATAAGCAATGTTTATAATAATTTTTATGGTTTGACCGGTCTGGTTGCAAATACTTCGTATGATTTTTATGTGCGGTCAGCGTGCTATGAAAACACCGTAAGCTCATGGGCAGGACCTGTAACATTTACCACACTGGAGGGCACTCCGTGCTACAACCCTACCGATGGTGGAACCATAGCCGGATCACAGACCATCTGTTTCGGTGTCGTTCCTGATCCGTTTACGAGTATTAACCCTCCAACAAACTATACAGGCATTTTGGAATATAAGTGGCAATCATCAACCGATAATATTAATTATGTTGATATACCATCAAGTGATTCTGTCAGTTTGATCTATTCGAATGCGCTAACTGCAACCACTTGGTTCAGAAGACTTGCAAGGGTTACCTGCCAGACTGACTGGACAGGAGGTGCCTCATCGGATACAATCAAGGTAATAATTGATGCCCGCGACCGATACCGGACTAAGACATCAGGCGACTGGGACAATCCGGCAATATGGGAAGTTTACAATGGGACACAATGGGTAAATGCTGTAAATTACCCGTCGTCGGCAAATATCAATTGCTCAAATCCATTGGCAAGTATACAAAACGGACACACCATTAATGTGGATGCTGATGTTGATTTTGGCAATGTGGTTGTTGACGCGGGTGGTATCCTGGAGGTACAGAATGACATTGCTCTTGGAATTATTTCTGATGACACACTTACAGTTAACGGAACACTTATCATGCATTCCACAGCGGTGGTAAATGGAGCAGGACATTTCAGAATTGTTTCCGGTGGAACAATCCATGTCGGATCGGTTGCCGGTATTGCTGTCAGTGCGGCTACAGGCAACATTCGTGTTGCTGGTTCTCGTATTTATGCTTCAGGTGCACATTATGTTTACAACGGAGTTGCAGACCAGGTAACAGGTGATGCAATTGTGCAGAATATCCCCGGGAATATTACAATTAATGCTCCGGGATATACAGTTACACTTTCCCAGACATTAGTTATCAGTGGAAATATTCATATTATCCAGGGTACTTTGAATGTGAACAATTTCGATATCTCCCTGGGGGGAAACTGGACCAATGATGATATTTTCCTGCCCGGAACTGCAACGGTTTATTTCAATTGCAATGTGAACACCTATATCGGTGTAAGCAATTTTTACAATGTTGTGTTTGCTGGTTCCGACACCATAACTGCCTCAGGCTCATTGACTGTTTTTGGCGATTTGACCATCAACAACTATTTCAATGCGGGATCCTTTACCCATTATGTTTATGGCAGTTGGATCAATAACGGAGTATTTGTTTACGGCACTTCTACCATTCAGTTTATGGGAAGCGGGGCATACTATATCAGCATCAGTAATTTTTACAATATTATTTTTGCCGGAACAGGTACATACACAGCAACAGGCTCCTTATCCATTTATGGCAATATTACGATCAACAATTATTTTGATGCGGGAATATTTACCCATTATGTTTATGGAAACTGGACCAACAACGGGACCTTTATCAATGGGACTTCGACCATACAGTTTATGGGTTCCGGGAACATCTACATTGGTGTAAGCAATTTTTATAATGTAGTATTTGCTGGATCGGGAACGGTAACAGCAATCGGGAACCTGACCTTTTATGGCAATGTGACCATCAACAATTATTTCGAAGCCGGATCATTTGTTCATTATGTTTACGGAAACTGGATCAATATCGGAACCTTTGTCTATGGAACTTCTACAGTTAATTTTGTCGGAACCGGAAACATCCTGATCGGTGCAAGCAATTTCTATAACATTATTTTCAGCGGAACTGGTACTTACCTTGCCAACGGATCAATCGCAATCTATGGTGATATTACCATTACTTCCAATTTCTATGCTGGGATCTATACCATCAGTGTTTATGGTAACTGGGTAAACAATGGCATTTTCGATTACGGAACCTCCACGGTTGAGTTCATAGGAAGCGGGAACCTGACTATCACGCAAAACGATTTCTACAATGTGATTTTTGGTGGTACAGGTGTTTTCATTGCAACAGGTTCGCTGAATTTTTATGGAAATATTACCATTAACAGTACTTTCGACGGAGGTTCTTACGAACATTACGTTTATGGTAACTGGATTAATAACGGTAATTTCATTTATGGAACTTCCACAATTTATTTTGTGGGAACAGTGAATATCTCGATCGGTGTAAGCAACTTCTATAATATTGTATTTGCGGGATCGGGAACATACACAGCCATCGGATCGCTGACTATTTATGGCGATATTACCATTAACACTTACTTCGATGCCGGCACTTTTGCACATTACGTTTATGGTAACTGGATCAATAACGGGATATTCGTTTACGGCACATCCACCATCCATTTTGTGGGAACTGCTAACTTTTATCTTGGTGTAAATGAATTCTATAGCGTTGTATTTGGCGGAACCGGAACATTCATCGCAACAGGTTCCATTACATTTTATGGCAATGTCACAATCAGCAATTATTTCGATGCCGGGTCATTTATACATTATGTTTATGGAAACTGGACGGTTACAGGCACTTTTGTTTACGGTACTTCCACCATTCATTTTCTGGGATCCGGGAATATCTTTATCGGGATCAGTAATTTCTATAACATCATTTTTGCTGGTACCGGAACCATCACCGCTACAGGGTCGTTGTCTTTTTATGGTGACGTAACGATCAACAATTATTTTGATGCCGGCTCTTTTGCACATTATGTTTATGGAAACTGGATCAATAACGGAACATTTATTTATGGAACATCAACCATCTATTTTTCAGCAACCATAAATATTTACATCAATACCAATGAATTTTATCACGTTGTTTTTGCAGGTACCGGGAATTATATTGCCACAGGCTCAATTACTTTTTATGGAGATGTGACTATCAATAATTATTTCGATGCAGGCTCCTTTCTACACTATGTTTACGGAAGTTGGTACAACAACGGTATCTTTGTTTACGGCACCTCCACCATTCACTTTATGGGAACCGGGAATATTTTTATTGGTATTTGTAATTTCTATAACATAATTTTTGCAGGTACCGGGACCATCACCGCCACAGGCTCATTGACCATTTGGGGCAATGTAACCATTAGCAACCATTTCAATGCAGGCGGTTTTGCGCATTATGTTTACGGAAACTGGACAAACAATGGTGTATTTGCCTACGGCACTTCAACCATTCATTTTGTCGGAACCGGGAATATATTGATTGGTGTGAGTGATTTTTACCATATCGTATTTGCTTCCAGCGGCAATATTACCGCCACCGGATCGCTCACAATCTATGGCGATGTCACAATTACCCATCACTTTGATGCTGCATCCTACGAACATTATGTTTACGGTAACTGGTACAACAATGGTATATTCGTTTATAGCACTTCCACCATTCATTTTGTTGGAAGCGGGAATATTTTCCTTGGTTCAAATGAGTTCTATCATGCTGTATTTGGCGGTTCCGGAACCATCACAGCAACGGGATCAATTACCTTTTACGGAAATGTGACGATCAATAATTACTTTAATCCCGGGGCATTTACACATTATGTTTATGGTAACTGGACCAATAGCGGAACGTTTGTTTACGGCACGTCCACCATTCACTTTTTGGGAACAGGGAATATCCTAATAGGTTCAAGTAATTTCTACCACATCATTTTTGCAGGTTCGGGAACCATAACCGCTACCGGATCGCTGACCATTTGGGGAAATGTGACCATCTCCAATCATTTTGATGCCGGGGCATGGGATCATTACATCTATGGCAACTGGATCAATAATGGAACCTTTGTCTATGGAACTTCTACAATACACTTTGTAGGTTCAGCAAATCTATTGATAGGGGTTAACAATTTCTATCATGTTGTTTTTGCCCGCACGGGAACCATCACCGCTTCCGGTTCACTGACCATTTATGGGAATGTAACCATCACCAATCATTTTGATGCCGGATCATTTGAGCATTATATTTACGGAAACTGGACGAACAACGGAACTTTCGTTTACAACACGAGCACCATTGTTTTTATGGGTACCGTTCAGCAAACCATTGGAGGCAGTTACGAAACTGCGTACTACCGATTTAGGGTAAATAACCCGTTGGGAATTTTACTGAACAGGAATGTAACGGTTCATTACCAGCTTACGCTCACCGTAGGAATCATCACAACCGGAACTTATATGTTTACGGTTATGCCTGCCGGAAGTATTATCGGAGGGTCAGTCACTGCCTATATTCACGGCAGGTTGGTTCGGGGTTATAATGCCATCGGTTCGAGGACTTTCCCTGTTGGGACAGCATTCGACTATGCTCCGATTGAGCTCAACTATGTCACCCTCACAGGCACCAGTCTTGTTCAGGTGGAATATACTGAAGGGATGATACCGGGAACGATTCCGGGAAATATCTCTTCGGTTGCCGACCATTACTGGAATATTTCACAAAGTGGTGGCATCAATTTTACGTTTACGGTTACATTGAATGTTCCTGGATTTTATCCTGTAGGTTCAGTCTGGATGCTCAGGGGTAACGGTTTCACTGTAAATTACTACGCAACAACGGCTCCCGATTTTACCAATTTCGATTTGTTCGATTCATTTGGAGATTTTACACTCGGAGAGATGCATTGTGCAGAGCCAACAGGCTTAATCAATAGGTATATTACCTATACTGATGCCATCCTTGATTGGGAACCGGGAAGCCCGGGTCAAACATGGAACTTAGAATACGGACCGGCAGGGTTCACACCAGGAACCGGAACCATGCTGACCAATTTGTCGTCATTGCCGGTCAATATCACCGGTTTGACTGCTCAATCGTATTACGAATTCTATGTTCAAGCCATTTGCACGGGCGATATTCTGAGTGGATGGGCAGGGCCTGAGCCATTCTCAACATTTCCGAAACAACTCGATGCGAAGATATTCCTTGAAGGCCCTTATGATGAAGGCAGTGACCTGATGACAACCAGTTTGTCGGATAATGATTTTGTACCATTAGCGCAGCCATATTCCGGCGCTCCATGGAATTATAACGGGACCGAGCAGGTTGCCAACGTTCCTACAGGCGTTGTTGACTGGGTACTTCTTGAATGGAGAGATGCTTCTGCACCGGCATTAGCAGACGGCTCAACCTGGATTTGGCGGAAAGCTGCCTTCCTGCTGAACGATGGGACAGTGGCGGATTTGGATGGAAGCAGTTTGCCCTGGATAGGGAACCCGCAACTTGCCGGTTCGCTCTATTTCGTAGTGAAGCATCGCAATCATTTGGATGTGATCAGCAACCAGGGAGCAACATTGCAAAGTGAGGTTTACTCCTATGATTTTTCCAATCAGCTAAATAAAGTTTATGGCGGCAGTAATGCTTACAAACAGATTGGAAGCTCGCCTTTACGGTTTGGGATGATCAGTGGGGATGGCAATGGCGACGGGCAGGTGCTTGTGAACCAGGATAAAACGGTTGTCTGGAGTGCGGAAAGCGGCAGGAGAGGATACCTGAATGGTGATTACAACCTTGACGGAGAGGTACAGAATCAGGATAAGAATGATGTGCTGGATCCTAACCTGGGTAAGCAATCCGCGGTGCCGTGATAGCAAATGGGGGTAAATTGATCTTTCCTCATAATAATTAAGTTTTTCAAGCCGGGCTTCCGAAGTTAAGTGGAAGCCCGGTTTTTTTTATATAGTTTTCAACCTTTGGAATCTGTATACTTTTGGAACAAACCGGGATATCCAACTTATATGAACTTGTAAAAGACCTCATCTTCAAGATTGAAATTTTCCATCTATAATCTTTAACAATTATTTAACATGAAACGATAAAGCAAATATTTTTTTGCCGTGTTATTTAAAGAAGATAATATCTAACCATTTTGTTATATGAAAAAAAATATATTTATTACTTTGCTCATTATCGGTATGCTTGCCCAATTCGAGTCACAAGCCCAGGGCGTTGCCATCAACAACGACAACTACGCTCCCGATGCCAGTGCTATGCTTGATGTGAAAAGCACGACCAAAGGCTTGCTGATCCCATCCATGACAACAACCCAGCGTAATGCCATTGTTTCTCCTGCTGAAGGTTTAATTATTTACAACACAACCACAAGCGAAATCAACCAGCGGCAGGGTGGCGCATGGCGTGCGTTGATTACCAGTGATTATTGGTTTAGAGGCGCTAATACAATGTGGAATATCGGTGATAATATTGGTATCAATACAGCCGGTCCTTCAGAGCGTTTGGACGTAAGCGGTAATATCCGAAGCAACAGTTCCATGATCATTGATAATGCCTCTGCTATATTGCAATTGAGAAGCGCCACAGATAATAAAGGATTTGTTCAGTTGTCGGGCGATAACCTCCGCTTGGGCACAAACAGTGGCAATGCAACGGGTAATGTTGTATTTAGGATGAATGGAAATGACCGGGTTACTATTAATCCTCAGGGTGATATTGACATTGAGGGTAAAATCACCAACAATGCTGCCACAGGCAATTCATCTTTAACTCCATATTGTTATGGCAAAATTGATGAAGATGGATCTATTATAAGTGGCACCGGAAATTTTACAGCCGCGCGGCTATCGGTGGGGTCTTATAGAGTCTACTGCTCCGGAGTAAACTTCAATAGCATTGTCATCATTACTTCCGCTGGCGACAAATCTGCAAGTGGGCTGGCATTCGATGATGAAACAATTGATATTGTAATATACGATATCAGTTCCCAAATACTTGCAGATGGGATAATTCAATTTGTGGTTTATCATCCTTAACCGTTTAATTATAAACCGTGCACCTTATAATTGAAAAATGATAACAATCAATATAATAAATTAAAAAACCATTCCCTTTTTAAAGAATTAAAGAGATTATAAATAAACCATGAAAAAACTTCTTAATCTTTTATTCTTGACCATTGGGCTGAATGCCTACACCCAGGTCGCCATTAACAACGACAATTCCAATCCCGCTCCCAGCGCGATGCTGGATGTGAAAAGTACGGATAAAGGAATGCTGATTCCCCGCATGAGTTCGTCACAGCGCACCGGTATTGCCTCTCCTGCATCAGGACTCTTGGTATTTGATAATACTACACAATCATTCTGGTACTTTAATGGGGCAGAATGGGATCAGCTAATAAGTGGAATTCATAATTCAAGCCAAATTACCGATACAGATGGCGACACAAAAGTAATGACAGAAGACAATCCGGATGAAGATATTTTAAGAGTTAAGATTGCCGGAATAGAAAGGATATACATTGATTCGGTGCACATGGATATGCTGGTTCCCGACAGCTCTACAATAATCGGTCACAAAGCAGGATTTGACAATGCAATCCTTACCGATCCCGGGCAGGATGACCAGGGAAAATTCAATACTTTCATAGGTTATTACAGTGGTTACAACAACAATCCCGATCCATTTGTCAGCGATCCTTACGATTTCAACAATATCTATGAGGGTGGCAGCGGATCGAACAATACCTTTCTCGGCAATAAATCCGGGTTTTCAAACAGCCAGGGCAGGAACAACCTCTTTGTAGGTAGTATGGCAGGCTTGAACAACACCGGACAGGGCGACTTTGTGCCCGGTGAAGGAGGATCCGGGTCAGAAAACACCTTCCTCGGTTTTCTGTCGGGTAATAAAAATACCCGCGGTCATTGGAATACCTTTGTTGGCGCTTATAGCGGTGAATTGAACGGAACGGGAGTTTCCAATTTTAATACCCAAAGTTCATTTAATACTTACATAGGTTCCTATGCCGGTCGTTTTAACCAGTCCGGAACGCGCAATACTTATGTCGGCTCACAGTCCGGAGGTGACATCGAAAACAATGCCGGTGATAAAAATGTTTTTATAGGATCAAAAGCCGGATTCAAAAACAAGGGAATTGAGAACGTTTTTGTGGGTACAGATGCAGGATTCAGTCCGCAGGGTCAATTCAATTCGGGTAATGGCAACACATTTATCGGTACCGATGCCGGTTTCAACAATGAGGGTGATAACAACGTATTTGCTGGTAACGATGCAGGAAATAACAATGGATCAGGAGACTTGAATACTATAATTGGAGCCGGTGCCGATGTCGGTTCACCCAGCCTTATCAATGCCATAGCTATTGGAAGCAATGCCCGTGTGGATCAGTCGAATTGTTTGACCCTGGGCTCAATATCAGGCATTAACGGTGCAACTGCTGATGTAAATGTCGGAATAGGAACAACTTCGGCGGATACCAAACTTGAAGTTCAGGGTTCAAATGGCGTTACATCGAGGCTGACATCGTCAAATGGAAGCGATGTGAATTTCGATTTCAAAAGGATCGGCAGTGACTGGAGAATTCGCAACACCACCGGTTTGCTTTTCTTTGGTCAAAGTAATGATGAACTTGCCACGGTAATTGATGTTCTGAGGTTAGGCGGAGGATCTGTGACGCCTGCGGCTGATAATACCATTGCTCTGGGCGCTTTATCTTTACGCTGGACCGGAGTATTTGCAGTTAACGGAACCATTCAAACTTCGGATGAGCATCTGAAGAAAAACATTGTTCAATCTTATAAGGGCATTGAAACGATTCTGAAATTGAAGCCTGTTGCGTTTGAATGGAAAGATCCAGAAATTGATAATGAAAAAACACACCTTGGTTTTCTGGCTCAGGACTTACAAAAAGTACTTCCCGAGGTGGTTGTGGATTATGAATGGAAGGAAATTCCTGATTCGGGTCATAAGGAATGGGTACCTGCCGAAATACTTGGTGTTAACTATAGTGAGATCACCCCTGTGCTCGTAAAAGCTATCCAGGAACAGCAGCAAATTATTGAAAAGCTGCAGCAGAAAATTGAAGAACTCGAAATAACAATAAATAAACCAACTCAATAAACTGAACAAAATGAAAACAAAATTGACACTCATGGTTACAGTAACTCTGACGATTCTGAATTGTCAGAGTTTTGCCCAGGTTGCCATAAACAATGACAACTCAACTCCCGACCCCAGCGCGATGCTGGATGTGAAAAGTACCGACAAAGGAATGCTCGTTCCAAGGATGACAACGGCTCAACGAACAGCAATCGGCACTCCTGCAAACGGATTGCTTGTTTTCGATTCGACAACCGGAACCTTCTGGTTTTTTAATTCGGGATCATGGCAGCAACTAATAGGGCAAGGCCCTAATTCCTGGAATCCATCTGGAACTAACATTTACTACACAGCAGGAAATGTTGGCATAGGTGATGCAACACCGTCTTCTGCACTCACGGTAGGAAACGGGGGGAAATTCCAGGTTTCAGGAACGGATGGTGACGTAACCTTTACGGATGATGAAGCAACCATTAAATTCCCTAATACATTGGCGCCCAATAGCCCTATGATCCGTATGTTTACCAGCGGCTCACAAAATGCCGACAGGATGGTACTCAGCCATTCACTATTGTATCCTACATGGGGACTTGAGTATGACGACACTACCGATGCTTTCCATTTTCGAGCCTCTACAGGAAGGAAAATGACATTTGAACTGGGTACAGGGGATTTCGGTATCGGAACTGAAGATCCCGCCTTTGCTTTGGATATGGTTGGCAGGGGCAGAATCCAGTCAGATGGAAGTTCTGCCTTGCCCGGCCTTTGGTTTTCAGCTCAAGACAATGATTTTGACCGGGCCTTTTTTGGTATGCTGGAACCTGATTCAACCATCGGAATATTCAGTCAGCATATGAATAAAATTGCAATCCAATTTGAAATCATGCGCGAACCAAGGATTGGCATCAACACAACAACTCCCCGATCGGAGGTTCATTTGGTTCACACAAATTTTGGTGGCCTTAACGATGGGATAAGGATAGAAAATGAGGGACCTAACGGTTTTAAATGGAATCTATATACCTCAAATAGTACAGGCCAATTCGAATTTTATAGCAATGGTATAAAACGGGCAACGATTGATGATGTTTCCGGAGCTTACACAGCAGTATCGGATGAAAGGGTCAAAACAAACATCGTAGAATTGCCGGATGTACTGCCCTCGGTGATGAACCTACAACCAAAAACCTATCAATTCATTGAGGATAAGGATAAAAAGCTTTACTCCGGATTCCTTGCCCAGGAACTTGAAAAGGTATTTCCTCAGTTTGTTTTTTATGGAGGAGACGACCAGGTTCTGTATACAGTGGATTATGCAGGAATGAGCGTGGTTGCATTAAAAGCGATCCAGGAGCAGCAACTGGTTATTGAGGAATTAAAAACTGAATTGGAATCGCTTAAAAGTCAGATTAAAAAATTTTAAAAACTAAATACAAGGTACTATGAGCAAACCTATTCAGCTTCTATTCCTATTATTGATCGTGGTTCCTGCGCTGTGTCTTGCTCAGGGTGTTGCCATCAACACTGATAACTCCAATCCCGATCCCAGTGCTATGCTGGATGTGAAATCTGTAAATCAAGGATTTCTTCCGCCACGGATGAACACAACCGAGCGCAATGCCATTGGCGACCCAGCTGAAGGACTGGTGGTTTACGATACCGATGAAGAATCCCTTTTCCTGTACACCGGAACCGGATGGTTGCCAATGGTTACAGATAGTGGAAGCCAATGGGAATCGGATGGGGGCAATATTTTCCGAAATACCGGCAATGTAGGTATTGGAACCTCCACTCCACAATATCCTTTGCATCTGGTGGGAGGCATCGGAGTGAGTTGGCAGGTGGAGCGGACTGGTGGCGCATTACTCAGGGGCACCGCCAACATCAATGATGCATCTGTTGGCACGTCTAACAACACGGCATTTAGGCTGCTTACAAACAATTCGGTACGTATGCATGTGGCGTCGGACGGGAAAATTGGCATTGGCACAGTAAGTCCCACCACCAGGTTGCATCTTGTTGGGGATTTGAGAATCCAGGACGGCACTCAGGGAGCAGGAAAGGTTCTTACCTGTGATCCCCTTGGAAATGCTTCGTGGAGCGAAGTGGATATTTATGGCAATAACACCATTGTGGTGGATGCCACCGGAAGCGGAAATTTCACCACTATTACAGCCGCTCTTAACAGTGTAACTCCCACTGAGTCGGATCGGGCAATTATCCTCATTCGACCTGGTTTATATGAGGAAACTATTTCTCTGAAATCATTTGTAACCTTATCCGGTGCTGATGCGGGTTCTGTGAAAATCAAAGGATCAGGAACTGAAATTCTTTCGCTCAACAATGTAAGCCAGGTGGATATTGAAAACCTAACCATAGTTTCAAACATAAGTGCAGGTTCAGGTGTGAAAATGACTTCCTCTGACGTCCGATTCAGGAATACCCGAATTTCCGGCGATTTGTATTTTAATATCAACACCATAGATCGTGGCATTGAAGCACTAAATTCTACGTTCGAATTTATTGACGGGAAAATTATTGAGATAGAGAGTGATGCGTTTCTGTTGACCAATTCAATTGCGAAAGTCAGCAACACTGAATTATCGGCTGCCAATTATAATGTGGATGTTGAGAGCGGTTCAAAACTGGAATTAATTCAAAGCCAGGTGAGTTCAGGAATAACCGGAGTCTACATCCGAATCGGGGGCTATGCGCAACTCCAGGGCAATACCTTTGATATGAACGGCACAGGAGTGCTGAATGAAGGAGAACTGCTTATGGCAGGTAACCGGGTTCACAATTCAACCAATTTTGGTGGGGTCCAAAATAACGGAAGCGCAGCGATAACTGGTAATTTGTTTCATAACTGCGCACCCTATGCCATCTTTGAGAACAGTACGGGACAGTCAACCATCACTGGAAATAATATTGAGAATTGCAGCCACCTTGGCGAAAAAGCAATGATCATCAGTAATTCAGCTTCCGTCGTTAGCAGCAATGTTTTCAAAGATAACACCCATGGCGATATTTTATTAGTAGGGGCGGCAAGTCCTTTGCTTAACGGTAATAAGGCCAATGTAAGTGGCAGCTCCGTCAGGGGAGTCATGGCAGGGATAGATCAGGTAAAAATTGAACGAATTGGTGATCACCTTGTCACAGCGCTCCCAGGAACCGGAAATGTTGGGATAGGGATCAGTGAGCCGTTATTCAAAGTACATATTTCTGACAATGAAACACAACGCGCCATATATGCTGACCACACCTCAACCAGTGGCACAAGTTATGGGGTTTGGGCAAGGTCAGCAGCCATCAGCGGGACGGGAATCAGAGGCACTACTTTGCATCCAACGGGAATTACATATGGCGTTTACGGTGAAACCGAAAGCACCGCCGGGACCGGAGTCTATGCAGTTTCAGCTGCATCAACCGGAACAACATACGGTTTGCAATCTTATGCTGCAAGTTCATCCGGAAGAGCTGTTTACGGGTTTGCCACTGCAGTGAGCGGAACCAGTTACGGTATTTATGGGAGAACCAACAGTGTTACAGGTTATGCTGGCTATTTTGAGGGGGGCAGAAATTACTTCCAGGGAAATATCGGTATTGGCGAAACATCGCCGATGGTTCCTCTCCATATTAAAACCGGAACTTCAGAATTAAAAATCAGTTCTTCAGAAATAAATAAACCTGACAATGCATTGTTTGTTATTTCTGCAGGATCAGACATGGAAATTGAATCCGCTTCAGTTTTGAGTTTGAATTCAGGAACTGAAATGGACTTGGTCGCATCATCCGCCTTTACCTTAAATTCACCTGCCATTACCATAGAATCA
The DNA here is from genome assembly GCA_963840975.1 of uncultured Bacteroidales bacterium. Lineage (GTDB taxonomy): Bacteria > Bacteroidota > Bacteroidia > Bacteroidales > JAADJA01 > JAADJA01. Next base: position 168,359 of record CAWJBC010000021.1, on the reverse strand, counting down.
AACAATTCCACCTCAATTAATAGCGATCAAACCATAAGCCTGTCAGCAAACAATTTGATTAATATGAACAGCGGTACTGTTAACGTTTTGGGCACAAGTGGCGTAGGCATAAAAACCGCTGCGGTGGGTGCCTGGGCCCTGGCAGTGAACGGCAATGCAGCCAAACCGGGTGGCGGTTCATGGTCGGTGTTTTCCGATGCCAGGTTGAAACATAACATTGAGCCTCTTCAAACAGGAATGTTGGATAAATTTCTCAGCCTTAATGGTTATACTTTCGAGTATGATAATGAAGCCATTGAGAACCGCCTTGCACTTCCGGGCAGGCAAATAGGACTAATTGCACAAGAGGTTCAGCAGATTTTTCCTGATTGGGTGGAGGCTGATGAAAAGGGATATTTGTTTGTTACTGAGCTTGGTTTAACCGCAATCCTTGTGGAATCTTTACGCGAACTGAGGGAGGAAAAAGACAAACAGATCGCTGAATTAAATCAAAGGATTGATGACATGAAAACGGAGGTTTCACACCTAAGTAAGGGCAACGGTGAACTTTCCGATCGGCTGAATAACATCGAGAAGCTGATTGTTGAATCGAAACAAGATAATTTAAACATCGTTCAACAATAGATAATTAAGAATAATCCGAAACTATTCAAACTAATAAATCCATACTATTCGGGTGGAATAAGACCTCTTTTTTGGGGATATTTAGCAGCTTGCTTCTTCTGCCGACAAAACGATATCAAGCCTAAGGCATACCAATGAGGTTTTAAGGGTAACAACAACATTGTTCCTGGATTCCTGCATACGCATGAATGCTATCGGGCATGTAAAGACATTTATCAGTGAAGCAGTCAAACTGAATGCAATATGTGTTCCTATTTACCGAAATTAACAAATCTTTAACAGGATAACCAATGGCAGTTTCATCGGATAATTGTTTATTCTAAAAGTTTAATACATAAACTGTTATTTTTATGATGAAATATATTTACACTGCCTTTCTGGTTATTGGCATTTTAACTTGGGACGAAGCCCTTGCCCAAGGTGTTGCCATCAACAACGACAACTCAACTCCCGATGCCAGTGCAATGCTCGATGTGAAAAGCACAACAAAAGGGTTACTGGTTCCCCGGATGACCCAGGCTCAGCGGACTGCCATAATAGCACCTGCCAGCGGATTGCTTGTTTATCAAACCGATAATCCTGCCGGTTTTTATTATTACGGCGGAGCAGGCTGGTTCAGGCTTTCACTTCAAAATGAAGGATGGAGTACGACCGGGAATACGGGAACCAATCCAGCCAATAACTTTATTGGCACTACTGATAACCAGCCTCTATCATTCCGACTGAATAATTCTCATGCCGGAAAGTTTGACCATATAAAAGGAAATTATTATATCGGTTCTGGAAGCGGATACCCAAACACAACAGGCCAGGGAAATATTGCAATCGGCAACGGTACTCTTAAATCAAGTTCTGATGGCTCAGGATCAATAGCTATTGGTGATTCGGCCTTATACAACCATAATGAACTATTGGGAGATGCAATTGCAATAGGATATAAAACACTATTCTCTGATATCAGCGGGCGCGGTAATATTGCTATTGGTTCCGGGGCTTTAAATAAAAATATTTCTGGGGTCTATAATATTGCCATAGGTGCAAATGCCCTCTTAAGCAATACATCAGGAAATGCCAATATTGCAATTGGAGGTCTGAACGAAAATTCGACCGCTTCTAATAACACAGCCGTTGGCTATAATGTTATGGATGCAAATACCACTGGTGAAAGCAATTCAGCCTTTGGTTTCCAGGCGCTTGCAAATACTACAACCGGCTCCGGCAACACAGCGGTTGGGTCTATGGCTGGTTATAACCTCCAGTATTATGTGAACAATGTTACGGCAATAGGAAATTCTGCCGGATTTAATACAACACCCAGTAACCACATTAATATTGGCAATACCAGCAACACCTGGATTGGAGGACAAGTGAACTGGGGTGTCTGGAGCGATAGCAGAATAAAGAAAGATGTGCAGGAAAATGTTCCAGGATTATCCTTTATCATGAAGCTGAAACCGGTAACTTATCATTTGGATATTCATACCCAAAACGAAATGGTTTATGCACGCGGATCGGATACGATTTCCTGGCCGGAAAAATACGATATTGAAACCATTACTCAATCCGGATTTATTGCCCAGGAAGTAGAACAGGCAGCCAGGGAAACCAACTATGATTTCAGCGGTTTGGTTGTCCCGAAAAGCGAGGAAGGATTATACAGCCTCCGGTATGCCGAATTTGTAATACCATTGGTGAAGGCGGTGCAGGAACAGCAGTACCTTATCGAACAGCAACAACAAAAAATTGAAGAACTCGAAATTACTTTAAATAAATTAACTCACTAAACTAAAGAAGATGAAAACAAAATTGATACTCATGATTACAGTAACTCTGGTGATTCTGAATTGTCAGAGTTTCGCACAGGGAGTGGCAATTAACTCCGACAACTCCGCTCCCGATCCCAGCGCAATGCTGGATGTGAAAAGCACAACCAAAGGCTTGTTGCCACCAAAAATGACCCAGGCACAGCGCAATGCAATCGTCAGCCCTGCAACCGGTCTGACAATCTTTCAAACTGACGCTGGTCCAGGATTATATTATAATGCAGGGACTCCCGCAATTCCCGCCTGGTCAATGGCGGGTAGCAATACCAGCCAGTGGCAAACCATTGGCTCCGATATTTACTACAACCTGGGTAAAGTTGGTATTGGAACTTCAACCCCTGATGCTTCCTTAGCAGTTGCTAACATAAGCATTTCAGGAATTGCAACTTTGGGCTCATTCCAGATTGGCCCTTCCAATACATACAACCTGGTTTACGATAACAATGAAATACAAGCACGTTCCAATGGGACTGGCAGTACTTTGTATTTACAATACTGGGGCGGTGATATCAGTGCATGCGCTTCCGGAGGTACGGCATACTTTAATGGCCCGGTTAGCATGTATAATAATCTTACAGCTTATGGCAGAATTGGCATAAAAACAACCCCATCCTATGATTTACATATAAACTCAACAGATTATTCGGCTGAATATATTTATAGTCCATACAATGGAGGCACAGTTACCAATATAATTGCAGGAGGAACTGCTGCAGGAACGTGGGCATTTTATGCTTATGCAACAACAGCTGGATATGCTGGTTATTTTTCGGGTAATATTTATTGTACGGGAAGTTACCTGCCATCAGATGAAAAACTGAAGGAAAATATTCACCCATTGGAAAATGCACTGGATAAGGTTATGAAGCTGGATGTTAAGACCTATAGCTATAAAACAACCGAATTTCCGGAAATGAACCTGCCCACCGGCACACAATGCGGATTTACGGCCCAGAACATTGAAAGTGTTTTCCCGGAATTGGTGAAGGTTAATCCTGCAAAGAAGGAACAACCGATAGAGTTTAAAGCCATTAATTATACAGGTCTGATTCCGATACTTACCGAGGCAATACAAGAACAACAAAAAGAGTTAGAGGCGAAAGATGCGAGGATTGATCAATTGCAAAAACAAATTGATGATCTAAAAGCGGTGGTATTGACCATTCAACAATACCGGTAAAGTTTAGCCGATAAAAAATCTATAGCTCTTTTGATAAAGACATTTCAGGATTTTGCCACTGGAGTGATGAAATGAAAAAAGAAATTGAAAGTTGACCTGTTTAATTCATAAATCAGGGCTAAAGCCCATCAGTACTGGATTCTTTTTAAACCCAGACTTTGGCATCGCCATCCCTTTGGGAAATTCTGGGGTTTGACAAACATATACACATAAAGGACTTTAGTCCTGAGTTTAATATTTGTGAATAGTGCAGGCTAAAAACCATATTAAACACTCATAACCTAATATTATATGAACAAATTAACTTACATCTCATTAGCATTTGTCCTGTTGTTTCTTAACGCAAATGGATAAGGCACGAGGTATTATCAACCGGATTGAAATTGGTTATAACCCCCTCAACCTATCTTGTAACTACTTGAGTTACTGCTATTCAATGAACAGCTATCCTCACAAACAATGGTCCTCCTCCGATACAGTTCAACCTAACCATGACAAACCAGCTCTTTGCCATTGTCTGGTATAAAAATCATTTGGGAGTAATGTCGTCAGTCCGCTTAACAAATATCGGGAACACCTACACGTATAACTTTACAACAAGTGCAACACAGGTGTACGGAGGCGCTCCGGGTCATGAGCAAATCGGTTCCGGTATCTGGGGCATGATGAGTGGCGATGGGGATGGCAATGGGACAGTGAACACCAATGATAAAACTCTTGTCTGGTCACCTAACGCGGGGAAAACAGGCTATTTTACATCTGACTTTAACCTTGACAGGCAAACAAACAACAAAGACAAAAATGAGAAATGGTAACCAAAAATTAGTACGGTTTCACTGGTACCGTAGTTGTTTTTAAGGATTTAATCAGAAATACAGCAACAGACCAGGCTGGTTTTTGAAGACTTGTCTGGTCTTTTACTTCCTGACCAATTAGAATGTTTGAAAAGGTTATCCAGCCTTTGAAAGGTTGGAAATCCTTTGGAGTATGACCTTTTGCACGAAATGCAGATTCGTTCGTTTTGGTACCGGATTAAACCTGGTCCGGTGATTAAATATTTTATTCAGAAATTTTACGTCCCTTTTGAAACTATATTCACGATGTACAGTATAAATCCTTAATTTATGTCAATTGCAAAAGGGTTACAGACTTTATTATTGTTCATAAACAGGTTTAAAAATACAGTTCAAACAACTAATTAATGGAATTACCAAAAGGTAATTTTGTACGGAATCCAGATCATAAACTAAAATAAATTAATTTATATGAAAAGACTATTATTTACTCTGTTCGTTGTAGCAGTAACAGTCAATGCTTTACAGGCATTAAACCACAGTGGAACGATTTCCAGCAATCAAGCCTGGTTCACTTCTGACAATCCACATGTAATAACCGGGAACCTGATAGTTGCCGATGGTGTAACGCTGTTGATTCAGCCCGGTTGCCAGATTTACTTTAGTGGAAATTACCGTTTTGTAGTTCGCGGAGTATTGTCAGCCAACGGCACCTCAGCGAGTCATATTTTGTTTACTTCCAACCAGGTCACTCCGGCAAAGGGTGACTGGCGTTTCATATTTTTTGACCAACCCGATGCAGGCAGTATGATGAATTATTGTGATATAAGTTACGGTGGTTCAGTTGCTGCAAGGGGTATGATTAGTTTCAGAGGAACATCCAACGGAATTACTATTACAAATTGCACCCTTAACAACAGCGGATCGTATGGTTTTGAATACAGGAACAATCTGGCTGATCCGCTCATTGCCAACTGTTCCGTAACCGATTGTAATAATTATCCCATTTATACCTTCGCTGATCGGGTGAAGGATGTATCTGGTAATATGATATTTAGTGGAAACACTCCTAATGCAATATATATTAGGACTCAGGCGGTGAATACAGCCACTTGGCTAAATTTCGGTATTCCATATATCATTGGAGGGAATATCACTGTGAATGATGCACAAACACTGACAATCAATTCAGGAAATATTTTGAAATTCAATGGGGCCAATACAATAACTGTTGAGGGTAAATTGATTGCGAATGGAACTTCCGCCCAGCATATTGTTTTTACTTCAAATCAAGTATCACCCTCTGGTGGAGACTGGAACAGAATCTTTTTTAGTACTGCGGATGCCGGATGTATATTGAACTACTGCGACATTTCTTATGCAGGCTCCGGCACATCGGCGGTTGATATTAGTAATTCTGTATCCAGCGTTTCGGTATCCAGCACAACCATCGAAAATTCCGCCGGTTATGGCGTTTATATCCGTAATAGTAGTTCGGCTTCTTTTATTAACACTAAAATCATTAATAATAATGATGTCGGGGTTTATATTGCCGGAGCCAGTTCTGCTACATTCGGATCGGTGATCAATGATTGGAATGAAATTTACGGTAACGGAAATTATGGATTAAGAAATGGAACCCAGAACATTTCAGCAAAGTATATTTACTGGGGAACAGAAGCCTGTGGCGATATTCCAAACCTGATCTTTGATAAGTCGGATCAGAACAATTTGGGTATTGTTGATTATTTCCCATGGATTGATATGGGACATGGATTGCCATCCTTAGCTACTACCTGGACAGGTGCAGCAAATACCTTATGGCATGACGATGGAAATTGGGATAACCATTCACCCTGCAGCATGACCGATGTTACTGTTCCAAAAGCCCCGGCAAACCAACCTATGGTTATATCAACCGAAAGTTGTAATGACCTCACACTTGAAGCCGGCGCTCAGCTTTATATTTTCCCGTCTCACAGCCTGCAGGTAAATGGAGACTTCCTGATGGAAGCAAATGCTAATGGAACCGCTTCATTGGTTACCGATGGCACTTTTACTGTTGTTCAAAATAAGACGATACAGTATTATATTGATGCAGATCGCTGGCATTATATGTCCACTCCAATGGCAAGTCAAACTGCAAATACCTTTTTCGACATGTATTTGTATGAATACAATGAAGCTACCGATTTATGGGATAATATTGTTCAACCAAGCGCAGGTCTTACCGTTGGAAAAGGATACAAAGTATGGTCGAGCAGTGTGTATCCAACCAATAATCCTCCCGGAACAAAATCGGTTGAGTTTACCGGTGGAAATATAAACAACGGAAATTACTTTCTTCCGGTAACCAATAATGGTAACGGTTGGAATCTTGTCAGCAATCCTTACCCTTCAGCTGTTGACTGGGACAATGGGGGCTGGATAAAATCAAACATTGGTGGAACCATTTACGTTTGGGACGGCGTACAATACATTACCTGGAACGGAACAACAGGTGGTTTAACTGATGGCATTGTTCCTGCAATGCAGGCGTTCATGGTCAAGGCTACCGGTGCAAATCCGATGCTTGTAGTGTCCAACAGCACAAGGCTATTCGGAGTAGATCCCTACAAAGAAGGCAGTGTTGATCAATTACTGGAAATTACTGTTACCGGCAATGGCTATGCCGATCAGACATATATCAATTTCAACGAAGATGCAACAACGGGTTTTGACAACCAGTATGATGGTTATAAACTCTATGGATTGGAGGAGGCACCGCAACTGTATTCAACCCAGGGAGAAAACATATTGCGTGTAAATGTATTGCCGAAGGTTTCAACGGGATTATTCATTCCCCTTGGATTGGAAGTAACGGCTGAGACGGAATACACCATCGTGGTAAACGGTTTGTCAAGTTTCGGTCAGGGTGTGAGCGTTTATCTCGAAGACCTGAAAGAAAATGTGATGATTGATTTGTCGAATCAGATTGATTATACCTTTATTGCAAGTCCGACAGATGCTCCCGGCAGATTCATCCTTCATTTTGGCGTTCTTGCAGTAGAAGAATTGCCTCTTACTGCTGCAATACAGGAAGATGCCGTTTATATTTACTCGAACGAAAACAGCATTTACATCAAGAACAAAGAAGAAAATGAATTGAGCGGCAACCTTATGGTTTACAACATCATGGGACAAAAAGTACTGGATACAAGACTTGAAAATGTAAAACTGAACAAAGTTGATCTATACACCGAAACCGGGTATTATGTGGTGAAGGTGTTTACTGAAAAGGGAGTTTATTCTCAGAAAGTTTTTATAAAATAACAGGAAAACATAACAGCATTTAGAGAGCCGTTGGATAGTAAAATATCCAATGGCTTTTTTTATTTTCTGTATTGACCCCATTTACACGGAATTTATATATTTGCCCAAAAGTTAAATTTATCTGATATGAAAAAAATTGTAATTGCCGTTCTGCTGGTGAATTTGGTTGCAGGACTTATTGCCGGTGATTTGGTAATGATCAAATCAACAACCAATATGGAAATTCAAACATTATCCGGTCTTGAAAACCTCTCCATCAATTATTTGGGAAATGGATTCATACTGGCGACTAAAACGGGAGATATCAAAGCTGAGTACATGGTTATTGAAAACAATGCCTGGAAACCCGGCTGGAGTTATTTTCTGGTTTTTGTCAACAAAACCAAAAACTCATCCTACCTGGCTGGAACGAAAAACTTTTCGGAAACACTTTATCAGACCGAAGATTTAACATTCATTCGTGTAAGCGATCAAAAACTGGCTGAAGTAAATCCTCCTGTAGATGGTAGTATAACCTTACTCCAGAATGCAAAAATCAAGCTTCCGACGGCAAACATTAAGTTTTCACAGGTCAAGGCTGATCCCGATCCTTTCATCGTTGCACGCCTGGCAGAAGTAAATACAACACTGATGCAAACCAATCTCCAGCATCTTCAGGATTATGGAACCCGCAATGCTTACAATGCCCAATCGGTACTGGCTCAAAACTGGATCAAGCAGCAGTTTGAAAGCTATGGTTTAAGCACACAGTTATTCGACTTCACAATGCCAAGTGGCAGCGCCAGCGACAATGTCATTGCCACAAAAACAGGAACCCTCTACCCGAATGAATATGTAATCATTGGAGGACATTATGATTCATATACCGGAAGCTCCAGTAATCCAGCCCCCGGTGCCGATGACAATGCCAGCGGAACCTGCGGAGTTCTTGAAGTGGCAAGGATCCTGGCTCCCTATAGTTACGATCGCACCATTATTTTTTGCGCCTTTTCGGGTGAAGAATACGGACTTTATGGCAGCGCGGCTTATGCTACGTGGTGCGACAATATGAACCTGAACATTTTGGGATACCTGAACATGGATATGATCGGATATTTAAAATCCGGCGACCCTGTTCATACAGATATTATTGCTCCGGCATCAGCACAGGATTTGGTGAGCTATTACACTTCTGTGGTGAATCTTTATCTGCCAACCTTTATAACAGCACCCGGAGCCTTATCCGGTGGTGACAGCGATCATACATCTTTCAATAATCATGGCTTTATGGGGATATTCCCGTTTGAGGATAGCCAGGACTACAGTCCATATATCCATACGACTGGTGATGTAATTGGTCAGAGTGTAAATAATTTTACACAGGTAGGTGTGTTTACCAAGGCGATCCTTGCCACTACAGTCAGTCTTGCCAATATGGTGACACCGCCCAGAAACCTGGTGGCTATTCCGGGAAATGGATTTATTACCTTAACATGGGATCAAATGCAGGGTGTTGACGGATATAATATTTATAAAAACGGCAATCCGTCTCCGGTTGGTTCAAGTATTACCCCGGTTTTCGTGGATGATGAGGTTGTAACTTCAACGACTTATACATATTATGTGACAGCGATTTATACCGATTCGGGCGAGGAATCAGATCCTTCTGATGTGGTAAGTATAACCTACCTGCCACCGATGGCTTATCCTTTCGTTGAAAATTTCGAACAAGGATTGGCACGTTGGAATCTTGACAGTCCGTGGGGTTTGGCTACCGATTCGTACCATTCAGCTACGCGCGCATTAACTGAAAGTCCATCGGGGAATTATACCAACAACCTCAATGCCTCAGCCAGGCTTTATCCTTTCAGCCTTTCGACCGCAACAAGCGCTTCTTTTACGTTCTGGACAAAGTACAATATGGAAGCGAACTATGATTATACTTACCTGGAGGCTTCCACCAACGGAACGAACTGGACACAGCTCACCTCCTATAACGGAACCCAGAGTACCTGGGTACAGAAGACGGTTTCACTGAGCGCTTATCTCGGTCAGCCTTATGTTTGTCTCAGATTTCGTTTTTATAGCGATGTAAGTGTTGTTTCTACGGGTATGTACATTGATGATATCAACCTGAGTGTAGCCTCACCATCTACTTATAGTTTATCACTTACCGCTTTTCTTGAAGGGCCTTTCAATGGAGCTTCCATGAATGCCTCATTAAATGGACTATTGCCGTTGAACCATCCGTTCAGCCCATCGTTGCCATATTTCGGAAATCCAAATCCTGAGTGGTACTTTACAGGCACGGGTAGTGTTGGTTCAATACCAAATACAAATATTGTGGATTGGGTGCTGGTGGAATTGAGAGATGCCTGGAATGCTGATGCGGCTTTAAAGGTAACAACAACCGCAAGCCTGCCTGCTTTTATCCTGAGCAATGGCAGTATCGTCGGACTTGATGGCTCATCCCCTTTGCAATATTCCGGACCGGTTTATAATAAAATCTTTGCTCTGATCTACCATCGGAATCACTGTGGTGTGATGACTGCAAGCGAGGTTAATTATTCAGCAGGATCATTCACCTATAATTTTTCAACAGGAGTTGACCAGGTTTATGGCGGTGGTTCATCACATAAAGAACTTGCTCCCGGTATCTGGGGCTTACCGTGTGGCGATGGTAATGGAGATGGTTTGGTTCTGGATAATGACAAAGATGCACTTTGGGATTTACAAGCCTCCCAATCCGGATATCTGCCGTCAGATTACAACATGGACGGACAATCAGATAACAACGATAAAAACGATTGGTGGATGCCTAATTTAGGAATTGGCTCCTTGATCCCCGATTAGGATTTTGAAAATTTCTTTAGCTAAAAATTATTATTAGTCCAATCTATCAGCGCCTGATACTGCTGAAATAGACCTTATATTTTTTTGAAGAAAATTGTCTTCAATCAGGCATTTATTAATAAGACTGGCACATCGGCTCACAAATTTTTATTACAGATAATCCAGGTTATTGAGATCCTTGTATTGCGTCCTGGCATTTATTAAATTTTTTTAATTCCAATATTTTAATAAATTTGTCAATTCTTAAAATGGTCGGATGTCATTCACACTTTTCGATTTGATTAAAAATTTCTTAACTGGTTATCCTGGTCATCCTTTCTTTCCAAGTGATGGCCATTAAAAATTATATTGTATTTATGGATTATAAACTTAAAAACCTTTAAATATGAAAATTCAGATTACTTTCTTCTTATTCTTGATTCTGATGATTACATCACAAGCTCAGGAAAAATCGGTTGTTAGGATTACAAATCCTACATCCGATCAATTTAAAACCTTTTATACACAGGATTACGATATTGCAGCTTACAGTCCAGGACTTTTTCTTGATTTAGTGCTCACTGATGCAGAATATAATTTATTATCATCTCAGGGTTATGACCTGACCATCACACAAACAGAAAAGCAACTTCAGGAAAACCTGAAAGGTGTAAATGACCTTACCGGATATAGAAGTTACAATGACCTCGTTACTGAATTACAAAATATCGAGGCAGCCCACCCTGCTATTTGTAAACTTTATGATATTGGCGACAGCCGTGGTAAAGAATACACAGCGCCCGCCTATAACGATTACAAACACGATATCTGGGCAATGAAAATTTCGGACAATGTTGCAACGGAAGAGGATGAACCCTGCATTTTTTACATGGGAACCCACCATGCCCGCGAACCTATCAGCCTTGAAGTAGCCATGTATGTTTTAAATCATATTGTAAATAATTACGGAACCGATCCGGATATTACAAATAGCGTGAACAACAAGCAAATCTGGTTTGTACCGTTGGTCAATCCAAACGGACATAAAATCGTCTGGGATAATGTGGATACATGGTGGAGGAAAAATATCCGCGACAACAACAACAGCAATACAATCAATACGGGAACAACCGATGGCGTTGACCCCAACCGGAATTATAGCTGGGAATGGGGCGGACAGGGTACCTCAAGCGATCCGACCGATATTACTTATTGCGGTCCCTCACCTAGTTCAGAGCCGGAGATAGTCGCAATGAAAAATATGCTCGATACCCATCATTTTGTTGCTGGAATTACTTACCACAGCTATAGTGAACTGGTTCTTTTCCCTTATGGATACGAAACTGCCGCTTTTGCTCCTGACCACAACAGTTTGGAGGCATTGGCTATCAGTATGGCTAATACCATTCCTGCATCCGGCGGTGGATATTACACACCTGATAAATCATCCGGGCTTTATCCCGCATCAGGAACAACCGATGATTATGCTTATGGTCAGCATGGAATTTTTTCATATACTATCGAATTGGGTACAACCTTCATTCCTGCTTCAGGTGATATTCTGGGTATATGCCAGGGTAATTTACAGGCAGCTAAGATTTTGTTGAACAGAGTCAACCAATCCACACTGACTGGTTTAGTGAAGGATGCAAATACCCTTCTGCCGGTAGTAGTTGAAATCTATATTACGGGAATTGACAACACCGGCGCTCTCAGAGAACCTTATGAAAGTGACGCATCCTTCGGAAGGTACTATCGGCTCCTGCAAAACGGAAATTATACCGTCACTTTTTCTGCTTATGGCTATATTCCACAGACATTCTATAATGTGAACATCAACAGCACCAATCAAACCATATTGAACGTTAATCTTGTTCCTGCTCAAACAGTTGTTATAACAGGCGTTGTCACTGATTTGGCTACAGGTTTGCCCATACAGGGTGCAACAATTGAGGTGATGAATACTCCTGTTCCCCAAGTAATGACAAATGCTTCAGGTGAATACACAATACCCACAATAACAGAAGGCACCTATGATTTCAGGGTTAGCAAAATAGATTATGCAACCATCATTCAATCAAAAAATGTTTCGGTTACGAATTACGTTTTTAATTTTCAGTTAGAAGTCAGTACAGCCTGGAGTTTCGAGACAGGAGTATTTGAACCGCAATGGACTTTCGGAGGAAGCGCTCCCTGGTATATTACCAATGTCGGAGCATACGATGGACTTTACAGCTCACGCTCCGGAGTAATCGGCGACAATTCCAATTCAGATATGAGCATTACCCTGACACTATCTTCCGGTGGGGATGTTTCGTTTTTCCGAAAAGTATCATCCGAGGCAGGTTATGATTACCTAAAGTTTTATATTGACGGTGTTCAGCAGGGTTCGTGGGCTGGTACGGTAGCATGGAGCGAAGTAGCTTATCCCGTTACATCCGGGACCCATACCTTTAAATGGAGCTATGTTAAGGATGCAAATACCATTGGTGGAAGCGATTGTGCATGGGTTGATTTTATTAAATTCCCACCCATTATTCCTTTGCCTGAACCGGCTGATATAGCAATTAACACAGCAAGTTTCGAAGTTTCTTTACCAGTGGATGCCACAACCAGCCAGCAACTAAACATTAGCAATGTTGGTGACCTCGATCTGAACTATTCAATTACAAAACAATATATCGAAAGCAGTAAAGCACCATTGGCCTATTGTGCGGCAAGCGGCGGTTGTGATGAATATATCAGCAGCATCACATTCAATACACTCACCAATACATCCGGGACTTGCAGCAGTGGGGGCTATGCTGACTATACAGCCCTATCTACTATGGTTGATGCCGGACTTTCTTATAATTTTTCTTACACCATAGGAACCTACTATTCAAGCGATGATATAGGCGTTTGGATTGACTGGAACCACAACGAAGTTTTTACTGATGCAGGGGAAAATGTAGTTTGCGTTGCCAGTTGCCCTGCCAGTGCAACCTATTCCATCACCGTTCCCCCTGATGCTTTAGATGGACCAACCCGTATGCGTGTCCGGATAAAATACACCGGAACCGATTGCGGAAGCTCTTGCGGGACTGTTTCGTACGGTGAAGTTGAGGATTATACGGTCATCGTGAACAATTCCTCCTATTCCTGGCTTACTGTTGCTCCTTTGACAGGAACTATAATTGGTCAGGGAACAACGCCAATTACATTGTCTTTCGATTCGGAGGGGTTGGCCGAAGGTAATTACTTTGCCAATGTCAATATCAGCTCAAACGATCCTAATGAACCGCTAGTTACCATTCCTTGTACCCTGCACGTTGCCAATCAACTCAACATCAACCTGACGGCATTGCTCGAAGGTCCATACGCAGGCACTGAAATGATGACTTCAATGAATGCTTCCGGTTTGCTACCATTAAATCAGCCTTTCAATATGTCTCCATGGAATTATGTGGGATCAGAAACAGTTGCTTCCATTCCAAACACCAATGTGGTTGATTGGGTACTGGTCGAACTAAGGGATGCAACCTCTGCTACTGCAGCTACTTCTGCTACCAGGATAGCCCGTCAGGCTGCATTCATTCTCAAAGATGGCTCAATTGTCGGAATGGACGGATCTTCAATTCTCCAATTCTCCAATTCAATAATAAATCAACTATTCGTAATAATTTACCACAGGAATCATTTGGGGATTCTTTCTGCAAATGCTTTAACACAGGTAAGCGGAGTTTATGCTTATAATTTTACTTCAGGATCAGGTCAGGCGCATGGAGGAATTCAGGCTCAAAACCAGATTTCTTCAGTGGTTTGGGGTATGATCAGTGGCGACAGTAACGGCGATGGAACCATCGGAACATCTGACTTGACGCCTATCTGGAATACCCATGCTGGTGAATCCGGTTTTATGCCTGTTGACCTAAATCTTGATGGGCAAGTAAACAATCAGGATAAAGATGATTGCTGGGTGCCGAATGCCAATAAAAGCTCTTTTATTCCTGAATGATTTAGATAATGTTGCTAATTACAATTAAAAAATAAATATTCACTTAAAAAAATCTTACAACATGAAACAATTTTTATTATTTGCATTTTTGTTTTTTTCCTCGCTGTTGATAGCACAGGAAAAACCCATCGGCTCAGTTGTTACAAACGATCTCATTCAACAAATGGATCAGAAAACAGAGGGTGAACTGATCAGGATCAACATCAGGTTGAAGAATCAGTACGATATTCAGAACCTGAACGATGCCCTTGCAAGCATGGACAAGACCGCAAGGAGGGCTTTGGTAATTAATGAACTCAAAACCTTCAGCAACCAGACTCAGAAAGACATTCTGAAGTTAATTGAGGCAAGGTCTGAAAAAAACCAGGCTAAACTTATTTACAGTTTATGGATCAACAATGTAGTTACTTGCGAGGCTACAAGGCAGGTTATTTATGAATTGTCGCACCGCAACGACATTGACCGCATTGACTGGGATGAGGAAAGAAACATGTTGATGGAAGATGATTTTATGTCTGAAAACGATGATGAAAATTTAAAAGGAGTACAAGAAATTACCTGGAATGTAACCAAGATAAATGTTACAAATGTATGGGCCTTAGGGTTTACAGGATCAGGTGTTATGGTTGGAATTATTGATACAGGTGTGAATTATAATCACAATGATTTACAAGATCATGTGTGGAATGGTGGGGCAAGCTACCCTAATCATGGCTATGATTTTTACAATAATGACAACAATCCTATTGACGATCATGGACATGGTACCCATTGTGCCGGAACTGTTGCAGGTGACGGAACCGCCGGATCACAAACAGGTATGGCGCCCGATGCAACAATTATGGCTTTGAAAGTACTTAGTTCTGGCGGTAATGGTAATGAATCTGCCGTTTGGGCAGCCATACAGTTTGCGATTGACAATGGATGCGATGTTATAAGCATGTCAATTGGCTGGACTTTTTCATCCAATCCGGATAGGCTTTCATGGAGAAATGCCCATAATACCGCATTGGCAGCAGGGATGATAGCCGCTGTAGCCGCAGGAAATGAAGGTGACGCACTTGGCAGCTACCCGATACCGAATAATGTAAGAACTCCCGGAGATTGCCCCCCGCCCTGGACAAATCCTCAGCAAACCTTAACGGGTGGCAACAGCAGTGTTGTTTGCGTGGGAGCAACTGATATCAATGATGCCTCTGCCAGTTTTACCAGCAGAGGACCTGTTACCTGGTCATCGGTCAGCCCTTTTAATGACTATCCTTATAACCCCGGGATCGGTTTAATCCGCCCGGATGTTTCGGCACCGGGTGTCAATATTAAATCGTTGGATTATAGCAGCAATACAGGCTATGCAGATGGCTGGAACGGTACTTCGATGGCAACTCCTGCAGTAGCAGGAACCATGGCATTGATGCTAACCAAAAACCCCAACCTCTCCCCTGCTGAAATTGCTGAAGCATTGGAATTAACTGCCGTTGATTTCGGTACAACCGGTAAAGACAATATTTTTGGAGCGGGTAGAATAAATGCCCTTGCTGCCGTTAATTATGTTAATTACCCCGGACCTGTTTATAACAGCCACATAATTACAGACCCGAACAGCAACGGACAGATAGAAGCTGGAGAAAATATTGGTTTGAGCATCGAAATGTACAATGGCAGTGATGTAGCCGTGAGCAATGTAGTTGTCACCATCAGCTCACCCTCCCCCTATATTACCATTACTGACAACAGTGCAAACTATGGAAATTTTGCTGCATGGCAATATAAAAGCGTCACCAATGGTTTTGCTTTCAGTGTTGCTGCCAACACGCCGGGAATGGAAGTTATCCGCATCAATGTATCAGGCACCAACGGAGTAGATACATGGGACAGCTTTTTTAACATAACGACTTACGGACCAAGAATTGAGTTTGGGGCTATTTCTATCAGCGATCCGCTTGGCAACAACAACGGACGTTTGGATCCTGGCGAGACAGTGGATTTGATCCTCGCTGCCCAAAACAACGGGCAGGTTGCGATTACCAATGTATTGGTTACAATCAGCAGCATGAGCGGTTTGGTTACATTAAATAATACTCAGGTAAGCATTCCCAATATTCCGGCTTCGGGAAGTGTAAATGCTGTTTTTAGCGTAACGATTGATAACGCAGCGACCGTTGGAGCAAATATTGATTTCCATTTTAATATGTCATCGGGGGTCTATTCAGATCAGAAAAATGTAGCTTTTACGGTGGGTTTGATTGTTGAAGACTGGGAAACCGGGAATTTTGCAAAATTCCCATGGGAATTCAGCGGTAACCTCAACTGGATTATTACCAATGTCGCCCCTTATGAAGGGGTTTACACTGCAAAATCAGGAACCATTACCCATAGCCAGACATCAGAATTGTACCTTGAGGCCACTGTTGTATCTGCAGGTGATATTTCCTTTTTCAGAAAAGTTTCATCAGAAGCAACTTATGATTATTTGAGATTTTATATAGATAATGTTTTACAGGATCAGTGGGCCGGTGAAATTGCGTGGGGAGAAGTGAGTTACCCGGTTAGTGCCGGATTGCACACTTTCAAATGGACCTATTATAAAGATGGATCGGTAAATACAGGCTCCGACTGTGGCTGGGTTGATTATATCATATTCCCACCCATCGCCCCACCACCCCTACCGGCAGATATTGTACTAAACCCTTCAAGCTTTGAAGTAACATTGGCTCCGGAAGCAAGCACTGTTGAGCAACTTAGTATTTCCAATTCAGGTGAACTGGATTTGAACTTTACCCTTACAAAATCATACCTTACCAAAGATGGTGGCAGCAAAGCTTATTGTACATCTGTCGGTGGCGGCAGCGACGAGTTTATTCAGAACGTTACCATCGGAACAATTAACAATACAACCGTACAATCATACTATGCCGATTACACCGGTATTTCAACAGGAGTGAACGTCGGAGAGTCTTATCCCATCTCCATCACCAACGGAGATCCGATCTGGACTACTGACCAGTGTGGTATCTGGGTTGACTGGAACCAAAATGAAAACTTTTTGGACGACGGGGTGATCACGGTATCGGGTTCTCCGGGCGTTGGCCCATATACTGCTACCATCGTACCCCCTGTTGGCGCTTTGGGCGGACCTACCCGTATGCGGGTGCAGATCATTTATGCAGCTACCCCAAATCCATGCCAGGCAACCTTTTCTTATGGTGAGGTTGAAGACTACACCCTTATCGTTAACAGCAACTTTTCCGATTGGCTCACACTTAACCCAACTGCCGGTACTGTGGCGGGTTCAGGTAATATGGATATTGACCTTACTTTCAATGCTGCAGGAATGGACCTGGGCGATTATTTTGCCAATGTTATTATCAGTAGCAACGACCCGGCAAATCCGCAGGTTATTGTGCCTTGCACATTGCATGTGGCTGATCAAATTGGTATTGATTTAACAGCCGTGCTCGAAGGTCCATTTCGAGGATCGAAATGCTAACTACGCTGAATGCTGCAAGTATGCTGCCATTGAGCCAGCCTTTCAACACTGCTCCCTGGAATTATGCAGGACCAGAGAGTGTTGCTTCCATTCCCAATCCAAATATTGTGGATTGGATACTTGTTGAACTGCGTCAGACAGCAGGAAGTGCTTCAACTGCAACTCCTGCAACCATTATCGGAAGACAGGCTGGTTTTATACTTAAAGGACGGTTCTATTGTGGACACGATGGGATTACAATGTTAAGGTTCGATCTTGTCATCAGCCAGAACTTATTTGCAGTAGTTTATCACCGCAATCACCTCGGTATCATATCGGCTAACCCGCTTTTAAGTGTAGGTGGCACCTACACATTGGATTTTAGCTCAGGCTCCGGACAGGCACATGGCGGTTCATCAGCTCAAAAACAAATCATTCCCGGTGTTTGGGCTTTGTTTAGCGGTGACGGAGATGGTAATGGAACTGTGAACATGAATGATAAAATTTTTGAATGGCAGATTCAGGCAGGAACCAAAGGATTCAAGGCTGAAGACTACAATATGGACGGGCAGGTGAACAATCCTGATAAGGATGATCGCTGGTTACCGAATGTTAATAAAAGTACATACATACCTCAATAATTGTGGAATTTCTTAAAATGTATCTAATCAGTCTGTCTCTCTTTTCGTGAGATAAATTGCATTAGCCGTATTAAGAATCATCAGTTTAGGTAAACTGGAGGCAAAAGTATAAAGGAAATAAGGGATACGGTAAATGTATTTTCTTTATTTCCTTTATATTAAATTTCATTAATGGATATATTCAACCCGCCAATTGGCGGGTTGAATAATTATTGGTTAGTTACCAATGGTTTTAACATTGATTATTCTAATTTTTTCCCTGCTATATAAATTGTATTTTATTTTAAGAAAACAGAACATTATCTCCTGGTTTGGGATATTATTTTGATGTATTCAAACTTAGGAAAAAATATTTGCCGTTTGCATTTTCCGGCAAACCGTCCCGAAAATAAAGATTTGTCCTCGATCATGGCTGATAATCTGTTTTTTATCTCAAATATCTTTCTTGTTTTTATCATTAGATTATTGATAATTAACAGAAAAAAATATCATCAACAAACCATTTAGGTTGAATTCAGGTCTATCAAAAAAAGAAAGGCAGTAATTCATATTTTTTTAAATTTGTTCGCTCTTTAAAGTTCAGGTCTTAATTAATAAATTCAATAATAATGAAAATTTATTTACAATCCGTTTTAAGTTTGAAATCCGGCTTCTCAATTATTATGACAGTGATGATATTTTATGCAACCCTGGCGTTTGCTGGTGATTATAAGTACAACGACAATTGGGGCAAAGCCGGTTATACTGTCGAATCCCAAAACAACTCAGCGATTAACATAAACTATTCCATCAGGGAGTTTTCATTGAAAGATATAGAAGTCAATGGAGAGTTGTGTCAAAATATTGAATTGCCCGGTCATTTTCTTCCCAATGAAGCAGGAGTGCCTAATCTTCCGGGTTCAGGTCGTTACATAGCCATTCCACAGGGTGCCCAGGCAACGCTAAGTATTGTTTCTTACCGGTCGGAGACACTGAATGATATTAATCTGGCGCCGTCGTTCCGTATTCCGTGGGATACCGATAACAATCCTCTGGATTATTCTAAAAATGAATCCATTTATTCGGACAATAAATTTTTCCCTGAAGAGCCGATTGTATTGTCAAAAAAAGATGCCATCAGGGGAATAGATGTTGTAATGCTGGGGGTTACTCCGTTTCAATATAATCCGGTTACCCGGCAATTAATCGTTTACTATGATCTGAAAATAGAAGTTAGTTTTGATGGAGGGACCGGTAATTTTGGCGATAACAGGCTAAGAAGCCGCTGGTGGGATCCCATGTTATCCGATATGTTGCTCAATTACGCATCATTACCCAAAATGGATTACAATAAATCCTTCCAATCAACTGATGAAACCGGGTGCGAATACCTCATCATCACGCCCAATGGAGCAGTTTTCCAGCAATGGGCTGATTCCATAAGTAAATTCAGAACAACACAGGGAATCATAACACAAGTCGTCACTTTGAACGAAGTAGGTGGTAATACAGCTACACTTATTGAAAGCTACATCAACAATGCCTATAACACCTGGGATATACCGCCTGCAGCCTGCCTTTTACTTGGCGACTATGGAACCAATGCTTCCAACAGCATTATCTCACCACTTTGGAACAATTACTGCGTGTCGGATAATATCTATGCAGATGTGAATAACAACAACCTCCCGGATATTGTATTTGCAAGGATTACAGCCCAGGATGAAATTCAATTGCAGGTGATGGTGACCAAATTCATTCACTACGAAAGGACTCCGCCGGTTGACCCAAATTTTTATGACCACCCGATAACCTCTCTGGGATGGCAAACAGAAAGCTGGTTCCAGGTATGTTCGGAAGTGATCGGAGGTTTTTGGCGTGAAGTCCAGGGAAAAGAACCAGTCCGTATAAATGAAATTTTTAGCGGCACTCCAGGAACAGAATGGTCAACTGCTGCAAACTCACAATCAGTGGTTGATTATTTCGGACCGGCCGGATTGGGTTATATCCCGGCTCAGCCATCGGATTTAGGTGGATGGAGCGGTGGAACAGCCGCTATGATAAATACAGCGATCAATAACGGTGCATTTATGGTTCAGCAACGCGATCATGGGTTTGAAGAAGGCTGGGGAGAACCTTACTACACAAATATTAATATCAACAGCTTGGTAAATACCGATCTGACTTTTGTGTGGTCCATTGATGATCTTACCGGAAAATTCAATTATGGCTCAGAAGTTTTTGCTGAAAAGTTTCATCGCTATACGCATAAAGACGAGAACTCGGGATGCTTTGGTATCAATGCCGCTTCTGAAATTACTTACTCCTTTGTAAGTGACGTTTATGTTTGGGGAGCTTATGATAATATGTGGACTGACTTCATGCCCGATTATGGTTCCACACCTGAACCCAGAGGAGTATTACCGGCATTTGCATGTGCAGCAGGTAAATATTTTCTTCAGCAATCGAACTGGCCCTCTAATCCAATCAATAAAGAAGCAACCTTCCATCTTTTCCATCATCATGGTGATGCTTTTACTACTGTTTATTCTGAAGTACCTCAAAACTTGACAGTATCTCATAACCCTTACCTCTACATGGGGGAAACTACTTTTGAGGTAACTGCCGATGTTGATGCTTTAATTGCTTTGAGTGTAAATGGTGAGTTAATTGGAACAGCAACAGGAACAGGCGGTCCTGTAACAATTAACATTCCAATTCAAACTCCTCCTAACCAGGTTCTGGTAACCGTAACTAAACAAAATTATTACAGGTATGAAGGATATGTTGTAGTTCTTCCATCTTCCGGTCCTTATGTTGTGCCAATGACTGTGACAATTAATGATGTTTCGGGTAATGGGAACGGGATAATGGAAACATCTGAATCAATACTTGCTTCAATAACAGTTCAAAATATCGGAATTGAGGATGCTGCAAATGTTGTGGTAACAATAGTCACGACTGATAATTATGTAACAATTACAGATAATACAGCAAGTTATGGAACCATATTAGCAGGATCAACAGCAGTGGTACCAGATGGTTTTTCATGGCAAGTATCGAATAACATTCCTGATTTGCAAAGTGTTGTTTTTGAGATGTCAGCCACCGATGGAACAGCCACGTGGACTTCAAATTTCAGTATTACAGGCCATGCCCCAATGATCGAATTCGGAACTTTGCTGATGGATGATTATGTAGGCAATTTCAATAGTCGTCTTGATCCTGGCGAAACGGCATATTTAATTATTCCAACCTTCAACAACGGGTCGTTTAATGCTGTTAATACAATCGGATCATTAAGTTGTTCAAGTGGATTCATTACCCTGAATAATACAACTTATAATTTCTACGATATTGGAGCAGGGATAATGGAAGAAGGACTTTTTAATGTATCGGTTTCAGCTAATGCACCCGCCGGCACCTATGTTGAATTTTTATATGAAGTAACCTCCGGAGGGTATTCCGAACAGATAATTTATTCTACCATTATAAGCATGGTTGTCGAAGACTGGGAATCTGGTGACTTGAGTATGTTTGACTGGACAACCGGAGGCAATTCAAACTGGGCTGTAACAACTGAAAACTCATACCAGGGCAGCTATTGCATCAAATCAGGGATTCTGGATCACGATCAGAGTAATTATTTGAGCATTCAGTATGAGGTTATTGGAGCGGACAGCTTGTCATTCTGGTACAAAGTATCCTCAGAGATCGGTTATGATTACCTGAAGTTTTTCATTGATGACGTAGAAATATCTTCCTGGTCGGGAGAAGTAGCCTGGGCACGGGCATCATTCTTGGTTAATGAAGGCTCACACTCTTTTAAATGGTCATACAATAAAGATGAAAGCTTATCAAGCGGTAACGACTGTGCCTGGATTGATTTTATTGTGTTTCCCGTAGCTGTATTTGAAGCTTCATTCAGTTCAAACGAAACCAATATATGCGAGGGTGAAACAGTAAGTTTTTATGACCAGTCACCTGCAACTTCGACAAGCTGGGATTGGATTTTTGAGGGAGGAACACCCGGAACTTCAAACTTGCAAAATCCAACTATTAATTATTTAAACTCTGGTGTTTATGATGTTTCTCTCACTGTTTCAAATGGGACAGAAACCAACACATTGGCTCTTGAGAATTATATTACCGTTTCTGCTTTGCCTGAAGTGGCTCCAACCCCAACCGGACCTACAACTGTTTGTGCAAATTTGGTAAATACATCTTATAGCACCACCGGGTTGCCCGGAATTTCCACTTATGATTGGCTGCTTGAGCCTTTGGATGCAGGAAATGTTACCGGAACAGGTTTAACCATAACTTTAGCCTGGGCAAATGAGTTTTTGGGTAATGCAACTTTGAAAGTGGCTGGTGAAAATGATTGCGGAACCGGGGCTTATTCCGATCAGGTCATTATTACACGCTATTTACCTGAGGTTACCCTTGATCCATTTGATTGGGTTTGCATTAACTGGCCTCCAATTGAACTTTCCGGAGGAGTGCCAGCCGGGGGTGAATATTCCGGTCCGGGTGTTGAAAACGGCTGGTTCGATCCAGCCATTGCAGGAGTGGGTACACATACAATTTCTTACACTTATTCAGACCCAAATAGTTGTGAGAATTTTGCTACTGAAACGATTTTGGTTGATCCATGTACAGGCTTCAATGATATTTCGGATTTATCCGGAATTAACATTTACCCCAATCCGACAACAGGGTTGATTACGCTGAGTTTTGACCAGAACTCAGGCATGACCGAAATTCTTGTGCTGAGTACCTTAAATAAGTTGGTATATACTGAGTCAGTTAATGCTACCGCAGGTAAG
This sequence comes from uncultured Bacteroidales bacterium, assembly GCA_963840975.1. Lineage (GTDB taxonomy): Bacteria > Bacteroidota > Bacteroidia > Bacteroidales > JAADJA01 > JAADJA01. The sequence goes on along the minus strand of CAWJBC010000021.1, from coordinate 144,906 downwards.
CGACTGGAAATAGATTTAAGCAATCTCGTTAAGGGTATTTACTTCATCAAATTGAAATCAGAAAAAAAGGAAGAAATACTAAAAGTTATAATTCAATAATAACCCCAAAAGACTTTTTTAGGAAACATAAACTATTTTAATGGTTTTATAAAATAATATTTGCCACCATGCAAAAAAAATTATTTACAACCCTGATCATCATAATGATTATTCCATTCATTGTACGGGCTGAATGGATTCCACTCAATAAACAGCGCACATCACCTACTCCACCAAATGTAACCCTGATAAGTGACGACAACAACAGTACAGTCATCAAAATTGAGATTTCCGGATTCGAGCTGAAGGATTTCAATACTGATGATAAACAATACCAAATGATTGATTTGCTGTCAGAATCGTTTACCGCAAATCCGGGTTTTCCTGAATTGCCTTATATTGCAAAAGTCCTTGCAATTCCTGATCAGGCGAGTATATCAGTTGAAATATTGGAAACAGGAGAGATTCAAACCTTTAAAAACATACTTCTACCACCCGCAAGGGAAAGCTGGCTCGAAGGATCACCGGAAACTTTATATACTGAAAATACAAAAGCGTACAGCTCTGTGGGAACCTATCCCGCAGAATATGTGCAGTTGGATCAGCCATCAGTTTTTCGTGATTTTCGTATTACCCGTGTGTCAGTTTTTCCGCTGCGGTATATTGCCTCAAAAAAGGAATTACAAGTGGTTTCTTCTATTACAGTCCGAATTAATTACGGACCCGGTGAAGTGGTAAATCCAAAAGCCACTGTTAAAAAACCCATTGCACCCTCTTTTGGGAAATTATACCAGGGGTTCATTTTCAACTATCAGAGTGTTTTGAATAAGTATTACGGTGGTAAAGAAGATGGTCATGAATTGATGCTGTGTATTATGCCTGATGAATTTACAGCCAGTTTCCAGGTTTATGCAGACTGGAAAAGGGAAAGTGGTATTGATATTCATATAACAAAATTCAGTGATATTGGAGCTAATGCCACCAATCCCGACATCATCAAAAACCATATCGCCGATGCTTATCACAATTGGGAGGTTCCTCCTACTTATGTTTTAATTGTCGGTGACAACGGTATTTTTCCTACAACAACAGCAAATGGCAATGTTAATGAAGACTTTTTTGTTGAAATTGACGGCAATGATTTTTTTCCGGAGTTGATGATCGGCAGGTTTACCAACGAGAGTGATTATGGGATGCAGGTGATGATCAACAAGTTTATTAAGTACGAAAAAACACCCTCTACTGGCGAAACGGGGTGGTTTAAAAAAGGTATCTGCTGTTCGAATGATGCGTATGCCTCCCAGATAGAAACCAAACGATTTGCTGCGCAGTGTATGCTTCAGGACGGAGATTTTATATCCGTTGATACCATGATGAGCGATCCCGGATGCACTTATAGCGTAACCGATGTTGTGAATGCAATTAACAACGGAAGAAGTTTTTTGAATTATCGGGGCGAAGGCTGGTCTTCAGGATGGTGGGCATCTTGTACACCCCTGACAACGTCTAATCTTTCAGGTATAAATAATGGGCAGAAATTTACTTTTGTTACCAGCATTGGCTGTGGTGTTGCCATGTTCGCCTCCGGTAGTGGCAATTGTTTTGGAGAAGAATGGTTAGAGATGGGAACCCTTTCAAGTCCTAAAGGTGCGGCTGCATTTATTGGACCGACAGGGAACACGCATACTACCTACAACAACAAAATAGATAAAGGTATCTACATCGGAATGTTCCAGGAAGGGATGGACACTCCCGGTCAGGCTCTGCTTCGGGGAAAACTATATATGTACAGCATTTTCGGTGGCGGCGATTCTTATGTCAGTTATCATTATAAAATTTATTGTGTGTTAGGCGATCCCAGCATCCATATCTGGAAAGACTTGCCTCAGCCTGTTTCCGTGAATTATCCTGCAGCTATTCCTTTTGGAAATAACACAGTTGAGTTTACAGTTACTCATTCTTCCACAGGACTGCCCGTTGCGAATGCGCTGGTATGCATTACCGGAATTACTATTTTCTCTAGCGGTTATACTGATGCTACCGGTAAAGCATATATTGATGTAAATTCAGTTGATGAAGAAGAATTAACTGTAACTGTCAGGGGCGGAAATGTAATTCCATACCAGGGAATTCTCTATGTGGTTCAGCCTAATGGACCCTATGTCATTAAAAATTCATATACATTGAACGATATTGCAGGGGGTAATGGAAATGGTATTATGGAAACATCAGAAATCATTTTGGCTTCTTTAACCATAAAAAATGTCGGTAATGGGGATGCCACCAATGTAATGGTGACAATTGAAACATCAGATGAATATGTGACTGTAACAGATAATACAGAATCGTACGGTACAATTTTGGGAGGTGCTATGGCCGTTGTGCCAGATGGTTTTGGATGGGAAGTCGCCAATAACATCCCTGACTTGCATACTGTTATATTTGAAATGACCGCAACCGATGGAAGCGGAATATGGACATCCTTCTTCAGTGTGGTAGGTCACGGACCCTTGATTGAGTTTGGCAATAAGCAGATTGATGACACCCAGGGAAATGGCAACGGACGCCTTGATCCCGGAGAAACCGCATTGTTAATTATTCAAACATTTAACAACGGTTCATATAATGCTTCAAATACATTCGGATCATTAAGTTGTTCAAGTGGATTCATTACCCTGAATAATTCGACCTATAATTTCTACGATATTGAAGCAGGGATAATGGAAGAAGCGATATTTAGCATAACAGTTGCAGCAAATGCTCCCGTTGGCATTTCTGTCAGTTATATTTATGATGTAACATCAGGAGGGTATTCCCTTCAGGAAAGTTTCGCAACAACAATTGGTCTGATTGTAGAAGACTGGGAAACGGGAGATATGAGCATGTTCGACTGGGCTACAGGAGGCAATTCCAATTGGGCTGTATCTCAGGAAAACCCTCACGAAGGCGCTTATTGTGTAAAGTCAGGAGATATCAATGATAATCAGAGTAATTGGCTTTCACTTGAATATGAAGCAATCAGCAGTGACAGTATTGCATTCTGGTATAAGGTTTCCTCAGAACATAATTATGACTACCTCAAATTTTACATTGATAACATACAAAAAGGATCATGGTCGGGTGACGTGGGCTGGGAACGCAGTGCATACGCTGTGACAGCAGGAGCACATACTTTTAAATGGGCATATAGCAAAGATATAAGTGTTTCCACAGCAGCAGACTGTGCGTGGGTTGATTTTATTGTACTGCCTGCCTCTGCATTTGCAATTGCAGCCTCTTTTAATTCAAATATAACCCAGGTTTGTGAAAATAACACAGTTAACTTCTTTGACCAATCTTCAGGCAATGTAATTTTATGGGAATGGATTTTTGAGGGTGGTTATCCTACTACCTCAAACCAACAGAATCCAACAGTTTTATATTCCACACATGGAAGTTATGATGTTGCTCTTACGGTTTCGAACGGAACCGAAAACAATACCATGATGCTTTATGATTACATCACCGTAAATGCAATTCCCGAAGTCGCAATCGAGCCTTTTGATTGGGTTTGCTTGGGTTGGCCAGCATTTGAACTTACCGGAGGAATGCCAGCCGGGGGTGAATATACCGGTCCGGGTGTTGAAAACGGTTGGTTCGATCCAGCCATTGCAGGAGTGGGTACACATTCAATTTCTTACACTTATTCAGACCCAAATAGTTGTGAGAATTTTGCTACTGAAACGATTTTAGTTGATCCATGTACAGGCTTCAATGATATTTCGGATTTATCCGGAATTAACCTTTACCCCAATCCGACAACAGGGTTGATTACGCTGAGTTTTGACCAGAACTCAGGCATGACCGAAATTCTTGTGCTGAGTACCTTAAATAAGTTGGTATATACTGAGTCAGTTAATGCTACCGCAGGTAAGCGACTGGAAATAGATTTAAGCAATCTCGTTAAGGGTATTTACTTCATCAAATTGAAATCAGAAAAAAAGGAAGAAATACTAAAAGTTATAATTCAATAATAACCCCAAAAGACTTTTTTAGGAAACATAAACTATTTTAATGGTTTTATAAAATAATATTTGCCACCATGCAAAAAAAATTATTTACAACCCTGATCATCATAATGATTATTCCATTCATTGTACGGGCTGAATGGATTCCACTCAATAAACAGCGCACATCACCTACTCCACCAAATGTAACCCTGATAAGTGACGACAACAACAGTACAGTCATCAAAATTGAGATTTCCGGATTCGAGCTGAAGGATTTCAACACTGATGATAAACAATACCAAATGATTGATTTGCTGTCAGAATCGTTTACCGCAAATCCGGGTTTTCCTGAATTGCCATACATTGCTAAAGTATTGGCTATCCCAGATCGGGCGGATGTTTCGGTTGAAGTATTGGAAACAGGAGAAGTGCAAACATTTAATAACCTGTATTTACCACCCGCAAGGGAAAGCTGGTTCGAAGGATCACCGGAAACTTTATATACTGAAAATACAAAAGCGTACAGCTCTGTGGGAACCTATCCCGCAGAATATGTGCAGTTGGATCAGCCATCAGTTTTTCGTGATTTTCGTATTACCCGTGTGTCAGTTTTTCCGCTGCGGTATATTGCCTCAAAAAAGGAATTACAAGTGGTTTCTTCTATTACAGTCCGAATTAATTACGGACCCGGTGAAGTGGTAAATCCAAAAGCCACTGTTAAAAAACCCATTGCACCCTCTTTTGGGAAATTATACCAGGGGTTCATTTTCAACTATCAGAGTGTTTTGAATAAGTATTACGGTGGTAAAGAAGATGGTCATGAATTGATGCTGTGTATTATGCCTGATGAATTTACAGCCAGTTTCCAGGTTTATGCAGACTGGAAAAGGGAAAGTGGTATTGATATTCATATAACAAAATTCAGTGATATTGGAGCTAATGCCACCAATCCCGACATCATCAAAAATCATATAGCCGATGCCTATTATACCTGGGAAATTCCGCCTACCTATGTTTTGCTTGTGGGTGATGCTGGAGTCTTGCCTGCTTATTCAAATGGATATGATAACCTATTCGGTGAAATTGAAGGGAATGATTATTTCCCGGAAGTGATGATCGGCAGGTTTACGCACCAGAGTGATTATGTGATGCAGGTTATGATCAACAAGTTTTTGAAATATGAAAAAACACCATATACAGGCGAAACTAACTGGTTTAAAAAAGGCATCTGCTGCTCGAATGATGCGTATGCCTCCCAGATAGAAACCAAACGGTTTGCTGCGCAGTGTATGCTTCAGGACGGAGATTTTATATCTGTGGATACCATGATGAGCGATCCCGGATGCACTTATAATGTAACTGATGTTGTGAATGCCATTAACAACGGAAGAAGTTATCTAAATTACAGGGGAGAAGGCTGGTCTTCAGGATGGTGGGCATCTTGTACACCCCTGACAACCTCTAATCTTTCAAGTATAAATAATGGGCAGAAATTAACTTTTGTTACCAGCATTGGATGCGGTGTTGCTATGTTCCACTCTGGTAGCAGCAATTGTTTTGGTGAAGAATGGATGGAGATGGGAACCCTTTCAAACCCGAAAGGCGCTGCCGCATTTATCGGACCAACAGGGAACACACATACTACTTACAATAACAAAATAGACAAGGGTATCTATGTTGGGATGTTCCAGGAAGGGATGGACACTCCCGGTCAGGCTCTGCTTCGCGGAAAACTATATATGTATGCTGTTTTCGGAAACGTTTACTATGTTGAATACCATTATAGAATATTTTGCGTATTAGGTGATCCAAGTATCCATATCTGGAAAGATATTCCACAGGCTGTAACAGCTACTTATCCTGCTTCCATTCCTTTTGGCAACAATATGGTAGAGGTTACAATTACTCACACTTCGACCGGCCAACCGGTTGCTGATGCAGTAGTATGTGTAACAGGGGAAAGTATTTTTTCAACAGGCATTACCGATGTTACAGGTAAAGCCTATGTTGATATAACTTCAATCAATCAGGAAACATTAAAAGTTACGGTCCGTGGCGGAAATGTAATTCCCTTTCAGGGAATTCTATATGTGGTTCAGCCAACAGGTCCTTACGTAGTTAAAGAATCTTACTCTATTAACGATGTATCTGGTGGTAATGCCAATGGTCTTATGGATTACGGTGAGACCAACTTATTGAACCTTACCATGAAAAATGTGGGTGTTCAGCAGGCGGATAATGTTGTTGTTACGCTAAATACGGCCGACACATACATCACAATTACGGACAACATAGCCTATTATGGAACCATAGCCGCAGGTTCAACAGCAATAGTGACCGATGGATTTGCTTATTTGGTAAGTAATAGTATTCCCGAACTTCATCCTGTTTTGATTGAGGTGACAGCTACCTCGGGAACAGAGAACTGGGTAAGTTATTTTTCAATCTTCGCACATGCACCTGTCCTTGAATATTCAGATTTTGTTTTGTCGGATCCTATGGGAAATAACAATGGTAAATTTGATCCGGGTGAAACAGTGAATATGTCAATATCCATCGCAAATTCAGGTTCATCTGAAGCCTTTGGAGTTTTAGGCGAATTGATAGAAAATGATCCTTTTGTAATGGTTAATTCATTACAAATGAACTTTGGAAATATTTCCGGTGGTGCTTCATCCAGTGCAATATTCAGTGTTAGTGCCGCTTTCAATACTCCAGCTGGGCATTTGGTAGAATTCACACTTTCCCTGAATGCTGATTTAGGCATTTCCGGAGCTTTTGGTCTGGGGGTCATTATCGGACAAATTCCCGTACTAATTCTGGATTTGGATGGAAACGGAAATTCATCCCCGGAAATGGAGGCCGCCTTAAACACCATGGATATTGCACATGAAACACTAAATTCCTTTCCATCCGATCTGAATTTATATTCCACAATTTTTCTTTGCCTTGGTGTCTTTCCAGAAAACGATCAATTAACAAACGCACAGGGTCAATCACTGGCAAACTATCTAAATAACGGTGGTTCACTCTATATGGAAGGTGGAGATACGTGGTATTATGATCCCGAAACACCTGTTCATGCCATGTTTAATATTAATCCTACCGCTGATGGATCAAATAATATGAGTACAGTGCTGGGAAAAGACGGCACCTTTACAGAAGGTATGTCCTTTACCTATAATGGTGACAATGGATGGATGGATCACATTGAACCAATAGCACCTGCAGTTAAGATTTTTGACAATCAATCTCCTCTTTACGGAACAGGAATTGCTTATGATGGCGGAAATTATAAAACCATAGGTGCTTCGCATGAATTTGGAGGATTGCAGGATGGGGCTTCACCGTCAACAAAGGATCAGTTGATGGAAGCATATCTCAATTTCCTCGGAATCACAGTTACATTGCAGGCCATCTTTAGTTCAAACATTACCCAGGTTTGTGAAAATGGTTCAGTAAACTTTTTTGATCAATCAACAGGCAATACTAATTCATGGGAATGGGTTTTTGAAGGTGGCATTCCTTCGACTTCAAATGAACAGAATCCTTCAGTTTTTTACGCAACTGCCGGAAATTATGATGTAAGCCTGACAGTTTCAGATGGGACTGATATCAACACCCTAACACTTATTGACTATATAAATGTAGGTTCATTGCCTGACATCCCGGCTGCCCCGACCGGACAAACTATAATTTGCGGAAGTGTACAAAGTACAGCCTACGGCACAACAGGATTATCCGGAATATCTAATTATGATTGGCTACTTGAGCCTTCTGAAGCAGGCAATATGACCGACTTAGGTTTAAATGCACTTATAATTTGGTCAAATGGTTTTTTGGGTGATGCAACTTTAAAAGTTGCGGGTAATAATAATTGCGGAACAGGCTCCTATTCAGAGCCTCTCTCACTTACACGATATTTACCGGGCGTTATTCTTGAACCTTTTGACTGGGTTTGCATTAACTGGCCTCCATTTGAACTTACCGGCGGAATGCCTGCCGGGGGTGAATATTCCGGTCTGGGTGTGGAAAACGGATGGTTTAATCCGGTTGAAGCAGGATTAGGCACACATACTATTACTTACACATATTCAGACCCAAATAGTTGTGAAAATTATACAACAGAAACCATTTTAGTTGATCCTTGTACCGGCATCGTTGATATCTCGGATTCATCAGGAATTTATATTTATCCAAATCCCTCAGCAGGATTGATTACCATTGGTTTTGACCAGCACACCGGCGCCATCGAAATTCTCGTGATGAATACTTTAAATAAGGTGGTTTATAATGAGTCAGTTAGCGCTATGGCGGGTAAGAATCTGGAAATAGATTTAAGCCATCTTGTAAAGGGTATCTATTTTATCAAACTGAAAACGGAAATTAAGGAAGAAACTGTAAAAATCATTTTGCAATAATTTACACCGTAATATTAATTCAATGTTACAACTAAAGTGAATCATTAATTGTCTATTGCTCGTGTTGGTCAATAATAAATCACAGGAATTTAAATTAAGTATTGAGTCGGTTCAATGTTGATTCGGGTTTTATACCATAAAGTATCAATGTTGGACTGATGCAGAATTTTATTTTAAACTCTTTCATTTAATATAATATTTGTTATTTCGGGTTTCAATAATTAAATTATTCAACATGCAAACAAAATTATCAATTATCCTGATTATCACAATGTTTATCCCCTTTCTAATGCAAGCGGAATGGATTCCAATGAATAAACAAACCACCTCTCCAACACCTCCGAAAGTAACGCTGATAAGTGATGACAATAACAGCACTGTCATTAAAATTGAAATTTCCGGATTCGAATTAGAAAAACTCATTTCAGGCGACAATCATTATCAAAGGATAGATTTACTCTCGGAATCTTTTACCACAAAACCCGGCTTCCCGGAATTGCCATACATTGCAAAAGTATTGGCTATACCAGATCAGGCGGGTGTTTCAGTTGAGGTATTGGATGCAGGAGAAATTCAATCATTTAAGAATATAAATCTGCCACCTGCCAGGAAAAGTTGGTTTGAAGGGTCGCCCGAAGAACCTTACGTGGAAGATACCGATTCCTACAACTCCATGAATGTGTATCCCAGCGAATTTATTCAAATGGATCCTCCGGCGATATTTCGTGATTTCCGCATCGCAAGGGTGTCTGTTTTTCCTTTACGTTATATATCCTCCAAAAAGGAGTTGCAAGCTATTTCATCCATTACAGTCAGAATAAATTATGGTAAGGGTGAAGTGGTTAATCCGAAAACTACGATAAAAAAACCAATAGCACCTTCTTTTGGTGAATTGTATAAAAATTTCATTTTCAATTACGAAAACGTATTGAATAAGTTTTATGAGGGTAAAGAAGATGGGCATGATTTGATGTTATGCATTATGCCTGATGAGTTTACAGCCAGTTTCCAGCTATATGCCGATTGGAAAAGACAAAGCGGAATTGATATTCATATCACTAAATTTAGCGATATTGGAGCCAACAATACAAATCCAGACATTATCAAAAACCATATTACTGATGCGTATAACAATTGGGAAATTCCTCCGACATACGTTTTGATTATCGGAGATGATGGAGTATTTCCAAAAGAACTTGTAACAATGGACGGATGGACTTTCCCAAACGAAGATTTCTTCGTTGAAATAGATGGCGATGATTTTTTTCCTGAATTGATGATCGGCAGGTTTACCAACCAGGGTGATTATCGAATGCAGGTTATGATCAATAAATTTATCAAGTATGAAAAAACACCCTATATTGCTAATACAGACTGGTTTAAGAAAGGAACCTGTGGTTCTAATAATGCCTATGAATCACAGGTAGAGACCAAACACTTTGCAGCCGACAGGATGTTACTGGACGGTGGTTTTACATCAGTTGACACTATGATGAGCGATCAGGGCTGTACGTATGATATCAATGATATTATCAATGCAATTAATGACGGTCGAAGCTATTTAAATTATCGCGGTGAAGGCTGGTATTCTGGATGGGCAGCAAATTGTTACGATTTTTCTATAAACCACGTCACCAACAATGTTACCAATGGTGAAAAATTCACCTTTGTTACTAGCATTGGATGCGGTGTTGCCATGTTCGACTGCCCTGGCAATAATTGCTTTGGTGAAGAATGGGTGGAAGGAGGTTCATTGACGAACCTGAAAGGCGCTCCAGCCTTTATCGGACCAACATCCAATACGCATACTGCCTATAACAACCAGATAGATAAGGGTATATACGTTGGTATGTTTCAGGAGGGAATGGATACACCCGGGCAGGCATTGATTCGGGGTAAGCTTTATTTATATAATGTTTTCGGCAGCGATCCGTATGTAGAATACCACTATAAAATTTTTTGTATATTGGGAGATCCCAGCATACACATTTGGAAAGATATTCCTCGTGCAGTATCGGTAATTCACCCTGCTTCCATACCCTACGGAAATAACCTTGTTGAATTTACAGTGACGCATAACGATACAGGTCAACCGGTTACCGGTGCAATGGTTTGTGTTACGGGAAATACTATTTTCTGCACCGGCACCACGGACGCAACAGGGAAAGCCTACCTCGAAATTTCGGCCGATGTGGTGGAAGAATTAACGGTTACGGTTCGTAGTGGAAATGTCTATCCGTACCAGAATACAATGAGTATACTTCAGCCCACAGGACCTTATGTAATAGTGGATTCCTTTGTTATCAATGACATTGCAGGCGGAAACGGAAACAGCGTCATGGAAACATCTGAGAATATATTGGCTTCTATTGCAGTCAAAAATGTTGGGGCTATGAACGCCAGTAATGTTCAGGTTAATATTTCAACAACTGATAATTATGTTACATTAAATGATAATACTGAATCGTACGGTACAATATTGGCGGGCACTACAGCAAGTGTCCCCAATGGCTTTGGATGGGAAGTTGCTGATAACATTCCAGATTTACATAACGTCATTTTTGAAATGACGGCAACTAACGGTTCGGATAACTGGACATCCTTTTTTAACTTGTTAGGACATGCACCATCACTTGAACTGGGTAACCTGATAATTGATGACTCACAGGGAAATGGTAACGGTTGGCTTGATCCGGGGGAAACTGTAAATCTGATCATTCCTGCATTCAACAATGGCACTTACCAGTCAACCGGAACATTAGGAACCCTAAGCTGTCCCGGTGGATTTATCACCCTGAATAACAGCTCCTTTGATTTTGGCATAATTGAACCAGGCGGTATGGAGCAAGCGGTATTTAACGCGACTGTAGCGCCAAATGCTCCAATGGGAACCGGAGTGATTTTTATGTATAATGTCACATCAGGAGGATATTCTGTTCAGGAAAGTTATACCGCGACCATCGGACTGATAATCGAAGATTGGGAAAGCGGTGATATGAGCCAGTTTGACTGGGTTACGGGCGGTTCATCCAATTGGAGTGTGACGACAAATAATCCATACGAGGGTATTTATTGTATAAAGTCGGGTGCGCTTGGAAACAACCAAACTAACTTTTTGAGTCTTCAGTACGAAGTATCTGGTTCTGATAGCATTTCTTTCTGGTTCAAAGTTTCATCGGAATCAAATTATGATTATTTGAGATTTTACATTGATGACGTAGAAATTGGTGAATGGTCAGGAGAAGTCGGATGGATTCGGAAAGCTTATGCAGTTACAACTGGGGTTCATTCTTTTAAATGGTCTTATAGTAAGGATGAGAGTGTGGCAGGAGGTGATGACTGTAGCTGGGTTGATCTGATTCGCCTGCCTGCATCTGTATTTCAAGCCTTCTTCAACTCAAACCAAACCGAAGCCTGTGAAGGCGGTTCGGTGAGTTTCTTTGATCAGTCGCCTGCAGATGTAACCAGTTGGGACTGGGTTTTTGAAGGGGGCACACCTGGAACTTCAACACTGGAAAACCCAGTTATAGAGTATTTCGCGGCTGGCATTTATGATGTATCGCTAACCGTTTCCAATGGAACCTCAACAAGCGTCCTGGTCCTTGAAAATTACATAACCGTATCAGCCATACCTGGAACATCGCCTTCACCCACCGGACTAACAACGGTTTGTGCCAGCTCTGCGAGTACTCCTTATAGCACTGCTGGTATAGCAGGTGCCACTTCTTATGATTGGGTATTAGATCCGGTATCTGCCGGTAATGTCAGCGGAAGCGGTTTAAATGTTAATATACTCTGGACAAATGGATTTTTAGGTGACGCAACTTTAAAAGTTGCCGGTGAAAATCTTTGCGGAACCGGGGCTTATTCCTATCCTCTCAATATTAACCGCTATTTACCCGAAGTCACCCTCGATCCTTTTGATTGGGTTTGCATTAATTGGCCTGCATTTGAACTTTCCGGAGGAATGCCAGCCGGCGGTGAATATTCCGGTCCGGGTATTGTAAACGGTTGGTTTGATCCTGCCATTGCAGGAGTAAGTACACATACAATTACATACACCTATACTGACCCCAATAGTTGTGAGAATTTTGCTACAGAAACGATTTTGGTTGATCCCTGTACCGGCATAGAGGATGTTTCGGATCTATCTGGAATAAATATTTTTCCCAATCCGGCAACAGGATTGATCACTGTTGATTTTGGTCACAACAAAGGTGCTGTTGAAATCCTGGTAATAAATACTTTAAATAAGGTTGTTTATGCGGAATCAACAACAATGGTGGCAGGAATGAGTTTAAAAATGGATTTAAGCAATTTGGTGAAAGGTATCTATTTTATCAAATTGAAAACAGAAGATAAGGAAGAAATAGTTAAAGTTATTTTGCAATAATTCAACTTTATTGATGAGTCCACTCCGAAAAGACAAACAGGTCGTCATTGCGAGGGCGAAGCCCGAAGCAATCTGTTGATATCCAGCACCAAAGGATTGCTTCGCTACGCTCGCAATGACGATAAATCACTTTTTGGAGTGGATTCATTGATAAAACTCAACAGTTACAGCGCTGAGGAATTATCAATTGTCATAGGTTTAGGTTGATCTGAATAATTTTATATTTAAACTTTTGCGAATTGGATCAATTCAATTCTGATAGGCTATTTATAACTTTGGTTATAGTTATATAAGGAGTATAGAAAGAGATTTAGGATTATGTTAATACTAATAGTTATTATTGTTTCAGGTTTTATAATTTAAATTAATCATCATGCAAAAAAAATTATTACCATTGCTAATTATCATTGTGTGTATGCCGTCCCTGATAAGGGCAGAATGGATCCCAATGAGTAAACTGAACACATCGCCAACACCGCCAAATGTAACGCTGATCAGTGATGACAACAACAGCACAGTTCTCAAAATTGAAATTTCCGGTTTTGAACAAAAGAATTTTATTTCCAATGGCAAGAATTATCAAATGATAGATTTATTGTCAGAATCATTTATCAATATTCCTGGACAACCCGAATTACCCTATATAGCAAAAGTATTGGCTATTCCCGACCAGGCAGGTGTTTCAATTGAAGTATTGGAAATGGGAGAGATACAATCATTTAACAATATTTATTTGCCACCAGCACGTGAAAGCTGGCTAGAAGGTTCACCTGAGACGCCATATGCTGAAAATGCGGATGTATATAGTTCTATGAGTTTATATCCCACTGAATTTGTTCAATTGGATCCACCATCAGTTTTTCGCGATTTTCGGATTACACGCGTCTCTGTTTTCCCATTTCGCTATATTCCTGCAAAAAAAGAACTGCAGGCGGTTTCCTCCATTACCGTCCGCATTAATTATGGTCCAGGGGACGTAATAAATCCAAAAACCACCACCAAAAAACCCATAGCTCCCTCTTTTGCACAATTGTACCGGAGTTTCATTTTTAATTACCAGAGCGTTTTAGATGATGCTTTCGGAGGAAAAGATAATGCTCATGAATTAATGTTGTGCATCATGCCTGATGAATTTGTTGCAAGTTTTCAGACTTACGCAGATTGGAAGCGTCAGAGTGGAATAGATATACACATAACAAAATTCAGTGATATTGGCGCCAACTCTACAGATGTGAGTATCATCAAAAACCATATTGCCGATGCCTACCACAATTGGGAGGTACCCCCTACCTATGTTTTACTTGTTGGTGATGATGGTGTTTTGCCCTCTACAACAGCCAACGGATATGTATCCGAAAACTATTTCGTCGAAATTGACGGAAACGATTATTTTCCGGAATTGCTACTCGGCAGGCTTACCAACACCAGTGATTTTGGATTACAGGTAATGATCAACAAGTTTATTAAGTATGAAAAAACACCTTATACAGCCAATACGGCCTGGTTTAAAAAAGGTATCTGCTGCTCGAATGATGCCTATCCATCGCAAATACAAACAAAACGGGAAGCTGCTGCTTATATGCTGGATGATGGCGGATTTACTTCAGTGGATACGATGATGAGTGATCCCGGCTGCACGTATAACAACACAGATGTTGTAAACGCCATCAATGATGGAAGAAGTTATTTAAACTACAGGGGAGAAGGCTGGACGACCGGTTGGTGGGCTACCTGTACGCCTATGACAAATACGCAGGTTTCAAGTTTAGGAAATGGAGAAAAATTTACTTTTGTTACGAGTATCGGATGCGGGGTTGCTATGTTTGCCTCCGGAGAAAGCTTTGGAGAAACCTGGCTCGAACTAGGGACACTTTCCCAACCAAGAGGTGCTGCAGCTTTTATAGGACCGGCGGGGAACACACATACTGCATACAACAACAATATTGACAGGGGTATATACAAAGGAATGTTTCAGGAAGGACTTGAAACACCCGGGCAGGCGCTGGTTCGCGGCAAACTCTATATGTATAACGTTTTTGGTGGCGGTGATTCTTATGTGAGTTATCATTATAAAATTTATTGTGTATTGGGAGATCCCAGTATCCATATATGGAAGGATGTACCAAAGACAGTTACTGTTAATTATCCTGCCACCATACCGTTTGGGAATAATCTGGTTCAATTCGAAGTTTTTCTATCCTCATCAGAACAACCTGTTGCAAACGCCGTTGTCTGCGTAACTGGAAATAACATTTTCGCCACTGGGATAACGGATGCTAATGGAATAACTCATCTGGATATCTCCGGCGAATCTCCTGAAACTTTAAAAGTGACAGTTCGTGGTGGAAATGTAATTCCATACCTGGGTACGATGGATTTGATTCAAGCAAATGGCCCGTGGATTACCAAGGATTACTTTCAACTTAATGATATTGCCGGCGGTAACGGAAATGGGCTCTTGGATTTTGGAGAATCCATCCTAATGTCTTTAGCCATGAAAAATGTGGGAACAATTCTAGCGACAAATGTAAATGTTGTCCTTACTTCGACTGACCCTTACATTACTTTATCTGCCACACCTTATACATATAATCTCATTCTGCCAGGCCAAAGTGTTTTAGCTACCAATGCTTTTTCCTTTACGGTAGCTGACAATATACCCGACGGACACGAAGTTTTGGTAAATGTTACTGCAACTATGTTGTCCGACACATGGAACAGTTACATTACGATGATTGGTCATGCACCCAACCTTTCTTTAGGTAATATTACAATTTCTGATCAAGGAGGTAACAATAACGGACTTCTTGATCCCGGTGAAACGGCTACTATAACAATCCCCGTAAGTAACAGCGGAAATAGTATGTCACCTGCGGCAACAGTTTACCTTAGTTCAGTAAGCAGTTACATTTCACTTAATACGACGACTGATGAAATTGGTCCGATTAACATAGGGGAGACTGCGAATGCTTCATTCAGTGTAACAGTTAGTCCAACAGCACCTGAGGGAGAATCTGTTGATCTTGATTTTGATGTGATAGCCGGAAACTACAATGCCTCTAAATTAATCTTGAGCTATATAAGTGCATTAATTGAAGACTGGGAAACAGGTAATTTAAATAAGTTTCCCTGGACCATGGGTGGCAATGCAAACTGGACAGTTGTAACCGACAATCCTTACGAAGGTATCTATTGTGCCAGATCAGGAAATATAACCGATTCACAGGTAAGTGATATGGAGCTTACGTTAAGTGTAACAGGAGATGGAAATGTATCTTTTTACCGGAAAGTTTCGACTGAAAGCAATTATGATTACCTGAGATTTTATATTGATGGCACACTAATGGAGCAATGGTCAGGAAATTTTGCCTGGGGACAGGTAAGTTACCCTGTTTCGGCTGGCGTTCATACATTTTTATGGAAATATTACAAAGATTCCAGTATTAGTACAGGTGAGGATTGTGTATGGATTGACTATATTGAATTTCCATCTCCTTTGCCTCCTGTTACCCCTCCTTACCAAACAGCATTCGATGAAATGGGAAGCATACCCGATGGATGGTACAACGATTCGGGTGATGACTTTGACTGGACTATTCTATCAGGTCCAACACCATCATCAAATACAGGTCCATCAGGGGACCATACCACAGGAGCAGGATACTACATGTATACTGAAGCTACACTTCCCAACAATCCAAATAAACGTGCTGACATGATTACTCCTTCTTTTGACCTTACTTCATTGGCTGATGCTGAGTTGCGATTCTGGTATCACATGTATGATAATACTATTAATAATTATATGGGAACTCTTCACCTGGATTTATTCCTTAATGATGTTTGGATCGAAGATGTCATGACACCCATTTCTGGAAATCAGGGAGATCAATGGCATGAACAAGTGGTGAACCTTACAGAATATGCCGGTGAAATCATTGAGCTAAGGTTTAGGGGCATCACAGGTTCGGGATACGCCAGCGATATTTGCATTGACGATTTTTCTATTGATGGCAACGTACTTCCATCAAACCTGACTGTTAATCTAAAAGTATTTCTTGAAGGACCATGTATTGGAAATGTAATGTCAACATACTTATGCACTTGTGGGGCCATTCCATTGTCCCAGCCCTTTAATACGGCACCCTGGAATTATAATGGAACTGAGTCAGTCACTGTTTTTCCGGGCAATGCGGTAGATTGGGTTCTGGTAGAACTCAGGGATGCTACTTCAGCACCTAATGCCACGTCGGCAACAACAATCGCCAGACAAGCAGGCTTGTTGTTTAGCGATGGAAGTATTTTAGCTACAGACGGTACATCCCACTTATCCTTTTCCAATACGATTTCGAATAGCTTGTTTACTGTTATTCATCACAGAAACCATCTTGCTGTAATATCGGCTAATGAAGTACCACTTTCAGGGCAATATTACACCTACGATTTTACAACCTCCATCGGGCAGGCTTACGGAACCAATTCGCAAAAACAATTGACCGTAAATGTTAGTGGAATGATTAGCGGAGATGCAGATGCTAATGGAATGGTAGAGAATGAAGATCTTGTTCCTGCCTGGGATGCAAACGCGGGAAAAGCAGGATATTATCCCACTGACCTGAATCTCGACCAACAAGTGGACAACATTGACAAGGACAGCTACTGGTTCCCCAATATTGGTAAAGGATCCTTTATCCCGGAATAAAATACAATCCAATACGCAAATAAATTTTCTGGAAAAAAATAGTATCTGGCAGCCTATAACGAAAAAGGCTGCCAGATACTGATTAATTCAATTATTGGTTTTTTTAAAGTAATTACTTATGTTCAAAGTTTAATTATCTTTGAATTCTCATTTCAGGTTGATTAAAGGTACGATATGCATTTCAATTTTTCAATAAAAATCGATATTCCCAATTATTTTAAATCTTTAAAACCATTTCGTATGCAAAAGAAATTTACAATTGCAATTTTTATCATCATGTTTATCCCATTCATTATGAAAGCAGAATGGATCCCAATGAGTAAACAGAAAACATCGCCAACACCACCAAATGTAACGCTGATCAGTGATGACAACAACAGCACAGTTCTCAAAATTGAAATTTCCGGTTTTGAACAAAAGAATTTTATTTCCAATGGCAAGAATTATCAAATGATAGATTTATTGTCAGAATCATTTATCAATATTCCAGGACAACCCGAATTACCCTATATCGCAAAAGTATTGGCTATTCCCGACCAGGCAGGTGTTTCAATTGAAGTATTGGAAATAGGAGAGATACAATCATTTAACAACATTTATCTGCCACCAGCACGTGAAAGCTGGTTTGAAGGTTCCCCTGAAACACCCTATACAGAAAATGCTGATGCATATAATTCTATGCAAGCGTATCCTGCCGAATTTGTTGAATTAGACCCACCATCCGTTTTTCGCGATTTTCGGATTACACGGGTATCTGTTTTTCCATTTCGCTATATTCCTGCAAAAAAAGAACTACAGGCGGTTTCTTCCATTACGGTCCGTATTAATTATGGATCAGGTGAAGTATTAAATCCAAAAACAAGCACCAAAAAACCTATTGCTCCATCCTTCGGAAAATTATATCAGGGGTTCATTTTCAATTACCAGAGTGTTTTGAATAAATCTTATGGAGGTAAAGAAGCAGGTCATGAACTTATGCTTTGCATTATGCCTGATGATGCTGTTGCCAGTTTTCAGACCTATGCTGACTGGAAACGGCAAAGTGGTATTGACATTCATATAACTAAATTCAGTGATATTGGCGCAAACGCTACCGATCCTGTTATTATCAAAAACCATATTGCTGATGCTTTCCACAATTGGGAGGTGACTCCGACTTATGTATTGATTGTGGGTGATAATGGCATTTTTCCCTGGACAACTGCAAACAGCTACGTTTCCGAAAACTACTTCGTCGAAATTGACGGCAATGATTATTTCCCTGAATTGATGCTAGGAAGATTCACTAGTCAGAGTGACTTGGGCTGCAGGTAATGATCAACAAGTTTATAAAGTATGAAAAAACACCCTATACTGCTAATACCGATTGGTTTAATAAAGGAATCTGCTGTTCGAATAATGCCTACCCTTCCCAGGCTAGAAACCAAGCGGTTCGCTGCGGAGTGTATGCTTCTGGATGGAGGTTTTACTTCGGTTGACACCATGATGATGCCCGCTTCAGGCTGTCCCTATAACCTGACTGACGTCAAGAATGCCATTAACAATGGAAGAAGCTGGTTAAATTATCGCGGTGAAGGTTGGTTCACTGGCTGGTGGGCAGGTTGTTACCAATTCAGCACTACAGATGTTACCACTCTGACCAATGCCGAAAAATTCACTTTTGTTACCAGCATCGGATGTGGAGTTGCAAATTTCACCTCTACTACAAGCGGTAATTGCTTTGGAGAAGAATGGCTGGAGATGGGAACACTCGGAAGCCCGAAAGGTGCCGCAGCTTTCGTCGGACCAACAGGAAACACCCATACAACCTACAACAACAAAATAGATAAGGGCATTTATGTTGGCATGTTCCAGGAAGGTCTGGAAACTCCCGGACAGGGGCTGCTTCGTGGAAAACTCTATATGTACAACGTTTTTGGCGGCAGCGATACTTATGTTAGTTATCATTATAAAATTTATTGTGTATTGGGCGATCCCTCCATCCATATCTGGAAGGATATACCCCAGGCAATAAATGTAAACTATATCGCCGCTATTCCTTTTGGGAATAACCTGGTTGAATTTACAGTAACCCATACAGCCACTGGCTTGCCTGTAGCTAATGCCCAGGTTTGCGTAACAGGAAATGCAGTTTTTTCAACAGCCGTTACGGATGCTACCGGCAAGGCTTATGTTGATATCACTTCGGAAGTTCTGGAAACATTAACTGTTACAGTCAGGGGAGGAAATGTAATTCCATTTATTGGTTCACTGCTGGTGATCCAACCGGCGGGACCATATGTTATCAAAGAAACATTTTCACTGAATGACCTTGCTGGTGGAAACGGTAACGGACTAATGGATTACGGTGAATCTATATTGATGTCAATGGCAGTAAAAAATGTCGGGACAGAGCAGGCAAACGCTGTAAATGTTACGCTTTCAACATCCGATCCTTATATCACGATTACCGATAATTTTCATAATTATGGTAATATTGCTGCTAACCAAACCATTCTTGCTTCAAATGCTTTTGCATTTAGTGTAGCGGGCAATATTCCTGATGAGCACACTGTACTTATCAACATGACGGCTGTTAGCGGAACCAATAGCTGGTACAGTAATATACCAATCATAAGCCATGCACCCGTTCTTTCAATGGGTACTGTTACTATATCCGATGCCAGCGGTAACAACAACGGGTACCTCGATCCGGGCGAAACAATTACCATCAATGCTGTTGTGAATAATACAGGTCACAGTTTGTCACCTTCGGCTTCAGTCACTCTTACCTCCACATCTCCCTACATCACAATTAACCAGGGGACCGCAGCCCTGGGGGATATTGCTGTGGGCGGTTCCGCCAATGCTGTTTTCAATATTACCTGCTCGCCTTCGACTCCTATCGGTCAAACAATTGACCTGATAATGAACATTGTTTCAGGAAATTATGGCTTCAGCCACACTCATTATGCATCGGTTGGTCTTATTATCGAAAATTGGGAGTCAGGTAATTTCACTAAACTTCCCTGGACTTTTAGCGGCAGCGCCAACTGGGCGGTTGTTACAGCAGGGCAATACGAAGGCAATTACACGGCTATATCCGGTTCAATTGAACACAGCCAGACTTCCTCATTAAGTGTGCAACTGCTGGTTAACAGTACCGGAAACATCTCATTCTATCGTAAAACTTCATCGGAAGCGAATTATGATTTTTTAAAATTCTATATTGATGGTGTACAGCAGGGTCAGTGGTCAGGTACTGTTGATTGGGGACAGGTAAGTTATGCCGTTACAACTGGGATCCATACCTTCAAGTGGACATATAGTAAAGACAATTCGGTCATTACCGACGACGATTGTGCATGGGTTGACTATGTTGTTTTCCCGCCATCAACGATTATAGCACCTGAAATTAATGTATCACCGGCTTCTTTCACCAAAACTATCGTCCCGGGGGGTGTTGCCAATGATTTACTGAACATTGCCAATATCGGAACTACCCCTCTCGATTTCACTGCTGAAGTGGACTATATCAGTAATAGTGAATCACTTGCTACTGTTTATCCGTTAAATTTTAGTTATTCCACTGGTACCTGCACATCCTCAGCTAAAACACAAGTAAGCCTGGTAAAAGGATACCCACCTACCGAGGCTGGATGGATGAAATTTGATGTGAGCAACATCCCTGACGGAGCCACCATCAATTCCGTTGAGTTTCATGGCTATGTCAATGCCAATAATTTTCCTTACTGGAGCATCACCCCCGTTACCAATGATCCAGAAACGGCATCTCCTTCAGTGCTTTATGCTGATATCAATGCGGAAGCAAATACAGGATTTTATTTATACCGCAATGAAGTGGGTACACTTCCCATCGGCTGGGTAACTCATATTTTGGGTGGGAATGTGAATACCAACCTTCAGGCTGCATTAGCACAGAACTGGTTTGCCATCGGTATCATGGACAGGGACAATAGCACATACCACATTGGTTTTGATGGCTGGAATGAAACTAACAAACCTTACCTGGTTATTGACTATACCTACATACCTTCCCAAACCTGGCTCAATATTAACGGAGGGACAGCAGTTGCAGGTTCGGTTACACAAGGAAATAACCAAAATATAAATGTCAGCTTCAACGCAGGCTCATATCCTGTAGGGACTTACCAGGCAAATATTAAAATAACCAGCAACGATCCTGATGAAGGTCAGGTGATGATCCCCTGCACTATGATCATCAGCAGCGGAATGAATGTCAGCCTTAAAGTATTACTTGAGGGTCCTTTTAGCGGAACCTCTATGGGGAATGCGATCAATGCAATACTGCCGCTTTCACAACCATACAACGCAACGCCCTGGAATTATACCGGAACTGAAACTGTGGCTACAATGCCTTCCAATGTTGTTGACTGGGTGCTTGTGGAACTGAGGGATGCCACCACGGCTTCCAATGCCACACTTGCTACAAGAATTACCCGGCAGGCAGCCCTGCTACTAACCAATGGCAACATTGTAGCCACCGACGGAACATCGCCTCTGTTTTTTGCCAATGGGGTATCGAATAGCCTGTTTGTAATAATCCACCACCGCAACCACCTGGCTATTTTGTCATCAAATGCAGTTACGATCAACGGTGAAAATTACACCTATGATTTTTCCACCTCACTGGGGCAAGCTTACGGTTCTAATGCACAAAAAGAGTTAACCGACGGTTATTATGGGATGTGGAGCGGTGATGCATACTGTAACGGAACTATCGGCAATGACGACTTAGTTCCCACATGGAAAAGCAACTCAGGAAAAACCGGATACTATCCTGCCGATCTGAATTTTGACAGGCAGGTGAACAACCTCGACAAGGACAGCTACTGGTTCCCGAATGTTGGCAAGGGAACGAATGTACCGCTTTAATTAAAATAAATTTCAAGACTGACAGAGGGATTAAATATTTATTTCCTTTGCCAGTTTTATTATGAATACTTCAATTTAAATTCAATAATAGGAATAAGTCGCACATCAGGATTTGGATTCAATTTAAAAATAGAATCCATTGATAACCCTTACCAGGCGAAATTATTAATCTGCGACTTTAAATGTCATTAAGAACCGAATATGATCCTGAAAATTCTATTAATTCTGGCAGCATTGTTTGACGTTTTCTGGACAGTGAAAACAAAAAAAACATTCCCTGGAATTATTACATTTGGGATGATTACAGGAATATTAATGGCACTATTTCTCTCCCCATCCATTCAGCATTTCGGAATTTATCTGTACATGGTATTTGTAGCTTTGACCTTTATTTATGGGCTTATCGTTAAAAACAAGACAACAGGGTCCAAAGTTGTTATCGCACTGATGTCAGCTTCGATATTCGCTTATTGGCTTTGGGTATTCAATCACTGGCATGGAAATACACTGTTACTGCCAATTTTTGCCCTTACAATTGGTTTAACAGGTATTCTATCCAAAGCAAATTTGAAAAATGAATTGGGATTCCTGGTAATACTTGCTGTTGATGGAATTGCCATAATTATTGAAAGCATTTTGAAAACAAACCGACAACGCGATTGTTAGAAAAGGAAATCCTGATACTGATTTCTTTATAAATTACTAAATATGGCATATAATAAAACCCTGGCAAACAGAGTACGCGAGCGTTTTGAAGAACTTTCCAATGTTGAGGAAAAAGAGATGATGGGAGGCTGGACAATTATGTACAACGGTAAAATGTGAGTAGGTATCATCAAAGATGAATTAATGTGCCGGGTTGATCCCGACATTCATGACCGGTTAGTTGAAAAAACGGGTTGCCGTACGATGGACTTCACCAAGCGCCCTATGAAGGGCTATGTAATGATTGACGAAACGGGTATGAATTCAAAAAAGGATTTTGATTATTGGATTGACCTCGCACTAGCGTTTAACAAAAAAGCAAAAGCCTACAAACCACCAAAGAAAAAGCCAAAGCAATGATGCCTGATGTAATTTCCAATTAAGCCTGCAATAATATTCATATTTCAAGTGGGGTCTGCTTGATAAATATTAATTTTGTCGATTCGGTTCAACTAAGAATTGAGAATAACAAATAGTCCACCGAGGAAATAAATGAAGATTTCGGCATCCATCTATTCGTACAAAAACCAGAAACTGGAAGACATCATTACCGATCTCGACCGGCATCAAATTGATATGTTCCATATTGACTGCAATGACGATGCAAAGGTTTTTGATGACATCAAGCGTATACGGGAGATAAGCTCAACTCCAATAGACCTGCATATAATTTCTTCCGAACCGGAAAAATATTATGATCTCATCCGGGAACATAAAGTCGAGTATGTTCAATTCCAGTTTGAAAACTTAAATCATCATATTTCCCCACCCAAAAGCAGCTATACTTCCTATGGATTGGGAATTATTTCAACAACTCCCTGTAGCGTTTTCGAAGAGTATAAGGATGATTTCTCCTTTATTCTGTTTATGACAACCATACCGGGCGAGAGCGGCGGGCAATTCCAGAAAGAAAATTTCAGGCGAATACGCAAGTTCAGGAGCCAATACCAGGATAAGGATCTGCATGTAGATGGCGGCATAAACGATGAAGTATCGTTCATCCTCAGAAATATGGGCGTTTCGTCGGTAGTTTCGGGTTCTTACATTGCCAATAACTACTCCGTAGGTTCGGCTTTGTTGGGGTTACGGGTCAACAATGTAAAATCGCATTACCGCATCAGTGATTTCATGATCGGCGCCGAAGACCTGCCCATTTTAGATATTACCAAAACCAATGTAAAGGAGGTATTAATCACCATCGAAAAGTACAAGCTCGGATTTGTATTCTATCAAAATGGAAATGGAAAATTCGCAGGTCTTTCGAGCAATGCGGATGTAAGGAAAGGGCTATTGAAAAACCTTAGCGATCTGAATGGTGTAAAACTGGACGACATAGTTAATCCCCATCCAGTATTCATTGAAGAAGAAGTCACTATTACTGATATGCTGAACCTGATCCGGAGCAAAAAATTCATCATTTCTTTTCTTCCAGTCCTGAACAAAAAGAATGAACCTGTAGGCGGAGTAACCTTCTTCAATATGATCAGGAGCGAGAAATAAATTTTACTAATCAAAATTGAATAAATAACATGATCATTCATCTAAATAAAAACCTTGAAGAAAAGAAAGTAGAAGAACTCGCATCGCGGCATGAGGCGGTTTATTTCAAATCAGCAGAAAAATATGTTCTGGTTACTACCTCCAGGATGAAGATGCTCCCTGATGATTTTAGTGAGATGGCTTTGGAGTATTTTGTTACCGATAGCGACATTCAGCTTGCGAGCCGAAGTTATCAGAAGGAAACCCGTACCATCAAAATCGGTCATCAATATATTGGAGGAGATCAGAAAAACACAGTTGTTATTGCTGGACCCTGCGCTATTGAATCAGAAAAACAGATTAAGGAATCGGCTTCTTTGTTAAAGGAGCTTCACATCATCGCCCTTCGGGCAGGCGCATTTAAGCCCCGTACATCACCCTATACTTTCCAGGGATTGGGCAGAGAAGGGCTGGAGTTATTGAGCAGGATCGGCAAAGAATATGGCTTGCAGGTGGTTACAGAAGTGCGGGATGCATCACAGGTTGACGATGTGATTCAATTTGCCGACATCATCCAGATCGGAGCTAAATCAATGTACGACCATGGTATCCTTCGCAAATGCGCCAAAGCGCGTAAACCAGTAATATTAAAAAGAGGGTTTGGGGCGACATTGCAGGAATTTGTTCAGTGCGCCGAATTTCTGCTTTCAGGAGGCAACGAGCAAGTCATACTTTGCGAAAGAGGAATACGGACCTTCGAAACAAAAACCCGTTTTACTTTAGACCTTTGCGGGGTAGCCTATCTAAAAGAATACACCAACCTGCCGGTAATTGTTGACCCAAGCCATGCCATCGGTTGGTCGTATGGCGTTGCCGACCTTGCCCGTGCTGCAACAGCTATGGGGGTTGACGGGTTGCTGATAGAAGTTCACCCCGACCCTTCTGTTGCAAAATCTGACGCTTCGCAGCAACTGAATCATGAACAATTCAAAGCATTGTACAAAACTCTTCAACCAATTGCTTCCGCTATTGATAAAAAAATTGTTTAATTGTAAATGAAAATAATAACAGAAAACATAAAACTGATTATCACAGATGTGGATGGAGTTTTAACAGATGGGCATGTTAACATTACAGATTCCGGTGAGCAAATGCGGAGTTTTTATGTCAGGGACGGCCTTGCCCTGAAAGCCCTGATGAAAAATGGCTATTACGTTGGGATTATCACTGCTGCTCTGACTTCAGGGGCAGTGGAAACACGAGCCAAAATGCTTGGAATAAACCTTCTTTATATCGGTCTCGAAGAAAAAGCAAAAATAGTTGACCTATGGAGAAAGAAACTGAAGTTGAAATGGGAGAACATTGCTTACATCGGAGATGATTTGATTGATATTGAAGTGATGAAAAAAGTCGGTTTTTCTGCCTGCCCTGCAGATGCAGTCGAAAAGGTTAAAAAAGTGGCAACCATTACTTTAAAAACCAAAGGCGGGCAAGGTTGTTTCAGAGAGATGACCGAAAAATATTTCCCTGTACTTTAACCCTGCCCACCCCGGTAGTTGATTAACCTAAATTATTACAATGGTACCTGTGAGGTTGCATTTAAGTTAACATCCCAAAGATTGTTCTTATCCACGTTGTCCGACTGACCATTGAGGTTATTATCACTATTCAGATAACCTGATTCCCCTGCATTACTATTCCATTGGGTTTTGTCAAGATTATTTACCGTACCACTAGCGTCTGAGTCGCCTCCTATCATTCCAAACGTTCCACCATTAATAGGTTTTTGTCCGTTTTGATAAGATTGTATAGTCGTAAAATCATAAACATAAGGCCCATCATTTGAAATAAGCGGTGAAGCTGACATAATAGCAAGGTGATTTCGGTGGTAAATAACCAAATACAGATTTTGCGTAATGTTGCCGGTATAAAGCAGTGGGCTTGTACCATCCGGTCTGACAATTGATCCGTCCGACAAAACGACTGCAGCCTGGTGGTCAATCATTTTGTCAGATGTAGCTGTTGCAGCATTGCCGTCTGTTTCCCTTAATTCAAGGAATACCCAGTCAACTATGTCTGAACCTGGAAGTGCAGTTATGGCCTCCTGACCATCGTAATTCCATGGAGAAACATTGAAAGGCTGATTAACCGGCAATAATCCCTGATCAAACAAATCTGTATGCATTGATGAACCACTATATGGACCTTCTAAGAATACTTTCAGATCAAAGGAATATAATGTATACTGGCAAAGATCACAACTGCCGAAACAAACGAGATCAAGCGATGTTCCGCCAGACGGTACAAAAAATTCCCGGTTTCCGCCATAATTGGCGCAAAGTGCAGGTACAACCTCAGCATACAGAAAATCATCGCCGTTGATGAATTTATATTCATGTAGTTCGCCTTCGCCTACTAATTGTGTCACTTCCCAAATTCCATTTCCCATATCGGTCATCGGGGTTCCGGCGCTGTTCCAGCCCTGGAAACTACCTGCCACATGCACTCCAAGTGGAGAGACTACCTGTTCCGACATATCCACACTGAAAGTAACATTTACCTGAGGCGGATTGCAAACAAGGCAACTGCCGAAGCAAACAGAAGGCAATAGCGTTTCATTTTGCGGAACAGTCAAAACCCGGTTACCGTTGTTGGCACAATACCAGGGAACCTGTTCGGCATCATCCCAGGTAATTCCGTTTATAAATTTATATTCCTGATAGGAACCTGATAACAACAAAGTGGTATAGGACCATATCCCATTACCCTGATTGGTCATTAAAGTTGAACCGGGATTCCATCCCTGAAAACCTCCTGCAATATGGACGCCTTCTGCTGAAACAGTAGTCTCCGACATATCTACCCTGAAAGTAACATCAACAGCCGTAGCAGTTGCACAAGGTTCGCAGCTTCCAAAGCAAACAAGAGGAAGCGTTGTGGGCACAGAAGGAACTGTTAAATACCGGTTTGAATATCCGCCATAGCCGCAGGCAGGGGGCACGGTTTCATAGATAGTACCATTTAAGAATTTATATTCCTGAAAGGAACCTTCACCCATTTGTACGGTAATGGAGTAAACATTATTTCCAATGGGCGTCATTTGCTGACCGCTCCATGCCGGATTCTGGAATGAACCCTGAACAAATACACCCAAAGGCGAAATTACCTCATTCGACAAATCCACCCTCAAAGTTATATCAACCTGCGGAAGAACACACGCCAAACAACTACCAAAACACACTATTGGTAAAGTAACATCTGTTGAAGGGACTGTAAAAATTCTGTTGCCATCTCCCGCACCGCATGAACCATAAACCGATTCATCCTGCCCCCAAGCATTACCATTGACAAACTTGTACAGAATGGATCCCTCAGGAATGTCAACCGTCAGTTCCCAAACAGTTCCGGTGACCGGAGGATTCATAGGTGTAGAACTGGGATTCCAGCCCTGAAAACTTCCGGCAATATGAACACCCACTGGTGGGACAGTTTGATACTGCATATCAACCCTAAAAGTCACATTTACTGCTTGCGACTGATTGGTCATCAAT
Source organism: uncultured Bacteroidales bacterium (assembly GCA_963840975.1). Classification (GTDB taxonomy): domain Bacteria; phylum Bacteroidota; class Bacteroidia; order Bacteroidales; family JAADJA01; genus JAADJA01. The sequence continues at coordinate 116,731 of CAWJBC010000021.1, read as the reverse complement.
ATTGCCATAAGGCAAAATACAATAAAAAAAGAAAGTTTAATTTTTTTCATAAGTTTACTATTTTTTACTATTTAACATCAATTAAAAGGTGACGAAATTACTAAAAATTGTTTTTCATCATTTCCTGTCATTTAAATTGCCGAATAAATTAACCCTCCTCGTTACCTAATGACCAGAATGTATTAATTTTACTGCCTAAAATAAATCATAAAGCGAATGAAATATTGTATACTCTTTTTTCTGTTTATTCAAACTATATCAATATCTGCATCAGTTTCCGGAGAGTTAACCGGTGATGTAAAATCATGGGAAATGGAACATTTCGTCGGATTTGATCCGGTAGGAGATTGTTCAGGAGAAACCGGTGATATTACTTCAGTATTTGTAAAAACCGGAGGTGGATTTTTAACACTAAGGATTACTTTTGACGATATGGTTGAAAGGAAATCAAATGAAGTCATTGATGATAAATTTGAAGGTGTTGATATCTCAATATTGCTTTTTTTTGAAGATAAAATTACCCGACAGCAGGTTTTCAATACACAATTAACTGTTGGTTCCAAATCCGGTTCATCAGGATTGGTCGAATATTTAAGAAATCCTGCAAGCAACCTGGTGGAAGTTTCTGTTCCATGGAATTCTTCGAAGCCAGCGAAAGAATCACTGAACTTTGAAATAAAAATACTACTCAATTCTGTGATTGTGGACTTGTTTAAAGGGGATGGTTCGGGAACAAAGGACGGAGGCAACTGCGCTTTTGTCCATCACGGAAATCAGGGATTGACCTACACCGATGTTTTTTATGGAAACGCCGGTGGAATAAGCGGGTTGGATGGCAGCGGCTATGATGAGGTATTACAGGCACATGTAGCCACAGGAACGCCTGGAAACTTTCACATGTCAGGCACCCTGATACCAGCAGCAGAATGGCATAACCCCGAATTCAATGATTGGTTAGCTTCACTGGCTTCACAAGGATTGATATCCATAATGACCTCTGCTCTGGGACAAAATATCATGCCTTTTGCTACTAATGAAATGAACGACTGGTCTGTCAGTACCGAATCGCAAATGGTGAACCATTATTTTAATTATGTTCCTCATATTGCCTGGGTTCCCGAAAGGGTTTGGTTGGCACAGGGCAATTATCCCGATGCAGGGGTTATTGACTGGATTGGTAACAACTGGACCCAGCATGGTGTGTGGGGAGTAGTACTCGACGATGGTCCTCATCTCAATGGTTATGACAACCGTAAAATTCACTGGATGAATAACGGATCGGGGGTTGATTTGCGGGTAATCCCAATCAATAATACGTTTGTTGGTAATATGCATTATGATGCGCTTGCTGCAAAAAACCAGATTGCCGGGATGGGGCAATACAATATTTGCGTTTATGGCACCGACTGGGAAGTTGCAGCAGAAATGAACGAGCATGATGGAACTTTTTTCCTTGATAACTACGAAAATGTACTTGGGTACTGCCATGATAACTATCCTGCCATCAATGTCTGGAAACTTGAAGATGCAATTACCAATCCTGATTTTAACGGAACAGGAGCAAATATTACCAACGGAACTTATGGACTTTTAGGAGGAACCGGAGGTTATGGCGGCAGTAATAACAGTTGGTACATCAACTGGGCTTCTGCTCCTTCTCATTCCGATTTTCACGATCCAAAGTGGAACTATGGGTATATCTGGTCAGAAGCTTTCAATTTCCTGATGTCGGTAAACAACAACAACCTCGCTCAGTTAGGATGGTACACTCTGATGATTAACCTTCATGAAACAGGCTGGCACACAAGCGGTGAAATTGCCGACTGGGAGCACCGGTATTCCACGCATATCAAAAATGCCAATGTTTATACCCAGGCTTCCCGATGGGCTGACGGTCAATATGCTGTTACCACTGCTTGCTATACCGATGATATTGATCACGATGGAATGGATGAATTGGTTATGCACAACGATAAAGTTTTTATGGTTTTTGAAAAAATCGGGGGGAAAGCCAACTGGGTATTTTATAAAGACGGACTGGGCAATGCTTATTCTGTAGTAAGTTCCGATATGGCTTATTGGTCGGAATCGGAAGGTGATTTTAATGAAAGCTCCAACAACCATTTTGCTGCGCTATCCGATGTTTCACCCAATCAGCAGAACAGCTATTATAACATTACCATTCAAACTTCATTTGGCGACACGGTTCAGGCAACTTTAGACCAATGGGGTGTCCAAAAAATATTCAAACTTTATACAGGTGTGAATTTTTTGGATGTAGATTATAATTTTTACGATCAGACGGGATATGTCAAATCGGGCTGGAGTCCTGACCTGCTTGATATTTTGTGGAGCGGGAAAAGCCATCTGCAGAGGGTATGGGGATCATACGGTTCCTATTGCGGCTATCGCAATTCAGCATCCGGAGCGACAACCGCTCTTGTTTTGGGAAATGGTGGAGCATCGCAAAACAGTGAGTTTGAAGGTACACTTGTAAAAGGCGATCAGATTTCAGGAAACAACATGTTCAAGGTCAGGCTCTATGCAGGCTATACTTCTGAGCCAACCGGCACGCAGGTGGTTGAGTTAAACACGCTGGCTGCGCAAAACATGGATTTGATACCGCCAAAACTAAACTCTCCGGCAGCTCAAAATTCAGCCAATTCCATCATGCTGAACTTTAGCGAAGCAGTTGAATTAACATCATCTCAAACAACTTTGAATTATCAATTGCAAAATTTCAGCGATACCTATACCATCACCAATGCTCAGCGCCAAAGCGACTGGCGAAAAGTAAAACTGACAATTTCAGGAATTTTTACTCCGGGCGATCAGGGTCAGATAGTGGTCAGCAATGTTAAGGATTTGAACGGTAACATCATTCAGGGGAATAATACAGCACTTCTCACAATACCCAACGGAATTACCCCGCATACTATTTTCGTGGATGGGAATAACGATTTTATCTCCCCCAGCGAATTAATTGCCACCCAAACGCATAACCTGTATCTTACATGGGACAACACCAATTTATATGTAGGGTTCTATTCATTTAATCTGGGAGCGGGTGATTTGTTTGTAAATATAGACACGGATCAAACTGCAGGAAGCGGAGCCACCTCCGGTTCATGGGGAAGAGTTGATTTTTCAGGTTCATACCTGCCTGAATACCAAATTGCTATTGAAGGAGGAGGAGGACCAAATCCAGGAGGATCTATGCAGGTAAATCATTGGACAGGTACAAACTGGACATATCCCGGCAATGGCGTTATTGGCTCCTCCTATGAAGGCTGGGCATCCGTTGGTATGACAGAGATTGCTGTACCCTGGTCGGCACTTGGAAACCCTGCCGGTGTTGCTGTTTCAGTTCATGTTTCGCAGGAGGATACCCAAATAATTACCGAAGTTTTTCCAGGGCTTAACCCTACAGGGAATCATCCTGTAATCACATACTTTTATGCGTTTTTTCAACCTTTTATTGACGGGGCGATGCCGGTTGCTGGAATGGAACCCTATCAGGTAGAAGTAGTTCCAAATTCTTCACCACTTATCACGAATTACAATCCTGCGAACCTGAGTCCGGTGATTGAACCCGGAGGTTCAATCGTTTTTAACGTTACAGCAAATGATGCAGAGAATGATGTACTGACCTATACCTGGAAACTGGATGGGATCCCCATTGGTAGTATGCCTGCTTACATTTATAACCCGGATGCATCAGCAATAGGTAATCATCAGTTACAAATTATCGTAAGTGACAATGTGCCTGGAAATACTGCTGATATGGTTACCTGGAACATTGAGGTAATAGAATCAATAGTCAGGATTAGCTTAAAGATATTACTTGAGGGACCTTTTGAATCATCCCTCATGAACACTTCACTTTATCTCGCAAACCTGATCCCACTTACTCAACCCTATTCCGCGCCTCCCTGGAATTATTCAGGAACAGAGCAGGTTTCCACCATTCCCGGTATTCAAATAGTGGACTGGATCTTTATTGAATTGAGAGACGCACCTGATGCGCAGTCTGCTACCCCATCAGCCACAGTTGCCCGAAAAGCTGCATTCGTTAAGAATGACGGAATTATTGTCGGTATTGATGGCTCAGATATTTTGTCTTTCGACCTTGACATCAGCCAGCAAATGTTTGTAGTAATTCGTCATAGGGATCACATTGCCGTAATGTCCGCAGTTCCACTTATTGAATCGGATGGAATTTATTTATTTGATTTTACAACTGGTTCTACTCAGGCTTATGGAGGCACGGATGCACACAAACAAATTGCTCCGGGTATTTGGGGAATGGTCGGCGGTGATGCCAATGCGGATGGTGTTATTAATCAGACTGATAAAAGCAACTCATGGATGATGCAGGCAGGACTTCAGGCATACTCCGCAAGTGATTTCACTATGGATACCCAGGTTGATAATAAAGATAAAAATGACATCTGGCTACCGAATATCAATGCGGGTTACCAATCAAAGGTACCCTGATGAAAAAAACAGATATTTATAAAAATTCAAATAAAGAAACACTAAAGTTTTACTTTTCAAACGATGATTGAAAGATTAGATATAAAATTCAAGGAATTTATCCTCATTTTAGTGATGGTATTCTATATCCCAATCCTTGCTTATCCGGTGAATATAGATCGGGTGGAGCCTCCATTCTGGTGGACTGGTATGGTGAATCCCCAATTACAACTTCTTGTCCATGGTGAGGATATTTCTTCCACTATGCCAGAAATCAATTATCCGGGTGTGGAAATTAATGAGGTTATCAGGACGGCAAACCCTAACTTCCTTTTTATCAATATGACAATCCAGGCTGATATTCCGCCGGGTAACTTTGAGATATTCTTTAAAAAAGGCAGGACAAATGAGACGGTAATATCGTATGAACTGAAACAACGAAAAATTGAATCGGCAGGAAGAAAAGGTTTTACGAAATCAGATGTAGTTTACCTCCTCATGCCCGACAGGTTTGTTAATGGAGATACAACCAATGATTTTATTGAAGGGATGCAGGAACAAACAGAGAGAGATAATCCCGACGGGAGGCATGGAGGCGATATTGCCGGCATTATTAAATATCTTGATTACATTCATGATATGGGATTTACAGCTTTGTGGTGCAACCCTCTTATCGAAAACAATAACCCCTATTATTCCTATCATGGTTATGCCATAACCGACTATTATAAAATTGATCCACGGTTCGGGACAAACAAGGATTATGTAAAACTCGTGAACGAGAGCCACAAGCGCAACATGAAAGTTATCATGGACATGGTTTTGAACCATTGCAGTATTTATAACTGGATGATGCAGGACTTGCCGGAAACAAGCTGGTTACACAGTCACAATGAATATACGCGTTCCAATTTCAGAGCTTCCACCTTAACAGATCCTCATGCATCTAATTTGGATAGAGAACTCATGCTTACCGGGTGGTTCGATTCGCACATGGCTGACCTTGATCAGCGAAACCCACTGCTGGCAAATTATCTTATTCAAAATTCTATTTGGTGGATTGAGTTTTCAGGAATAGACGGTATCCGATTAGATACTCAGCCCTACGGCTATAAAAAATTTGTCAGTCAATGGGGTACAGCCATTCTCAATGAATATCCAAGGTTCAATATAGTCGGTGAAGCCTGGATACAGCAGGAATCCATAACGTCTTATTTTCAGAAAGATGCCAATAACAGCGATGGTTATAATTCCAATATCCCAAGTGTGACCGATTTTCCGCTCTATTATGCCATCAACAAAGCATTCAATGAGAAAGACGGATGGACTGAAGGACTTGCGGGATTGTACAACGTTCTTGCTCAGGACTTTCTCTACCCTGCACCCGAGAATAACCTGATCTTTTGCGACAACCATGATCTGACCCGGTTTTATACTGGAATCGGTATGAACCTTAAAAAATGGAAAATGGGAATGGCATTTCTGCTTACCACCCGCGGTATTCCTATGATATATTACGGAACCGAAATTTTAATGACGGGTGAGGAAAGCAAAGGTCACGGTGAGATCAGAAAAGATTTTCCGGGTGGGTGGCAGGGTGATCCGATTAATGCTTTTACAAGCACCGGAAGGACAAAAGAGCAAAATGATGCTTTGGGTTATTTGAGGACCCTGCTCAGGTGGAGAATGAACAACAAGGCAGTAACACAAGGTAAACTAATACATTTTGTTCCTGAGAACGAAATCTATGTTTATTTCCGATATACGAATGATGAATGTGTAATGGTGGCAATGAACAACAGCCTCAATGAAGTGAAGGCATTAAAAACCGACAGGTTTGCAGAATGCATTAAAGGCTATATGTACGGCAAAAATGTTATCACGGGTCAAACCGTTCAATACATAGATGTCCTGACCTTACCTCCGAAATCAGCTTTGGTATTAGAACTAAAAAAATAAAATTATGAGGTGGATAACAATTTTGATCTGTTTGATAATATTGACCAATTCCAATTATGGACAGGAATTTCAAAATGATCAGCCTAAAAAACTTAAGAAGCAGATCCATGCCCCGGCGAAAAATGTCATATTGATGATTGGCGATGGAATGGGCATTGCCCAGATATATGCAGGTATGACGGTCAATCATGGACATTTAAACCTGGAACGAATTCAAAACATAGGTTTATCAAAAACATACTCGGCCAATGATTACATTACCGATTCGGGGGCTGGAGCTACAGCAATTTCTACAGGTAAAAAAACCTTTGATGGCGCTATTGGGGTTGACATTGATTCATTACCTGCTGTTACCATCCTGGAATATGCCGAAAGACACAAAAAGGCAACGGGACTGGTAGTTACTTGCTCCATTACTCACGCTACACCGGCATCGTTTGTCGCCCACCAGTCCTCAAGAAAAAATCTTGAAGAAATTGCATCAGATTTCCTCAAAACTGACATTGATGTTTTTTTTGGAGGCGGGTTAAAAAATTTCAACCTGCGAAAGGATAAAAAGGATTTAACCAAACTCCTTGCGAACAAAGGATATCAAATGATTTATACACCTGATAGCATAAGGTATGCCGGCGGCGAAAAAATTGCCGGTTTAGTTTATCCTGAGCACGGGCCGAAATACACCGATGGTCGTGGTGAAATGTTGGCTGAAGCCTCCATGAAAGCGATTGAAACCTTAAAAAATGATCCTGATGGTTTTTTCCTTATGATCGAAGGCTCTCAGATTGACTGGGGAGGTCACGACAATGATGGAGACTATGTTGTAAGCGAAATGCTTGACTTTGACCGTACGATTGGAAGAGTTCTCGAATTTGCCAAACAGGATAAAAACACACTCGTCATCATCACTGCTGATCACGAAACCGGCGGAATGAGTCTAATGGGAGGGGATATTGAAAAGGGGGAAGTGAATGTAAAATTTGCTACTATTGACCACACCGGCGTGATGGTGCCGGTTTTTGCATTTGGACCAGGATCGGAAAATTTCAAAGGTATTTACGAGAATACGGATATTTTCAAGAAAATGATGACGGCATTTGGATTTGAGACTGAATGATACAAAAAGGATACACTAAAAATAAACCCCAATGAACCATTATAAATTCAAGTTAAAACCCGCAGAGATAAAGGATTTAATCCCGGAAATGGGCTCATGCCTGGCATCAGATAAAATTACAGTTGAAGGGTCACCGGTAGGCTTTATGTATCGCGAGCCACCGGAAGATGAAAACGACACCGGGTGGAGATTTATCGCAGGCAGTGAAAGCCAGGATTACATTGATGATCCGGTTAACAGCATGATATTCGAGGTAAATGTGATTGCGAATTATGATCCTGCCATCATCCCATACCTTAGGTTACCCGTAGGTTCAGAACTTGAAAGATTGAGTGAAACAGATAAGTTTGAAAAAATAAAATAATCAGGATTATTTAATGCAGATAATTCAAATCCCAACTGAACAAACCACGGCTTTTACTGATTTATTACTTTCAATTGTTTCAATTGCCGGTGCTGTTTGGATTTTCCGGAAAGGAAACAAGATTGACAATAAGAAAACGAAAATCTGGTTTTCAGCTTTTGTTCTATTAGCATTAAGCGCTTTTTTAGGCGCGATTGCTCATGGGTTAATAATGACAGCAGAAACCAATAAAATCATCTGGATGCCCCTCAATTTATCACTCGGATTGTCTGTTGCGCTGTTTTTGACTGGCGTGATATACGATTTCCGGGGATTTAAAATCAGAAGATCCCACTTTTTATTAATACTTTTATCAGGTCTTCTATTTTTTTTAACGACACTCATCATTCCGGGATTGTTCTTTGTTTTTGTCCTGTACGAAGCCGTAGCCATGCTCATTGCCCTAATTTTGTATGCCTTGCTGGTTTTTAAGAGAGGATTTCCAGGAGCACTTCAGATGACAGTAGGAATATTTATCTCCATAACTGCCGCCATTGTTCAAAGCATTCCATCAATCAATATCCACGCAATATGGAAATTTGATCACAACGGACTGTTTCATCTCATTCAACTCATTGGATTAATCTTTCTTTTTTCAGGGCTGGGAAAAGAATTCCAATCCCGGACTGACTGAACTTTCCTCAGTTATCATTTAATTCATTTTAAAACCATTCTCACAACAATTGATTGCCTGAATGTTTTCGATTTTCATCGTCAATGTTTGTATACCGATTTTATCCAAATACTACTTCTGGCAAAGTTGTTGCCCTTTTATATAAGTAATATGAAAAGAAAACTACTAAAATATAGTGATTGTGCACGTTTTCATGAAATTACATATTCAAATTTGTTGGTATTTGGGAAATAATTCCCTCAAAGGGAATCCTATCCATAAAATTTGAAACAGAAAAATGAACTGAAGATTAAACTGATTTGAACATGAAAAACAATATCAAAATACATTGGATAGCCGCCATATCACTTTTGGTATTTGTTTCATTTCATGGACATTCACAAAATAACACAAGAAATCTCCGTTACCAGGATCAGATCTGGAAGATATGGACCATTGAAGCAAACGCCGGGTTAATGTCTTTTTATGGTGATTTAAGCTCGTACGATGCCAATTATATAAATAAATTGCAATTTGAAAGTTTGCCTGCTTTCAGTGTAAAACTTACAAAACACTTTAACAGATTGTTCGGGATTTCAGGACAACTGTTAATGGGCAGGCTCAAAGGAAGCAATGACAACACTTCTTTTGAAGCGAATTTAATCGAATATAACCTGGGTGCTAAATTCAATCTTTTTAACCTTTTTTATCCCAACAACAATGGAAAATTCGGCATAACGGCTCAGGCTGGTGTCGGGCAGTTTTTATTCAGTTCCGAAAAAACCGTTTATTTTGAAGGTAATGATGAAATTACAAAGCATGTTGCCCGTGTTCCGGAATTTGAATACTTTATCGGGGCAGGAACCTTCTTTAAATCATCGGACAGGTTTGGAATATCGCTGGATATTTCGCTACATCAGTGCCATAATGATATGATTGATGTTTTTACAAATAACAATGACTTTGATTATTACACTTACCTGAATATTGGGGTGACGTATTATCTTGAAAGGATAAAAAAAGGACCTGTTAAAAACAAAGCAAGGATTGCTCATAATAATTCAAGGCTAAAACACCTTGATTTCTGATATTCAACTTAACGAAAATGAATTGTCCATCGGATCGAAACCTTCATTTTCAGAATAACGAAAGATTTACCGGTTGTATAACATCAGTGTTTTCCTGTTGAAACTTCCATTACAAAAATTCCCACATTTTTTTCTTAGCATTGAAAGTAAAATGATAAACTTTACCCGTTTGAACCTGATAGGTTAATTCCTCAGATTTATCCCTTATCCTGATAAAAATTTGAATTTCCCCGTTGAATTTAAAATTACCAGTACTGTTCTCTTGCAATGAAAACTCCTTCCAGTGCTGATAGTCAGGACTAAGCTGGAATCGGAGAGTACGGTCAGAAGCATTTTGAATAACGACACAATCATCAGCTACTGCCTCCATCTCAGAAAATGGGATATGAGGCGAAACAGGTGTTTTGAATGGAAATGTCGCAGGGGATATAATATTAAGTTTTTCAGCAGTAAATTTATCCCTGTAATAATTTCCCTTCTCACCGAGCATCCGTTTACCTGGTCCTGCAGTTTCAGCCAGCAGATATGTTTCTCTATCAAATTCAATGTATGTATCTTTATCATCATGGGTTTCTTTTACAGCGGCAAGTAAATGATCAGGCTGAATAAGGAAAATAAAATCATCAGCGGGCACCAGATAAATCAGGATACCGGCAAATAAAATGGCTTTTGAATCACAATCTCCATAACCATTTATTAGTATACCCGGTGGTGTACTTACTCCTCCATAGTGGCGCTCGCGATCGGCATATTCAGGAATACCATAAGGAATATCCTGCACAAAACGCATCGCCATCTCTATTCTGTCTCGCCGGGTATCACGATTGTATTCCTCCAATGAACGGACGATCAATTGCGCAACCGGCTTACAAAAAGTCTCTGCATAACGCTCCACAACTGCACTTTTATCCACTTCAATCATATCATCCCGGATCTCAAATAATCCTGATTCAAGTTCCTTTTTTCTGATTGTCCGGTTTTCCTCATTGTCAGGAAATGGATCAAACAACCATTTCGGAATGCCAAAAACAGCTATTTCACTATTGGTAAAATCAACAGGTAATGTTAATGTATAATTCTGGAGATGATCGTAATGATCTTTGAATGTATAATGAATCGTGAAAAAGATTTCATCCGATGCGATATCATATACCACATAAGGATTACTGGCATATTGCTTTTGTGCAAAAGCGATAGTATTGCAAAAAAACGCCAAAGTAATTACAACTATTTGAAATAGGGTTTTTTTAATCATAGCATAATAAACGCATGATCGAAACGGATATTTTTCAGGAAAGATGTATTGAATCCGGCTAACGGTTCAGAATATCGGCAAGGAATTCTTTATTGCTGAGGATATAAGTTATACCAACGGAAACAAACCAGTATTTGTCATTTTTATTTTTGACCCTTGCATCAAGCTTATCACTATTGATAAATCTTGAGGATGCTTCCAATTCAAGATTAATCTTGGCATTCAATTTATAGTTTGCCCCTATACCCAAAGGAATCATAAGATCTGTTAAGGCTTTGTCCTTTTGCGGATTGGTTCCATTTCCTTCAAGATCACCTTCGGTAACTTTGTAACCATACCCGTTATAAACATATCCATTCGGATCGCGCAGCAGCACCCGATAATTAATAAATCCTATTCCTGCAAAAGCATAAGGTCTCACTTTTTCGAACCTGAAGTTCCTGTCTATCCACCTATTGAGGATTACCTGAAAATTAATGGTTCCCTCTTTGTAATGGTTCTCAAATGAATAGTCATTTTTTGACCCTTTCAACTGACCAAAATTAAACTGAGCTTTAATACCTCCATTCAGGATGCCGGTCGAAAGCACCTGTTTGTTTACTGCAATGCCGATCTCACCGGGGAAAGTAATTACACTATTAACATCAAAGTCGCCACGGAAAATAGAAAATCCAATCTGCCCCGTCACCGACCAGTTATCCTTGATACTTGGATGACTGATGGAATAATAATGTCCGGATCCTTTGGGTACGATATCTTTCATTTTATATTCCATCTTCCATGCAGCGGTTTCATAAGCCAGCAACGAAAAAACAATCCTGTATTTGTCGGTGTATTGCTTAACGACCATCCTTGCAGATTCGTCATCAGCGAAGAATTTATAAGTCGCAGCTATCACATGATTGTTCCCAATATCATTATGTTCATCCTCTATGGTTGTAAACGCCTTTTTTACAGCTTCCGTAAACTGAGTTTCACCATCAAGGTAAATTACCTTCTTCACCTTCAATGCTCTTAAGTCACTTTCTGAAAGTTGCACTTTTTTGGGGTTCAGATCATAATTGCTTGAGTAAATAAGTATTAAAACATCATACGTGTCGTTGACCCGTTCCCGGTTTTTCAGTAACAACTTGAATGAACGCCGGTATAAATTTAATCGTGATGGGTCGAAATAAACATCTGCTGCATCAAACATAAGCACAATCTTATTTCGCGTTTTCGAGTCAAATAATTTTGGAATTTCCTCCTGTATGATAGAGTCCTGCTCAGGCTCCACAACAACTATTTCTTCTTCAATTGGAGTTATTGGCTCCTGCCCGGTTACTATTTCAGGTTCTTCTTCAACAACAACCAATGGCTTTTCTTCAATAACAACTTCCGGTTCATCCTCAACAACAACCAATGGTTTTTCGTCCGGGGCGACTACCGGGTCATCTTCTACAACAACCAATGGCTTTTCATCAATAACGACAGGGGGTTGTTCTTCATTAATGACTGCCGGTTCCTCATCAACAATAACGAATGGCTTTTCTTCGGGAACGATAACAGGTTCCTCCTCAGCAACTACCAAAGGTTTTTCTTCAAGAATAACTTCCGGTATTTCTTCAGGAACTTTTAATGGTTCATCTTCAATGACGATCAATGGTTTTTCTTCGGGAACTTTTAGTGGTTCTTCTTCAATTACAACAAATGGTTTTTCTTCGCTAATTACCAAGGGTTCTTCTTCAATAGTTATTATTGGTTTTTCTTCAATGGCTATTTCCTTCATCTGCTTGATAACCTTTGGCTTCAGTTTATCCTGGAACACAATAATTCCGGAACGTTCCGTCCCGATCATAAGATTTGGGTGCTGATAAGCCAAACAGGTTATTTCATCATCAGGCATGGATGAATTCTGGTAATCGAAGGCTTTCCAGGCATTGCCATCGAACATATTTAAACCGCCAATGTAAGTACCTATCCATTTATTACCCTGGTTTATCAGGATAGGCCGAATATTATCATCTGCAATTTCTGAGTTTCCTGAATTAAAGGTTATCCAGTAAACATCGTTAAAAATAGCAACACCGCCGCCGCCTGTTCCAACCCATTTGTTATTTTCTTCGTCAATAGCAATGGAATAGATGTAATCACTTGTCAGTTTTGAATTCCTTTCGGTATAAATAGTCCAGTTTTTCCCGTCGAATGAACCAAGTCCCCCACCCTGTGTTCCTACCCATAAAACATCTTTCGTGTCCTTGGTTACAGTAACAATTTTGTTCGAAAGAAGAGGGGAGTTTTCATCATTATAGACCGTCCATGTTTGCCCATCGTAGCGGGCGACACCTCCAAAGTAGGTTCCTATCCACAAAACACCGCTATTTTCACAATAAACCGACATCACAACATTGGATGGCAAGCCTGAATTGGAAGTCTTAAAAATCTGCCAGGATGTACCATCAAATCTTGCAAGTCCCCCGCCGTCAGTACCGATCCACTTAACGTTATTCTTATCAATAGCAATGGAATTAATATAATTGTGAGGAAGTTCAGAATTTGAAGTGTTATAAATGGTCCAGACATCGCCCTTCAGCCTGGCTAATCCTCCCATATATGTTCCAGCCCACATAGCCCCCTCCGAATCAAAAACGATACACTTAACCGTTTCATTCGGCAGTGAAGAATTACCCGTGTTCATGCGGCTCCAGGATGCTTCCTGGGCATAAATAAACTGGGTAATTAACATTAAAATGACCAGAATGATTCTATACATCTTATAAAATTGAGTTGATGATACTAATGGTCTACTACGTTCATTTCTGAAAATAAGTTACCAAATTGGGAAAATCATTTAAGGATTTTTTACAAGAAAAGAAAACACTTTCATTCTTACCACAAAATATAACAGAATGGGTGATGTAATTAAGAAAAAATATCTACGATCAAAGTAGCAAATGGTTTACAAATAATAAAATCACTGTCTGATTATTCTAAAGAAACTCGTTTTACCCTCTTTTTCAAGTCTTCCAATGTATAATCCATCCGGTACCATCTTTCCTTGAATGCTTTTTCCATCCCAATATATCCTGTGTTTCCCTGCATTCAAGAATTTATAATTAATAAGTGTAACTACTGGCTCCCCATTGGTACCGAAAATTTTCAGCGTGACGGTCTCATCTTCTTCCATGAAGAATTCTATGGAAACCCAGTCAATAAATGGATTTGGTGAAATAATAAAATTGGATTGACTAAGATACTGTTGAATTTTTACTGTCGAATCAGCAATGATGTAATTAACTTTAATCAATGTATCAGTTAAAATCCCATTGCCCACAATGAGTTTAACTGAGTAACTCCCTAATAAAGTATAGGTATGCATTGGATTCTGCAAATAGGAATCAATGACACCATCGTTCTCAAAATCCCATTGCCATGAATTGACTGCACCGGAAGATAGATCGGTAAAAAAAACGTCGAAAGGAACCATTCCGAACGTTGTATCAGCCATAAAATCTGCACTGACTATGCCACTATTCAAACCTCCCGAGTAACATGTTAGCTTCCCGTTCCTTCCTCCTGCTACCATTTCCCATGATCCATCACCGGTAATATCTGGTATGGAGCAGATCCCATCAATTGCTTCACCATAATTAACTGAATAAAGAACATTTCCATTGACACCATCTATGAAATAACAATAATTACTACTATATAATGTTCCGGCAACCATGTCATTAATACCGTCCCCATTCACATCATTTATTTTGTCAATGTTCCAGCATTTGTCAGACAGACTTGTCAGCCAGATATTCTGACCGTTGAACCCATTTATTGCGACAGCATTGCTTCCACTATGAGCAACGGCGATATCAGCATGACCGTCATTATTTACATCTTCAAGCCTTTCAAATCTGAGCAATAGAGAAGTACCAACGCTTCCCATGCTGATAGGATTTCCGGTTACTGGGTTGATCAAATAGTAGTTACCGGCAAAATCACCGGCGATTACCTCTTTTATACCGTCACCATTTATATCGTCTAATTGTTCCAATGCCCAAACTGATGATCCGGAGGTGGTATACTCAAATATTATCAATCCGGTCAATCCATTGATGCCATAAACTTTCCCCTGTGTTTCATTTAAATTTGAAGCACCTGTGATTACATCTGGAATGCCATCTCCTGTATAATCGTCCACCCCGATTACTGAAAATTTAGGGCCATCAGTATAAACCTCCCATAATACATTCCCTGTTTGACCATTCAGGCAAAAAACACGTTTTGGACCGGTATTATTCCCGTCATTTCCTGTGGCAGCCAAAACATCATTTATCCCATCACTGTTGTAATCAAATCCAGCCCAAACCTGGTAAACCCAGCCTCCACCGCCATAAGTATGCGTATCGTAAATCCAAATAAGTTCACCGGTATAGCCTGAAAAAACTTTAACTGCCCTAACACCTCCAACAAGGCCAACCACAATATCTTCATACCCATCATTATTTATATCTTCAATTGTACAAAGGTCATTCTGGTTATACACTGAACCAATTTCATTTTCCCAAAGGACATCAGTTGTTCCCGAAGCGTTGCCATTAAAGCACCTGATAAAATCATCCTCTGAACATACAATTACATCTTGAACGCCGTCTCCACTGATGTCTAAAATTGGAGTAATGGCTTTAATGCTGTTATCAAAACTCGTATTGATAGTGTAATTCCATAATACAGAACCCATAGGATATTCTTCATCTATCCCCTCTCCAGAAAGATTTACAAAAATATTTCCCTGTGTCACATCATTATGATTGACCTCTGCAATCCCTTCAAACAGAGATGCCTGGTCAGGCTGGAACCAAACACCCAACTGGATAGTCTCCAAAATGCCGATATAAATTGGAAAACTAATATTTTCATCAAGAAAAAAATGCAGATCATCAATCGAAATGTTTGTTACCTCCAGCAATTGATCTCCATTGTTAAATATTTCAAGGTACCATCTTTTCGTAGCATTTATTCTTACATCACCGTAATCATGTGAACCATTAAGTACTTGTATATGTGGACCATTAAAAACACCTTCCCCGATAACTTCCAGGGTCACTTGTGGGGTGACCGGGTCGTTGGATTCAACAACAATCAATGTGCTAAGCGAACCAAGTTCAATGGGTTTATATATAATGGGAATCTGGATGGAACTCCCCGTTGGAATAATCTGTGGAAATGTCATCCAAACAAAAATCGGAACGGCATTCTGGATGATGAGATTGGTAATTACAAGATCACTTGTACCCGTGTTGTAAACATCACAATACCATACAGCAGAGTCACCCAAGGTTACATTTCCGTAATCATATTCTATCACCGGAACATTGATTTGAGGTGTGCCTGATCCGGCAAGATCAACTTTATATAATGTACTTGGAGAGGATAGCTGCCCATCAACATACCATAAATATTGACCGTCAAAAACTACCCCCGCAGGCTTCATATTTTCGCATGCATGGCTTTCAATGATGGCTCCTGATTGATCAATTTTATATAACATATTACCGTCGTAATCTACTACCCAAATTTCATTTCCTTGCATACATAAATCCCATGGTTGTTGATTTGGTGAAGGTATTTGCTGGAGGATAGCCCCTGAATTATCTAATTTATATATGGCTCCCGGATTGGGATAATAGGAAGCAGCCCAAAAATTACCATTATCGTAAGCGATTCCTGACATATAATGAACAGGTAGATCAAATTGGGTGATGACATTACCTGCCAGATCAAATTTCATAGCGTAAGCTGGTAACGACGCGCTGTTAGCATGATCTGTGATCCAGAGATTTGCCCCGTCCCAAGTCATACCAAATGCATCCTCGAGTATTGTACTTGTAAAAAGCAGTTCATTTGTTCCCGTAATTGGATCGAACTTATAGACCTCATTACCGTTTGCACCGTAAATACCAAAATAGATATTTGTTCCATCCCATGCCAGCCCCGATGCCTTGCCAGGAATATTATATGTGGCTACTATTGACCAATCTTTTGATTGATCTTTTACGGCAAATAGTTCCGTAACTATTATAAGACATACAATTAAAATAAACGAGAAACTGAAAATCTGCCGGGTGGGATACTTTGATCTAGTGCCATTATAATTTTTCATACTTTTAAAATTTAAGAATCATAAAATTAATAAAATTTAATCTTTAAATTCAATTTAAAGTGTAAATAATATAAAATACAAAAACCTCAGTCTCAGCCTAAGCCTTCAACTTAATCTCCCCTCAATCTCTACCAAAATCTTCTCCGCCACCAGCTTATTTCCCTCTTTATTCCAATGTACATCAGCGGGTATAAATAGTTTTTGAATTATTCGTGCGGGTTCTTCGCCGGTCATAAAATCAGGGTAAAGGTTTATGAATGGAATGTTGTTTTTCTCGCAGAAGTCATTCCAGAAGCCAACCTGAACATCATTAAGGTTCCGTTGCTCAATGACCGATGGCCAGGGATAAATTACTACGGTTAATCGAATGTTGTTTTGCTTACACAAGTCACTGAGCTTTTGCATATTTTCTCCGGCTAACTGTAAACCCCTCCTCCCCCACTTTTCATAAAGAGACGGAGTATAACTCCAGCTCAGCATAGCGGCGATAAAATCCTTTTCCTCAACAGATAGCTCATCCAAAACCGCCGCCCCCGACATCGGGTTCCAGCGGGCAGCTACCGGTGATTTCCGGTTTTCCATTATCTTGACCGAAACAGAATAATAAAGATAGGAATGACTGAACAAATAACGCTTTATCTTATACCCTGCTTTCTTCAGCGCTTTATCATTGTAAGGCTCAAAATCTTCGTATGTAAGTTCATTCAGGGGGTCGCTATTGTCAATAAAAACATAAAGCTCATCGAATTTCAGTTTAACATTTTCGATCAGATATTTCGTTTTTAAATAATAAAGCTTTGGACTGTAGCTCACTACTCCGGCATTCAATATCTCCCTGTCGGGAAGTTGTGAAGAAATGATACCTGCAAAACTCTCCTCCCAGGTCATACCCATGCTTTCGGTAAACGAATCGCCGATAAAAACAATTCGTTTTTTATCCGGATTTAATGCTAATATCTCTGCAGATTGATCTTTAAATCCAAGCGAATTGGTATAAATATCAAAAATCCTGTCGCCCCAGATATTGCGGGCATGGCGGTTGGGAAGCAAACCATGATGGTAATAAGGATCAGCGGTGCGAAACGAATTGTAATCCTCCGGGATAAAGATAAGCGCCGAAATAAAATCAACAATAATGACAGCAATAATAACGATAACCACCAGGCTGAACGTGGGATACTTTTCGAACCACCGGTTTTTTAGGGACTGATTCATAGCATCAAAAATAAGGAAAAGGATTATTTATGGGAAATTAATATTGATTTGATTATTTCGCCAATGGGTTTAATCACTTTTCAATAATGTCCCTTACCGGAAATTTCACCACCGTAATAAACTGTATAGCCATCACAGCGCCCGAAAAGCCTTTAGAATCATATCTGGGTATGTTTGGATCAAATGTAAAGTTTGTCTCTGTTTGTTTTTCGTTCAGGATCATGGTATATAATCCTTGTATTTCCTCTATTTCATGTCCGCTTTTAAATATGGTTTGTATCACAGCCAATCAAGAATGTTTTTGTTAGGCATTAAAGCACTCAGTTATATGACGAAATGACCGTAAAATAGAATTATGAATTCATGAACCTGAACCAGAACTTTTCATTGACAACTGGAAATATCTTCGCAATGTTGAACAGTGATGTAATCAGGAAGCATCCATAATCTAATAATGTCAGCTTAACCAGTTTTTATAATGAAGCTAATAAACAGAGATATTTGTGCTTACCGCATTAAAGCCTCAATTATCATGCTAATTTCCCTAAGAACATATAATAATGATCGACCTAATATTGAAATTTGGGAGAAGCTTGTCAAGAAATGAATTGTTGAACATATTAAATATGAAATATAAACTTTTTGTGTCTGCGTTGCTTCCTTTGGTTACCTAATGGCAATCGGTTTTTTTATCACCACTCTCGGACCGGCGTAGTCTCCCGACTACGTCGAATCTAAGTTTATAGTCTTAGACTATATTTTCATTAAAAATTCATTAGCCTTGTCAATATGCCGCAGAACATCCCCCGTGCCTGCACGTAAGCTACAGATCGCAAACCTTCAATCACAGTGGTGCATACTTCCCGGTTACGGCGTAGTCTCCGACTACGTTATCAGAACAATCATCTTGCATAGTCATTAGCCTATATTTTCATTAAAAATTCTTTATCCTTGCCAAAATGCCGCAAACATCCCTCGTGCCTCTTACTCATTCCTATCCTCAAATCACAATACCCGGTTCGGCGTAGTCTCCGACTACGTCGAATCTAATTTCATAGTCTTAGACTATATTTTCATTAAAAATTCTTTATCCTTCCCCGGTTCGGCGTAGTCTCCGACTACGTCGAATCTAATTTTATAGTCTTAGACTATATTTTCATTAAAAATTCTTTATCCTTGCCAAAATGCCGCAAACATCCCCCGTGCCTCTTACTCATTCCTCTCCTTAAATCAAAAATCATATTTCAAAAATCCCCACAGCCGCAAGTCTTCCCGCGTAAGCCTCAGTGTTGGCGCATCTTGTGGCTTTTTAATCCAATCTTTTCAAATCACACATCTTAAATCATAAATCCAAAAAATCCCTCGTTCCATTTAGCCTTTGTTTATGTTGCATTTTTAACTTACCTGATAGAAATTTTATTGAGCCAAATCTGCAATAATAGTTTTTACCTTTTCTTTCAATGACTGATTAATACTGCCCAATTCCGTTTCAACTATTCCTTTTTCTAATGTTGCAATTTTATGAACCCGGATTACAGACGGTAGTTTTAGTCCAGAATTTTTCCAATCATCAATATAAATATCCTGTTCTGTACGCCAGATATTGCTTGTAATGCGGCAAACAATTACATCGCCATCAATGTTTTCATTAATGATCAATGCCGGTCTCCTTTTAAATGTCCGACCTTCGGTAAAAGGGAATTTTAATAATACGATATCCCCGAATTTCAAATGATTCATGGATTAATTATTATCGTAAACCGAATCAGAATCAGAATACCCTTTTAAGAATTGTTCCTGTGCCGTTTGTTGAAAGGTAAGATCGTCATAAGCATCCGGTTCATCAATTAATACTATTACCCTGACGTCCTTATTTGTTTTTAACTGGGATTGTATTTCAGAAGGAATAAGAATCTGCTGGTTTTTAATCCTGGTCTTAAATTCAACTGCTTTCATAATTTCTGGTTTTATTTACAAAGATATTCATTCTAACAAAAAGTTAGAAAACGAATGAAATTAAATTTTTATCAGTCGCATTCTTCCAGAGCTATTCCTTAGTTTTTTCGCGACTTGGGGTTTTTCAATCCTTCCTTTCAAATCATAAATCATTCATCTCCCGAAGGGATGCCATTGGCAAACATCATATCTCTTATATCAAAATCCTCCAACACTATACCCCTCAAACTTAAAACTTTCTTCCCATTCAGCCAAACAATTACCCGCATTTATTTTCTTCAAATCAGTAACTCGGCTCCCTCGGCTCTTTCGGATTTGTGTAAAAGCTAGTGCGGCGGCTAATCCGAAAGTAAATATTAAAGGATTTGTAATCCTTTAAAACAATTTAAGTCGTTTACAAATCCTGCAATGTATCCCCGTCCGGATTATTCCACGCACCTGCCTATTCCTAAATCCGGACGAGCAGTGGTCAATTTAGGTATGGTCAAGTAACCAGTAACAAGCACCCCGCAACCAGTCTCCGGCAATCTTTTTATCACTACTCACCAACCGGCTGGTCACCCAATTCAAAAAGTTTGTAATTTTGAACCCTCGCATTGCATTGTAAATCATAAGCACAGGATGGAGAACTTTATCGTATCGGCGCGCAAGTACAGACCGCAAACTTTCAACACGGTGGTGGGGCAAACTTCCATTACCAACACCCTCAAAAATGCTATCAGGAACAACCAGCTTGCACAGGCATTCCTTTTTTGCGGTCCGCGTGGAATAGGCAAGACTACCTGCGCCCGCATCCTTGCAAAAACCATCAACTGCAAAAACATTTCGGAAAATATCGAAGCCTGCGACCAATGCGAATCCTGCGTTTCGTTCAACCGCTCGGCTTCGTTCAACATTCACGAACTGGATGCTGCCTCCAACAACTCAGTTGATGACATCCGTAACCTTGTTGACCAGGTAAGGATTCCTCCTCAGGTTGGAAAGTACAAAGTTTATATCATTGATGAGGTACACATGCTTTCGCAGGCAGCATTCAATGCCTTCCTTAAAACCCTGGAAGAGCCTCCGGCTTATGCCAAATTCATCCTTGCCACTACCGAGAAACACAAGATCATCCCCACTATCCTTTCGCGTTGCCAAATCTATGACTTCAAACGGATAACGGTTGAAGACATCGCCAACCACCTCGCTTTTGTGGCTAAAGAAGAAGAGGTAACTGCTGAGCAGGATGCCTTGCAGATCATTGCACAGAAATCGGATGGCGCTCTGCGTGATGCCCTTTCGATTTTCGACCAGATAGTAAGTTTTGGCGGCAGAAACATCACTTACAAAAATGTGATCGAAAACCTGAACGTCCTCGATTACGATTATTTTTTCAGAATGGTGGAATCCATCGTACAGGGCAATATCAGGGACACCCTGCTAATCATTAACGAGATCATTGACAACGGTTTCGATGGACAGCATTTCATTATCGGCTTCGGTGAGCACCTTCGCAACCTGCTTGTATGCAAAGATCCCGGCACCGTCAAACTTCTCGAAGCCGGCGGAACCATCCGCAACAGATACCAGGAACAGGCTGGAGTATGCAGCGTAGATTTCCTGCTAAAGGCGTTAGACATCAACAACAAATGTGATATTGATTACAAAACAAGCAACAATAAAAACCTGCACATTGAACTTGCTTTGTTAAAAATGTGCACAAAAAGTTCCAGAATCGTTTTTACCCCAAGTCGACAACAAAACCCATGACCAGTTCAAAACCCGAAACGCCCTATAAACCAACAACAACCCCAGCCAATTACAATTGCCAAAGAGCCGGCTTTGAAAGAAATTGAATCAAAGCCACCAACCAGATCGGGAACCTATCCGGGAACGATTTCGATAAAAAAGAAAGAGGAAAAACCTGAACAGGAAAAGAATGATGTTTTTGAGCAAATTGCCGATATGCCTGCAGAAGATTTTTCGCAGGAGCAACTTGAGGAGGAATGGGACAATATTTCATTCTTTATGAGAAAAATAAGCATCTCTACAGTACTTTAAAAAAATACAAACCTCAAAAGAGTGCTGATTATAATATTTCATTTCAAGTGGATAATGCTGTCCAGGAACAGGAAATAATTGAATTTAAATCTGATTTGCTCCCAAAGTTGCGCAAATCCCTGAACAACTTTCATCTTCATTTGAACATTAAAGTTACTGAGCAGTCGGCCGGGCAAAAGGCATACACTTCGCAGGAAAAATTCGCACAAATGGCTGAAAAGAATCCTGAATTGAAGAACCTGAAAGACCAGCTCGGTCTCGAAATTGATTTTTAATCCGGCGATAATATGTTATTCTATATTTCAAAGTTAGTTCTGTGGTTCACTGGTTGGAAAATAGTCGGAAGGTTCCCAAAAGACCTGAAGAAATGTGTGGTTGTCATGGCTCCACACACCAGCATGTGGGATTTCGTTTGGGGACGTCTTGCCTATTGGGTATTAAGGGTAAAGGTCAAATTTCTGATTAAAAAGGAATCCTTTGAAACTTATTATGGGGGTCTTTTAAAATGGGCTGGGGGCATTCCGGTTGACCGGAAGAACAGTACGAATATGGTAGAGACCATTGCAAGGATGTTCGCACAACACAAATCTTTATATATCACCATTACACCCGAAGGAACCCGGAAGTACAATGCCAACTGGAAAAAGGGTTTCTATTACATCGCACTAAAGGCAAAAGTGCCGATAGCATTAGGATTCCTTGATTACAAAAAGAAAGAAGGCGGAATAGGTACAATTTTCACACCGTCAGGCAATTTTGAGGAAGACTTTAAAATGATTGAAGATTTTTACCGGGGAAAAGCAGGGAAGCATCCCGAGAACTTCAATTTATGATATATGATGATTGATATATGATATTAGATTTAACCTGAATAATCAGCACGCAGAGGGATAAAAGCTTGAATTTTAAAAAGGCATTTTACAAATAGAAATCGAATATTGTCAAATTTCAAACATCTAATTTCAAATTTCAAAAATCCATTTACCGATACTCCTTCGCCACCGTTTCTCCTTTCAATATGCGTAGCCCGTTAAAAGCCAATGCCCTCATTTCGTCTTCGCCGGGATAAATATGAGTCGGGGCAATATGCTTCACCCTCTCAACTACAAGGTTGACGAACCATTTGCTATTGGCTACACCACCCGTGATCAAAATTCCATCCACCACTCCCTTCAGTACCGTTGACATAGCGCCAACGTCTTTTGCCACCTGGTAAGCCATCGCCTGAAGGATTAGGCTCGCCCTTTCATCTCCTTCAAAAGCCAGAGCTTCGGCATCGTATGCACTGTTGGTGTTCAGATATGCCACCAAACCACCCTTGCCGACAATCATCCCCATGATCTCCTTTTCGGTGTATTGACCACTGAAACATAAGCGAACCAGGTCGCCTACAGGTAATGTGCCACTTCGCTCAGGAGAGAACGGACCTTCACCGTCCAATCCCTGGTTTACGTCAATCACCCGTCCTTTACGATGCGCTCCTACCGTGATCCCGCCACCCAAATGAACCACGATCAGGTTTAAATCTTCATAAACTCTCATAATGGATTTTGCATGTTGCCTGGCTACTGCCTTCTGATTCAGGGCATGGAAAATAGATTTACGTTTAAAAAGAGGGTGACCCGTATAGCGGGCAATGTCTTCCATTTCATCCACCACTACCGGGTTGGCAATGTAAGCTTTGGCAGAGGTAAGTGATTTTGCAATATCATCAGCAATTAATCCGCCCAAATTACTTGCATGTGAACCATAGGTGCATTCCCTGAGATCGCGGATCATTTTTTCATTTATACGAAAAACGCCCGATTCAATCGGTTTCATCAATCCACCCCGCCCTACAACCGCTCGAATAGAATTTAGATCAATTTCCGCTTCCTCCAACTGCCGTAAAATAAGATTTTTCCGAAATACAAACTGGTCGGTGATCTTGTCAAATTCGGCTAACTGCTCCTGTGAATGCTTTATATTTTTGAGAAAGATAGGCGCCTCAGCTTCATAAACTGCAATCTTTGTTGAAGTAGAACCCGGATTGATAGCTAATATTCGCGCAAATGTTTCCATGTCAACTTCAACGATAATTCAATGAAAAAGATTTAAACTATTAACCAATTGCTGCTGCAAGTGCAATTGATAAAAACTTAGTTCTTTCCGAATCAGCGCGGGAAGTAAGCACGATGGGAACTTTGGCTCCCATGATCACAGCAGCAGTGGAAGCGCCACCCAGAAAATTCAGTGCTTTATAAAGAAAATTCGCTCCATTGATATCGGGAGCAACTACTATATCGGCATTTCCAGCTACTTCACTCTCAATATTTTTAATTGCGCACGATTTCTTAGAAACTGCATTATCGAGAGCCAAAGGGCCATCAATAGTGCATCCTGTTATCTGCTGGCGTTTATTCATCATGGAAAGAGTGGCGGCATGCATGGTTGATTCCATCCGTTGATTCACTGTTTCAACCGCTCCTACCACTGCAACTTTCGGATTAGGCTCGCCCAACAGATGAAATACCTCAACAGCATTGTTTATCAATGCAATTTTCTCTTCGAATGTAGGAGCAACATTCATTGCAGCATCAGTTATTCCTAAGAGTTTATGGTAATATGGCGATTCAAAAACTGCAACGTGGCTGATAATACTCCCTTTTCTCAGTCCGTTTTCCTTATCCAGAACCGCCTTCAGCAATTGTCCGGTGCTCACCATGCCTTTCATCAGGATTTCCGCCTTTCCATCTCTGACCAGTTGGGCAGCTACAACTGCAGCCTGAAATTTATCCCGAACGTCAATGATTTCATATTTACTGATGTTATAACCTATTTCCCTGGCGAATTCTTCAATCCTGGGCTTAATTCCAACCAGAACAGGTTCAATAATTCCTATTTTTTCAGCATTCTTTAAAGCTTCCAGCACGTCCAAATCACCGGCTGCGGCAACAGCAATTCTCCTTTTTTTCTTGGCTTGTGCCATGTCAACAAGTTCAGACAATTTCTGAATCATAGCAATAATATTAAATGTTAAAAAATCGGTTGCAAATGTAAAAATTGTTAAATGATTCACAATAATATTTCGGAGACCTCATAAAATTTATGAAAAGTAACCCTGATAAAGGAATGGACAGGGAAACACCTGTAATTGCATTAACCTATTCGGAATAAAATAAAATCATCTTTTCAATCGCATCTTTACATACAGGACAAAACTCATTTACTTTGAATGAATTCATCAGACAATCGTTTGCGGGACGATAAATTCCCTTTGCAGCATATCCCCCACCCTCAAAAACTCCGGTTTTATCATAGAACTTACTTTCGTTCGGGGTCGGCACCGGAACCTTCTTTTCAATTAGGTTTTTCCATTTTGAACTAAAATTTATCAGCGTGGTTAAATTCGGTTCCCAGGGTTCGATATCTGTTGAGTAAAAATCGCTATAGGCGACCTCAGAGTTATAGTATTCATCACCAAGTCCGGCAAACCCGTGCCCCAATTCATGAACAAATATTTTTGCTGCATACAGGTTGCTGTTTACACTTACCGAGTAATAGTTATAAATAGCCCCTCCGCCATATTTTTTTGTATTGACAAGGATATAAATCTGGTCATAAGGTGCATTGGCTGCCATATCGCGAACACTCTTGTTATCGTAGGTCATACAATAACGTTCGCTGTTAAAAGTATAAAATGACGAATTTAAAAGTGTCTTAACCCAGGTTGAATCGGCTGGTATATCACTCCCCGAACCAGGTGATGCAGCTATTACACCCCTGATATTGAATTTATCCTTATGATTGGAATAGGGTTGAAAAGTAAAAAGTACATCAGCGAATTTTTTACAATCTTTGATGAATAGCCCCAACTCCGACTCACTATAACCTTCGGGAAGGATAACAATATCAACTTTATTTTTGGAATCGCCCGAAATCAAAACATCAAATACCGGGAACTCCAGTTTTCGCTCGGTTGAAATAAAATAATTTGTGGGATCATATTGATAAGTAAATCGCTCCTCAAACATTCCTTTGTCATTCCGGCTTAAAATTCGGATATCTGCCAACCCTCTGGGCAAAGGGACAACAATGGTTTCGGTTAAAGCGCGATGCAACTTTTTGGCTTCATCTGTCGTCTGCCACTCACCGAAAAGTGTGCTGTAACCCCTTGAGTATATCAAATTACCGGTTGCATGGTCATGGACTTCAACATAGTTCTGTCCGTAAAAAAAAGTATCAATGAGGTTGACCATTGAACCTGCCCAATAGGGTTCGACTTTAACTTCGTCGAGGTAATACTGCTCCGTTTCAAAATTTCCCGCATGATAATAATCAATCCTAAGGGATTTCTCATGAAAAAGATCATTAAATCCGGCGAAAACTGAAACTGAAAACAATAGCTCCATCAAAATCAATATTTTTTTCATAAACCTTATATTTAGATGGCGTGAAAATAAAAAATATTCATCAAAATAATCTTTAGAAATTCGGATTTAATTTCCATTTCCGGAAACCATATTCCCGAAAATAAGAAGTTTATATCTTTAATAAAAATTGACAGTGAATCATAAACGCCTTGAATTCTGCTATTTAGAGATACTAAACCCAATGGCACGAATATTGGAATGAAGGTAGATTAATTATTTTTCATTAGCGTAGAGGGTAAAGTCCGCCGGCAAACCGCTGGCGGACTTTCGCTTTTAATCGAAAAACATGTCGTGAAAATTAACCAGGTACAATAATTTGGTAGCTCTGGTAAATGCTGTGTACAGCCATCGAAAATACTCCTTATTCACATGGTCTTCTGAGATATAGCCCTGATCAATGAATACTCTTTCCCATTGTCCGCCCTGTGTTTTATGGCAGGTAAGCGCATAAGCAAACTTTACCTGAAGTGCATTAAAATACGGATTGTTTTTAACCTTTTCAATCCTTTCTCTCCGTGTGGGAATTTCATCATAATCTTTCATGATCTCTTCAAAAAGACGCTTGTTATCTGAAGTTGTAATCGCAGGTCCTTCTACCGAAAGCGTATCGAGCAGAATCTTAACCGTCAGGTCATTCTCATCAGGATAATCGGTTAACCGCAAAGTAACATCGGCAAAATTAAAACCAAACATTTCCTCAAATTTCAGAATGCGCATAATTTCTACAATATCTCCGTTGGCAAGAAATCCAGGGCGGGAATTCTTATCAACCCAGAAATAATTGTTTTTTACGATCATAAGATAATCACCTGTCGAAATTTCTCCTTCCAGAAAAAGAATTCGTTTTCGGATTTCCTGGTTGAAAATATTCGCCCGTTTATTTGATCGGGTGATGACAACTGTTTCTTCACTTCCGGAATTTGAAAAGGCCGTGTTCAGGCAATCCTCCAGTTCGATGCCATTGATCCTTATGATATCCGGAAAACCTTTCACATTGATAAGCAAAGTCTTAGCGCTGGCTTCAATATTTTTCCTTATTTCAGTAGCATTTGCTAAAATACCCGATTCAAGTGACTGCCGAACCACCTCCTTCAATTGGTAAGTATCCAAAAGTAAATGGAATGAACTTCTTAGGTAATCAATGTTCAATGCCGGGCTTTCGTCAGCGCCGACAGGAGGTAACTGGGCATTGTCGCCAATAAGGATCAGGGTGCAATTTTTCCCACTGTAAACATAATTAATCAGGTCTTCAAGCAGGTTAAGCGAAGAAAAAAAACCGAAATCATTTGAAGTGACACCGTCAGGTATCATGGAGGCTTCATCCACCACGAAAACAGTGTTCTTGTGCTTATTAATAGCCAAAACCATTTTCATTGCCCCATCCAATCCGGTAGATAAATAGTAGATATGTTTATGGATAGTGTATGCCTTTGAGCCTGAATAAGATGACAATACTTTTGCCGCCCGTCCTGTAGGCGCCAGCAATACGGATTCTCTACCAATCATCCGGAGATTTTGCACAATAGTGCTGACCACTGTTGTTTTACCCGTCCCGGCATAACCTTTCAAAACAAAAAGTTTTCTCTCCCCCTGGCTTATTAGGAATTTTGAAAGTGAAATCAGCAGGTTTTCTTGAGATACCGTAGGCGGGTAAGGAAATTCATGTAAAAGTTTCAGGGCAAAAGTGTTATTTTCCATGTTTATTTTATAATACGGCCTTCT
The DNA here is from genome assembly GCA_963840975.1 of uncultured Bacteroidales bacterium. GTDB lineage: Bacteria > Bacteroidota > Bacteroidia > Bacteroidales > JAADJA01 > JAADJA01. Next base: position 88,336 of record CAWJBC010000021.1, on the reverse strand, counting down.
TTGATCAAGAACACAAATACCTTATTAAAAATCTGCTTTTAAAAAGGATAACCAATACCCAAATTAAGAACAGGGTTGAACCAATTGCTGTTCCTCCCAATCACCCAGCGATCGCCCTTGGGGTAAGCGGGATCTTTAATCCTTTGAGCAACATCAATCCGGAAAATAAAATAGTTGAAGTCGAGTCTTAAGCCAATACCGCCATCCATTGCAAGCTCGCCCAGAAAATTCTGAAGCGTAAGTGTACCTCCCGGGAACGTTTCATTATCGGTAAGATACCATATATTACCAATATCATAAAACAGTGCGGCTTTAAAAATTTTATAGATCGAAAAACGGTACTCAATATTCGATTCGATTTGAAAATCACCCACACGTTCAATATCAGGATTTAAATTCTGGTATGATCCAGGTCCCAAATATCTCAATGGCCAAGCCCGCATACCGTTTGCACCTCCGCCATAAAACCCTTTTTCGAATGGTATGTCCACTGAATTACCATATGGAACAGCAATCCCTAATGCCACCCTGCTGGCGAAATTATGGCTCTTGCTTTTCATAATGTAATATCGAAAATCATAATTATTTTTTACATATTGAGAATAGCGGATTCCGAAAATGGTTTTATAGCCTTCCAGGTTGTTTGATGCCCCTGCCATGCTTTCAACAAGAGCCAGAAAGTTACCACTGGTTTCAATATTCCCCCGGAAATAGAAGAAATTTTTTAGTTTGTTGAGTTCCTGGTTATTCAATATATAGCTATATTTCAAACCAACAATTAAATGGTCGGTGTATTGATTTTTGTATCTCTCAGACTCCTGATTCAGTAATGAGTCAAAATAGGGGGTGGTATTCACTTTTACGAGGTTAATATCAGCCGGGAAAAGGATATGGCTTTTGGTCCTTGATTCGGACCATTCATAGCTAAATGAGACATTCGTAATCGTTCTTTTATAATCAAGGTTATCCTGAAGATTATAACCGATACTTATATTGGTTTTTGGACGAAAATACCTTGAAAAAATATCCTGGTTGATCGGTGCCAGGAACTTGGGAACGGAAACACTCGCCTCAATACCCGCCTCATAAGTGTTAAAAAATAATACTTTGCCGCTTTCAACCGCTTCTGGTGTTGACCCACCTTCCTGAGCCTCCAGTGCACCTTTTAGTTTCAGGTTAAACACTTCCCCCCCTCTGAAAATATTTTTATTCTGATAAACGAGGTAACCGCCTATTCCCAAGTCACCGCCAGAGTTAGTACCCTGTGCTTCGATCGAATAAGAGTGAACCGGCTGGCGGGTCAATTGTATTGAACAATCAAGATAATTCTTTAACAATCCATCCGACTCATGTTGTCCGGCATCACGAAAATTTACCATAACGTGTTTATTGATGCGCAACTCACTTAGCTTTTTATAGGTTTGTTGTGCATCAACAGCATTGTATTTTTTATCCTTTTCGACAAAAACTGACCTTGTGAGAATTTTAGGCTTTATTTTTAAGGGCGGATTATAAATTATATTGAAAGGGTGTGGAGTTTTATCTCCTCTGTGTACAACAATTTCAACGATAGAATCTGATTGGGTTGTATCCGCCTGGAATACTCTTATATTAGGATAGATATTTACATTGTTGATGTAATAAACTTTGTGGTCAACTTCTACAGGAGCTTGTTCCTGACTATCGGGTGGAAGTTCGACATTCTTGATCACCAGCGTCACATTGGCAATCCTGCTTTTAAGTGCAGTGTCCACTTCATAATAAATATAGTCCCTATTGAAAGCAAAATACCCGTTTTCGTTCAATAGCGATTCGATCCGTGCCCTTTCTTTGTCAAGCAGATAGGAATTAAAGATATCACCACTTTTGAATAATGCGTCTTCTTTGTTTTGGTTTACAAGGTTATTTATCGCAACATCTTTAATTCGAAATGAGACGGTATTCATCCTGTAAGGAACAGAAAGGTTTACGTTATAAATCACATTCTTCGCTTTTTTCTTACCAAACTTGATTGTGTGATTTACCTTTGAATCAAAATAACCCACCGTAGCAAGATATTTTATAATTTTTTCCTCCGATTCACTAACCGCTGCCATATCAAGCACCACCGGTGGTTCTCCTTTCTTTGGGAATATGCTGTTCCACCAGAGTTTGAACGGAACGATTCCAAGGAATTTGGAATTCGGTTTTTGGCTGACAAAACCCAAAAGTGTCCCGGATGAAATCTCTTTGGCAGGATTGGCTATTTTCACTTTATTGTTAACCAATAAAAATTGATCTTGCTTAACCATTCGTGTTGAACTGCAACCGATCAACAAGGACAGGAAAATAACCATGCAGAATAGCTTGAAGAGAGATTTCAACGGCAAATCATTTTAAATTGATGTGTTACAAAATTAGCAGGAAAGAAATAAGAACATACCGATATTCAATTTATTTGTTAAATTCTAACTGTTAATAATGCAAAGCCTGCACAATCACATATATCAGAGGTTTTAACAAGACGTATATTCGATTACTAAGGATAAACAAATTTTACTTATTTTTGCCGCCCCAAACTCCTTCCCATTTTTTTATGGACCCAAGGATGACAGGTTTATAAAATTTTCAAAAACATTTTAGCTCTTAAATTGTTATCAACGGATTCAAAATAATAAAACAATATGCCATTAATGAAACTCAGAAATATCGGAATCGCTGCACATATTGATGCAGGCAAAACAACGTTAACAGAACGTATTCTCTTTTTATCAGGTACCACTCGTAAAATGGGAGAAGTTCATGATGGGCAGGCCACTATGGATTTCATGAAACAGGAGCAGGAACGAGGAATCACTATTGCCTCAGCTGCTATTACTTGCGCATGGAAAGGAGCCCAGGTAAACATTATTGATACACCCGGACACGTTGATTTTACAGTCGAAGTGGAACGTTCGTTAAGAGTGATTGATGGCATGATCGCTTTGTTTTGTGCAGTAGGCGGAGTTGAGCCTCAAAGTGAAACCGTTTGGAACCAGGCCGACAGGTACAGGGTTCCCCGAATTGCATTCATTAATAAAATGGACCGCACCGGCGCCGATTTCAGTGAAGTACTTTCACAAATGAACAAATATCTCGATGCCAATGCTCTTCCGTTCCAAATCCCGATAGGCGCTGAAGAGGACTTTGTGGGTATAATTGATGTAATTGAAAGAAAGGCTTATACTTTTCAGGAGTTAGACAGGGTTGAGATTGATATTCCGGTAGAGTATAACGCAAGGCTTGAAGAAGCGCGAACCGCTGTTATAGAGAAACTGGCAGATTATGATGATGAAATCATGAACCTTTTTCTTGAAGATAAGGACGTTCCGGCAGAACTGCTTAAAAAGGCAGGCAGAAATGCTACTTTAAAACTTTTGATCACGCCCGTATTTACCGGTGCCGCGTACAAAAACAAAGGAGTTCAATTATTGCTGGACGGCGTTATTGATTACCTTCCTTCACCTATTGACATTGGCGCTGTGGTTGGCATGGATGTGGATGATCCTGAAAAAACCCACACACGTAACCCATCCTCACATGACCCCTTTTCTGCTCTTGCATTTAAACTGATCCATGATCCCTTTGTCGGACAACAAACATTCATCAGGATTTTTTCAGGATCGCTTAAAAGCGGTATGGGTATATTAAACTCAACCAAGGACAAACCTGAACGTATCGGGCGGATATATAAAATTCACGCAAAAGACCGCGAGGAAGTGAAGGAAGCTGGTCCGGGCGATATTGTTGCACTTATCGGTATGAAATTTACCAAAACAGGTGATACCCTGTGCGACCCTGGTCAACCGTTATTCCTGGAGTCAATACACATTCCGCCAACGGTGATCGAATTAAAAATCACTCCCCAAAACCGTAAAGACCAGGGTAAGTTAGGTGAAGCACTTGCCAAATTAGCCAATGAAGATCCTTCCTTTAATGTTCGCTTTGATGACGAAACAGAAGAGACAATCATTTCCGGAATGGGTGAACTGCACCTGGAGATCATTGTTGACCGGTTAAAACATGAGTTTAGTGTTGAAGTTGAAATTGGCGAGCCTGCTGTAGCTTTCCGCGAAACCATCACAACCGAAATAGAAAGCAATTATAAACATGCCAAACAAACCGGAGGAAAAGGTCAGTTCGCACATACCGTTATCCGTCTCGAACCCAACGAAGGCAACGGTTATGAGTATGTAAACCACATCAAGGGAGGAGCGATACCCAACGAATATATACCATCGGTAAATAAAGGCATTATAAAGACAATGGAAAGAGGTATTCTTGCCGGATTTCCTGTTGTTGATGTCAAGGCAGTTCTATTGGACGGAGGATTTCACCCGGTTGATTCCTCCGATATGGCATTCCAGACCTGTGCTTCCATTTGTTTCAAGAACGGTTTCATGAAAGCTTCGCCCATACTTTTAGAGCCGATGATGAAAATTGAGATCAATACGCCGGACGACTATATTGGCAATGTTGTAGGCGATCTGAATAAACGCCGGGGAAAGATTGAATCAATGCGCCGGCATCGTAAAGGCGCGCAAAAAGTCAATGGATTTGTACCCCTGATGGAAATGTTCGGATATGCAACCCAACTCAGGAATATTACAAGTGGAAGAGCCAATTATTCGATGGAATTCTATAAATATACCCCGCTCACCAAATCGGTTCAGGATGACGTGTTGAAAAAAATTGAAGAAAAGAAAAAGCTGATTAAATAAAGATTGATCACCGCATAATCATCAGAAAAATAAGTTGTTCCAAACTTTCCGATCATAATTTCTCATTGCCCCTATTCCGGTCTATTGGGAATATCTTTGACACGTGAATTTTTTATTGCTTAATTTTACACTTTGTTAATATGGAGTTTTTTGTATGCTTCATAATTTGGAATTGAAATTTTCAATCGTCATTACTACAATCAGACTTGGTATATGATAAAAAAAGTTCTTGTTGCCAACCGTGGAGAAATTGCCATAAGGGTTATGCGAACCTGCCGTGAAATGGGTATCACAACGGTAGCTGTATATTCCGATGCCGATCGCACCTCGATGCATGTACGCTATGCAAATGAAGCCTATCATATAGGTAAATCCCCTTCCAACGAAAGTTATCTGGTGATAGACAAAATTATTGCCGCTGCAAAAAAATCAAAAGCTGATGCCATTCATCCGGGTTATGGTTTCCTGTCTGAAAATGCTGAATTTTCAGAGCGTTGCAAAAAAGAAGGCATCATTTTTATCGGACCTTCGGCAAAGTCAATTTCGACGATGGGTGATAAAATTACAGCGCGAAAAACTATTTCAAAAGCGGGTGTTCCTGTTGTTCCCGGAACCAAAGAGCCTCTGAAAAATGAAGAAGACGCGATAAAGATCATTACAAAAATCGGACTCCCGGTGATGATAAAAGCTTCGGCGGGAGGTGGGGGCAAAGGCATGCGCCTTGTTAAAACAGAAAAAGATATTGTATCTTCTTTCCGCGCCGCCCGCTCTGAAGCCAAATCAGCATTTGGAAACGACGCCGTTTATGTTGAAAAATATATTGAGTCGCCCCACCATATCGAATTTCAAATCCTTGCCGACATGCATGGCAATGTAATCCATTTATTCGAAAGAGAATGTTCCGTTCAGCGCAGACATCAGAAAGTGGTGGAAGAAACTCCCAGTCCGCTGATGAATCCAAAGGTCAGAGAGGAAATGGGTAAACATTCAGTGGCGGCTGCCAAAGCTTGCGGGTATTACGGAGCAGGAACCATAGAATTTATTGTTGACGATAACCTGAACTACTACTTCCTCGAAATGAATACACGTCTTCAGGTGGAGCATCCCATCACTGAAAGGGTTGTGGGAATTGACCTTGTTCGAGAGCAGATCAATATCGCCAATGGGCAGAAACTAACTTACAAGCAAAAAGACCTTCATCAAAACGGACATGCGATAGAATGCCGGATTTATGCTGAAGACCCTGACAACAATTTCATGCCCAGCCCGGGCGTAATCCAACACATCACGGAACCGCTGGGTTTTGGCGTGAGGCACGACGGTTATGTGTACGAAGGATTTGAAATTCCGATTTACTATGACCCTTTGATTTCAAAACTAATCGTATGGGGGAAAACAAGAGACGAGGCTATTGCCAGGATGAAGCGTGCACTGCATTCGTACAAAATAACCGGCGTTAAAACTTCGATCAAATTTCTTGAAAAGATCATGAGTTGCCCTGATTTTATCGAAGGTAACTACAATACTCACTTTATCGAAAAGAATAAGTCATTTTTCGAAGAAAAGGACCTTTGTAAAGGCGACTGTAAAGCCATTGCCATTATTGCGGCTTTCATTGATTACCATAACCGTATTGTTCATGCCCAGCAATCCATCGCAAATAGCAATTCTTCAAATAACTGGAAATTCGGGAACAGGAAAAAAAATTTATTCAGCAATTAACTAATCAGTACGTATGGCATTAGAAATTAACATAGACGGGCAATCGGTAAATGTTGAATTGCTCAGTAAGAAGGGGAACATGCATCAGGTTGCTATTGATGGTAAAGTATATGAAGTTGACCTTGTAATGGTGGAGAGGGGTGTATATTCAATTCTTTATAAAAACAAATCCTTTAACGTGGAACTTGCACAGGGAAAAGATCCGAAAGCCTATTCTATCAATACCCTTTACAATTCGTATGATGTGGATATTCTTGATGCAGAAGCCAAATACCTTAACAGCAGAAAGCAGGATCATCTTGAAGACAACATGGCTATTTCATCACCAATGCCAGGCAAAGTTGTTAAAATACTTGTTAAAATCGGAGATGAAATAAAAGCAGGAGATACGGTAATTATAGTTTCCGCCATGAAGATGGAAAGCGAATACAAGGTCAAAAGCGACAGAATCGTAAAAGATATTTTAGTCAAGGAAGGTGACACGATTGATGGAAACCAACCCCTGATCATCATTGAGTAATAACCAACTTTTGTAAAACCAGAAATTATGTCATTAGAAGAAAAACTCAAACAATTTGAAGAGCGTAATAAATTAGCCGAATTGGGCGGAGGTAAAGAAAGAATTGAAAAGCAGCACAGCGCCGGTCGAAAAACTGCCCGTGAAAGACTCAAAGATTTACTTGATCCTGAAACATTTGTTGAAGTAGATAAATTTGTCACCCACAGGGCTACTGATTTTGGCATGGATAAAAACCGAATCATGGGTGACGGAGTAATTGCAGGATATGGCAAGATTGATAACCGGCTGGTTTATGTTTTCGCTCAGGATTTTACTGTTTTTGGAGGAACCCTGAGTAGAGCCAATGCCGATAAAATCATTAAAATCATGGACCTTGCATTAAAAATGGGAGCACCCGTTATTGGTTTAAATGATTCTGGCGGTGCACGGATTCAGGAAGGGGTCGAAAGTTTAGCAGGTTATGCCGATATTTTTTACCGGAATACAATTGTTTCAGGAGTAATTCCACAAATTTCAGCGATTCTTGGTCCTTGTGCTGGCGGTGCTGTTTATTCACCAGCTATTACAGATTTTATCATGATGGTGAAAAACACAAGCTATATGTTTGTGACGGGTCCCGAGGTAATCAAAACTGTTACCCATGAAGAGGTTACCATGGAAGAATTGGGAGGCGCAATGACACATAATTCCAAAAGCGGCGTTGCTCACTTTATTGCTGAAGACGATGAGCAGGCAATGATGATGGTGAGGGAGTTGCTTAGTTTCCTTCCCTCCAACAACATGGAAGACCCGCCCATCAAGCCATGTACTGATGATATCCATCGCGAGGATGAAAGACTTCAAACCATCGTTCCTGATGATCCGAATAAACCTTACGACATTAAAGATATTATCAACACAGTGGTGGACGAGCACAATTTTTTTGAGGTAATGCCCTATTTTGCACAAAATATTATAGTTGGATTTGCAAGGTTTGCCGGACGTCCGGTGGGTATTGTCGCCAATCAGCCCGCAAATCTTGCCGGTGTGCTGGATATCAATTCGTCAACCAAAGGAGCCCGGTTTGTAAGGTTTTGCGATGCTTTTAACATTCCACTCGTTACCTTTGTAGATGTGCCCGGTTTTCTTCCTGGTACAGCTCAGGAATTTGGAGGTATCATCAAACATGGAGCAAAATTGCTTTATGCTTTTGCAGAAGCCACAGTCCCTAAAATTACCATCATTACCCGCAAAGCTTATGGAGGCGCCTACGACGTAATGTCGAGTAAACATATTGGTGCGGATGTAAATTTCGCCTATCCCACAGCGGAGATTGCAGTAATGGGTCCGGCAGGTGCAGTCAATATCATTTTCAAAAATAAGTTGAGTGATCAGGATAGAGAGCAGGCAGTGGAAGAATATAAGAAAACTTTTGCAAGCCCTTATAAGGCTGCTGCTTTAGGTTATATTGATGAGATTATCTTTCCAAAACAAACCCGTTTTAAGATCATTCAGGCACTTGATATGACCCAGAATAAATCGAAATCACACCCTGCAAAGAAACACGGGAATATTCCTCTTTAATTACGATTTGGAAGCGTTTTCGTTTTCGTAAAGCTGTTTGTAAAGGCTTTCCTTTTCAGCCTTTACTTGCTCAATCGCGAGGTTCAGGATGGTATTTATTTTTTGAACCAGTTCAGGAATTTCATCCAGATTGATATTATCTCTTGTATTGTTTTCGAGGCGACGAATGTCCTGCTTGATCTCGTTTACACAAAATATGTCAACCGATGATTTCAGCTTGTGGGCTAATTTGCTTACACCATCATAATCCTCTTTCTGAAAACATTTATTGAGTTCGCTCATGCTTTCGGGTGTAGCCTGTAGGAAAATCTTCACCATTTGGAATATTGCTTTTTGATCCCCGCCAAGCATCTCGTTTAAATTGGTCAAATCAAATAACTTTTTATTATCTATTGCCATGCCTTCTTTTTTAAAATGTGATGAAAATACAACTATTTAAAATTCATTTCTTTGTTGTAGGAAGTTTTACAACTATTATACCATTTACCCAAAGGCTTGTGGATAAAGAGGTTATTGAATCATTTGAATAATATAAAATTCTCTTTTTGATAAACCCAATGTATATTTGAAAATGGAAAATACTCCAATCATCTCATTCTGACTATCAATTCTTCAGATTTCATAAACATAATTTCTATATTTCATTGTTTTTCAACATTCGATAAATCGTTGACTTCCCAATATCGAGTTTTTTTGCAACTACCATCACATTGTTGTTGTACTTCTGAAGGTAAAATTTAATAATTTTTTTGACATAACCTTCCAAAGAGTCCTCCTCAAGAAGAAAATCACTTTTAGCATTAGTAGAATTGAATGAGATATGGTCTTCTTCTATCATTTCGGAATTCGTCATCACACATGCCAGTTCCATTACAGCTTTAAGTTCACGAACATTTCCAGGGAAAGGATATTTCATTAACTTTTCCTGAGCTTTGGCAGAAATCTCCATCTTGCTCATTTTATTCTCCTTGCAGAACTCATCAACAAAATATTTAGCAAGGATAAGAATATCGCTCCCGCGAAAACGAAGGGGCGGAATTTCGATTGGCAAACCGAGTAGCCGGTAATACAAGTCTTCCCTGAAATTCCCTTTTTGAACCTCTTTTGCAAGGTTTCTGTTGGTGGCTACTATTACTCGGGCATCGAATTTTACTGATTTATTTCCTCCCACACGGGTCAGTTCCTTTTCCTGGATAACACGCAACAGTTTGGCTTGCATATTTAAATCCATTTCACCGATTTCATCCAGAAAAATGGTTCCTTTATTGGCTAACTCAAATTTTCCGATTTTCCGCGAATTAGCACCGGTAAAGGCACCCTTCTCATGACCAAAAAATTCACTTTCGATAAGTTCGTGTGGGATAGCAGTAACATTGATAGGAACAAATGTATATTTTGCCCTTGTCGAGTTATAATGGATGGCTTTTGCAACAAGCTCCTTACCAGTACCTGTTTCTCCATAAAGCGAAACCGTTATATTTGTATAGGTTGCTTTTTCAATGAGTTGAAATATTTGTTTGATAGCAGCACTGTTTCCTTTGATTATGCGCTTAAACTCATATTTTTTACCAATTTCTTCCTTTAAAACATTAATTTCTTCTTTTAATTCCAGCCGTTCTTTGATATTCCTCAGGGTATTCCACAAGCGTTCCTTGGTGTCTTCGTCTTTTACAAAATAATCGTAAGCACCATCTTTCAGAAGTCTGACAGCTGTAGCGACATCCTCCTGACCTGATACGATTACAATTGGAATTTCCGCGTTGAATTCCCTGACCTTTCTGATCACATCAAAACCCGACATATCAGGTAAGGAATAATCAAGCGATATAAGCGATGGATTCTGATACAGGTTCTTCAAACAATCAGAGCCTGTCTCAAATTTCACGACCTCATTGTCCGGATTGAGTGATAAGTGATATTTCAACATCTCTCCATACAATGGGTCATCCTCAACAATGAATATCTTGAATGAATTCATAAAAATTTATTTCGTTTCGAAGTTACTATTTTTTTGCTTTCCCAAAATGAGAAAAGATTACCAAATTGTTTTACTTATTCCCTGACTGCGAGTTCTGTTCCACATCTGTCATTTACTCATTATCTGATTATCTGCAATTTACGACCAGTCGGACACTTTTTTTAATTTTAAAAACATGGATAGTACGAAGAATGGCAATCAATTGTTTCATATTAATTTATACCAATACCATCATAAAACAAAATGATTGCTAAATATCCTCCGAAATCTCACCAGTTAAATCCAACAAAAAGATCACTTTGCTGTTGGGCTAGCAATAATTTTAAGTGTAAGTGAAAGGGGGTATTCTCAGGAAGCTACTTTCTGCTGGAGATAATGGCAGAAAATTTAAATTCAAGATTTTTCGTGCGGCATTAAATTATGCTAACAGCTAAACAAAAGATTGATGAATGGTGTTTTCAGCGAAGGAAAAAATATTATAATATCCCGGTAATGGATTGGCGGAAATACAGGTCAGTAATTAAAGTTTCTTTTTCACTTCAACTTCTTCATAACCCTCAACTATATCGCCTACCTTGATGTCATTAAAATTCTCAATATTCAAACCACACTCATAACCTGATTTCACTTCTTTAACATCGTCTTTGAAACGCTTGAGTGAACCAAGGTTGCCAGTGTAGACTACAATACCGTCACGAATAATTCTGACCCTGGTATTACGGGTAATGGTTCCATCCAGCACCATACAGCCGGCAACAGTTCCGACTTTGGTAATTTTGAATACTTCTCTAACCTCTACGTTGCAAATAATTTTTTCCTCAATATCGGGTGAGAGCATCCCTTCCATTGCAGCCTTAATTTCTTCAATAGCCTGGTAAATGATGGAATAAAGCCTGATATCAATCTGCTCCTGTTCAGCCAATTTTCTAGCGTTCAGCGATGGACGTACCTGGAACGCTACGATCACTGCATCCGAAGCGGAAGCAAGCAATACATCAGTTTCAGTGACAGCTCCAACTGATTTGTGGATGATGTTCACCTGGATTTGTTCATTGGATAATTTAAGCAATGAATCGGAAAGGGCTTCAACTGATCCGTCCACATCGCCCTTCACAATAATGTTCAATTCTTTGAAATCACCTATTGCAATCCGTCGTCCGATTTCATCCAACGTGATATGCTTTTGTGTCCTGATGCCTTGTTCCCTCTGCAATTGCTGACGCTTATTGGCAATGGTTTTGGCATCACGTTCATCTTTTAATACTTTAAAAACATCGCCCGCCTGAGGCGCTCCATTTAGACCCAATAATAAAAGTGGGGTTGAAGGTCCGGCAATGGTGATCCTTTGGTTCCGCTCATTGTACATTGCTTTTATCTTACCATACGTGGAGCCGGCCAAAACCATATCACCTGTTTCAAGAGTTCCCTCCTGAACTAGGAGTTTAGCAACATATCCGCGTCCTTTATCGAGAGCGCTCTCGATTACAGTGCCAAAAGCGGGCTTACTGGGATTGGCTTTCAAATCAAGCAACTCTGCCTCAAGCAGGACTTTATCAAGCAATACTTCAATATTAATACCTTGTTTTGCAGAAATTTCCTGGCTCTGGTACTTTCCACCCCAGTCTTCAACAAGAATGTTCATTTTGGAAAGTTCCTCTTTAATTCGCTCGGGGTTTGCTCCGGGCTTGTCAATTTTATTAATAGCGAATACGATAGGCACACCAGCAGCCTGAGCATGATTAATCGCTTCTATGGTTTGCGGCATCACGTTATCATCCGCAGCAATCACGATGATGGCAACATCAGTTACCTTAGCACCTCTTGCCCGCATGGCAGTAAAAGCCTCATGACCGGGTGTATCAAGGAAAGTGATTTTCTTTCCGCCATCGGTGATAAACTCGTAAGCCCCTATATGCTGTGTAATCCCTCCGGCTTCGCCGTCCATCACATTGGCTTTTCTGATAAAATCAAGTAATTTGGTTTTGCCATGGTCAACATGCCCCATTACTGTTACAATAGGTGCGCGGGGAGCCAAATCTTCAGGATTGTCTTCTTCCAATTCCTCCTGCATCGTCTCCTGGAAATCAGCACTGACAAATTCAACTTTGTATCCGAATTCTTCGGCGACAAGGGTCAAAGTTTCAGCATCAAGTCGCTGATTGATCGAAACAAAAAGGCCCAGTGTCATACAGGTAGAAATGATCTGGTTTACCTGCACATTCATCATGGTTGCCAACTCATTTGCGGTCACAAACTCTGTGACTTTAATAATATTCTTTTCTTCAGCTAATTTTTCGAGTTCTTTCTGTTTGAGATGGCTGACGGTTTGTCGCTTTTCTTTACGGTATTTTGACGCTTTTGACTTACCAACACCTGTTAGTTTTGCAAGGGTTTCCTTGATCTGTTGTTGGATATCTCCTTCCGATATTTCAGGTCTTTCTCGCTCCTTCCTGATCCGTTTATCCCTGTACTTGGGTTGGGAAGGTTTACTCTCAGTTGCTGTTGTTTTTTTATCTTTGTCCTGACCTTCTGGTTGTTCACTTTTTTTCTTTATTCTCTTGCGTTTCTTTCTTCTGGACGACATATCCGGGTCCTTTGAAGATGCAACAGGTTTCTTATCCGATCTTTTCTTTTCGACCGGAAGCTGAATTTTATCAAGAATCTTGGGCCCTTCCAGTTTCTCAAACCGGGTTTTGATGAAATTCGGGTCATCCACTTTCTTTTCTTCAACTTTCTCAGGAGCAACCTCAGCTTTTTCGATGACAACAGGTGGAGCTACAATTTCCTCAACAACAACATCTTCAGCCTTTGGTTCTTCTTTGCTTTTTTTCTGGTCCTTCTTTTTGTCCTCTGACTTTTCTTCCCTCTCTTTTTTCTTTTCTTCGGATGTCTTTCTTTTGGGTTTGGTACGCTCATTAATTTTAGAGAGGTCTATTGTATCTAAAACCTTAAGATGAAGATCAGGCTTATCCGCCTTCACATCAACTTCAGTTTTTGAAACCTGTTCGGTTGATGATGGCTCAGCCGTTTCCTCAGCGGTAGAAGGTTTTTCCTCTTTAACTTTTTTGCCTGTAGCTTTCTTTTCAGCAGATGGTATTTCTTTTTGAGATAATACTTCTTTAGCGGTTGTTGTTGCTGTATCATTGCCAGCTGCAACCTTTTGTGTTTTGGTTGAAGTTTCTTTTGAAGTTTTATCAGCTACTTTTTCAGGTTCGGCTTCCTTTTTAGGAAGGGTAGTAGTTTTAATAAATACTTCAGCAGTTTCGATTTCTGTTTCCCTGAAATTTTCCTTTAATTTATTATCTTCAATTGTAATCGTAACATGGTTGCCAAATCCAAGACCCTTTTTATCGGCTTCTTCTTTAACTGATTTTTGTAAATGAAATTCACGTTCAAGCAAATCCAGCATATCAGCCGAAAGCTTGGTGTTAGGATCTTTTTCTATTGTCATTCCTTTTTTAGAAAGAAACTCAATGATAGTAGAAATCCCAATGTTAAACTCTTTTGCGGCTTTTGTAAGCCTCATAGTCGGTTTGTCAGTTTCTGCCATGTACCTTCTTAAATTTTCCTGCTTTAAATAAATTCGTTAAAACCACATTGATTAAAATTATTCAAACTCTTCCTTTAAAATCCTGACGACTTCTTTCACTGTTTCTTCCTCCAAATCAGTGCGTTTCACCATATCCTCAATACTCAGACTGAGAACACTCTTTGCCGTATCGCACCCAATGGCTTTAAAGGCATCAATGATCCATTCCTCAATTTCGTCAGAAAATTCATAAAGGTCAACATCTTCTGAATCAACATCTGCTTCACGGTAAACATCAATTTCATAACCGGTAAGTTTACCTGCCAATTTGATATTGTACCCGCCCTTTCCGATAGCTAACGAAACCTGGTCTGGTCTTAAGTAAACCTCAGCTTTCTTCTCAGCCTCAAGGATGTTTATGGATGAGATTTTTGCCGGACTTAATGCACGGGAAATATACAATGATGGATTCGATGTATAATTGATCACATCTATGTTTTCGTTTTTCAGTTCACGAACGATGCCATGAATACGCGAGCCTTTCATACCCACACAAGCTCCTACCGGATCAATTCTATCGTCATACGATTCAACGGCTATTTTTGCTCTTTCGCCCGGCACCCTGACAATATTTTTTATGGTAATAAGTCCATCGAACACCTCCGGAACCTCTGATTCAAACAGCCTTTCAAGAAATATAGGAGAAGTTCTCGACAAAATGATGGCAGGAGTATTGTTTCTCATCTCCACTTTTGAAACTACCGCTCTGATGGTATCACCTTTGCGATAAAAATCAGTAGGAATTTGCTCCGACTTGGGAAGCACCAGCTCTATCCCTTCATCATCAAGTACGAGAATTTCCTTTTTCCAAACCTGATAAACTTCACCGGTGATTATTTCACTGATGCGTTCTTTGTATTTGCGGTAGACATTGTCTTTTTCGTACTCCTGTATCTTAGAGATCAGGTTCTGCCTGATGGAGAGGATTTCTCTCCTGCCAAAGTCACCCATTTTGATCTCTTCGACAACATCTTCACCTATTTCAAAGTCAGGCTCTATTTTTATTGCTGCGGAATAGGCAATCTGAAGATTTTCATCTTCCACAGCACCGTCTTCAACAATGGTCCTGTTCCTCCAAATTTCGAGATCTCCTTTATCAATATTGACAATGATATCGAAATTATCGGATGCACCAAACCGCTTGGTAAGCATGTGCCTGAAAATATCTTCAAGGATACGCATCATGGTCTCCCTGTCAATGTTTTTAAATTCTTTAAATTCCGAAAATGTTTCAACTAAATTGATGTGTTCCATTTTATCAATTGATTCTTATTTGTTTCATTCGTTCGCTTTGAAGCTGATTACCGGCTTTGTTTCTTTTATGTCGGCAAACAGCACATTTTCACTAACTATTTCCTTTCCCTTCTTTCCCTGTTTAATTTCAATTACAACTCCTTCTTCCGTAACTGATTTCAGAACTCCTTCCAGTTTCTTTTCTTCAATTGTTGTAAGCTGAACCTCCCTCTCAAGGTATTTGTGGTACTGCCTTTTCAGTTTAAAAGGTCGGTCAATACCTGGTGAAGAAACCCTCAGTTCAAAATCCTCCTGCTCCCTGTCGAAATTCGATTCGATGAACCTGCTGATCTTCACGCAATCTTTGATAGTCACTCCGTTGTCGCCATCAATAATAACATCAATCACATTGCCTTTCCTCAACATGACATCCACCAGGAAATATTCCTTTCCTTCAAAGTAGTCATTCACAATATTTTCTATTTCACTCTGAACCATTACTTTATTCAATGAAAGAGGGGACTGAAGCCCCCCCGAATCATAATTTCCTGTTTTAAATCGCCTGCGACGCTTTAAATTTCCGCTCCAAAAAAGCGCGGCAAAGATAGTAAATTAATTAATATTTGAAATTTTTTATTTATAGAATTTGTATCTTAATACTTTATCCTATTCCATTCAGTATTATCCAACCTCGCACGTAATCAAAAAACTCAAAGACATTTATAGAATTTTGCAGTTTTGATCCCAAAGAAAATTTACGGTATATTTGCCTTTTAAATTTAAGCTAACTTTGAAAGTTAATGAAATCATTCGGTTAATTGAAAGTGATGGTTGGTATTTATCCCGACAAAAAGGAAGCCACAGACAATACAAGCATCAAATCAAAACCGGATTGGTTACAATTTCAGGACATAGATTGTCGGATGATATAGCAAAGGGAACGCTAAACAGTATTTTAAAACAAGCACAAATTGAATTATAAGATGAATAAATACCTGGTAATTTTTGAGAAAACGTTGACCGGTTACAGCGCCTATGCTCCTGATTTGCCCGGATGTATTGCTACTGGTAAAACGAAGGATGAAACAGAGAAAAACATTTATGAAGCCATTCAATTTCATTTAGAAGGGTTAAAAGAAAATAAACTTTCCATACCTGTAAATAAATCAGAAGCGGGTACACTTTTCATACCTGTTTAGCGCTTTAATATTCTCCAAATATTAACCGTCAGGATTTTTGCTCCGGTGTGCCAGTGCAATGAAATGCAGATTAGAATAGTGCAGGTATTTCTTGCATAGCAATCCCCTCGGGAAAATCCTTATGGATTTGCTTTCGGATTATCCATCTGACATTCCTTCAATAAATTGGGAAAAGCAAAGTTTAGGAAATGTCCTCTAAATATTCTATTGCCTCTTTCGCTATGTTCTCCGGCGTAAACCCAAATTTTTCGTCCAATACTTTAGCCGGTGCAGAATAACCGAAATGATCAAGACCAACAACTTTTCCATTGGGCCCAACAAATCCGGCCATCGTAACCGGAAGCCCTGCTGTTAAGGCTAAAACCGGAATGTTTGCTGGAATGATTGTTTTCTGATAGGTTTCATCCTGAAGCCTGAAAAGCCCTTCTGAAATGGCAGATACAACCTGGATTTTAAATCCTTTTTCTTTCCGGAGGATTTCGGCAGCTTTTATCAGGGTTGCCACTTCAGAGCCACATGCAACGAGTATCAAATCAATTTCATCTGTGTCTTTCTGAACGATATAAGCACCCTTATAACTGGAAAGGGCTTCCGAATACCTGTCCTTTCCTGAAGCAAAAGGTAAATCCGTGATATTCTGCCTTGAAAGCAACAAAGCAGTCGGAGTACTTTTATTCTCCAGTGCCATTTTCCAGGCGACCAATGTTTCGGCACCATCTGCAGGTCTCAGCACCAACATACTGTTTTGACCTTTATGATTTTTTAGCTTTTCCATTAAACGTATCTGCGCTTCATGCTCAACCGGCTGATGGGTTGGTCCGTCCTCTCCCACCCTGAATGAATCGTGAGTCCAGACATACCTTACGGGAAGCTGCATCAGGGCTGCTAATCTAACAGCCGGTTTCATATAATCGGAAAAAGCAAAGAAAGTCCCGCAAACAGGAATGATATTGTGCAAAGCCATACCGTTGGCAATAGCGGCCATCGTTAGCTCCGATACACCCGCATGTAAAAATGCGCCGGTAAAGTCATGATGAGCCATTGGCTTCGTATTTTTCAGGAAGCCATCTGTTTTATCGCTGTTAGAAAGGTCAGCGGAAATGACGATCATGTTTTCAACCTTGGCAGCAAACTCAGAAAGGACATTGGCAGAAACCGCACGGGTTGCACTGTTGGGATTGAAGGCAATTTTCTCAAAATCAATTTCTGGAATTTCTCTGTTCAGGATTTTCTCCAAACGGATAGACAGCGAATTATTTTCTTTTTTCCAAACTTCATAAGCTGCTTTTCTTTTGACAACCATTCTCCGCTTCTCTTCAAGGACTTCGTCATAAAATTGCTTTACATCAGGAAAAATGGAGAAAGGATTCTCCGGGTCGCCACCAAGATTTTCAATTGTCTTGTTTACTGACCCTCCTGCAGCGCTTAATGGCTGTCCATGGGTCGAAACCATTCCTTCAAAACATTCAGATGCCTCCGTCAGGCTTCCTTTTCCCATGATGGTTTTCCCGATGATGAGAACCGGTCTTTCCTTTTCCTCATTGGCTTTCATCAGTGCTCCCCTAATCTCATCCGGGTCATTGCCATTGATGGTCATCACCCGCCATCCCCACGATTCATATTTTCCACCTGTTTCTTCGCGGGTTACTTCAGCTACTTTGGTAGAGAGTTGAACATCGTTCGAATCATAAAACATAACCAGGTTATTCAAGCCAAGGTAACCGGCAATTCTTCCGGCTCCCTGTGAAATTTCTTCCTGGGTTCCTCCATCCGAAATAAAAGTATAGGTCTTATGCGACATCCACTCGCCAAATTTGGTGGCCAGAAAACGTTCGGCTATTGCTGCTCCGACTGCCATCACATGTCCCTGACCCAAAGGTCCGGAAGTGTTTTCGATTCCTCTTTTTACGTCCAGTTCCGGATGACCGGGTGTCGGACTTTGCCATTGCCTGAAATTCTTTAAATCCTCCATTGAATAGGTTCCAACCATTGCAAGAACCGCGTACATCATTGCCGACATGTGACCCGGATCGAGGAAAAAGCGGTCGCGGAAAGGCCATTCCATGTTATCGGGATCGAAATTCAGGAATTCGGAATACAGGATGTTGATAAAATCTGCTCCGCCCATTGCGCCGCCGGGATGTCCCGATTTAGCCTTTTCGACCATTGCCAGGGATAAAATCCTAATGTTATCTGCTGCTCTTGTGGTGATAGTGTTGTCCATTTTTTTTGATGTTTGGTAATTATCTTTTAAATGAAAATCCAAGTTCCGATAAGATTCGCTCAGTATTTTGGGTTGAGTTCCTTAAGTTTAAAATATAGCCTGAGTTTTCCCGTCTGAAAATATAACTTCCCCGGATGCGCTCAAAATCAGAAGGGTTTTCCCTCATTAATGTATTGTCTTTCTGAATATCATACGCTGCACGAAAAACTTTTTGTATTGATTGTAGCTCATTTAAACCTTTTAAGTCGACAACCAGAACCTCTTCTTTTAAACCTGTCTGAGGTTTCCAATTCTTAAATGGCAGGTTAAAGAATTCACTCACCGAATTTACCACCATTTCAGTTGCTTTTGCTTTGCCTTCTATGGAATAACCAGCTATGTGCGGTGTACCAATCGAAGAAAGTTTCAATACTTCCGGATCAATATGCGGCTCACCTTCCCAAACATCCAACACAACGTGTGAGATCATTCCCTGAGAGATTCCAAATTTCAGCGCATCAGCATCCACGACTGATCCACGTGAAGAATTGATCATTATCACCGGCTTTTGTAATTTTTTGATAAAATCCTGATCAACCAGGTGAAAAGTTTTATCCTGTCCGCCAAAACTTAAAGGCACATGCAATGTAATTATATCCGCTTCCTGTTGAATTAAATCAATACTTGAAAATCCTGCAGTTCCTTCCTCACGCTCACGTGGAGGATCGTTTATCAGAACGTTTAATCCCAAAGTCCGGGATACTTTTTCAACTTTCGAACCTATATTCCCTGCACCAATAATTCCGATGGTTTTATTTTTCAGATTGTACCCTACCCTATCGCTTAGCGATAACAAAGCAGCAAAAAAATATTGCACCACGGCATTGGCATTGCAACCTCTGGCAGTTCTCCACTCTATTTTATTTTCCCTGCAAAAATCTTTATCAATGTGGTCGTCGCCGATGGTGGCTGAGGCAATCAGTTTTACAGAAGTATTCTCTAATAATTCAGCATTGCAGGTAGTTATAGATCTCGTGATAAGGGCATCCGCATCTTTCAGGTGAAGATTATTTATTTTATCACCCGGCAAATACACTACTTCTGCAAAAGGCTCTAACACACCTTTCAGGAATGGAATTTTATGATCGGCGACTATTTTCACTCAATATAAATCACGTTTACTGCCCGTCTTTCCAGATAACTTAGGATCTAACCAGGAATATTATTCCTTTCCCGAACTTCGTTCCAAAAGTATTAAAACAGAAACAGAAATCAGGGGATGTTAACAAAAGTTGAAAAAATGTTGGGAAACAAAAATTTGAAAATGGGAGATGGGAAACATCCTTCCTGTATTCAAATTAGGAAATGTTATTCTTTTAGTTTTGAAAATGTGGCGAGTCACCCCATTTGCCCTGAATAATGTTGAAGCCTTTTAATAAAGGATTTGATCGGAATTTGACCAACAGTTCATCGGCTTCAATGACGAAAGGTTTGTCTTTGTAAATCAAATAATTTTCGCGGTATTTCAGCGGTGTAATGTTAGGCATCAGCACATTGGCTCCGGCGATGATGGCTTTTATCCTGCCATCCCGGTCAAGTGTATCCATGGCGGTGGATGCGGCAATGTTGATATCCTTCATCATAATACGAAGGATAGCGATCATGAGCAGGGTTTTTTCAAACCGGGCATTTGGCGCAGGAATTTCATTTCTGAAATTATAAAGGGGTGTATCGGGATGCTCAATGTAGGGTCCCATTCCCACCATGTCCACATCAATTTTTTGAAGGAATAAAAGATCTTCCGCCAGGTTTTCATCTGATTGAAAGGGAAGCCCGATCATGACGCCTGAGCCTACCTGATAACCGGCGGACTTGAGATGATTAAGGGCAAGCAATCGGGTTTCATAAAGATGATCTTTGTCGTTTGGATGGATTCGGTAATACAAATCCTTATCCGAACTTTCGATGCGGAGCAAATAACGATGGGCGCCACTCTCAAACCACCTCTGGTAGGTTGCTTCTGTTTGCTCGCCACACGAAAGGGTTATTCCCAATTCTCCGTTTGATAATTTTTTAATTTGTTTAACGAGGCTATCAATCCGGTCAATGAATTGCTTATCGCTTCGCTCTCCTGACTGGATTACAACCGACCCATAATTCTGTTCATATGCATATTGTGCACAAGAAAGCACCTCCTGTTCATTCAGACAATAGCGGCTTGCGGCTGTATTTCCTTCGCGGATTCCACAATAGAGGCAATTTTTGCTGCAGATGTTGGAATATTCAATGAGTCCGCGGAGGTAAATGTTATTCCCGGTAAACTTTTCCCTGATTTCAGCTGCTTTTTGGAAAATGATATTTTTTTCAGAATCCTCATTAACGGACAATAAACTGACTATGTCCTTCCTCGTGAAAGAGTTTTGTGTTAATATATTTAAAATTGTTTTCGTCATCTTCTTATCAAGCGGCTGTATATTTTTTTACTTGCTTTTGTGAAATTTAGTGTCCTGGTGATTTAGTGGCATTACGTCAATTTTGCCACAAAAACTCAAAAACACAAAGAATCACTAAAAAATGTATTCACAAACCGATATAATTCTATTTTACAAAAGGCTGAATCGCTCTGTTGAATATCCCGTTCATCCAGGCGATAGCCATTCCGTAATTGGTAACTGGAACACCCGAATCAACAGCCGGTTTCAACCGGCTGGATAGCTGTTTGCGGGTCACCATGCAACCCCCGCATTGAATCACCAGCGCATAATCCTTAATATCTCTTTCCACTTTGCTCAATCCTGCTACTACATCAAATTCGATGTTCTTTTGGGTGTAATTTTTTATCCATGCCGGAATTTTAAATCTTCCTATGTCATCGCAATTTACCTGGTGTGAGCATGATTCGAGTATCAAAATCCTGTCGCCATCCGAAAGTTTATCCAGCGCAGGGGTTCCAATCTTGTATTGCTCAAAGTTGCCTTTTAACCTGGCAAAGACGATACTGAAACTAGTGAGTGGAATGTCGTTGGGTATAATTTTTTTCATTTTACCGAATACCTGGCTGTCTGTTATGGCAATGCGTGGTTTGATCCCGGAATTAATAATGAAGTTCTCCACCTGATCCTCTTTTAAAACGATGTTAATTGCATTGTTGTCGAGTACATCACGGATAGCCATTTGCTGTGGAAGGATCATCCTGCCGTCAGGAGCTTCGTTGTCAATGGGCGTAATAAGCAGTACATAATCGCCGGGCTTTATAATGTCACCAAGTAAAGAGGTTTTAAAATATGCTGATTCAGGGATGGTTTTCCGCAGTCCGTCTAAAACCTGATCCATATTGCCTGACTGAAGAACCGAAAATTCAAAAACAGGTGCATTGGAGGCTTCAAGTATCCGGGCTTCGGTATATTCCTGCAAGGGTTCCAAATCCGATTTATTGTTAACAATGATATAAGGAATTTGCCATTCATCAAACTTCCCGATCAGGTTGACTTCATGATCGCCAAAGGTATTCCCTGCAATCATCAGCACGGCACAATCAATTGTTTTCAGCGCTTCCATTGATTTCATAATCCTTTTCCTGCCCAAATCGCCGGTATCATCAATTCCGGCGGTGTCAATGATGATGGCGGGTCCGATACCAAAAATCTCAATTGACTTCCTGACCGGATCAGTAGTTGTACCTGCATGTTCCGAAACAATTGCAATCTCCTGCCCTACCAAAGCATTGATAAATGAACTTTTCCCGACATTCCTCCTGCCGAAAATGCCGATATGGGGTTTATGATCTCTTCCTTTTGTCATTTTTATAATTGCTTAACATTAAAAAAGGTCACAGGCTCATCAAGCCCATGACCTCACTACAACAAATAAAAATCAAAGCGAGTTTGACTAACTTTAAAAATGTATGAAATTGTTTAATTGTTTTCACTTTGTTCGAATGTTTTTTACAATACTTCCACGAATTTTACCACATAGACACAATAGAAACATAGGCTTCATATAGTTCAGTACCAGTATCTAAAATTATTTTATATGCCTGAAAGTCGGTGTTCATCTATGTGCCAATCTATGTCCCTATGATCCTATGTGGTAATTAAACTTCCGTTAACTGCTTTAAAAATATAAATCTCTTTCTCCTTGTTTGATTCTTTCCAATCCGTTCAATAAATTCTGTCTTTACTTTTGCACCGTTCATTTTGGCCAGTTCATATATCAATGACCTCCCAACCTTTTTCGCGGGTTTTTTCGGGAGCATAATCGCTGAGGTATTCTGCTAAGGTTAAAATAGCATTCGGAGTACAATATCTTTTAATAAAACCCGGAACTGAAAATTCCATGAAATGCTCACCGGTCCTGCCCAGTCTGTAACACGCGGTACAAAATGAAGGCAGCATTCCATGATCCAGTAATTCTTCGATTATTTCATTCAGTGAACGGTTGTCATTGATCCTGAACTGTCCTTTGTTCAAATCCTGATCTTCATTCAGGTTCTTCGAATAGCTTCCAAGTTCAAGTTTGGTTCCGCCATCAATTTGTGAAACGCCGAATTGAATCACTTCATCACGAAGTTCTTTTGGTTCACGGGCGGTGAGGATCATACCAGTATAAGGAACAGCTAACCTGATGACGGCGATCATTTTTGCAAAATCAGCATCATTCACAAAGTACCGGTGACCCATTTGCAGCATTGAGGCATCTTTGATCCTTGGAAAAGAGATGGTATGCGGACCGACATTGTAGCAAGCCTCCAGGTGATTGGTATGCCTTACCAATCCCATGACTTCATATTTCCAGTCGTAAAGTCCGAATAAAGCGCCGATTCCAACATCATCCAACCCGGCTTCCTGCGCTCTGTCCAAAGAGGTCAACCGATAATTGAAGTCAGCCTTTTTCCCGCGCAGGTGATAAGTTTTATATGCTTCCGGATGGTAGGTCTCCTGGAAAACCTGGTAGGTTCCTATCCCCGCTTCTTTAATGATTTTAAATCCCTCAACATCCAGAGGAGCCGCGTTGATATTTACCCTTCTGATCTCGCCATTTCCTTTTTTTACGCTATAAGCCAGCCTAACTGTATGGGCAATAAACTCGGGATCATATTGCTGATGCTCGCCGTAAACGAGGATGAGCCGTTTTTGACCATTATCCTCCAGCGCTTCTATTTCGTTTACAATATTGGTGTCGGATAAAGTTTTTCTGACTGCATCTTTGTTGGAAGCCCTGAAACCGCAGTAAGTACAATTGTTTGAACATTTGTTGCCGATATAAAGAGGTGCGAACAGGACGATGCGGTTGCCATAAATTTTATCCTTCAGCGTTTTTGCACCTTGTTTGATCTCATTGATCAATTCGGGGTCGGTAGTGTTGAGTAAAGCAGCCACTTCATTCAAATTCAAGCGGTGTTTATTCAGCGATTTTTGAATAACAGACCTGACAATTTCTTTTGTTGATTTAGTGCAAGCGAGTATTCCTTCAATTTCAACCGGATCTATAAAGGGTTCACCGGGGATGTCAGGAAGATTATATCGTTCGGGAGTGAATTTCATGCTTAATGTTAATTTTAAATTTGTGGCAGGAGCACTGTAAATTTTGTCCCTACTTCCGGAGTACTGTCTACCGTAATTTCTCCATCATAAAGACTTACCATCTTTTTGAGTATGGATAAACCCAGACCGCTGCCAGTAATGTTTCGGGTTTTGGCATTTTTTATCCTGACAAATTCCTGAAATAACATAGAGGTTTCTTCCTCTGTCATTCCGATTCCGGTATCTTCCACCATAATCTCTATTTTGCCGTTGGTCCTTTTAGCCTGTATATGGACCTGCCCGCCGTCTTTGTTATACTTCACGGCATTGGAGATCAGGTTGTTCATTATGATCTCTATTTCTTCCGAATCAGCAGTCATAAATATTTCCTGGGTATTATCGAAATGTATCCTCACATTTTTTTGGATTGCCAGAGGTTCCATGGTGTCCTTTGCAATGCGGATGACCTCTGTTATATCAACTTTTTTGAGTTCACGTGTTTTTTTTCCCGATTCAATTTTTGTCAGGTCGAGCAGGTCAATGATCAGGGTTCTCATTCCTTTGAGCCGCTCGATGGAGCGGTCAATCATAACATTATATGCTTCAATGTTTTCGCCTGCCTGCTTTTCTTTCATGATCCGGAGATAACCTTCGATGGCGTTGATGGGTGACTTCAATTCGTGGGATAAAACCTGCAGAAACTGGAACCGCACCGCTTTTCCTTCTTCTTTCATTTTACGGGTCATCCTTTTAAGGAAAAGATGCTTTGTAATGCTTTCCATGGCGGCTTTCAGTTCATCCGGTGTAAAGGGCTTGGGTACAAAGTTATAGGCTCCGTTGTTGGTAGCTTTCACCGCCAAATCGAGCGACGCATAAGAGGTGATCATCATTACAAAAATGTCGAACGATTTGTTTTTGATGTACTCAAGTACTTCTATGCCATGGATGCCGGGCAGTTTATTGTCGAGCAGGACAATATCAATCTCCTGCTGATTGATGATCTCAATGGCTTGCTCCCCGGATTCAGCATCTAACAAATCGAAACTAAAGTCCTCATCCATAAAGGGAAATCCAACGGTAAATCCTCTCAGAATCCTGTTAATCCCTGATCTGATGCCAGGTTCATCATCCACCACAAGAACATTCAGCTTTTTCATTTTTTATTTTTAATTAATTATTATTTGGGATAAAATCCTGCTTTATGAAGAAAGGTATAAGGGTATAGGGGTATAGGGGTATAAAGGTACCGGGGGAATAAAGTATAGGGATTCCAATTTCCACTATTCCAGTATCAGTTTTATTTCCCTTTTTTCTCCTTTCAGCATCATAATAATCCATTTATATTTTCAGCAATTTATTGATCTCGCGGAGAAGCTGGTCGGGGCGAATACCTTTTTCGAGATATTGATCCGCTTTGATCCAGTTTCTTTCTTCTTCAGTATCCAGCCCGAATACAAGCCCTGTTTCGGCGGTGACGGCAGTGGCAATGATAACCGGAACATCGGGATATTTTTTTTTGATCTTATAACCAAGGATGAAACCGCTGTCTTTGTTTTCCATCATCAGGTCAAGGATGGCTAAATCGGGTCTGATTTTTTCAAGAATATTTTCACCTTCTTTCTGACTTTCGGCGGTTATGGTTTCAAAACCAAATGATTCGACCTGCATTTTCATCTGGGTTAAAAGATCAATATCATCATCAACAATCAGGATTCTCTTTTTTATTTCAGTCATGATAAATTAAATTTAAATTTCATTTCTTCGTGGAATAGTAATTTTAAAAGTTGTGCCGGTCGCACCGGTTTCAGGTATTGAATTAGAAGTAACACTGATTTGTCCTTTGTGCATTTTTACGATACCGTAAATGAGCGGTAGTCCAAGCCCCGTTCCTTTTCCAATTTCTTTTGTTGTGAAAAATGGGGTAAAAAGTTTATCCATATTTTCTTTCGGAATGCCAACGCCCGTATCGGTCATAATGATTTCGACCGTGCTTACGTCGCCGCTTAATCCGATGGTAAGCTGCCCTCCGTCCGGCATTGCTTCCACGGCATTTTTTTCGAGGTTGGTCAGCACCTGCATCATTTGGTCATTGTCAATCATCACCATTGGATCTTCCAATGTCGAGCGGAAATTAACCTGAACCGAATCAGGACGTATGATGGAATCAATGCTTTTTTCAATAAATTTATTAAAATCGGTTTCAGTAAGTCGAACCTGATTTTTCCTGGCAAAATTGAGTAAACCACCGACAATATTCTTGCAGCGGTTCGCCTGCTCAACAATGAGTTCAAGGTCTTTCCTGATCGGTGCGTCATCAGGCGCTTCATCTTTGAGGATATTGGAGTACATGGTAATTACACCCAGCGGATTGTTCAGTTCGTGTGCAATACCTGCCGAAAGTTGTCCCATGCTGGCGAGCTTTTCCGACTGTTTCAGTGCAATTTGCGCTGATGCCAATTTTTCGTTTGAATTATTTAGTTCATCCACCGAGTGGTGTAACTTTTCGATGGCATAAGGCAGGCACATTTCAATTTCAGCCAACCCTTCCGAAATAGCAATGGCATGTTCAACACAAGTGTCGTAACCGCAGGCGCCACAGTTCAGGTGATCTTTTTCTGTCTTTTTACCCATTTCCATCAAGACCTTCTCAATCTGGTCTTTTTCCGGTACGGGAATGCGGCGGTCAACAACAGCAAATTTTTGGGTCAGGTCAATGGCCTGCAATTCTGCAATGTTTTTTTCCCAGTTTGCAACATTGTTCCGCTCAATTTTATTTTTCACATACTCGCCCACAAGGGTTCTCCGGGTAAATTTCTGAACGCCCTTAGACATGCCGGGTCCCATAATGCAACCTTCACAGCAGAGCAACTCAAGATGGTGCGAGCTGATCAATCCCTCTTCAAATTCTTTGACTGCATCTCTGAAGTTCACCCTGCCTTCGGCGACTACAATGTTTCCTTCACAAATGTCGTCCACCCTGTTTACCGTTTGCAACAATCCTCTGCTTACCGGAAAAATCGCTCCCTTGCCTGCGTGCGGCTCATCAAAATCAGATGGTTGAACCATTTCTCCGGTAATACCCACCTCAACGAAAAGTTCCCTCAGTTCAATAAAAGTAATGGCTTCGTCAACCTCGGCTGATTCGGCTTTTTTAGCTATGCATGGCCCGATGAAAACCACTTTTAGGTCATCGCCGTGCAGTTTTCGCAATGCTCTCGTTACTGCTACCATTGGCGATACAATATTGGCAAGGGATGGCACAAGTTGCGGGTGATAATGTTCGATATAATAAACAATGGCAGGGCAATCGGACGAAATGTGCGGACTTTGGGTTTGATCGTCCAAAAGCTTTTCATATTCTTTTGCAACCAAATCGGCTCCAAAAGCGACTTCATTCACCATGTTAAAGCCCAGCGACCGAATCATGCCAACCAATACCTGGTAATCGCCAATATCGCTGAATTCGGCAGGGAAACTCGGCGCTATAACGGCTGCAACCCGGCTTTCGGACTGTAATAATTCCTTTACCAAATCTTTAGAATTGAAATAGACTTTAGCTCCCTGGCTGCAAACCTTCACACAATTTCCGCATCCGATACACCGCTCGCTGATTACTTCCGCCTGACCGTTTAAAATCCGGATGGCTTTTACAGGGCACTCCCTAACACAGGTATAACATACCCGGCACCGGTCTTTCACTGTCTGTACAAGTACATGTCGTTTCCTGTTTGCCATTTCGTTGGATTATTGTTATTAAAAATCGAGTTCATGATAACTGATTTTACAGCATCACTTCTCTTTCGTCATAATGTGTATGAAGTAATTCATGGCTTTTATGTCCTAAGGGTTCACCCAGAAAGTTAGCGTACAATTCCAGGATTTCCGGGTTTTTATGTGAAACTTTGATGGAGTCCCTGTCATCAATATCATACAACGATTTCATCCTTACCCTGATCGCATTATCGTCGGCGCCTATCCGCTGTCCTCCTCCTGCAATACAACCTCCGGGACAAGCCATCACCTCAATAAAATGGATATCTGTTCTTCCGTTTCTGATTTCATTCAGCAGTTTTTCGGCATTAGCCAAGCCGCTGACAACTGCAACCCCCAATTCCAATTCTCCAATCTGAACCCTCGTCTCTTTCCTTCCTTCCAATCCCCGGACTGCCTTAATTTTGAAATTCACCAAGTTCTGAGCCGGTCAGCTTAAAATAGGCTGTTCGTATTGCAGCTTCCATCACTCCCCCGGATGCGCCGAATAATTTACCGGCTGAACTTCTGATTCCATGAGGTGAATCGGCTAACTCCGGCTCAAGTTTTTTCATATCAATACCATAGAGTTTGATCATCTGCACGAATTCGCGGGTAGTCATCACTGCATCTACATCGGTTAATCCATGTCGTGTCATTCCGCTACGCTGTCCTTCAAATTTTTTGGCGGTACATGGCATGATTGAAACAGAGTAAATATTTTCGGGTTTTACACCTGCCCTTTCAGCGAAGTAGGTTTTGATAACTGCTCCCAACATCTGCTGAGGTGATTTGCAGGATGATATATTCGGTATAAAATCGGTTGCAAACTCTTCGGCATATTTTACCCAGGCAGGGCAGCAACTGGTTATCATCGGCAAAGCGCCACTATTGCTTACCCGGTGGATCAACTCAGCCGATTCTTCCATGATGGTAAGGTCAGCAGAGAAAGTGGTATCAAAAACCTTATCGAATCCTATTTTCCTCAATGCAGCATTCATGATTCCGTTGATGTCGATACCGGCTTCCATCCCGAATTCTTCTGCAATCGAAATGGAAATAGCAGGAGCATATTGGATGACCACCATTTTTTCGGGATCGTTCAGCGCCATTTGAATTTCGTTGTGATGACTTTTCTCGGATAATGCTCCTGTTGGACAAACCATGATACATTGACCGCAGTTGACACAACTTGAAGTATTCAATCCTTTATTAAAAGTAGTGCCGACAACAGATTTACTTCCCCGGTTAATATAATCAATGGCTGAAACACCCATCACTTCCTCGCAAACCCTTACACATCTTCCGCAGAGGATACATTTATCCGGATCGCGGGTAATGCTTGGGCTTGAAAGATCTTTCGGGAACTTATTTTTGTTTCCAGAGATTCTTCTTTCGGTCACCCGATGCTCTATCGCCATGTCCTGTAAAGTGCAGTTTCCATTCCGCACACAATAAAGGCAATCGTCAGGATGGTTCGAGAGAAGCAGTTCGACTATCATCTTACGAGCCTCCACCACGCGAGTTGAATGGGTTTTTATTTTCATCCCATTTTCAACCGGATAGGAACAGGAGGTAACCAGTTTGCCTGAGTTTTCATGTTCCACAACGCACATCCTGCATGCACCTGTTGGAAAATAATTCTTCATGTGGCACAAAGTCGGCACCTTGATACCGTTCCTTGTTAAAACATCCAGAATGGTTTCACCACTATTCGCTTCAAGACACTTTTTGTTAACTTCAATTTTCAGTTCCATTGTTTCTGTTATTCTAATTCATTTTTAAGCAACGCTGATTGCATCAAACTTGCATGTTTCCTGGCAGGTGCCGCAGCCTATACATTTATCCTCGATAATGAAATGAGGTGATTTTTTTGCCCCTATTATGGCTGCTGTCGGACATTTTTTCGCACATGCCGTACAACCGGTACACTTTTCAACATCAATTTTGAAAGTTCTGAGTTCGGTACACACCCCGGGCTGACATTTGCGTTCGTAAATATGGGATTCGTACTCATCCCTGAACCATTTAATGGTGCTCAACACAGGATTGGGAGCTGTTTGTCCTAATCCACACAATGAAGTTTCCTTGATCACCTTTCCCAGCTTTTCGAGTTGGATGATACCCTTTAAACCTGTCGAGTGCGTCCTTTTCGCTGTTTCCGTTTGGTTTGTGTGTAATGCTTTCAAGAATTTCGAGCATACGCCTCGTACCTTCACGGCAGGGGATACATTTTCCGCAACTTTCCGCTTTGGATAAAATCCATAAAAAATTTAGCCACATCCACCATGCAGGTGTCCTCATCCATTACCACCAGTCCTCCGCTGCCCATCATTGCACCAACCTGGATCAGTGATTCATAGTCAATTTGTATATCGAGATTTTCTGTCGTAATACAACCACCTGATGGACCGCCAATTTGAACTGATTTGAATTTTTTACCATTAGGAATACCACCGGCAATTTTGAAAATGATATCTCTGACTGTTGTTCCCATTGGAATTTCCACCAGTCCTGTCAGTTTTACTTTACCTGATAAGGCAAAAACTTTTGTTCCTTTGCTGGACTTTGTTCCAACCGATGCGAACCAGTCCTCCCCTTTCTCAATGATTGTAGGAATATTTGCCAATGTTTCCACATTATTAATGATAGTCGGTTTTCCAAATAAGCCACTAACAGCCGGAAAAGGCGGTCTGGGTTTTGGCATTCCGCGTTTACCCTCAATGCTTTGTATAAGGGCTGTTTCCTCTCCACAGACAAAAGCTCCGGCCCCCATTTTGATAATTATATCAAAACTGAATCCGCTGTCGAAGATATTTTTCCCTAATAAACCGTAATATCTCGCCTGGTTAAGCGCTATCCGCAAGCGTTCGATGGCAAGCGGATATTCAGCCCGGATATAAACATAACCTTTGGTGGCTCCGATTCCAAACGCCGCTATTGCCATTCCTTCAATCAGCCGGTGCGGGTCGCCTTCGATGACAGCTCTGTCCATAAATGCACCGGGATCACCTTCATCGGCATTGCAGATCAGGTATTTTTGATCAGCCACCTGATTGTGCGCAAACTTCCATTTTTTTCCCGTAAGGAAACCTCCGCCACCACGTCCGCGCAATCCGCTCTTTTCAATTTTGTCGCAAACTTCAATTGATTGATAGGTCTTAATCGTTTTAATCAACCCTTTATAACCTCCCCTGGCAATGTATTCTTCAATGTCAACAGGATTCACCAAACCACAATTTTGCAGGACAATCCTTGTTTGGGGAGAAAAAAACGGGTGCTCATCAAGGAAAGGAACATTTTCCCATACTTCAAAATTCTCACTCCTGAATTGTCCCAAAACATCCATCCCTGCCAGCTTGCCGGTAAATGCAGATTGAATGACCTCTTTCACTTTATCAGCGGTAACGTGCTGAAATGACAACCTATTTTTGCCGGGCAACTGAATATCCATCAATGGTTCGGCTGAACAAAAACCAATACATCCAACCCGGATGACATC
This sequence comes from uncultured Bacteroidales bacterium, assembly GCA_963840975.1. GTDB lineage: Bacteria > Bacteroidota > Bacteroidia > Bacteroidales > JAADJA01 > JAADJA01. Next base: position 56,816 of record CAWJBC010000021.1, on the reverse strand, counting down.
AGCATCAATTCCATTATCGGCAAGGTGTTTTTCAGCCTGCTCAATGGTTCTGGCTGCTCCAGCTCCGAACCCACAAGTGCCCGCACCAATATAGATTACTGGTTTTGTGATGATCTCCCTTCGGATAACTGCCAGTTCCTTCTCTGCAAACAACTCCCGATTGGTTTGATCAAAACTCATAAGGACATTTTCGGTAAGAAAATTCCGCTTATCAATACTCTTAATTGTTTCCATCCTGCACCTCCATACTTTTGTATTTTTCGACAATTTCTTTAAGGGAATTTTCGGTAACCCTTGCATGAAATTCTCCATTCACACAAATTACCGGAGCAAGTCCGCAAGCTCCAATGCACGCTACCACCTCTATACTGAAAAGCCCGTCACGTGATGTCTGCCCTGCCTTAATTTTCAATCCTTTCTCCAGACTTTGGAGAACGGTAGCAGAACCGAGTACATGACAAGCCGTTCCGCGGCAAACCTGGATGTGGTATTTTCCTTTCGGTTCAAAACGGAACTGATTGTAGAAAGTGGCTACGCCATAAATCTTACTTGTCGGGATGTTGAGGTGTTTTCCAATATCTATCAGCGCATCAGCCGAAAGAAATCCATCTTTCTCCTGAATTTCCTGCAGGATAGGTATGAGGCTGTCTCTTTTTGCGCCAGCGTGATCTTTCAATATTTCTGCAACTCCTGTTTTCATCAAACCTGATTTATTGATTCAATATTAATAAGTCCAGTCAAACTTAGGCTTCGTATTCGTTAAACAGAATGGAAATCAGCCTTTTTAGCTAACAGGGCTTTTATTTCGGGAAGAAGTTTTTTACTGTCAACGGGTTTCTTTAAAAATCCGTCAACGGGCAACCAGATTGATCTGCCGTCAGCAGTGCGATAGTCAATTCCGGCTTTTCCCGAAACGATGTCTTTGAGCAGAATTACCTGTAACTCTTTGTATTTAGGATCCTGTCTGAACTCACGAGCCATTTCCCTGACACTTTCTTTGGTGGTGGTAAGCACGTCAATAGAGGTCTGCATCAGAATGGGTACATCCCTGAAAACAGGATCTTTAACTAATTCTTCGGCCATTTCGAAACCTTCATACTGGGTTGTCATCATTACATCAAGGATAGCCAGGTGAGGATGCTCACGTCGCGCCAATTCCAGACCTTCTTTTTTGTCGTTGGCTGTGATTACTTCGTATCCTTCGTTTTCGAGGATGGTGCTGATTACATTGATGATGTCAATGTCATCGTCAACGATTAAGATTTTTTTTGTGTTCATGATACTTTGATTTTAATGTTTATAAATGAGTGACTTAATTTATAATGTTGTTCGTTTTTTGATTGATAATAAGATCGGGTGAAATAAAACCTCCATGATGCCTGTCTTCAATTATTTGCCTGAACAGATCATAATTGTCGCAGCTTTTCGAAAGGTATCCTTCGGCGCCAGCCTCCAACATCTGATCAATATACCTGCGGTTTTCGAGCGATGAAAATGCAATGAACGTCGTATCCGGGAATTTTAAATGGGCTTTACGTGTAACCTCTATTCCGTTCATTTTTGGCATATTCACTTCCACGAAAACGATATCGGCTTTCTGTGATTCCATCAGGTTCAAAAGGTCATTACCGCATTCAGCTTCACCAACAATTTTTACACTTCCCGATATTCAAAAGGATCGTTTTCAGTCCTTCCCTGAAGAATTTGTTGCTGTCTGCGATAATGACTTTTTGTGTTCTCACTTTTATTAACTTAACGAGCCAAAAGTAGAACCGCAATATGGTCCCCACAAGAGTAGAAAGCACATCGTGAAAACAGGTGGAAATACCTAAAGGCGTTAGACGTTAGATGTTAGATATTAGACGTTAAAGTGCCACAGGACAAGGATTTCAGGTTATTTAGGTATCGCTGTTGCTAATTGTATTCAGAGGTAAAACAGAGGGAATTGGTTGTGCAAAGAAAATTTCGGAAAGTGGCATTGTTATTCGATTAACAATAAATAGTGGCATTTAGATTTATTTTGAAAAAAAAGTGAAAATATTTTTTGGCAGGTGTTTTACACGGTGAGAGTTTCTTGAAAAATTATATTTTTTCTCCAGTGTTTTTACCCACGTATTGAATTATACCAAACGAAAAATTGACAGTTGCAGGAAGTATTGGTTATTAATAAAAAAGAAGTAGGCAATAGACCTAACAGGTTGGAAAAAACCTGTTAGGTTAGATCAAACCGTTCTTTATCGCAAACATCACCAGGTTAGGCGCATTTTTGGCTCCTGTTTTTTCCAGAAGTTTAGCCCGATGTCCATCAATTGTACGGGAGCTTAATCCGAGAAATTTTGAAATTTCGGCGTTGGAATGTCCCTTACAAATTAGTTCTAAAACTTCCTGTTCACGGTCAGTAAGAACAATTGAAGGATCTTTCTGTTTGGGTTTGATGTGTCTGTTTACCGAACTCATGAACTCTTCGGAAAAATAACTTTCGTCCAACAAAACCATATTGATCGCCTTTTCCAACTCTTCACCGGTAGTTTTTTTAAGCAGAAAACCGGATGCTCCGGCTTCGATCATTTCGTTGAAATAGCTGATTTCTTCGAACATTGTCAGTGCTATAATTTTGATATCAGGATATTTCATCAGCACTTTTCGTGTCGCTTCAATGCCATCCATAACAGGCATTTTAATGTCCATGAAAATGATATCGGTTTCCTGCTTCTTTAGCAGGTCTAACAATTCGTTACCGTTGGAGGCTTCACCAACAACCTTCACCTCGTCAATCTCATTCAGAATGGTATGCAACCCTTTGCGAAAAATAACATGATCATCTACGATAATTACTCTTGCTATGTCCATAGTTTACCTGTTTTCTTTAATTTTCAATGAGGCGATCAGGAACATCCCGGAGCCTTCCTCGCTGTTGATGTCAACATTTCCCTGCACCGACTTAATTCTGTTTATGATGTTGTTCAATCCCAGTCCGCCATTTTCTTTAAGGGCATTTGCTACATTAAACCCTTTGCCATCATCGCGGTAATACAAAATTACCTGATTTTCAAAACTCTTGAGTTCGATTTTGACATTTTTTGCCCCGGAGTGTTTCAGGGTATTGTTGATCAACTCCTTTAATGCCTGATAGAGCAGGGATTCTTCTATTCCTCTTGTATTGATTTTATAAGCACTTGTATTGATGCTGATCGAAATTGTGTTGGTGCGGTTAATAAAGGAACAAAAATCGTTGATGGCAGCAGCCAACCCGAAGTCCTGTAAAATATTCGGACGGATATTCCTTGAAATCTCACGGGTTGACTTGATCGCCATATCCACCAATTCCTCAATATTCTTAATAGCCTCCCCTTCGTTGATCTTTTTGTAATTTCCCTTTTTCAGCAAATCGGTGTAAAGTTTTACCGTTGAAAGAATTGGTGCCAGGTCGTCGTGAAGGTCAGCCGCAAAACGCTTTCGCTCGTTCTCCTCAGTTTTGATAATAGTAGTCAGTATCTTCTCCTCTATTTCCTTTCGTTCGCTGATGTCTCTTGCAATGGAAAGTATCGCCGGACCTCCTTTGTAGTCAATCACCCTGCTTTTCATTTCCACCGGGATCACCTTATCATCTTTGGCTTTGTTTTCGGATTCGTAACGGTACTGTCCGAATTTGGTGATCATACTGATGTTTTTCTCAACATTTTCAAGGAATTTTTCGGTCTTAATATCCCTGATGTTTATGCGAAGGAATTCTTCTCGTGTAAAACCAAGAGTATCACAAGCTACCTGATTCACTTCAATAAAATTGCCATTGAAATCAATGACGAATATTTCGTCGGAACTGCTGTGGAAAAGTGTCTGAAAATGCTGTTCCGACTGCTGAAGTGCCTGCTCAGTTGATTTTAACTTAGATGATGATTGCTCAAGCCGGGTTAAAAACTTTCGCACCTTCTCCTGCGTAATCAGATACACAAAAACAGAAAAAGCAACGATGATAAAAAAAGCTGTTATGGATGAGTTGATAATGATTTCGCGAACCAATGATCTGGTTTCTTCTCTCACCGGCACAGAAGCGGCAATGTAATGTTTAAATTCAGGGAAATAATCAAATGCAACTATCTTCTCAACATTATCCCTGGTCAAACGATAGGTTAATAGTCCCGCTTTATTTTCAAGAATATACTGGATAACCGGTTCAGAATCCCATGTTTGTCCTTCAGCATAAGGATGGATGATGAATTTTCCTTTTTCATCCAAAACAAAAATAAACCCCCTTTCCCCAATTTTCAATTCACTGAGCTTGGTTTGCAATTCCTTCAAATCTTTTTCTTGGTCACCTGCATACAACATCCCTACAATTTTACCATCCTGATAAACAGGTTCGTATGCCGTGATATACCAATCGTTTACTACAAAAGCCCGACCGATAAATGGGTTGCCTCTTTCGATTGTTTGAACCACCGGTGAATTATTGGGAATAAAAGTTCCGGTGGCTCGACTTCCATCTGACGTCAGCACATTGGTTGAGATTCGGATATAGCCGCTGTCAGATTTTTGAAATATGGTAAATGTTCCTCCAACCAATTTGTGAACGCTATCAACAAGATCAAAATTTTCAAATATTTTCGAACCACCAAGTGTCCAATCAGCAATTTCGGTTTCGTGCTCAATCAGGGTTATTTGATTGATAATCTTAATCTTTTGCTTTTTTGATCCAATTATAAAATCAGCCGAATAAAATTTATCGTGCAAAACATTCAAATCTATTTTCACCTTATCCAGCTTAACTGCGTATTCCCTTTCAAACATTTTTTTGAGGGTGGCAACCTCTAAAGACAAATTCCTTTCGAGGGATCGGATTACGTTGTTTCGCTGTTTATTTACCGAATAAACCGTTATGGCAGAGATCGCAATTATAATCCCGGTAACAATAGGAATGTAAAGTCTGACTTTAGGGGGAATTCGTGAATAAATTCTTCTCATGCTAACCATTTAACCATGCAAAACTAAAGCTAATAATGCTAAGAAGAAGAAATAATAAGATCATATCTTTAAATTGCAGTTCTATTTTTTCTATTACTTTCTGTATTTTTGGCCAGTCCGGATTGTTTACAAATTAAGAGTTGCTAATAAACTTCAAATCAAAAAAGAGACCCAATGATTCTAATAGATAATCCCTACTTATCTGATTTTCTGGAAACAACAATTTTGAGAAACAAGATTCCTGTGATCCGCACCGAAGTCGCCGAGAGTTTATTAGCGAATAAATCTATTTTTTTTATTTCGGAAAAAGATGCCATCGAAAAGGTCAGAAATGATGATGACCTGCTTCTATACAGTAATTCTGAGAACGCTATCGGCTGGATAGTAAAAAACTTACAGTTTTCTGATTTGCCTCAAAAAATCAATCAATTCAAAAACAAATATTTATTCCGATGCCTTTTGGAGGACTTGTATCCCGGCTATTTCTACAAACAAGTGACACTTCGTGGTCTTGAGAAACTGGATGGTCGTCAGTTGCCTTATCCTTTGATTGTTAAACCCAATGTCGGCTTTTTCAGCCTTGGGGTAAACAAGGTGGAAGGGTTAGAAGAATGGGTTGAAACAATAAGCAGAATAAAGACAGAGATCAGTCAAGTAGAAACCTTATATCCTTTAGAAGTTCTGAAACCGGATGAATTTATCATTGAGGAGTGTATCCGGGGTGAGGAGTTTGCAATTGATTGCTATTTCAATCAGGATGGTCAGCCCGTTGTGTTGAATATACTTAAACATCTTTTTTCATCGGACAAGGATGTTAATGACCGGGTTTATTTTACCTCAGCCGATATTATCAGGAATTACAACGACAAAATCAGAGATTTTTTACTGGAAGTAGGTAGCAGGGTGCACCTCAAAAATTTTCCAGCCCATGTAGAGGTGAGGATAGATGAGAACGGGAAAATCGCACCGATTGAATTCAATCCGATGCGGTTTGGCGGATGGTGCTCAACTCCTGATCTTGCCTGGCATGCTTACGGAATGAATGTTTATGAATATTTTTTTTACAAAAAAGAACCTGACTGGAACCAACTTCTAAAGGGAAAGGAAGATGTTATTTACAGCAATATAGTATTGAATAACAATACCGGAATTCAGGGGAAGGACATTGCATCATTCAATTACGATAAACTGCTGGCTGATTTTGAAAATCCTTTGGAATTAAGAAAAGCAGACTATAAAAGATTTCCTCTTTTTGGATTTTTATTTACCGAAACAAGGAAAGACAATATGTCGGAATTGATAAGGATTTTAAACTCGGATCTTAATGAATACCTCTAACAGGATTAAACAAATACACGTTAAACATAATAATTAATTCGCTGCTATTTCATATCACCGCAAATACTCAGGTAATAGTTGTTCCCTAAAAGCAACAAAGAGCTCCTGAATCTCCAATGGGATTTTAAGAAATCATGAATGAAATTGAATGTTGCGGCATTCCAGCAAATGTCTGGAACTAAAAGGGTCAGGATAGTTTAATATCCTTTGTTGGCTTCAATTTGAGAGGTGGTTAAAAAACTTTATCCAAGTTATTTTGTTAAGTCGTCATGAAAAATCAATCTGTTTGTTTAAAAATTCTTTTTTTAATTGGCATCATAGTGTTATCATTGGCATCCAATGCCCAGGAAGCAAGAATGAAAGGAAAGGTTTTTCTTTTTTGGGGCTGGAACAGAGATTGGTATACCAACTCCGACATCCGGTTTAATGGCGAAAACTACGACTTTACATTGTATGATGTGCAGGCGAAAGACCGGCAATCACCTGTCGGGTTTGACCCATACCTGCATCCTACCAAACTTACCGTTCCTCAGACCAATTTTAAGGTTGGATACTTCATTACCGATCACTACTGTATTTCAGGAGGGTTTGACCACATGAAGTATGTTATGGTACAGAATCAAACCGTTAAAATAAACGGAGAGATAAATGTTGGCAACTCACCTTATAATGGCGATTATGATAATTCAGATATCGTTCTGGCAGATGATTTTTTGCAATATGAGCATACGGATGGGCTGAACTATATCAATGCAGGACTTAGCCGTTACGACAGGATACTTGACATTCCTAAACTCAGGCTAAGTATTTTTTTTGATGAAGGAATAAATGCAGGTATGGTCATGCCGAGGACAGCAGTTAGGTTTATGAACCAGGAATTAAGCGACTATTTCCATATTTCGGGGTATGGGCTTAGCCTGCAAACCGGTTTGAGTATTTATTTGTTTAAAGTCATCACATTCAGAACTGAATTAAAAGGAGGCTTCATTCATCTTCCGGATGTCAAAACCAGTAATTCGAACAATGATAAAGCCCACCAGCATTTTTTCTTTGCACAAACCAATATTTTGTTTGGCGTAACCATTCCGCTTTTTGCAAAACAGGATTAAGGTATCATACCGGATGTTTCCTTCAAAATTACTGCTCAGTTGCATATTTTCCCGCAGTAACGCAGATCTACGCTGATATTTTTACGTTTATTTTTAAATAGAATAAATACGAAAAAGAACGCTATTGAGAGAACAATGGAAACGATTCAAGTATAGCGCGGCATTTATTACAAAGCTTATGCTGCTTCTGATCAATGTCTTCAACGTAAGTGCCTGATCTCATAACGCAAATGGGTATATGGCAATGAATCAATCCAAAGGCATGACCCAGTTCATGGATCACAACTTTTCGTAACCGGTCGAGCAATAGATATTCATCCTTTTTCATTCCGTATTGTTCATTTTTAAGACGGTAAGTTGATACAATCCCGGTTTTTCCGTTTAGGATAGCCTGACCGAAAATGTATGTAAGGATGGGTATAAATAAATCCACCTCGAACAATCCGATTGTTTTCAAAGAATCCTGATCGGTAGTGGAATCAAGGAATTTTAATATTTTATTGCCATCGTATTGTCTTCGTGTGGGGTCGTAGTATTCACTTAGGTCGGCATGACTTTCTTTGATTTTGACAGGATAAATAAACTCACGCGTTATGTCTTCTGCAACGATTTCGAGGAAATTTTCCCCAACGTGTCCATGAGATATTAATAGAATACTTTGCCTGTTCAATTGAATACTCTCTTAGTGAATTTGTGGTTAAAATCTACAATGTTGGCAACCATCCATCTTTAAATTATATGGATTATTTGGAGGTTCTTAAACTGTATTTTTTAATTTTATTATAAAGTGTAACCCTGTCAACTTTCAATGCTCTTGCCGATCTTGAAATGTTCCAGTCATATTTATTAAGAACTTCGAGTATGAATTTCTTTTCAAGGTCATCAAGGCTCTCGTAAGAGCTGCTTATATTTTCTTTACCCAAAGGTAAATCTTTCAATGCTATTTCCTTTCCATTTCCAATCACAATTGCGCGCTCGATCATGTTTTCAAGTTCACGTACATTTCCAGGAAAGGGGTACTCCACCATCCGTTTCAACGCCCCCTGATCAATTGCAATAAAATCGCGACTCATAGAAGTACAGTATTTTCTAATGAAGTGGTCAACAAGCAGAGGAATATCTTCCGGTCGCTCACGAAGGGGTGGTATTATGATATTCACCACGTTCAATCTGTAATAGAGGTCTTCGCGAAAAATTCCGTCTTCAACAAGCTTCATTAAATTTCTGTTGGTTGCACAAATCACTCTGAAATCGGATTTAATTTCCTTATTTCCTCCCACCCGTACAAAGGTTTTTGTTTCAAGTACACGCAGCAGCTCGATTTGCATTTTTCCAGAAATGGTTGCAATTTCATCAAGAAAAATAGTTCCCCCGTCTGCCATTTCAAATCTTCCTTTACGATTGAACATAGCGCCTGTAAACGCACCCTTTTCGTGTCCAAATAGTTCACTTTCAAGCAAACTTTCGGATAAAGCCCCGCAATGAACACTCACCATCGGAAAATATTTACGCGGTGAATTGGAATGAATTGCTTTGGCGATAAGCTCTTTACCGGTACCGCTTTCACCTGTAATAATGACGGATGAATTGGATGGTGCAACACTCTCAACTTCCTTTAAAACTTTCAACATAGCATCGCTGTTGCCAATTATATCATCAATGTCGTGCAAAGAAATGAGCTTATTTTTCAATACTTCATTTTCTGCTTGCAGAGATATTTGGCTTGTTGCATTGCGGATTAAATGCGAGAGATCATCAGGGTCAAATGGTTTTGTTACATAATCATAAGCGCCGTCTTTCAATGCCTGAACAGCCGTTTCAACCGAAGCAAATGCAGTCATGATGATAACGATGGAATCCTTGTTCAGCGATTTGATTCTTCTGTGCATTTCAAGTCCGTCCATACCGGGCATTTTAATGTCAGCCAGAATGATATTGTAATTTTTTAATTCAAGCAGTGATAAAGCTTCTTTCGCATTTTCAGCGCAATCCACTTCATAGCCATCCTCAATAAACCAGTTGTATAACGAATCCCTTACAGAATCTTCATCATCAACGATTAACAACGATATTTTTTTTATCATAGTTTTCAATTTTGATTCTTTGCCAGCGGTAAGATGATAGAAAGTGCTGTTCCTTTACCCAACTCTGACTCAATTTCTATTTTTCCTTTATGGCTTAGTACAATACCATGAACAATAGCCAATCCCAATCCAATTCCATTTGCTTTTGATTTGGCTGAGAAAAAAGGTTCAAAAATATGCGTCATATCGGAAGGAGCGATTCCTACTCCATTATCACTTATTTCGAACCTGATATGATCGCTATCCGGATTCAGCGTTTTTATAATAACTTCACCATTTTCTCCAATTGCTTCGGAGGCATTGACCAAAATAGCAACACAGGCCTGTTTGATTTGATTTTCACTGCAAAAGATTAAGTCCGATTGGGCAGAAAAATCAGTGTAGAAGTTAATATTTGCCATTTTCATCTGATGCGCCATCAAATCGTAAGTATCCTTTAATATTTTATGCAGCCGCTTATTTTCAAAATTTTCCTGATCCTTTCTAGAGAAGTCAAGCAATCCCTTTACGATGTCTCCGCAACGTTTGGTTTCGGCTTCAATTACTTTCAAATATCTTAACATGGGATCTTTTGCTTTCTTATTCAAATCCAGCTTATCTAATTGTCTGTGAACCAGTTTTGTATAAGTCAAAACGCCCGATAATGGGTTGTTTATTTCATGTGCAACAGAGGAAGATAGCTTGCCGAGGGAAGCAATTCGCTCCACATGTATTAATTCATTTTGAATCTCTGATAACTCTTCTGATTTTTTTTGAACTTTGTATTCAAGTTGTGCTGACCAGTTTTCGAGTTCCTTGTTTGCCAAATTCAAATTATCGAGCATGTTATTAAATGCCACGGAAACCATTCTCATATCGTCCATGAGGTCCGATTTAATCTCAAGGCGCATAGTTTTATCTCCCTTTGCCACTGCTTCACTCGCGTTAATGATAGCTTTTAACGGATTTTTTATATTTTTTCTGGTAAATAATATTAAGAAGAAAACGAGTAACAGTGTAGAAATAGTGGCAAAAAGAAAAAACTCTTTTGACGATTTTATAACTGCCATATCAAGGTCTTGCAGAGGAACTTTGATGATGAGAGAACCGAGAAGAATATCACTTTCGCTATGTGCATGGCAGGAACTCAGGTAGCAGGACCTTTCATTGTAAATGGGTGACCGGATTAACAATTGCCGGTGTCCATTTTTGCTTTTGCTCATGGAACAGGAGCTAGCCTCATCAATGATCCGGTATGATTTGTCTATTCCGGGAAACATTGTTTTAATATCCGGGTGACAGCTTTTGCAATTGGGGTTGCTATGGGATGTAGTATCGAATGAGTAAGATGAGTAAACAAGACTGTCCTCATTATTGTACATATTTACCTCATCAATACCAGGCATGGTATTGATGATATCAAGAGTGCTTTGCAACGAGCTTTTATCATTTTCCAGCATGGAATAATATAAAGCTCCTTCTACCAGTGAGCCGACGTTATTTCCACTCTGACGGATGACGGTGTTAAGGTATTCTCCATATACAGACCTGAAAATTAGTCCAAAAGAAACAAACAGGAAAACTGATAATACGGTTATTATAAATATAACCCGGCTATATATTGAAGAACGTAATTTTATATACTTTTTGTAAAAACTATATCCTTTGCTTTTCTGGGAACCGGTATTGTTAAGCAAAGCCATTGTTTCTTCTTATTTTTTGTTAACCGATCAATGCTAAAATCCTGACAATTTAATGTGACTGCAAAATACAGAAAAAACTGGTAATCTGACCAAACTTTTTAACAAATCATTTTATTAATTCAGAAATGACTCCTGAAAATCTTCCCAAATTTCCTTATCTAATTCAGAAAGTATGTTTTGGCGAAGCTCTCCGCCTTCCTGCAATGCAACTAACGAGCTTTGTGCGGAATGCTTCCCAAGCGATATGTTTAAGAAATCTTTGAATCTTTCCAATTCTTTTGTCATCCATTGTGTCGCTTCCCCGGCAAGGAAACATGAATTGGTTTCTGCTACCCATTGTGATGGTTTTATGGTATAAATCCACCCTTTTTCATAAGGATCCTCATTCATTACTTCAGGATTTTCATGGATTTCAGCATTTGTCCCGATTATTTCTCCTGTAATAGGTGAGTGTATTTTGAGCCGTTTACCATTTTGGTCAACTTCAGCAAGTAACTCACCTTTTTTGATAAATGCACCCGGGTATTTTAGTTTGCCAATGTAAACATTACCAATAATTTGTAAAAGAAAATCATCCAATCCAACCTTTGCATTCCCTGATTTTTCTAAATATGCCCAGGTGTGATTCTTGCTGTAGAACAACCCTTGCGGGATTTTCAAAATTTGAGCTGTAAGTACACCCAGCGTTTGATGAAATTGTTTTAGAACTCTTGTTCGTTTATTTATTATTACCCAGAAGGGAATCAGGATGATAAGGAATGTGATTATGATTATGTACTCTATTCCCTTTGTTTCAAAAATGTCAGTGTAAGTAAATCCGTCCATGATTTTAAATTTTTGATGAAACTTTGTAAAAGTTAATATTATAATTCTTTCGTCCATGATGGTGAATCTCGCAGAACAGGCATTCGGTTAATCACCCATCTGAAAATCCATATTTCTGTAAAAATCACCGCCAGGGTTACAATTATTTCCATCCAGCTTGGAAAGTAGTGGGTTGCTGCATCCCATCTGAACCCAATCACCGTTACGTTTAGCCTGTTTATAATTATCCCAACCATTGTGATTATCGAGGCAATTTTAATTAGTAAAATATTATTTCTGCGATAGCTAAAATAGAAAAGCATCATTGGGCAAAGCACGAATCCTATCATCTCTATGATATACCAGTAACCCATTGGAGTATTTAACAAATCCCAGTGCTTTCCATGTACAAAAACGAGTATTTGAAGGAAGAAGTAGGCGAACATAGCCCCTGCACATATCTTTGCTAATCCATGAATAATGCTATTGTGTGATTTATGGCTTTTTTCACTGATTTGATCAAAAAAAACTTTCTGACTGATTGAACCCTCAAAAATGACCATGGAAAGCCCTGCAAAAATGCTGGAGACAAAAAACAATATAGGAATAAATTCAGAATACCACAATGGATGGATCTTATCTTTTGCCATAAGATACAAAGCTCCCAATCCCGATTGGTGAAGTGTGGATAGCGTAATTCCAAAAATAACGGCGGCAATGGTCATACCGGAAAGAATTTTCCGTGCTCGTTTTGCGCCAAGCCATTCTGCAATAGCCGGTGAAAACTCAATCAATTGTGCTATCATGTAGAGCAGGAAATGCCAGGCTACCAAAAATAAAACGGAACTGGTTCCAAAACTGTTACCAATGATAGGATTGACTACATTCCAGGGCCGCCCAAGATCGAGTAGCAATGCACCGGCATAAAAAACGTAAGCAAGGAAACCATTAAGCACCGTTACTCTGACTATTGAATGGTATTTCTGCATATTCAGTATGTAAACCATAAAAGTGAGCACATAAGCCCCACCGGCAAATGCCACACCGGTAACCACATCGAAACCAATCCACAAACCCCAGGGAACTTCCTGGGTTAGATTTGTAATGGAGCCAATTCCTTTCCAGAACCTGATAACGATTAATACCAGACCTAACAGCATGATGGGCAGTGAGATGATGTTAAAAGGGGTAAAAAATTTACCCCTGGGTTTTAATTCACTAACTAAAAATTTCAAAATTGATTTACCATCATTTTCTTTTGTTATTGTGTAGTCAATGTTATTCATTTTCTAAATCTTTAGTGTTATTGTTTTTTGTTGCTTCATGGATTCCTAATAACAAAGCCGGCCAGAGTACAAATACTGTGGGTACGCTATAAAGAAATCCTTTTGACAATTCGGGATATGATTTTTTCTGAACATTGGTATTGAAGCCTAATTCATCAAACGGAACAGGTGACAGGTAAAGGAAACTTGTTCCTCCGGCTTCTCTTTCGCCATAAACGTAATCAACATAAAGGTCTGGATTTTCGTGAATCCTTTTGTGTGCCTCTTTTATTAGTTCTCTCCGTGTCCCGAATAGCAGCGCTTCAGCCGGACAGTTTTCAACACAGGCGGGAAGCTTGCCTTCTTCAAGTCTGTTGAAACACATATCACATTTTGTGATTTTTGGATTTGCGCTGTGATACTCGAATTTAGGACTATCAAAAGGACACGAAACCATACAATATCTGCACCCCATACATTTATTGCCCCGCCAGACTACCGGACCTTCTATGGTTTTGTGCATTGCCTGTGTCAGACAGGCTGCTGCACATGCCGGCTCATTACAATGCATGCACTGTCGCTTCACATATAATTCACCCTTTGAAGTTTCATAAGCGTTCACAACCGTTCGCCTTGTTTCATCTGTTTTCCGAATTACCCCGATTTCAGGTGAACCAACAGGCTCAGGTAAATTATTGGCTTCGGCACACGAGAATTCGCAAGTCTGACAACCGGCACATCGTGTAGAGTCGTAAAGAATACCGTAAAACTCGATTTTGTTTTCATTTTCCGGAGTCGCTTTCACTCCATTTCCCAGAGCCAGTGTAGTGCCTGTAACACCAAGCACCCTGAAAAAATTTCTTCGATCTATACTCATAACTGCTTAAATTTATTGTTAGAGATAGGTGTTAACAGTTTCACCTTAATTCGGAATTGTCTATGAACTTTTTTTGGAAATCTTCCCATATTTTTGGATCGAGATCTTTCAGTACACAATCTCTAATTTCACCGCCCTCCTGCAATGCAATGTATGCAGGTTCAGGGGACTGAGCATTTGTCGAAGAAATGATGAAATCTTTCAGACGGGCAAACTCATCATGTAACCATGTTTTATATTTATCTGCCATTCTAAGGAATTGAATTTCACGCAGCCAGTTGGATGGTTCGATCATATATACCCAACCTTCATCGTATGGGGAGGTGTTAATGAGGGATGGTTTAATTACTAACTCTTCATTGATTTCTTTGATCAAACCCGAAATAGGTGCTGAAATATTAATTTGTTTTCCATTCTGGATGAGTGACAATATCTGTTCATTCTTTTTTACCAAATCGCCGGGATTTTTCATTTTGATGCGAGTATAATTACCGGTTACATGCTGCAGGAAGTCGTCAATTCCTATTTTTACAATTCCTTCCTTTTCCATAAAAATCCAGGTGTGTGTTTTATCGAAGTAAACACCTTTTGGTATGGTAACTTTGCTTTCGTTGATTACTTTTTGATCATTTGCAATTATATTCTCTGTTACTTTTGTCTGTTTTTTGGCGATAAGGTAAATAATACCTGAGATTATTCCACCAACTGCAAATACTATTAGAAGTATGAAAATTGCATTGCGGCTAGTTGCATAATCATTTGAAGATTTTGAATAAATAACGTTTTCGTTTAACTTTTCCATTCTCGCCCATCTTTCGTTGTAAACCAATTCGTTAAATCCATTTGGTTCTAATTGCCGCTGTCCATCCGTAAGTATATATTTAATAAAAGCCACTTCATTGGCATTTTTTGGAGTATGATTTGAAACGAAATATATATCATTGATAAGTATTTTGGGGTATTTTCCAATCCAAACTCCTCTGCAGAAATCAGTTACATTATTATATATTTCCTCAAAATAGTCTATTTGACCATTTCCGTTTTTATCAATAGGCAGTAACCTTATATGATCTGCCAAATCCTCGTTGTCAGGATTAATAACATCGGTCAGTTTGCAGAAACCGACTCCGTTGGGATCATTTTGAATGGAATTGACAAGGTCGCGGTTACTGTTTACTTCTATTCCTTTAACATCTGTATTTTTAAGTGCAAGAAACTCCTCTATTTTTGATTTGATTGATTCTTCCTGGACCTGGTAGTAGTTAAAAGGTATGTACTCCCCGTTATTAAATAAAGAAGCCCAGTTCCTTTTTTCTGGATCAATTAGTAATTCAGCTAATACTGAGGAAGAAATACCCTGCTGATTGATAGCTTCAATGAACGGGTTATCAGAATTAATAACAGGAACAATGATTTCTCTACCAATTGTCAATTTCCAGATTGATTTATTTGCGAGAGTTTGATAATAACTGTTTGAAATAATTGCCAGATTTGGCTCATTGGTGACCATTCTATTTATTTCCTCAGTATTAATCGTTATTAGGCTAATTTTTAAATCAGGATTAAGCCCACAATAGTTGCGCGTCCACTCCTTTGCAATATTTGTCAAATCAGGAGAACAATAAACAGTTATTGTTTGATCCCCGGCAGAGTTTACTTTAGCCGACGCATCAATTTTAGCTGCAATGCCTGCATAAAGCAGCAAAAAACTTACAGTTAGAAATAATGTCTTTTTCATGGTTTCCATTTTTTAATAATTGAAATATAGATTTTCATTTTTATACAAGTTATTTCGAGTATCTGTTTTCAATTATAATACCAAAGCTTGTATTAGGGTGCAACTGGTGTTTAATCAGTGAATTAACAAAGTGGTCTCATAAGCATGGTTTTAGTCGAAGTGCTGAGAAAATATACAGCCATCCATTATAAAAACCATGTATTAGCACCTATATCTATGAATGGGAGGATGTGTAAGTTAATTCAACAACTGTAGAAAATATATGCAGTGGAAGTTTTATTGTAATTTGGGATGGTTAAAAAAGAAGTGTATCTGTCAGAAATTCAATAACATTGATCCATATTCACAGAATTATTAAAATTATTTTAAAAAGTTAAAATTGTAAATATGAATTTACTTGAATAATAAATTCAATGAGATCAGGAGATTTTGCGACCTAAAGTAGAAGAAAAACAGAAAAGTGCTACTTTAAATTTGTTGCCAATCTAACAATAGAATTCAAAGATGAAAAAAAAAAAATACTATTAAACTTGTTCCAATTGTCTAATATATCATTATTTTATAACTGGCATTCAGGCTGTTACTTTCAAACTTTATGAAATATATCCCTTTTTGTTGTTGGGCAAGATTGAGACTTAATATTTCATTGGCTTGCAAGCATTCAATTGTAGATTTTTGAATTACATTCCCAATTGCATCAAATACAGTCATTGTAATTGGTTCATTGACTTCTTTATATATCGTGACATTAATTAACCCGGATGATGGATTTGGAAAAAGTGAAACGGCATCACCATTAGCCAGTTGATAATTGACTCCAACGATTGGAACAGAAACATCCTGGGTTATAATATCACTACAATTCATATAATAAGCAGTCAGGGTAACGGCATATGTGCCTGCACTGCTAAAGGTATAAGATGGATTATTTTCTGTACCCGTGCTTCCGTCACCAAAATCCCATAAATATGAAGTTGCATTCGTGGAATTATTGGTAAAATCAATGGTATATTCATTCCCGGAATAACTGAATTCTGCTGTTGGAACAACAGCAACGGTTATGTAATTGACCTTGGTTTCTGTTATAACATTGTTAATTGTCAAACCTACAGTAACAAGTCCGGGAATAGAATAGCTTACAACATGAGGACCTACTGTGTTGGCAGTAGCAGGATTAGCTCCTGTTCCGAAATTCCATGACCATGATGTAGCACCAACCGACTGATCAGTAAAAGTTACAGTTTCGCCCTGGCAAATACTACTTACATCGGACACAAAATCAGCTACATAAGGAACGAAATTGAGCTGAATGTCTTTGAAATATGTTTGATCAGCAGGGGTAAAGGTTTGAGGACTGGATCCCTTGGTAAATGTAATATTGTATAAAGGACCCTGTGCATGTTTACCTGTAAATTCGACCCACACTGTATAATCTCCATCAGGAACAATAGTACCGTTAAGATCAGTGCAATTCCAGGTGACTGTATGGGTTTGATGACTTGTTAAAGTTGAACCTGTAATAGCATCAACCACATTATAGTTTGATGCATCTTTCCATGTATAGAGGTATTGTTTCCGCTGATTAGCCATCGCTTTTCTTGTTTTAACAAACCCATTTGCATCTTCTACCCAAATGGCAAGTACATGTTTGGGGGAATAGGTCCCATTATCAGTCACAGTTCTGACAGTAAAAGTCAATAACCCTCCAGATGTAGTTTTGTTGTTTATAGATTCCGGAGATGTGAAACTTGTGAATAAAAATGCCAAACAGCCCCAAATTATTGGGACTAAAGATGACTTTAGCTGGTTATTTTTCATATATTTAAGCAATTACATTTATAGATGCAATATTATAAAAAAAATTCATGCCTAATTATAAAAATATTATAATTTTGCATCGTTTTATACGGTGGTTGTAGCTCAGCTGGTTAGAGCGTCAGATTGTGGATCTGAAGGCCGTGGGTTCGAGCCCCATCTTCCACCCAAGTGATAAAAGGAAATCTGAAGTGAAAGGTTTCCTTTTTTATTTTGAAGCGCCTTAGTTGGTTAAAGTCGGTAACAATTACAATGTGCAGGCTCGATTGAATGAACCAGATAATTTTAAGGTTTCCGCTTTCTCATTTTCCACCAAACCCAATCGAACCCTATGATGAAATGCAGCAGAATGATTATTGCAACTATATAAAGAGTGATTCTGTCGGTCATTTTTTTATAAAAACGGTAAATGTTTCTTGATACCCGCGATATCAGGTTGAATTGACTCCGGTAATTTTATCAGTGGTTTAACCGACTGTATATCTTTTAATCCGCTTCCAGTCAATAAAACTACATTTTTACTTTCGGGAGCTATCTTTTCATCCCTTTGGAATTTTAAAAAACCTGCAAATGCTGCTGCGGCGGCTGGTTCGGTAAAGATGCCTGTATTTTTTGCCAGATGGCTAATTGCATTCATTATTTCGTCGTCAGTTACTGTAGTAAACTCACCCTGATAATTAGAAATGAAATTTTTCGCCATGTAAAAATTGCGTGGAAAGTCAACACTGATTGAATCTGCCACAGTCCGGCTGGGTTTGGAATGAAAGATATCAAGCCCAAGATTCCTAATTAGATTGTCACTTCCCTCGGACTGAACAGCAACAATGGTTGGCATTTTTTTAATAATGTTCAGTTTGAGCAGGTCTTCAAATCCTTTATATACTCCGGAAATGATGACTCCATCTCCAACCGGAACAAAAATTCTGTCGGGCAGGGTCATTTTCATTTGATGGAATAACTCGAAAGCCACAGTTTTTTTCCCTTCGATTGTGATGGGGTTGAAGGCTGTATTTCGGTTATACCAGCCAAAATGATCCGTGGACTCCACACTTAAATCAAATGCATCATCATAGGTTCCGTTTACAGGAATAATTGTTGCTCCATACAAAACGATCTGGGTCATTTTGGCAACCGGAGCTGAAGCAGGCACCAAAACAATCGCCTTCTGCCCTTGAGAAGCACATATTCCGGCAATTGATGAACCTGCATTTCCTGTTGATGCAGTAATTATAGTATGTTGGTTATGTTCTTTTGCAAAAGCTGAAACAAGAGATGACGCTCTATCTTTAAAAGAAAATGTAGGATTTTGGGAGTCATCTTTTAATAACAGATCAAATGGTAATTTCTTTTTATCAATTTGTCTGATATGATAGAGGGGTGTATTGCCAATTCTTAATGGTGGTAATGAATTCAGCGATTTAATTGGAAGTAAGTCAATGTACATTGAATGATTCAGGCTTTCAAAATCAACCCCGTCCTTAATAAGTTTATTGTAATCATAACAGATTTTAAGAACCCCTTTTGGTGGAAGTTTTTTGCCGGAAATGTTACATTTTGGGCAACAGTATATTATTCCGGTTGTTCGATATTCCCAGCTGCAATTAACACACCGATAAACAAAGTGACTACTCATATTGCTTCAATAAACCGGTACTTTCATTAAATTCATTGATTTTTTCATCCCATTGGTCAATTTCAGCGAAATGTGATTTCCAGTAAGTGTTATCAAACCACTGGGCATTAAGTTCTTCTACTGTTTTTCCCTGCTGCTCAATCCATGTAAAATATTTTAGGTTATGAATTCTTTTTTTGTCGTAATGATTCAGTTCTATCATATAATCCAATGTAAGTTTCATTATATCCGACTCAAAAGCAACGGCAGCACTTCTCCCATCGAAATTTCCATGTTTTTCGTTTTCTTCTTTAACCCTTGATTGGTACATTTCCATCGAATCGGTTGCTACTGTAAAAATCGTATCATCCTCATCCATTTCGTAATATTTAGCCATTTTAATTGCTCCCATGAGGTTAGCGATGGATGATATCCCCAATAGTTCAAGTTTGCCAACCAAAACCGGATCAATTCCAACTTCATTCATAAGGAAGTTTTTTCCGTTTTTTTCATTAAAAAGGCGCATAATCCTGATATTCGCATCATCATCAATTCCGGCAACCATGTCCATATTTTTAATGTTATGAACCCAGGGTACATGCTTATCTCCTATACCTTCGATGCGATGACCGCCATATCCGTTGTAAAGCAGGGTAGGGCATTGCAACGCTTCTCCTGCACAGACTTTCATGAACGGAAATTTTTCGCGAAGGTAATCTGTACATGCGAGCGTTCCGGCTGAGCCTTGAGTAAGGAACACTGCACTAAACCGGCTTTTTTGAGATTTCTCTGCTTCAAAAACCTCCTCCATAGCAGCCCCGGTAATGGCATAATGCCAGCGGGGATTGCCGAATTCTTCGAACTGGTTAAGGTTTACAATTTCATCACCTCTTTCTGCTTTAAGCTCTTTCACTTTATCATAAATCTCTTTGACATTGCTTTCGCAGCCATGTGTAGCAAAAACCTCGGCACCAACTTTATGAAGCCATTCGAAACGCTCCTGTGACATTTCTTCCGGCAGCACCGCGATTGATTTGCATCCGAGAAGATAGGAATCGTAAGCACCCCCGCGGCAATAATTGCCTGTTGAAGGCCATAACGCTTTTTGCGATGTAGGATCGAATTGGCCGGTAACCAGCTTTTCGACAAGGGGGCCGAATGTCGCACCCACTTTATGTGCGCCGGTTGGGAAGTATTTGCCAATCAGCATGAAGATCCGGGCTTTTACTCCTGAGAGTTTTGACGGAATCTCAATGTAATTCACTTTACCAAAACCACCTCCTGATACGACTGGTACATTTTTCCATGTAATCCTGAAAAGGTTCAGGGAATTTAAATCCCACAACCCGATATTTTTCAACTTCTCCTGAATTTTCAATGGAATCAGTTCCGGGTTTCGCATCTGTTTGTAAGTGGGTATAATTATATGCTTCTCGCGGCAGCGTTTTATTGTCTTTGCTAAGACATCTTCTTTACTATTCATTATTTTATGTGTTTAATCCCGTCCAAAATTCATTTGCACCCTTCAATATTACTGACATTTCAGCGGCTTTATCCAGGTATATTGTGTCGTAATCTTTCAATTTAATACGTATTATTTTTAGTGTGTTTATTTCAAGAATTACCTCAGAATTTCCTATCCCAAAGCGATACCTGTTATCCAAAATGGTTAAAGAATAAACCGCCAAGTCCTGTTTAAAGATAAGCATCTTATTTAATGGGTCGTAAAAATAACCATGATCGTTTCTGTCAAAGGATTGTTTATTGATAAACAGGTGTGGTTTGTCTTTGTAAGGCGCGCCGGATGTGGGGCAGAATGTAGAACAATTTCCGCAATCATTGCACCAGTCGGCAATATGTAAAATCTGATATTTCTGTTTCAATTCAAAAGATTTGTCATTAGAGATAACCGGCAAACCATTTCTTTTTTGAATTTTTTGAAGAGAAACTTTAAAAGGCTTAACCTGATACGAAAAACAAGCCAGGTTGGGGCAAACGGTAACACAAATATTGCACAATTCATCACAAAGCAGGCAACGCGAAGCCTCTTTTTGTGCCATTTCTGAAGACAAAGTATTTGTAACCAGATTGAAGTTCTTTCGCTTATTGAAAGGAATTTCTGGAGGGCTTATAGCATTTTGCCGAAACATTCGTTTCACCATCAAATGGGTGTAGTCTTCTTTTTCTCGTTGGGCTTCAGGGGTGTGTTCAGACAGGATGCCCGATTTATTCAAAATTAAATTTGCTGTTTTTCTGCCATCAGCTATGGCATTTATTACTGTTGATCCGCCTATTTTCGCGTCGCCACCGATAAAAACATTTTGAATTTTTGTATCATATTCATCTCTCCCGGTTTTGACTAAATTAGCATCAATAAAATCTAAAACTCCATCCTGACCGATAGCCGGGATAACGGTGTCGAATTCCAGATCAAATTCTGAACCCTGGATTTCGACCGGAAATGGTCTGACGCTCCCGGTTTTTTGTTCAAGCCGAATCTTTACACATGTTAAGGATGTTACTTTTCCCTTAACAGCATTGACTCTTATGGGTAACGTAAGGTCCAATATTGAAATTCCCTCCTCCTCCACAGCTTTGATTTCATCGGCATCGGCTGGCATCAACTCTTTTGATCGCCGGTAAAGAATTGTAATCCGTCCATTTTCACCTGATAATCTGAATGCAGTTCTTGCAGCATCCATTGCTGTATTTCCTCCTCCAATTATGGCTATGTTTGTTCCTGTCTGTAAAGGATTTCCATGCTTTACACTTATGAGGAATTCTATGGGATCGAGCACACCTTTAGATGTGACACCTTCTATTGCAAATTTTCGGGATGACCAGGCGCCGGTAGAAATGTAAATGAAATTATAGCCATCCTGAAGCTTACTAAAACGATGCGTATCTATTTTTGAATTGTAGTTGATTTTCACTCCTGATTTTTCAATCCTTTTCAAATCATTTTTCAAAGCGGAATCACCCAGCCTGAATGAAGGAATAGCAGCAGAAACCATGCCTCCAGCTTCACTTTTCGATTCAAAGACATCCACCCGGAACCCTGCAAGGTTAAGGTAGTAAGCGCAGGTCAATCCCGATGGTCCCGCACCAAGGATTGCGACTTTATAACCATTGGCAGGCTGATGGGCAGGAATAGAATTGCTTTCAAAATTCTCAGCAATAAACCTTTTTATTTCTCTTATCAGGAGTGGATTGTCGTAGTTTATCCTTGTACATTTGGTTTGACACTCATGATCACAGATCATTCCGGTAGTAGAAGGAAAAGGATTTGTACGAAAGATTGTTCGGAATGCACCGCCAATATCATTCTTCGCTGTAAAATACATATAATCAGGAATTCCCTGATGTGTTGGGCAGGTATCAACACAGGGAGCCTGTATACAATCAAAATAGCTAAGCTTCCTTTCTGTTTTTATATCCGGTGGATGAAGCGCTGTCAATCGGTACTCCATTTCATTCAATACGTCCTTTGCATATCTGTTGAGATTGAGCAGAGATCCCAATGAAACATATTCTAAACCCGAAGATTTCAGGATAAAATTTTCAATTGTTGAAGCATGGAAGTCAGTCATTCTTTCCGAAAGGTTAGTCAGATATTGTCTGAGCAAACCATATCCGCCGGGTTTTAGCAAGTCGGTACAGACTGTTACCGGAACAAGTCCGCACGAAATAATTTTATGAAGGTTAAATGCATTAGCTCCTGCCGAAAATGAAATATCAAGTTTGCCGTCAAAATCATTCTGCAATTGTGCAGCAAGATTGATTGCAACAGGATGCAATGTCCTGCCGCTCATATAAACAGTTTTTTCATTAGCGGGCAAAACCGTTTGATTGTTCAAACTTTCAAGGGTATTGGTGAGTTTTAGCCCAAACTGAACGTCGTTTTCATAGGCAGTTTTTTGAAGGTGTTGAATGAATTGTAGAGCCTGGGGATATTTCAGATCGTGCTCGAAAGCCTGATCAGGCACACTGACTTTGAAACCACTGTTTTTCAGAATAGTATTCAATTTCTCCTTACCCAATAGTGTGGGGTTTAGTTTGATGATGGTGTGCAGCTTTTTTTCTTCGATCAGGTACAGCCCGATTTTTTCAATTTCTTCAGGTGGGCAACCGTGCATGGTTGAAAGCGTCACATTATTTGATATGCGGTCGGGAATGGAAATTTGATTGATTGCCGGGTAAATATCTCTGATCTCATTTATTTTTTCAGCCTTCAGATCGCTGCAATTGTTCATCTGGTGAAAGAACCACTGTACATTTTCCTGCATAATTCCCTTGAAATCATATCCCACACTCATGTTGAAAGTTGTCGCAATATCATTTGCTTCCGCAGATGCTAATTTATGTTTCAGGATATGAATCAATATCCAGGCATTCAGATACTGGTCGAAGGATTCATGTATCCTGAGTTCCTGCGACCATTCGCAGTTATAACCCTCATCATGCATGTCAATACAGGGTTTGGTGACATCCAGTTCATCCAAAGTTTGAATGGTTTTTAATTCGATGTACCTGGCGCCGCAAAGCCATGCGGCAACTATATTTTGTGCTAATTGTGTATGTGGTCCGGCGGCAGTACCTATGGGCGTTTCGAGTACTTGCCCGAACCGGTTCAGCCGGAATGGGTCATCTGGCTGAGGTTTGAAAAACACGTCTTTAGGAATGCCAAAGAAGGATTTATTTTTGTCTAATTGGTTAAGCGTTATTTCAACCAGGTGACGAAAGGGTAATATTGAAAAACCACTTTTCATTAAATGGTTTTAGGATTTTTTTTAGGAACCAGGTTTTCCTTTGAAATTCCAACCGATTCATCGCCTTCCACATTACCCAAAGGCTCAACATGTATCAAGATGTCAAAGATATTATCAATGTTCATTTTAAGCCTGTTTTCGACATGTTTGGCGATTAAGTGAGCATCACTCACCTTAATATCCTGGTTCACTTCAATATCAAGCGCTATCAGGTAAAGTTCGGAAATTTTTCTGATCCTTATCCGGTGAGGATTATAGGCTCCTTCTACCTCATCAACAGATTGAAATACTTTATCATAGATAGTCGTGTCTTTCAACCCATCCATCATTTCCAGGTTCGATTCTTTGTAGATTTCGAATGCTACTTTAATGATCCAGATACTAACCAGCAAAGCTGTAATGCTATCAAAAACAGGCATTTTAAAAATAAAAGTAAAAATCAGTCCGATCAGAACCGACGCTGAGATCACAATATCGTTCCTCATATTGCGGGCATTTGCAATGATCATCTGGCTGTTAATCCGTCTCCCGATCCTGAACTGCCAGACGGAAAGGATGGATTTCCCGATAATACTGAGTATCGTAACATATACCGCTATCATCGAAGGTAACTCACGAATGTCACCTGATAAAAGATGGCGGATGGTGGATAACAACAATTCCGCTCCGGCAAAAAATATGATAAACGCCAGGATTTTTGTGGCAGATGTTTCTGCTTTTTTATAACCGTAAGGGTACTTGGGGTCGGGAGGTTTTGAAATTATGCGGGCTGTAACCAAGGTAATCACGTAGGAGAGAACATCTGTAGCAGTGTCAATTCCATCGCCAATAACTGCAAAGCTGCCGGAAAGGAAACCGATCAGAATTTTTACTACTGCTAAAAATGCATTTCCGGCAATGCCAATCCAGGAAGCCCGTTGTAACTCTTTTGACCGCTCTATTGTCAATTTTTATCTGTTGATTAATCCCTCAAACAATATTGTTCAAAGCCGGACAAAAATAATAATAAAGATTGTATAGTTTTGTGTTATTTCAATGATGGAGCAAATGAAGATATCGTGTGTGATCCTTGCAGCAGGAAATTCTGAAAGAATGGGTCAGTCGAAACCCTTTTTGAGGTTTAACGATGGGCTTACATTTCTGGAAAGGATTGTTACGACTTATCGGTCCCAGGCAATTGAGGATATGATTGTTGTAGTAAATAATCATGTTTTTCAGCAAATTCAAAAACAAGGATCAAAGTACATGGGAAAGTCTAATTTGGTTTTAAATCAACATCCGGAGTATGGGAGATTTCATTCGATCAAAATTGGAATAATGGAATTATTTAATGCATCTCATGTTTTTATACACAATGTTGATAATCCTTTAGTTGAAGCGAAGACTATACTATCCCTGAAAAATGAAATTAATGAAGCTGATTATGCCGTTCCGGTTTTGGATGGAAACTTTGGTCATCCAATACTATTGTCAGATAAAGTTATAAATGCAATTTTACAGAATCAGCAGACCGATTTGAATCTGAGGAAATTTTTACTTGCTTTCAAAAGAAGAGAAGTGAAGGTTAATGACAAGGGGATTTTGGTAAATATCAATACACCGGAGGAATATTCAATGTATTTTCAAAATGATTGAATGGTTTCAATCAACCCTTCGCCAGGCTTGCGATTGATTTCAGAACCTCTTCATTCGTTGCAGGCAATGAAAACTCAGGTTCAGTTTTATGATTACCAACGGCAGAAATCGCGTCTTTTATGGCTAACCAAACCGATAGGGCAAGCATGAAGGGGGGTTCTCCAACGGCTTTACTTTGTTTGATTGCTTTCGGATTGGGAACATTTTTCAATAATTCCACTCTGAAATCCCCTGGAATGTCCTGTATGGTTGGTATTTTATAAGTATCGGGGGAATGATTCAATAAATTTCCTTTTTCATCATACTTTAAATCTTCCGTTGTTACCCATCCCAAACCCTGAACAAATCCGCCCTCTATTTGACCCAAGTCAATTTTTTCGTTTAATGATTTTCCTGCGTCATGCAAAATATCACTCCGCAAAACCTGAGCATAACCGGTCAGAATATCCAACTGCACTTCGGTAACAGCCATTCCAAAGGCAAAATAATGGAAGGGCTTTCCTTTTCCTTTTTGCTTGTCGTAGAATATTCCGGGTGTTTTATAAAATCCTGTGGCGCTCAGGCTGGTTTGACTTAAATAGGCAGTATTGACAAGTTCTTTAAAGGAAATTTTATTGTTTTGATTCTTTTTGTCAATTACATAATTGTCTTGAAATACAATGTCCTTAATTTTTGAATGGGATGCGTCAAAAGATTTCAATGCTACTTCAGCCAGCCGCTTTTTCAGTTTTTCAATTGCGTTTTTTACAGCCATCCCGTTCAGGTCGGAACCTGACGAGGCTGCGGTGGCTGAGGTATTGGGAACTTTTGTGGTATTGGTAGCAGAAACATTAATAAAACCGGGATGAATGCCAAGTTCTGAAGATGCAATTTGCAGGATTTTGGTGTGAAGTCCCTGACCCATTTCGGTGCCGCCATGATTTACAGTCACTGTCCCGTCTTTGTAAATATGCACCAAAGCGCCAGCCTGATTCAGAAAGGAAGTTGTAAATGAAATCCCAAATTTTACTGGTGTCAGCGCCAGCCCTTTTTTGGTGTAGCGGTTCAAATGATTAAAACGGTTTATTTGTTCACGGCGTTTGAAATATTCAGATGAATTAATAAGCTGATTGTACAATAAGGGTAATCGGTTGTTGTCAACTTTTTGCCCGTAATGGGTCAGGTTATCTTTGCCTGATTTGTAAAAATTTAATTTTCTGATCTTAATTGCATCTTTGCCAAGGAATCTTGCAATCCGGTCAATAATGGTTTCAATAATTGCCATTCCCTGTGGTCCTCCAAATCCCCGAAAAGCTGTATTCGATGGTTTATTGGTTTTCCATGTATAACCGACGACCCTCATGTTTGGAATGAAATAGGCATTATCGGCATGAAACATCGCCCTTTCCAGAATAGCCATCGTCAGGTCGGTTGAGGAACCTGCATCAAGATTGAGTTCAATATCAATGGAAAGTAATTTACCATATTTGTCAAATCCTGCTTTGTACCTGGAAAAAGTATTGTGCCTTTTGCCGGTAATGATCTGATCTTCGTCGCGGGTGAGGTGAATTTTTACAGGCTTTTTGGTCGCATTTGCCAACAATGCCGACCATGCGGCATAATGATTGGCTTGTGTTTCTTTTCCTCCAAAAGCTCCTCCCATTCTTTTTACTTCAACTTCAACCTCGTTTTTCTGAATTCCCAGAACTTCTGCAACGATAGCCTGCGTTTCGGAAGGATGCTGAGTGGAACTGTAAATTTTCATTTCATTTCCTTCGCAGGGAACTGCCAGACAAGATTGAGTTTCGAGATACCAGTGCTCCTGTCCTCCTGTTTTTAATGTTCCTTCTATTATATGTTCGCAATCCTTGAAAGCTGATAAAATATTTCCACATTCATTTTTTCGGGGAGGTTGCAAAAGGTTTTTTTTAGCTATGGCAGTTTCCAAATCAATAATGGGTTCCAAAGGTTTGTATTTAATCTCAATCAGCTTTTCCGCTTCACGAGCAATTTCCTTCGATTCAGCAGCGATCAGTAATATGACCTGACCAATAAAATGAACTTTATTTACAGCCAGACATGGTTCATCGTGAACAACAGGTCCCATTTGGTTTGTGCCGGGAATATCTTCATAAGATAAAATCGCCCTGACCCCTTTCAATGCTTTGGCTTTATCCAGACTTCCAACTTTAAGGTTGGCATGAGCGATTTTGCTGTAAACAAGATGTCCGTAAAGCATTTGTTCTCCTATCTGGATATCGTTAACATAAACCGATTCTCCGGTAACATGTTTTATAGCGCTATCATGCGGAAGTATTCTCATTTTGTTTCCTCAAAGAATTTGATCAATAGATTTTTTGCTGCAATCTTTCTGAATTCAGAACCTGAACGGGCATCTGAAATAGGATTGAATTCATTTTCCAATATCATCTGAGCCTGTTGAAGGTTTTTCTCATTCCATTCCTTATGAATCAGATACCCCTCAGTTAACTTTGCTCTTTTCACCATATCCGCCATTCCGCCATAAGCGAGGCAAATATCTTCGACCTTACCTTGTAATAGATTAATTCTGAAACCGGCGCTCACAGTTGAAATATCCAAATCCTTGCGTTTCGAGACTTTGTAAAATCTTATTATCTGACCGTGCAGTCGGGGAATGATCACTGAATGTATTATTTCACCTTCTTGTAAAGCTGTTAAGCGATAGCCCTTTAAAAATTTTTCGATTGGAAGAATTCTATTGCTTGTTTTTCCAATAAGCCTGATATTTGCGTTGTATGCCATTAACAAAGGAAGGGTATCTCCGATGGGTGAGGCTGTGGCAATATTACCTCCCAAAGAAGCCAGATTCCTGATCTGTTTTGATGCGAAAATGTTTAGCATTTTTGAAAAGGCAGGTAATGAACCCCTGAGTTCAGATTTAAGATCTTCCAGGGATAATCCCGATCCAAGGATAAAGTCATTTTCCATCTCTTTGAACTGTTTGAGTTCTTCAATGGCTGAAAGATCAATTA
This sequence comes from uncultured Bacteroidales bacterium, assembly GCA_963840975.1. Taxonomy (GTDB): domain Bacteria; phylum Bacteroidota; class Bacteroidia; order Bacteroidales; family JAADJA01; genus JAADJA01. Next base: position 28,133 of record CAWJBC010000021.1, on the reverse strand, counting down.
TTTCATTGATAAAATTGAATTTTTTTGTTTGCCCCAAGGCTATATCAGTCGAGCCATTTACACAAACAGCATCAGGATATTCTTCCAAAAGAACAAAACTTTCATTCAGATTTTGAGGTTGAAAATATTTTTGATCATTTGTAATAATTGAAACGGAATCTGAAGAGGATGCAATCGTTTTTAACAATTCACAAGTTGCAGGTTCTTTTTCGGAGAAATGGTCAATGACTCTATTCTTGCAAGCTTTTTGAGTCGCTTTTATTATAGACTGGTAACCTGTACACCGGCAAAGATTCCCGGTTAGGGCATCTTTAATGATTTCCCTTGAATGGTTTTGATGATTTTTGTAAAGGGCAAACATTGACATAATAATGCCGGGCGTGCAATAACCGCATTGACTGCCATTCATATCAACCAGTGCTTGCTGGACAGGATGAAGTTTTAACTCATTTCCATTTTTGATAGCAAGGTTTTCAACCGTGATCAGTTGTTTGCCATGGATCATCGGTAAAAAGACAAGACATGAATTTATAGCTTTGTAAACCAATTTTTCATCCTTATCCAATCCGGCAATAACCACTGTACACGCACCACAATCCCCTTCAGCACAACCTTCCTTCACCCCTATATGGCGAGTGGATCGTAAATAATTCAAAACCGTCAAAGTTGAACTGAGTTGTTGAGCAGCAAAATTGATTTCAACAATTTCATCGTCCAAAACAAAACTGATCGTATTTTGATCTGATCTCATGATTGATGGTTAGCATTTTTAGTGTCAATCAGTTTTGCAAGGATACTGATGGCAATTTCTTCCGGTGTTTGCGCATTAAATTGAATACCGATGGGCATGTTAACTTTCTCCAGTTCGTGATGGGTAAGTATTTTTTCTTCCATTAGCCTTTTACGTGCCAGTGCCACCTTTGTTTTACTGCCAATCATACCAAGATAAGCGAAAGTTTTTTTTGCGCAAATTGCAAGAACAGCTTCATCGAAAGCATGTTTAGGAGTTACAATCACGATGAAATCATTATTATAGAATTGCAATTTGTGTGCAGCGTTTATATAATCTTCTTCAATCAAATTTATTTGGTGAAGATTTAGATTATCTGTCATTTCTTTCCTGTTGTCAATGAAGGTTACATGAAATCCAAAATCGCCTGCATACTTTGCAAGTGCTTTTCCAACATGACCGGCCCCGAATATGTAAAGATTCAGGTCAGGAACTATTGGCTCAATATAAACTTCGGCAACACCTCCACAGTGCATGGATAAATCATCTCCAAGATCATAAATGAACTTTTGGGGGAAGTTTTGGGCAATGATTTTCAATGCGTCTTCCATCACCTTTAATTCAAGGCTTCCACCACCTATTGTTCCTTCAATGGTACCTTCCTCAAAGACAATCATTTTTGAACCTGCTTTTCGCGGGGAACTGCCTTTTGTTTCAACGATAAGACACAGCGCAGCTTTTTTGCCGGCTTTTCTTAGTTCAGCTATTTTGAATAATATATCTTCCACGATCTTCTTTTAATCTGTAACCTAATGGATTTCTGTTTTTGTACGAAGGTTCAATTAACTCTTTGATAATTTCATAAATTCTTACAATATGCTGGTTTTGTTCAGAAGCATTGGCTTCCACCGCCTCTATTTTTTCTAATAATTCATGGTAATTCAAGATTAATTTCCTCATTTTAACAAACACACGCATGATCTGAATATTCACCTGAACTGCATTGGAGCTTCTTAAAATTCCTGAAAGCATTGCTACTCCCTGCTCGGTGAATACCATAGGAAGATGTCTTCTTCCTCCCCATCTTGAGGTCACAAAATGTGACCTCAAGTTATCGAATTCTGTTTTATTAAGGACAAACATAAAATCGTCAGGGAATCTCTCGATATTTCGCTTTACACTTTGAATTAAAACTTTTGTTTCAACGCTATATAAGGCTGCAAGGTCAGCATCTATCATAACCTTTTGGTTTCTGATCATAAAAATTTTACCTGCAATAAATTCCTCTTTTGGAACAAGTTTATCCATAATTTGAGTTTTTTGAGGTCACAATATGGGACAATGGTATTTATTTGTATTTCACATAAAAATCTAAAAAGCGGTCAGCAATGGCTTCCCAACTGTATTCATTACGGATAAGAACGCTGCCTGCCTTACCAATTGTTCTGCGTATCTTTTCATCGTTTAACAAACTCTTTATTGCTTCACCAAATTCCTCCTCATTTCCGGGATCAATGAGTAATCCATCTTTTCCGTGCGTGATTGCATTTCTGATACCTCCGAACTTAGATGCAATCACCGGACAACCACAAGCCATTGCTTCCTGAGTGGTCATACCAAAAGGTTCAAAAATGGAAGGCAAAACGAAAACCATTGCATTTTGGTAATACGGAAGCATCATATCATCTCCGATATAACCCACCATGTGTACCTTTTCTTTTATGTTCTTTTCATGGATGATCTTGCGCATCATGTCGAAAATTTCAATTTCACGGGGTTTCGGATTGGGCGAACCGCCGCCGATAACAAGATCCACATCTTTAAGTTCGTGAGCAATTTTTCCATAAGCCCGCAGTAAAAGATCATGTCCTTTATTGGAATCAATCCGGCTTAGGTTCAAAATATATTTTTCAGGAAGGTCCGTTTTGATGGGCTGTTCCGATCCCCTCAGCATTCTGAATCTGTTTATATCAACACCAGGAGGAATGATTTCAATGTTATCAGCAGAAAAACCATAAAGACTATTGAGCTTTTCTAACTGCACCGATGAGGTCATTGTTTGTCCGTTTACTGCCCTAAATATTCTCATTTCCTCTGCAATGCGGTGACGAAAGTTAAAAACTTTTTCCATTTCTTCGGGGTCGCCTCCCATTTGGTCTTTTTTCCAGGCTCCCAGCGAATGTGCAGTGAAATAGGAGGGTTTGTCAAAATAATTCGCAACCTCAAGCATTACGATTCCGGCATCAACATAATGTCCATGATAAAGATCGTATTGAAGGTTGTTTTTACTTATGAACCGTATCATGTTTGAGGACAATTCAGGCAGCAAATCATAAATGAATTCTTTGGGAACGAACTCCCATTCACCGCAGGGTATTCTTATGACTCGCACATCAGGGCAATCCGGAACCGGATCTATCTGGGCTTTGGTTTTGTCGAACCAGCGTGTAAATATATCAACTTTAATCCCTTTTCGTGCCAATGCTTTTGCAAGTTCAAGCACATAAACCACTTGTCCGCCGGTATCGGTAATACCTAATGTCGGAATCGGATCGAAATAACCATGTGTGCTCAACATGGCGATGTGTTTATATTGTATCCTATTCATAAATATTGTTTTTAAAGCAGAAGAATATTTAGAATCCAAATATTAAGCAGCCATTCTGTTAATGTGCTTTGGTTACATCCCAATCTCTTGAAATAATGATATCAGCCAGTAACTTGTGCTTTGAAATAATGTCATGCTCAATGGTTAATATTTTATCAAGAAAATCATCTTGTTTTTCCCGTGCTCTTTTTTTCCTGGATTCAACAGTATCCAGTTTGTTTCTATCAATGAATATCCTGCAATTTACATTTTTCAGTTCGGTAGTATAAGTACCTTCAGCTATCAATACTTTGAAGGCTGACAGATCAACTTTTTCTTCGCCGATTTTATCGGCATTGAAGTCAACCAAAGGTTTTGTAATGTTCGGTTTTCCGTTGAGGGCATCTAAAATGTTTTGGTCAAGCACGTCGAGTTTAACTTCCTGCATTCCCACCCAGGTAATATCCTTCTCCCTTTGTCGGGCATTTGTTTTTGGGGGAAGTTTAAAATAGTCGTCCTGACCGAAAATGAAACAACCGATTTTTTTTTCTTCGAGGTGATCAGCTATGGATTTAGCTAATTCTGATTTCCCTGCACCCGATTCTCCGGCAACGGTAATTACAAATTTATGCTGAGATTTTAATACTTCTCCTAAAATTAATTTCACTGCTTTAACCGCTGCTTTTCGATGATGATCATCAATGATCAATATGTCACCTTTCATACAATCAAACTTAAATATTACCTTCATCAAAAATACATTTTTTTATGTACTTTCGACCAATGGAAGTAAGATCAAACAAAATTGGAGACATCAGGAATCACTACAGGCTGAAATTGAAAGATAATTATGGTGAAAATGAAACGGATACACTGCTTTTTATTTTGATAAAAGAATTTACCGGTATTTCAAAAGCGCGTGTTATTTCTGAGCCTGGATTGACGATAAGCGAATCGGAGTTGCTCAAGATTCATTTTGCCATCAAAGAATTAAACAATCACAAACCAATCCAGTATATTCTGGGCAAAACCGATTTTTTTGGTTTGCCAATAAAAGTCAATCCTGATGTATTGATCCCCAGACAGGAAACGGAAGAGTTGGTCGAACTGGTTTTGAGGGAAAACAATAAAATGGAGAATCTTCGCATTTTGGACATAGGAACGGGTTCGGGATGTATTGCCATCGCTCTTTGTAAAAACCTTACAAGTCCCGAAGTTGTTGCACTTGATAATTCAGAAAAGGCTTTAAAAACAGCACGTGACAATGCCCAACTGAATGATGCGGATATTGATTTCGTGCAACTCGATATTTTAAATGAGCATAAATCAAACCGGTTGGGATTATTTGACATAATTGTCAGCAATCCGCCTTATGTGAGGTTTTCCGAAAAGGAGTTCATGAAAAAGAATGTATTAGACTACGAACCGGAAAATGCTTTATTTGTGGATGATGCGAACCCTTTGATCTTTTATAGCGCAATTGCTGATTTTTCTAAAAACAACCTTCGTCAAAACGGGAAGGTATATTGTGAAATCAATCAATATCTTGGCGATGAGGTTGCTGGGTTATTTAAACGGTCCGGATTTTTGGAGGTCGCAGTCCTAAAGGATTTAAACGGAAACGACAGGATTATTAAGGCTTATTTTTGAGATTGTTTTGCTGGTTCAAAGAGTAATGAAAGGCGGCAAACCAACCTTCTTACAATAAAAAACCCGGATTTACCGGGCTTTTTCCAAATTAAGAAATATGAAATAAAAATCAAATGGTTGGTTGGATAACTACCATTGACTCTTGATCCTTTTTAAACTGTGGAGGTAAAAAATTTTGATAAGAATGGTCAAGCAAAAATGAATTTGGGTGATCCTCCAGATTTATAACCCAATAAAAGCCGTCTTCTTTATTTTTAACGATGCAATATACATCTCTGATTTGAACGTCCATCTCTTCGATTTTATTTATACTTTGCGTTTCCATTTTTTTTTTCGTTTAATTTAACAATTAATACAGTTCCAAGAATTATACAATTATGCAAGGTTCAAATAATGAGGGATTTAAAAATTATCAATTTTCTCAATATTGGAAAAGAATTCTGTTTCAGGAATGGTTTTTGGAAACAGGATTGACTGAAACTACATTTTTTCAAACTCATCGCCCTTGATTTACATATTTAAACTTCTATTTATAATGAAACAATTTCAGCGGGCTTCGGTTCAGTCATATTTTAATTAATTTTGCGCATTCAAAAAAAATAGTAACATGTTTGAAGGATTATCAGATAAACTTGAACGATCGTTTAAAATTCTCAAAGGGCACGGGCATATTACCGAAATCAATGTGGCGGAAACCCTTAAAGAAGTGCGAAAAGCCTTATTGGACGCTGATGTTAGTTTCAAGATCGCAAAACAGTTTACCGATACGGTAAAAGAAAAAGCCCTCGGTCAGAAAATATTAACTTCCGTTTCACCCGGTCAGTTGATGGTTAAGATTGTGCATGATGAGCTGGCTGAGTTAATGGGATCTCAATCGTATGATATTAATATAAAAGGCAATCCTGCCATCATTCTGGTAGCCGGATTGCAGGGTTCTGGTAAAACTACTTTTTCGGCTAAACTTGCCAATTACCTGAAATCGAAAAAGGGAAGAAATCCATTGCTGGTTGCCGGAGACGTTTACCGTCCTGCTGCCGTCAATCAGCTTAAAGTTTTGGGTGAGCAGATTGGGGTAAAAGTATATTCGGAAGAGGATAATAAAAACCCGGTCAAAATTGCCAGGAATGCCATAGCGCACGGCAAAGAGTTCGGACATAATCTTATCATCATTGATACTGCCGGTCGTTTGGCTATTGATGAAGAAATGATGAATGAGATCACGAACATCAAACAGGCTGTTAATCCGCATGAAACTTTATTCGTGGTTGATTCCATGACCGGTCAGGATGCTGTGAACACTGCAAGGGCTTTTAATGATAAGCTGAATTATGATGGAGTGGTTTTAACCAAGCTGGATGGCGATACCCGGGGTGGTGCTGCACTGACAATTCGCGCTGTTGTTGATAAGCCCATCAAATTTGTGGGAATTGGAGAAAAAATGGATGCAATTGATGTTTTCCATCCCAGTCGTATGGCTGACAGGATACTTGGAATGGGCGACATCGTTTCGCTGGTTGAACGTGCACAGGAACAATTTGATGTTGAGGAAGCCAGAAAAATACAGAAAAAAATTGCGAAGAACCAGTTCAATTTTAATGACTTCCTCACTCAGATAAAGCAAATTAAAAAAATGGGAAATGTGAAAGACCTGATGGGTATGATACCGGGGGTTGGTAAAGCAGTGAAAAATATGGATATTGACGATGACGCATTCAAGGGAATTGAAGCTATTATTTATGCGATGACTCCGGCAGAACGTGATGAACCAAAAATTTTGAACGGCAGTCGCCGGAAACGAATTGCCCAGGGTAGTGGTTCTGATATACAGGAAGTTAATCAGTTGATCAAACAGTTTGAAGAAACTCAGAAAATGATGAAGATGATGTCGGGCGGAAAAGGAAAAAACCTGATGCGGGCTATGGCGAACATGAACAAAATGCCAGGGAGGTGATGATAGTTAAATTGATGAATTGATAAATTGATGAATTAATGAATTGGTGATTCTGTAAATAAATATTGATCATGGTTATAATTGATGGTAAAGAAATCGCCCGGCAAATTAAGGCGGAAATCGCTATTGAAGTTGCTGCAATTATTGATGCCGGTCGGGAAGCTCCGCACCTTGCAGCAGTAATTGTGGGTGAGGATCCTGCCAGCCAGACTTATGTGAGCAATAAAGAAAAAGCGTGCAGTGAGGTCGGGATAACTTCTTCAATCTATAAACTTCCTGAAAATGCATCTGAAAAAGAATTGACTGATATTATTGATTTTCTTAATAATGACGGCACTGTTGACGGGTTTATCGTTCAATTGCCCTTGCCAATGCAGATGGATGAGAAGAAGATCATTAACCTTATCCGTCCTTCAAAGGATGTGGATGGCTTTCATCCTGCAAATTTCGGCCGGATGGCACTTAATTTACCTGCATATATCCCAGCAACACCTTTCGGCATACTCCAACTCATTGAAAGATATAAGATCGAAACCTCCGGTAAACAATGTGTAGTATTGGGCAGGAGCCATATTGTCGGTTCGCCGGTGAGCATCTTATTATCACGAAAAACCTATCCTGGAGATGCGACAGTTACACTTTGCCACAGCCGGACACCCAATCTGAAGGAAATAGCTTTAAGTGCTGATATTCTTATTGTTGCAATGGGGCAACCCGAATTTGTCACCAAGGATATGGTTAAAAAGGGTTGTGTTGTTATTGATGTTGGAATTCACAGGATACCATCAGATTCATCAAAATCGGGATTCAGGCTTATAGGCGATGTGAAATACGATGAAGTTTCAAGGGTTGCATCTTACATTACCCCCGTTCCGGGTGGTGTAGGGCCGATGACAATTGTTGCACTTCTGCTTAACACAATGAAAGCATTCAAAAGGGAAATTTACACCTGATTTTCAATTTGCTATTAATAAACGAACTATCCATCATGAAATCATTTCGAAAAACATACCTGGTAATTTTCTTTCTTTTCAAGTTCGTTTTTTTATTGTTTTCACAACAATTATCAGAACTTTATACCATAGTTGAATACCCTGCGGTTCCTGCACAATACTGTGCAATGGAAGAGGACATGGAAGAAACTTCCGGAATAATTTATAGTGATGGATATATATGGACAATAAATGATAGCGGGGGAGAAGCAGAGATTTATAAAATTGATAAAGCAACGGGTCTGGTAAATCAAAAAGTGGTTATTCTGAATGGTTCAAACAAAGACTGGGAGGATATCACTGAGGATGAAAATTTCATTTACATAGGTGATTTCGGGAACAATGACGGAAATCGTAAGGATCTTAAAATTTACAAGATTGATAAGAAAAACATTACTGACAAAAAGAAGGTTACGGTTGAAGCTGAGGTGATTGGAATTTCATTTAAGGACCAGAAATCTTTTGAAAATAATGACAAGAACCATAATTTTGATTGCGAGGCAATGGTTTCATACGGTGATTCCCTGATTCTCTTTTCAAAAAACTGGGGGGATTATAAAACCAGGATGTATAAATTGCCGAAAACATCGGGTCAATATCAGCTTGATCCACTTTCTGTTTTTGATGCAGATGGTCTGATAACCGGCGCTGATTACAACAGCAATCTTAAAAAGCTCGTTTTAATCGGTTATAAGGAGCATGTTCCTTTTATCTTTTTGATCAATGATTTTGATGGCAAATCGTTTTCGGGTAAGGAAATCTATCGTTTTAATCTGTTCAAAATGAAAGGATCACAAACCGAGGGGATCACCTGGTCTGTCGGTGAAACTGTTTTATTTTCTACAGAGCAAACCAAATCCTATACTCAGCAAGTATTTGAATTTGATTTCCAAAAGGTCTTCAGGATAATGGGAAAATGATGGACGAACAACGACTAAAAAGCGGAATGTCCCTTCCATTGATGGAAGATTTTTACACACTTCAGGGTGAGGGCACCCATACCGGCAAAGCCGCTTACTTTCTGCGTATCGGCGGATGCGATGTGGGTTGTAGTTGGTGCGATGTGAAAGAATCATGGAATGCATCACAATGGTCTTTGACGGAAACGGATGAAATAGTGAAAAGAGTTCTCGGTTGTCCGGCAAAATCTGTGGTAATTACTGGCGGAGAACCTCTCATGTATAACCTTGATTATTTGTGCGCAGAATTAAAAAGTAATGGGTTTCAGACTTTTTTAGAAACCTCAGGTTCACATCCGGTCACAGGCGTATGGGATTGGATATGTCTTTCCCCGAAAAAATTCAGCCCTCCATTGCCCGAAATGTATTCCAGAGCCGATGAGTATAAAGTAATTATACAGTCCGAAGGTGACTTTGATTGGGCTGAAAAAAATGTAAGCAGGTTGAGAAATGAATGCCAGTTATTGCTGCAACCGGAATGGAGCGTTAGAGATACTATAATGGATACTATCATCGAATATGTTAAAGCTCATCCCGAATGGAGGATTTCGTTGCAAAGCCATAAATATATGAGGATACCGTAGGGAGGTTTGAGGTTTGATGTTTGAGGTTCGAGGTTTGAGGTTCAAAGTTGGAGGTTCATTTCGCTGAATGTGAGACAAAGTACAGGTTAAGAGTTGATGTATAAATTCAAATATTTTTCTATGCGTTTGAGAGTTCATACAATAATGTTCATCCTTCTTTTTCTTACTCCTGTATTTACATTAGCACAGGAGGATCTTTCGACAAAATCGAAAAAAGCAAAAAAATATTATGAAACAGGTGAACAATTGCTCCAGCGGCAAAAGACCATTGAGGCAAAACTCAATTTTCAACAAGCCATTACCGAAGATCCGAATTTTTATGAAGCTTATATGCTTTTGGGCGAAATTTATGAACAGGAAAGCAACGATTCGCTGGCGGCGACAGTTTATAAAAAAGCCCTTGAAATTAACCCTGACCGCTATCCTCCCGCTTTTCTAATTTTAGCTGATATTGAATATGAAAATGGCTGGTATAATGATGCTGTAATTCATTACGAAAAGTATCTCAACTATAAGAATGCTGCACATGGAGCTTCACGAATCAAAGCTGAGAAAAACCTCGCGAATTGCAAATTTGCTGTTGAAGCTATACAGAATCCGGTTCCTTTTAATCCGGTAAACCTGGGTCAGAATGTAAACACTGCATCCAATGAATACTTTCCATGCCTGACAGCCGATAATCAAACGCTTTTATTCACAAGGCTTTTGAAAGACAACAGGTCCATAACAGGGCGACAGGAAGATTTTTTTATCAGTTATTTTAAGGAAGGCTGGCAGCCAGCCACCGACCTTGGAGTACCCATCAATACTGTTTATAATGAAGGCGCCCCGACCCTTTCGGCAGACGGGAATATCCTTATTTTCACTGCCTGCGAAAGCATGGAAGGATATGGCACCGACAGAGAAGGTTATGGCAGATGCGATCTTTTTGTATCGAAAAGATCAGGAAATAACTGGACGGCGCCATACAACCTTGGAGTGCCCGTCAATTCGAGATCATGGGAATCACAGCCCTCCATTTCATCCGATGGCAGAACCTTGTATTTTGTCAGTAACCGGAACAATGATTATGATATCTGGTACTCGGTTGTGAACAATAAGGGCGAATGGTCTGAACCTGTTAAGCTTGGACCCAACATCAATACCGATGGTTACGAGGGATCCGTATTTATTCATCCTGATAACCAAACCCTTTATTTTTCATCCGACGGACATGTGGGAATGGGTGGTCTGGATATATTTATGTCACGAAAGGACAGTGCGGGTGAATGGGGATCACCTGTGAACCTTGGCTATCCGATCAATTCATACAAGGATGACAACAGCATCCTCATCAGTGCTACTGGCGAACTGGCAATGTTCGCTTCCGACCGGAAAGACGGATACGGCGGACTTGATCTGTATTCTTTTGAACTTTACAAAGAAGCCCGTCCTCAAGTGGTTACCTACATCAAGGGAACCGTTTTCGACCGGAATAGCGGTAAAAAAATAGGCGCCCAGTTTGAACTTACCAACCTTAATAATGGTATAGTTGCGGTTGAATCATTTTCCAATAAAACCACCGGTGAGTTTCTGGTTTGCCTTCCGGCAAATAACGATTATGCACTGACCGTTTCAAAAGAGGGGTATCTGTTCTATTCCGAAAATTTCAACCTCACAGGCAAAAACCCATCAACTGACCCCGTGCTCAAAGATATTCCACTCGAACCATTGATCACCGGGGCTAAAGTGGTCATGAAAAATGTATTTTTCGAAACTGACAGGTACGATCTTGTGGAAACATCGAAGATTGAACTGAATAAACTCATTGAACTTATGAGTGAAAATCCTTCAATAAAAATTGAGATCGGCGGTCATACCGACAATGTGGGCAAGCATGAATATAATATCACCCTTTCCGAAAACAGAGCAAAAGCAGTCATTACATACCTCACCCAAAACGGAGTCGCATCACAGCGATTAAGCTTCAAAGGATATGCTGAAACCCAGCCTGTTGATACCAATGAAACAGAATCAGGCAGAGCCAATAACCGGAGAACAGAGTTTAAAGTCGTGGATTAAATTTCATGGTGAACAACTCAATTTCAGGTTTCCATAACTGAAATTCAACAATTGCATTAGTCGTATTTGATTAGTGCTAAATATCTACTGAATTATAGATTTGCTCAAAACCTGTTTAACCATTCAATTTGAACGAAACAGAAATTTTGGTATTCAGCAATTGTGAAATGGGGCAGTTCTTCTCTGCATCTTTCACCAATTCTTCAAATTTTGCATTGTCTATTCCTTTTACTTCTGCGGTTAAATCGAGGTGAGAATTTGTGATTGCGCCATTTTCGAAATTAATAGCACAGTTGGTTTCGAGTTTATCCGGGTTAAAACCTGCCGCTGTGAGATTGAAACTCAGTTTCATCGTAAAACATCCGGCATGTGCTGCTGCAACCAACTCTTCCGGGTTTGTCCCGATGCCTTCTTCAAAACGTGAAGTGAATGAATACTGGGTCTTGTTTAATACCCCGCTTTGCGTCGAAAGATGTCCTTTTCCTTCTTTCCCTGTTCCCTGCCATACGGCTGTTGCTTTTCTTTTCATGATATATTATTTCTTTTAAAAATTAATTCGGTTGCGAAATTATTGATTTTTTAATTCATCGTACTGACATTGGCAAATGTCCTCTTTATTCCTTTATTATATTTTACACCGGGATAGCCCATGATGACAATCAATCCCTCACGGCTGGTAAATCTGATACCGTACTTTTCACGGAACTTACGTGCCCTTTTTCCTTTTTGGATGAATGGATGAACACCGCCTAACATGCAGGTTCCAAGCCCCAGCGATTCAGCAGCGATCATAGCGTAGGTGGCGGCAATAATGGGATCGGCAGGATCACAATAAGGTGATCCGTAAAAATACAAGGCAACGGGCGCATCATAAGTTACCAGGTTATTACCGGCATTCATGGATTTGATGTAGCCGTGAACCAGCGGTCGGAGAAATCCCCTGAACATTTCATCTCCCGCTTTTCCCCAAAAAGGGCGCATGATGGCGAGAAACCACCCGGAGAAAAACCATTTCAGGTTTTCGAGTAATTTGCAATAATCCTGGGCAAACTGCCTTACTTTTTCCTTTGAGCTCAATACCACCACACTTACATCCGAAGGAGGCAATCCCATAGGTGCTGTTTTGGCTGCGTCAAGCACCTTGTCAATCATTTCCTGCTCAACAATTTTATCTCTGAACTCGCGGATACTCCGCCTTCGGTGGAAAATAGCAAGAACGGATTCATAATTTGCAGAATTTCCTTTATCGGGAAGCGGAAACAAATCGGCTCTTGAAGTAAACCGACCGTCAATGGAAATTGCATCTTTCGGGCATATCGCCATGCAATGACCGCAACCGATACATCCGAAAAAGGGAGTCCCGCTCACATGGGCTTTACCGTCTTTCATAACGATACTGAAATCTTTGCAGACATCAACGCAAAGTCCACACCCGTTGCATTTTCCCTCGTCAATGGTTATGCGGGCTAATTCTTTGGTTCGTGAGGTTGGGATCGCCATATTGATCTTATTGAGGTTTAGACTTTTTGCTCCTTGATGGTCGCTATTGATGAAAGCCTTAATTAATAATTTCCACACGCCAGTCGCCAGGCTCAAAAATTATAAATTCAAAAACGGCATAAACTTGCTGACTGCGCAGTTTGTTGTAAGTAGTATAGGAAACTTTTATCTGTACAGGAAAAGTAATGTTCTCATAACCCACCAGATAACCAAGGTTTGTTTGCGTACCCTTGTCTGAAGAAATCAGGAGGTTCGTGATCCCAGTGTTGCGCATACCATTTTGCTGGAAATCAATTAAAACTCTGTTTAAAATACCTCCCTGGTTATAAATGTTGAAACGGTCAATACTTGTTTTTGTGATTACTTGCGGCGTCTTGGGTTTAGGTCCAAGGTATTGATCGTTTTCCCACATTCCCGAAACAGTAGTATCTCTTTCATTTAATTTAAATGTAAAGTCGCCTTCACCATTCCTCATGCCGTTTTTCCAATCTCCAACGTAAACATCCCCGTTTTCCCAGGTATAAGTCCCTCTTCCCCAGGGCAGTCCATCACTGAACTGACCCTCATAAGTATCTGTTCCAACGGCTTTTCCTTTACCATTTGCAAGTCCTTTTTTACATTTCCCGGAATACGATTCATTGATTTCTAGTTTCAATACCTTGCATTCCTCCTGGGCCGAAAGGTAATTGACCCCTGCAAAAAAAATAATGAAGAAGACCTGCAAAACTGTAATATTGGAATTAGTTGTTTTCATAAAGTTGATTTTTCATAAGAGATTCTTATTATGCTGATTTGATAAGATACAAAGGTATGAAAACTCGAATAATGAATTGCAATATTTATTCGGGCAGGGATTGAACTTATTTTATAATTTTATGCCATCATGTTTTTTTGGAAGATTATTGTAATTTGCAGCACCAATAACATTTGCAAATGATGAAAAAATTTTATCTGATTATCGGTGTCCTGATTTTAGTTTCAGCATGCGCATCTAAAAAATTTACCAAACAGGCTTCCAAATTTGAGAATGCCGGTCTTTATGAAGATGCCGCCGAATATTATTACGAGGCTGTCAAAAGAAAAGATAGCAATGTGGAAGCCAAACTCGGTTTAAGAAAAAACGGACAGTTAACCCTCGACCATAAACTTACAGAATTTTTATCTTCTTTCAATGCTGCTGATTACGAAACCGCTGTTAAGCATTATAAAAATGCCGAAACCTACTATTCGAAGTTGAAAAGCGCAGGGGTGACATTAAATTTCCCTGATACCTATAAACCCTTTTATGAGGAGGCAAAGGACGATTATTTGAATAAAAAATATACAGAAGGGACTGACAAATTAAACAGGGAGGAGTTTACGGCAGCACGGCTGGTTTTTGAAGAAATAATGAAGGTTGACCCGCTTTATAAGGATGTGAAAGAAAAATACACGGTTGCGAAATATGAACCCATTTACAGGGATGCAAATCAACTGCTCGAAAATGCCCAATACAGAAACGCCTATTATAAACTCATTGAAATTTTGAATGCAACAAATGGATATAAGCAAGCCGCAACATTAAAAGATGAAGCCCTCGAAAAAGGAACCCTCACCATTTTGATTACTGACTTTTCTTTTTCAAAAAATATCCAGCCCGAAATCACGAAATCTTTTTCCAATAAATTAAGGTCCCGTCTGCAGGAAACTACCAATCCTTTCATCAGGATCATTGATCAGGGATCAGTGAATCCGGGTGTGTTCGACAGAGGAAAAATCAATTTGCAGGCAGCTAACCTCGCTGGAATCAAAGCCGTTTTGTCAGGAAATATTGCCGAGGTCATTAAGTCGGAAGGCAAACTGATAAAGACCACCCAAAGAGGTTACCTGAAAGAAACCTATAAGATCAAGGATGAATCAGGCAATGAAGTTGAAAAGATCATCTGGCACAAGATAGAATATTTTGAATTTGAAATGGAAAATTCGGCAAGGCTCAACCTGAGTTTTAAAATGGTTTCAACCAATGACGGTGAAGTACTCGTAAGTGAGAGTTACAATAACAGTAATAGTGACCAATTGCATTATGCCAAGTTTGAGGGCGAAAAAAAGAACCTCGTGCCGGGATACTGGAAATATAAGGATAGCAATTCACCGGAAGATGTAATAAAAAACAACACACGGGATATCAATTCATTGAAGCAACTGTTTAATGCCAAACAGACCATCCAGACAACAGCTTCGCTCCTGGATGAACTGTATGACCGTGCCGTGAATGGAATCGTTCAAAAAGTTGACAAATTCAATCCTGAAGTTAAATGAGAGGAATCCTTTTCGTATTGATGATTTTATTGGCGGGCTGTGCAGCAAAAAAACAAGCCGCCGAATTTGAAGCTCAACCTGCCTGGATGAAGCAAAAACCAATCATAGCCGGATATTATGTCGGCATTGGCAGCGCCAAAAAAATTGGCACTTCGGCTGAATACATTGCAAACGCGCGCAAAGATGCACTCGCTGACCTCGCAGGGGAAGTTTCTGCCCAGATAAGTTCAACCTCCGTTTATCATACAATCGAAAATAAATATGGACATATCGAGTCGTACGATCAGCGGATAGAAACTACAGTAGAAGATTATCTGGAGGGTTTCGAACCTGTTGAATATTATGAAACAAATGACTCGTACTGGGTTTACTTCCGAATCAGTAAAGCGACCTACGTCGAAATGAAAGAACAGAAAAAACAGGAGGCTCTGATAACTGCACTTGCAAAATACAATTCAGGATTGGAGGAAGAAACCGCATCCAATCCTAAAGAGGCGTTAGCCTTTTATTTGCAAGGACTCCAGGCTATCAAATCCTACCTGAAGGAGGAAACTTCTGTAACATTCAATAGTAACCGGATGGATATAGGCAATCGCCTGTTTTCTTCTATGGATCAGTTGCTGGCTGCATTGTCCGTCATGCCTGAAATCAATGAAATAAAAGTTAAAAGGGGAACCGCTTACGACAAACCAATAAAATTCATAGTACGTTATGGCGAAACGGCTGCCCGCGGAATTCCCATTGAGTTTGGCTATACCGGCGGCTATCTGAAAAAAGATCGCCAGAACTCTGACGGTGCAGGGTTTGTATATCTGCAACCCGATGTGATCAATTCAAAGAACAAACAGGAACAGTTTTCTGCCCGGATCAACCTGAAAGAAATAGCATCAAAAGCCGTTGAAGATATATTTATCAGGGGTATTGTGTTAAAAAAGACCATACTCCCGGCAATTGTAACTATCAATATCGGTTCTCCTTCGATGAGGATGAAAATTTCTGACAACAGTTGTTCAGACAATGAATGCTCGAGGCTAAACCAGGCATTTGTAAAAAATGCTGTTGGGTCGGGTTACCAGATAACTGACAATGAATCCTCCGATTTTACTTTTTACCTGGGTTTGGATTATAAAAAGGGAGACAGTGCAGGTGGACTTGTATCGGTTGATCTGAAAGGAGAACTAAAATTGACTGACCAGCAAAATAATACGATCTGGCTTAAAGACATCAGCGGGATAAGAGGTGTGGGAGGCAATATGCAGGAAGCAAGGGAAAAGGCTTTTGGCGAATTGATAACAACTTTCGACCGCAACTACATTAAACAAGGTTTGGATAAAATTAATTCAGGCTATTGACTCGGTATTTCAATTTACTATATTTGCCCGGCTATTAAAATTAAGTGTTATGTTAAAGAAAATTACCTTCTTAAGCCTATGGGTTTTCTGCTCCCTACTTGCAAAGTCTGACGAAGGTATGTGGATTCCAATGTACCTGGGAGAGATGAACGAAAGCGAGATGCAGGCAATGGGAATGCGCATTACTGCCGAAGATATCTACTCCGAAAACCACTCAAGTCTCAAGGATGCCATCGTCATTTTTGGCGGTGGATGTACGGGAGAACTCATCTCAGCAGAAGGTCTGGTGCTTACCAATCATCATTGTGGAAATGGCTATATACAATCGCATTCTTCGCTTGACCACGATTATCTAACGAACGGTTTCTGGGCAATAAACCGGTCGGAAGAACTTTCCAATCCGGGCTTAAAAGTTACTTTCTTAGTAAGGATGGAGGAGGTAACCACCCTCGTTCTTGAAGGCGTTGATGAAAAAATGAATGATGTCAATAGGTCTGTCAGGATAGAGGAAAATATTAAGAAAATAAAAGAAGAAGCAGTAAAGGATACATATTATCGTGCTGAAGTTAAATCCTTTTTTTACGGTAACAGATATTTCCTTTTCATTAACGAAGTGTTTGAGGATGTAAGACTCGTTGGCGCCCCCCCGTCAAACATTGGTAATTATGGTGGCGATACCGATAACTGGGTTTGGCCCCGGCATACGGGCGATTTTTCGCTGTTCAGGATTTATGCTGACAGTGCCAATAAGCCTGCAAAATATTCTGAAAACAATGTGCCCTATCAACCCAAAAAACACCTTACCATCTCCACAAAAGGGGTGAAGGAAAACGATTTTACTTTTGTTTTTGGGTATCCGGGGAGTACACAGGAGTACATTACTTCTTATGGTATTGATATGCAGGTGAATGTTTTAAATCCTGTCAGGATCGGGCTCAGGGAAAAAAAACTGGATATTTACAATGCAGCTATGAATGATAGCAGGGAAGTCAGAATACAGTATTCTGCCAAACGATCGGGGATTGCCAATGGATGGAAAAAATTTATCGGCGAAAGCAGAGGCATCCGGAGGCTGAAAACTGTGGAAATGAAACAGGAGTTTGAACAGGAATTTGAAAATTGGGTAAACTCAAGCGAATCAAACAAAGAGAAATACGGAATGCTCCTGGGTGAGTTGTCCCGTTCTCACAAGATATTGACGCCACTGAATCTGCAATTCAATTATTTGCGCGAATCCATTCTCAGCATTGAGATCATAAGGTATGCCTTTTCTTTTAAAACCCTCGTTGAAACAAGCAAAAATAAAGATGCAGAACAAAGTGAGGTCAGTAAACTAACTGAGAAACTGTCGAAATCGGCTGAACCATATTTTAAAAATTACCAGGCTGGAATTGACAAAGATATTTTTATTGCAATGATGGCTGATTACTGCACCAATATTGACCGGAAAGATTGGCCACCTGAAATAGAAAATCTTTATCATAATGAAAAAGGAGATTTCAGTCAAATGGCTGAAACAGTTTTTTCTAAATCCATATTCGGTTCGGAAGAAAGAGTTGCCGGATTGCTTAATAACTATAAACCCGGCAAAAGTAAGACTATCGAAAAAGACATTGCTTACAAGATGGCAATCGACGTGGTTTCGTTTTATGAGAAAAACCTGATGCCGGGCGTGGTAAGCAACAGCGCTGCCATTGACAGCCTGATGAGGGTTTACATGAAAGCCCAAATGGAAATGCAACCGATGAAAAAATTCTATCCGGATGCTAATTTTACTTTACGGGTTACTTACGGCAATGTGAAAGGCTATCAGCCGGATGATGCGGTTAATTTCAGGTACTATACAACTCTGGATGGGATCATGGAAAAAGAAGACCCGGATATTTATGATTATGTTGTTGAGGATAAGCTGAAGGAGCTTTATAAAAGCAAAGATTTCGGACCTTACGCAGATCGGGATGGGAACATGCACGTCTGTTTTACAGCCACTAATCACACTTCGGGCGGAAACTCAGGCAGCCCGGTGCTGGATGCGGATGGAAACCTGGTTGGGCTGAACTTCGACCGCTGCTGGGAAGGAACCATGAGCGATTTGGTTTACGATATTTCACAATGCAGGAATATCGCTCTCGACATTCGTTACTGCCTGTTTATTATTGATAAATTTGCCGGCGCTACAAATTTGATTAACGAAATGACCTTACTCAGTGGAGATAACGATCCGAAAACAACCCCAATGAACTGACATGAATTATTCATAAATCATAAATAACGATGATCAAAATTTATCACAACCCACGATGCCGAAAATCACGAGCAGGACTGGAGTTCCTGAAAAAGAAAGGAACTGAGTTTGAAGTTGTGGAATACATGAAGAACCCTTTCACTATTCCGAATCTTAACAAATTGTTGGCGAAATTGAACCTTCAGCCGCAGGCGATCATCCGCGAGCAGGAAGATATTTTTAAGAAACAGTTCAAAGGGAAAAATTTTACTGACGAGGAATGGCTAAAGATTATGGTTGAGCATCCGAACCTGATCAAAAGACCGATAGTGGAAAAAGATTACAAAGCGGTTTGGGCTGATCCTCCCGAAAATATTGATAAACTATTCAAAATGAAAAAATGAAATTAACCCGTTTATAAGTTCAAACTATAAAAATTTATTCAAAATGGAATACAGAATTGAGAAAGACACAATGGGACCGGTTGAAGTCCCCGCTGATAAATACTGGGGAGCGCAAACACAGCGTTCAAAAATGAATTTCCCGATAGGTGATCCCGGCTCCATGCCGATTGAGATCATAAGGGCATTCGCCTACCTCAAAAAGGCAGCCGCCTTACCAATCAATGACCTGGGAGTTCTTGTCAGAAGAAAAAACCAAACTCATCAGCAGGGTTTGTGATGAAATCCTTGAGGGAAAACTGGATGATAATTTCCCGCTTGTGATTTGGCAGACAGGTTCAGGTACTCAGTCTAATATGAACCTGAATGAGGTAATTGCCAACCGCGCACATGTGCTCAGCGGCGGTAAGCTGGGTGAAGGCAAAAAGATCATTCATCCCAATGATGATGTGAATAAGTCCCAATCATCCAACGACACTTTCCCTACAGCCATGCACATTGCAGCTTACAAGATGCTGGTCGAAACCACCATTCCCGGTGTGGAAAAATTGCGCAATACGCTTGCCGCAAAAGCTGAGGGATTTAAAGACATTGTCAAAACCGGACGAACCCACCTGATGGATGCTACTCCACTTACCCTTGGTCAGGAGTTTTCGGGTTATGTTTCGCAACTGGATCACGGATTGAAAGCCCTGAAAGCAACGCTTGACCACCTGAAAGAACTTGCGCTTGGCGGAACCGCAGTTGGAACAGGCATCAATACACCAAAAGGTTATGCTGTTAAAGTGGCAGAAAAAATAGCCGAACTTACCGGACATCCGTTTCGTACGGCTGAAAATAAATTTGAATCCCTGTCAGCCCACGATGCCATCGTGGAAGCTTCCGGCGCACTGAAAACCCTTGCCGTCAGCCTGATGCACATTGCCAACAATACCCGTATGCTTGCTTCGGGTCCGCGATGCGGAATAGGGGAAATCATCTTTCCTGAAAATGAACCCGGCTCTTCCATTATGCCCGGCAAGGTAAATCCAACCCAGTCGGAAGCATTGACAATGGTTTGCGCCCAGGTGATCGGCAACGATACTGCCATTACCATTGGTGGTATGCAGGGTCATTTTCAACTGAATGTTTTTAAACCGGTGATGATCTTTAATTTCTTGATGGCATCGCGCTTGCTTGGTGAGGCTTGCGTAGCATTCAATGATAACTGCGCCGTTGGTATTGAAGCCAACCTGTCGTTTATAAAAAAGAATCTCGAAAATTCCCTCATGCTTGTTACCGCACTTAATACCCACATTGGATATGAAAAAGCAGCCGAAATTGCCAAGAAAGCGCACAAGGAAGGATTAACCTTGCGGGAATCAGCAGTTGGATTGGGTTATGTAACTGACGATGAATTCAACCAATGGGTTGACCCGCGAAAAATGATTTAAAACTGTTTGACCTGATCAATTAATAAAGGTACAATTACTTGACACTCTTTTTTTATCAGTAAAAATCAGTCCCGCATTAGGCGGGGATCAGTGTAATCAGTGTACCATTTTATAATAAGGAATTGTTAAGATTAAAATCGGTTTTAAGGTATTACTGAAAAGAAATCTTATTTAAGTAAAAGACGACTCTCTTATCCGCACTGGAACGGGAGTTGTTTTTTATGGTCTGGAACCCGTAAGCCAGAAAGTAGTTATCGTACCAGTATTCCATGCTGCTTTTCGAATCAGCCATCACCTTGTCGTTTACAAACATCGTTTCGAGCGGATAATATTGAACGCCTTCAATGGTATTTGCCCCGTCAATGATCTTTGCACCGATTTTTCCCTCACGGTTATAAGCCAGCACCGTTTCATTTCCGTTAAAATAAATGGTTACCCTTTTGATGAGATCAAAAGTGAGGATATTGAAAATCTCCATTCCGTTGTCCCATAGCTTTTTTCCATTGCCGTCGAAGCATGAAATAAATGCGTTAAAATACCTGTATCCGTCAAAAACCTCGTACGATACAGGCATTGGTCTGCCGTAATAATCATAGTAAGTGCTGGTTACTGTATGGTATTCTTCATAATAGGCTTCGCCCATAAAATAAAAGAGCGAATCCTTAATCACAATATCGTGCAACAACATGTCGAAGGCTGGTGAGAATTTATCCGAATCCGTTTCACTTTTACTCGCTTTTTTCATGGCTTGCTGATATTCCTTGCTTTTCAGGTAACCGGTCATGTTTTGAAGTTCAAGAAAATTAAAATACTGCCCTGCATCGGGAACCTGATTGACGATTTTTACGGAATAGAAACCCGTTGATGCATTTTTGAAGTAATTCTTTTTATCAATCGTACTGCCCTTCACATAATCGTAAGTACCGATAAGCATCCTTTCATTCTGATTGATTGAGACTAATTTCCCCGAGTTCAGTTTCTTGTTTTCTTCTGCTGTAATTTTTACGGATCCGATGGTGTTGTCATTGATGTCATATTCTTTCAGCAACAAATAGTTTTCAGACTTCGAAGCGAATATGTTGATGATTCCTGTATAAGTGTTGCGAAGGGTATCAATGTAAATGGTCTTGAACCTCGATGTAATCTCCTGGAGTTCAAAAACCGAATTCAGTTCTTTGGTATTCATGTTCAGGCTCAGGAGGGCGGTTTGCTCTTCGTCAATGTCCAGCCCGGCAATAAGGCGATCCCCGATTACATCAAAATCAACCAGCCTTGCATTTTCGGGCAGGTTTCCGCTGAACAACTCATATCTTCCCGTCAGGATATTGATCTTCAGTACCTGGTAATTGGATGCCTCTTTTTTCTTTTTTTCGGTATCATGGAAAAACAGGAACAGGTTATCTCCGTTAACTATTTTCCGTCTGTAGGTCATGTTGGCGTAAACCGGAACATCTTTTTTCCACGCTTCCTGCATGAATTTGTTGTACGCTACGAACACCCAGAACTTATAGTTATCCTCCGCAACTGTTGTTTCATAATACAATATCAACCCATTGTCACCGCAGGTGGTCACCCGGTAATTGGCATCATCCGTTTTGGTTTCTATCTCTACACGCAGCGGCGGGTCCGATTGCCCGCGGGTAATGGCAGGCATTATCAGAACCATTGAGTAAAAAATAAAGAAGATTATACCTTTTTTCATGTTAACCCGAATGATGGTATGAAATATGAGTTGCAAAAATAGAACTATTCCTGAAAACTCACCGGATATTTCAGGGTCATCGCCTGACTATATATGATTCGTATTACTGATAAAAACACCTTTCCATTACCACCTTATCCCATGCCTTCAGCTTCACAAAGTAGATTCCTTTTGCCTGTCCCGAAAAATCTATTTATATAGTACCGGGCAGAGTATGTTGCCTGGTATAAACTGTTTTGCCCATCAGGGTAAATTATCGCATCTGAACGCCTCAAAAGAGTTAGTTATATCAACAAAACAGCGTTAATTAGCTGTTGACAAACTCAAATTTGCAGAGAAAAGGATCTTTGTAACTAAACAGTATATTTTTAACAATGAATTTTTCCAAACATCACTTGGTAATGGGAGGGGCTAATAGGGGTATAATAGAATAGAGCAAATACAGGGTTTTGGTTTTACATTTAATATTAACATCTCCTGTCCAAATCGCCTTAACCGCAACGATTATTCCCAATATACCTGTATTT
Organism: uncultured Bacteroidales bacterium; assembly: GCA_963840975.1. Lineage (GTDB taxonomy): Bacteria > Bacteroidota > Bacteroidia > Bacteroidales > JAADJA01 > JAADJA01. The sequence goes on along the minus strand of CAWJBC010000021.1, from coordinate 5,182 downwards.
CCCCTATACCACTTAAAATATTCTTAATCCAGCAAATAGATGATCGTTAGCAGACTGATTGGACTCGAATCTTTTTAAATGTTACTTTAATTGCCCTTTTCTGCTGCTTTTTCAGCGGCTTTTTTCTCCGCTTTACCCTTGCCGATAGGTATGGCGCCGCTGATATAAATGGCTGAATAATATTGATTACCCGGTGCTTACTCTGTCAGCGTCAACAAATCCATAATAATACCTAACCGCTAAGATCATACCTGTCACCTTTTTTAAACCGGTAACCCACCCCTGCCAAAGCACCTGCATCTATGCGGGTGTAATTATCCGCAACATCATTATTAAAGGTCAAATCATCTTTTTGATTGATTTCCTGTTTGAAAACATCATACCCTGTGTACCGTAAACCAAGTTGTACACCTCCCTCCAAATGAAGGAAGTTATTAAACCGATACCGAAGCATCACCGGGACATTGAAATAGTTTATCTTCCGGTCTACAGTTCCACCTGCAAAAGCCTTGTCCAAGTATCGTTGCTGAGCGAATAAGGATCAAGACCTGTCGTTCCCATTTTCGATTTAACGAGCACGCCGCTATGGATAAAGAGATGAGGATTCTTCATCTTAAAATCAAAGTAAAAGCCGAGATTCCAGTCGAACAGGTATTTTGCATTGGGCGTGTTGGACATGGTTAACCAGTTTACACCGCCATCGAGTCCGAATTCGATTTTACCGGTATTTAATTTATCGCCAAGCAGCAACGAAATAAGTACTTGCGATTTTGCGGTCATACTGATCGTAAGGGTCAGAACTGTTAATACTAATGGGATTAAAATTTTTTTCATGTTATTAATTTATAGGTGAAAATTATTAATATACTATTTATGACAATAAACCGTATCATTTTTCTGTGCCTGAACGGAAAGGCTGATAAATAAATAGAAAGCAATAAACAAAACCGGGTTGCTGATAATTCCTGGGTAAAACATCTGGTATATTTTATTAAGTCTGTCAATGTTAAATATTAACCAATCAATTTTCGGCAAAGTAACAACTTTTATAAATCTTGTTATTCAAAATAATTTCAACCTTGTATCCTTAATTAATTTAGTCAATCCACACCTAATTTAGTCAATCCAAACTTTAGTCATTTTAGTCAATTTCTCTATCTTTACCCCCTAATCAACGATGCTTAGTATGAACCACCTTTATTTCGGCGACAACCTCAATGTGCTGAAGCAGTTGCACCGGCAGCAATCCGTGGAAGACCTCCTCAACCGCATGCCCTTGAACATCCCCTGATTAAAGAAAACAACATATAAAAACAATCGGGAAATAATAATTGATAGGGGAAAGAGAAATCCTTTTCATCATCGGTTTACATAGTTCAATAATTTACTCTGAGTTATTATAATTTGGAGTTCTAAAAATTACTTATTATATTTGCAGGTTCTGCATTTATAAGGTCGTTATAAATCCTGAAAATGAAATAGTTATTAATATTCAGACTGAACTGCGGTTTAATTTTATACCTATGAAATTGATTGCATTTATCAAAACATCTCATCAAATACTATATTCTATTTTACAAGTACGAAACATTAATTATAAAATTAATCTTATGAAAACAAATCGTTTACATGTGGTATTTATGTCAGTGTTAATTTGCTTAATAACATCTGGATTCTTCAATTCTCTATCAGGCCAGACCACTTACACTTGGATCGGCGCAAATGACGGTTCATGGGCAGTAGCAACTAACTGGTCACCTGATAGAACTACACCCGCTACCAACGATATCTTACAATTCAATGGAGGAACTTCACTTACCATTACAAGTGTTGGAGGAACCAGTAATCAAACCATCGGAAACTTAATTGTTACGAATAATAGTGTCATTACTCTCACTTCCACCATTGGAAGAACGATTACTGTGGGTAATATTACAGGTACAGATCTTACCATTGACAGTGGCTCTCATTTATTACTTGGAGCCAGTGTAAATGTAACAATGGCAGCTAATTCTACAGCAAGTATCGATGGAACTTTGACCATTGGAGTTAGCAGAACATACACTTCTACGGGTACGAATGTTTTAACTACAATTTCAGGGACAATCATTAATTACAACACTTTTGCATCAGCAACGACCAAAGCCATTTTCCAAAATGGTTCGACTTATGAACATGCTCGAAACGGAGGGTCTGTTGATAATGCAACTTGGGCTGCTAATTCGACTTGTCTTATTACAGGAGTGACAACTACAATCCCAAGTTTCGCTAATGAAACATATGGAAATATTATCTGGAATTGCTCCGGACAAACCACAACTGAAAATTTCCCCAATAATAGTTGTGATATTATCCAGGGTGATTTGACAATCCAAAGCACCGGGTCGGGTATGGTCACAAATACAGCCACACTCATCCAGGTGGGAGGAAATTTTTATCAAAGTGGAGGCTCTTTTAGGTTAGCTGCAGGCACTCCTTTTACTTTAACAATCACAGGTAATTTTAATTTTAGCGGTGGCACTTTGGACATGTGCAGTGGCACTGCCGCCACAGATTTAGGAACCATAAACTTAGCTGGAAATTTTGTACATAATAGTGGTACTTTAACAGTAAGCAGCACCGGCAGTGGCAGGGGTGAGGTTTATTTTAACGGAAACAGTCCGCAATATTTTACTTCAGGAGGTACAGTCAGCGGCCGGATTAATTATACAGTAAACAATTTGGCTATTTTAATGATGGGCACTGGTCTGCTTGGTGATGGCAGTACTGGGACTTTTACACTTTTGGGTGGAAGTACATTGGGTATTGGGGATGCTCAGGGTATCACTGCTTCGGGTGCTTCCGGAAATATAAGGGTGACCGGAACACGGACTTACAATACAACTGCTAATTATATTTTCAATGGCACGGGCACGCAGGTATCAGGCAACGGATTACCGTTAACTGTGAACTCCCTGACATTATCAGGGACATCTGATTTTACCATTACAAACAGCCCTACTTTCGCAGTACCTTTTATTGTTACTGCAGGATGTACGATTAATTCAGGAGCTAAACTGACTCTTGGTGCTACGCAGGCTATGACCGTCGGAGGCTCTTTCACAAATGATTCAGGAAACAGCGGACTCCTGATTAAATCAGATGCAACCGGAACAGGCTCACTTAAGGAAACCAGCGGTATAAATGCCAGTGCTGAATTGTATCTCACTCAAAATAAATGGCACTACATCTCTGCTCCGGTTAATGATCCTACAGCCAATGTGTTTTTTGGAATGTATATGATGAAATGGGATGAACCAACAGAGGCATGGTCCTATATTACAAATCCTAACTTCATAATGGCTGAAGACTTGCAGGGGTATGCGATTTGGTCGCAGGAGGGCATGACCGGTAATTCCACAGTCACTTTCGCCGGGAACCTGAATGCAGGTGCCCGATCCATCAATGTTACCAATACTGCAGGCGGGCCAAATGTAAATAACGGTTATAATTTTGTAGGCAATCCGTATCCTTCGGCTCTAAATTGGAATGTTAATGATGGCAGCGGCTGGTCAAGGACTGCCGGGAATATAGACCTTTCACTATATATCTGGAATCAAGCTTTTGGAAATTATGGTGTGTATGTAAAGGATGGGGGAATGGGCACAAATGGTGTGGACAACATTATTCCGCCACACCAGGGTTACTTTGTTCATTGTTCGGCTGCTTCGGGGTCGCTTGGGGTAGATGATGGAGCACGAGTTCACGATTCAAAAGCAATCTTAAAATCGGGACAAAATGAATCAGGTCTGTTAAAATTAAAGGTAGAAGGAAATAACCTTTCGGATGAAATGATCATTCAAATCAATCCGCTTGCTTCAACTGCATTTGATCAGTCAGATGCCTTAAAGTTTTTCGGTTCAGAAGATGCGCCTCAGATATATACACTTTCAAGCGACAATAAGCAAATATCCATTAATTCCTTCCCTTTAGCCGAAAATTATAAGGTTATTCCTTTGGGTCTGGAAGTTGGAGCTTATGGGTTGTACACGATTACAGTAAGTGAATTCATAACATTTGAACCATTTGAAAATATATTCCTTGAGGATAAAAAGGAAGGAACATATACCAAGCTTGATGCCAATAGCACCGTTAGCTTTAGTGCCGGTCCTCTTGATGACCCCTTAAGGTTTTTACTTCACCTGAATGGCGAACTCGACGTGCCTGATGTTAATACCGCATTAAAAGATATTCTGATTTATTCTTTTGACCATTCTGTATATATTTCATCTGAGGATAATTTGACCGGATGGGTAACTATTTATGATCTGCTGGGTCAAAAAATTATCAATGAAAGGCTTACAGGCGAAATGCTCAGGAAAATAAACCTGGGCAATCATTCCGGTTACCTTATCGTACAAATACTCACAGATAAAGGAAGCTTAAGTAAAAAAGTCTATCTGAAGTAGTGTTTTAACCTTCTTTGGCGCCAATATTTCTTCTTGCCCGGGCAGCAGCCCTCATGCGACTTGAGAATTTGTTGGCTTGGTTTTCTGGCAGGTAAGTAGTTTAAACTAATCCTGCTTCCTGCCTGCCCAGGAATGCACTTTGCAGGAATGCTATCGGAAACTCAAGAGTATTCCGGAAATCCGTTAGCATTTATCACGAATCCCCATAAAATTTAGTCAATCCAAACTTTAGTCAATTTCTCTATCTTTACCCCCTAATCAACGATGCTTAGTATGAATCACCTTTATTTCGGCGACAACATTGATGTGTTGAAGCAGTTGAATAGGAAGAGCCACATTGAAGACATACTCAATCACAAAACCGTGAACATCTCCCACTCAAAGAAAACTACATTTAAAACAGCAAAGCGGGAAAAGGAAGAGAATAAGGGGCAGGAGAAATTGTTTTAGGAAATGATTTGCTCCGTGGCTCTCTGTGCCTTCTCCGTGGATCTCAGTGAAATATTTTAGTTACACTGAGGATCTCAGAGGGTTTACACAGAGGTACACTGAGCCACCAGAGGAAAAGAAATATCAGCCAGGGTGTAAAGATTTCTAATTTTAACCTGTCCATCGCGGATATTATTTACTTTTATCGCCTAAATTTTACTGATGTTTTTGCGTTTTTGTGCTTTAATATCCGTTCTGTTTCTTTTATCCGGCAATCTTTTCTCGCAAGATCAGGACACTGTTTA
>CAWJBC010000020.1:0-57955 GCA_963840975.1 uncultured Bacteroidales bacterium | reverse complement strand
TTTGCCATTGGAACCGGTGGAATTTCTTCAAGTGTAAACGTGAAGATTGATGTGCTCAGTACGTTTGAAGATAGCGAAGCTTTAGAATTCCTTACAGGTGGTAGTTCAAAAAGTTGGTATTGGGCTGCAGATCAACTCGGACATGCAGGCATGGGAACTCAGGGAGAAGATTACGGAAATCTGGAATATACCTGGGCCAGTTGGTGGCAGGCAGCCCCCTGGGAAAAGGATTGTATGTACGATGCCGAATTAGTTTTTACCAAAACGACCAATGGGTTAACCTATGAGCAATTAGCAGGCCCGGCTTTTATACCAGGTCATTATGCCATAAAAATAGGAGTAGAAGGTGATGTTTGTCATGGTGATGATGTGGTTCCTAATCTCAATGGGGTTAAAACCGTTTCGTTCTCAGCATCAACATCTAAAGCATCAATTGATGGAGTTTACAGAGGTACTAGTATGAATTTTTCTGATCAGGGGTTCATGTGCTGGTGGGTAGGAACAAGTGAATACGATATCATTGAAATCACTGAAAATATTCTTAAAGTCAGAATTAAGGAAGATGATGAAGCTGCCTGGTATCATACTTTCACCAATGTAAAACCGGAGCAAAAGTAAAAGATTGTAATGTTCTCATAATTAGAATTTAGGTTAAATGATTGGTTTTTGTAAATAGACACTGCATAATTAGGAGGTTATAATCAGGCTCTCCTTGCAGTGTCTATTTTTATGCTTAGCGAATTAAATTTAATACAACAAAATATTATGAAAGTAACTACACTAAATTCCAAAACAGAACTTAGATTTGCACTAATATCCCTTATTACTGTTTTTTTGTTTTTTGTTTCTGGTTGTAAAGAAGAAGAAGCAGATATTTCGGCAGATTTCAGTTTTGAATACCTCAATGATAATTATGTTCAATTTAGAAACCAATCACAAGGGGAGTATTATTCGATGATCTGGAATTTTGGTAACGGTCAGGCTGATACTACAACTGATAAGAAAAAAATCTATGTAATTTATTATCCTGAAGCCGGAAATTATCAGGTGGTGTTAAGGTTGACTAATTATACCGGGGGTAATGAATCTATTTCAAAAACAATTAATATTGCTAATAATAATTTGTTGCTTTCTTTTACAACAGAAATAGACCCAATCAATCCCAATTATGTCAAATTAATAAATACTACGCAGGGAACCTATGATTCATTTAAATGGCTTTACCGCAACATTGAAGTTGAAGATGAAATGGAACACCTGGCTTATTTCCCAACTTCCGGTGATTACGAAGTAGAGCTTTTTGTTTCAGTCAATAATAAAAACTATTCGCTTAAACAAACTGTAACATATTGCACAGGATGACCCTAATTATCTTCCCGGTCTTATCTGGTCCGATGAGTTTGATTACGCAGGGTTTCCTGATCCTTCGAAATGGAATATAGAAACCGGGGGAAACGGTTGGGGTAATAATGAACTACAGTATTATACAAATAGCCAAAGCAATGTTGCAGTTGAAAATAACATCCTTACCATCACCGCAAGGGAAGAGTCAGTTGGTGGAAGAGATTATACTTCAGCCAGGATCACAACCCAAAATAAATTTGCTTTCAAATACGGCAGAATCGAAGCCAGAATAAAACTGCCTTATGGTCAGGGTATCTGGCCTGCCTTTTGGATGCTGGGCGCCAATATCAATTCAGTGAGCTGGCCGGCTTGTGGCGAAATAGATATAATGGAAATGGTTGGTGGTTCGGGGAATGATAATACAACCCATGCTACCCTTCATTGGGATAACGAGGGCCAACATGCCAGCTACGGCCAAAGTTATACCCTTCCATCCGGTATTTTAGGGGATGATTATCACATTTTTTCAGTAGAGTGGAATAACCAGGAAATAAAAGCATTTATAGATGATATCCATTATTATACAGCAGATATAACTCCTGCCCAACTTAGTGAATTTCAAAATAATTTCTTCATTATTTTAAATGTTGCAGTAGGTGGAAACTGGCCGGGTTCACCGGATGAAACTACCTCGTTTCCGCAAACAATGGAAATTGACTATGTCCGTGTTTTTCAGGAATCAAATTAGAACTATATTGAATTCCTAAGACTTCAAACATTAGTCCATTAATTGCATAAATAATATGAAAAATATAATTCTATTCTTAAGTGCTATTTCATTTCTTACAAGTTGTAATTCTGGAAGTGGTAGAATATCTGATGAAAAATCAGAAAGTCAGGATGCAAATAAATACCAGCTGGTTTGGCAGGATGAATTCGATTATTCAGGCTTGCCTGATTCAACAAAATGGAAATACGACACGGAAGGAAATGAAGCCGGATGGGGAAATAATGAGGCACAATACTACACGGTTGCAAATGAAAATAATGCAAAGGTTGAGAATGGTATTTTGCAAATAACTGCTCGCAAAGAAAATCTTGGTGGCAAAGAATTTACTTCTGCACGTTTGGTTTCTATGGCCGACTGGAAATACGGCAGAATTGAAGTAAACGCAAAATTGCCTTCTGCAAGGGGCACATGGTCCGCCATTTGGGCAATGCCTGGTGGATGGACATTTATGGATGGGAATTGGCCGGATATTGGAGAAATTGATATCATGGAGCATGTGGGCCACGATCTTGGTGTTGTGCACGCTTCTGCTCATTCAAAAGATTACCAGTGGCAAAAAGGGACACAAAAAACGGCAACCATATATATTCCTGATATCGACAAAAAATTTCACTCCTACATTCTTGAATGGACACCAGATATTATGAAAGGATTCGTTGATGACAGCCTCTATTTTGAATATCAAAATGAAGGCTTAGGGGAAAGCAAATGGCCCTATGAAAAACCTTTTTACCTTATCATGAATTTAGCCATTGGAGGAGAATGGGGAAACATCCAGGGGATAGATGAGGCTGCCTTTCCTCAAACGATGGAAGTTGACTATGTGAGGGTATATCAAAAAGATGTACCTCCGAAGGACTAAAATGTGAAACACAACAATAGACATATCGTTCTGATTTCATTAATTGTAGCCTTAGGTGGTTTCCTAATGGGATTTGATGCGTCAGTGATCTCCGGAGTCGTTAAGTTTATTGAGCCTGAGTTTGATCTGACCAAGTTAGAATTAGGTTGGGCTGTTAGTTCTTTAACCCTTACTGCAACGCTTGCAATGATGTTGGCGGGTCCTTTAAGCGATCGGTGGGGCAGAAAGAGAGTGTTGTCATTGGCTGCGATACTGTACGCTCTTTCTGCAATTTTATCAGCAATTGCACCAACTTTCATTTTTTTAGTTATTGCGAGAATGCTTGGTGGTTTTGGAGTAGGTGCCTCATTAATAATTGCGCCCATGTACATTGCGGAAATTTCACCTCCTAAGATTCGAGGCAGGATGGTTTCTTTCAACCAATTGAACATTGTAATTGGTATTTCTGCAGCGTTTTTTACCAACTACCTGATATTAAAATTTGGCCAATCCGGAGCTGAATGGACCAAAGCATTAAAATTAGATATATATAGTTGGCGATGGATGTTAGGCATTGAAGCCTTGCCGGCGATAATTTATTTTGTAGCTCTATTTGTCGTTCCAAGAAGCCCCAGGTGGCTTATTATGAAAGGAAAGGAAGAAGAGGCATTGCTGATAATGAGAAAGACAAGCGGCGAAGAACTTGCTATACCTGAACTAGAAGCTATAAAACTGAGCCTAAAATCTGATTCAGGGAAAAAGAAAGTTCATCTTAAAGAAATTTTTAATCCTGCTCTAAAAACAGTTTTAACTATTGGTATTATTCTCGCTGTGTTGCAACAAATAACCGGAATCAATTCGGTGTTTTTTTATGCTCCCATGATATTTGAGCAATCCGGATTGGGCGTTGATGCATCTTTTTCTCAAGCAATTTATGTGGGCCTTACAAATTTGGTTTTTACAATTCTTGCTATGCTCTTAATAGATAGAATTGGCCGAAGACTATTGTTGATTTTTGGCGTTACTGGAATTGCCATTTCAATGTTTGTGCTTGCCTATGGATTTAATTCAGCAACCTTTATTATTTCGGATGCAACATTAGAATCACTTTCCGCTGATATAAATATTGAGCAACTTGATGCCCTAAGAAATATAGAATTCAAAAGTGATGTGGATTTTAAAATGGCCCTTCAAGAAGTTTTGGGTTCTCCTATGGCAAGCTTGTATGAATCAGAAATTCTTTCTAAGGCCATACAACTAAATTCCGTATTAATATTAACTGCAATACTTGCTTTTGTGGCTTCATTTGCAGTTTCACTTGGCCCTGTAATGTGGGTATTGTTTTCAGAACTATTCCCTAACAGGCTCAGAGCCATTGCCATATCATTTGTTGGATTTATAAATTCAGTAGTCAGCTTCCTGGTGCAGCTATTTTTCCCATGGGAGTTATCAAACATTGGAACTGCTCCCACATTTTTTATTTATGGAATTTTTGCTGCTTTGGGTTTAATATTTATACTTCTTAAAGTGCCTGAAACCAAGGGTAAATCCCTTGAAGAATTGCAAGCTATTTTTCTAAAAGCCAGGTAATAACATTAAATATTTCATAGAAAGCAAATGGAAAAAAGTAAAATATTTCTGGGTATTAATGAGCTAATTACAGACAAAGCGAAAACCTCTGGACAATTTGTTGGGATTGATGGCGAAAAGTATTATCAAATACATAATTACCATGAGATTCCGGATTTTTTTATCAGCATTGTAAGTAATTCTGATCACTGGATGTTTATTTCCAGTAATGGCTCCCTGACAGCCGGAAGAAAAAACCGTGATAATGCTTTATTTCCATATTACACTGAAGATAAAATTCATGATTACAGGGATAAGACAGGTAGTAAGACCTACATCCTGGTTGAGAAAAGCGGAAAAACGTTTTTGTGGGAACCTTTTACAGATGAATCAAAAAAAACTTATAGCATAAGCAGAAATCTTTACAAAAGTATTTATGGAAATAAAATCATTTTTGAAGAAATCAATTCGGACCTGGGACTTGGTTTCAGATATGGTTGGTGCAACAGTGAGCGTTTCGGTTTTGTAAAGAAGTCTTCCATTTTCAATACTACCAGAACAAAAATAAAAGTTGAAGTACTGGATGGCATTAAAAATATCCTTCCTTACGGCATTGATTATTCTTTTCAAAATGAATATAGCAACCTGCTGGATGCCTATAAGAAGAATGAACGGATTGAAGGTAGTACGTTGGGATTATTTATCTTAAGCTCTATTCCTATTGATAGGGCGGAACCCAGTGAAGCATTGAAAGCGACTACGGTCTGGTCAACTGGATTTGGAAATAATTGTAAAATACTTGTTTCTGATAAACAAGTTAAAAGATTTAGGAACGGAGAAAGTATTGAATCAGAATCTGACATTCGGGCTTCGCGCGGTGCATACTATATTAACACCCAGTTGGAACTGGAAGGAGAAATTACCCGGGAATGGTTTACCATCGCTGAAATCAACCAGGATAGTACTGATGTTTCAAATCTAAACCGTTTTATCCGCGAAACAGATCATATTGAAGATCTGATTATTTCTGATATAGCTGAAGGAACTCTGAATTTGAAGAAAAAAGTATCTTTTGCTGATGGTTTTCAGATGACCAATACAGCGATGTGCTACGTTAGGCATTATTCAAATACACTGTATAATATTATGCGTGGTGGAATTTTTGCCAATAACTATGTAGTTGATTCAAAAGATCTCAGAAACTATATATGGGAAATCAACAAATTAGTTAGCAAAGAATTGAATGATTGGTTTGAAATAATTCCTGATGAAATTTCATATATTGAGCTGGTTGAGTTAGCTGAGAGAAAAGGTGATGCTGATTTGATTCGCATAATTTATGAATATTTACCCCTAACTTTTAGCAGAAGGCATGGTGATCCAAGCCGGCCATGGAACTTGTTTTCAATAGAAACTAAAAATGAAGATGGGTCAGTTAAATATAATTATCAGGGAAATTGGCGGGACATTTTTCAAAACTGGGAAGCATTGTGCTTCTCTTACCCTGAATTCATTGAAGGGATTATCAGCAAATTTGTAAATGCTTCTACAATTGATGGATATAATCCCTACCGGATTATGCGTGAGGGCATCGACTGGGAATCTCCTGAACCAGAAGATCCATGGTCATATATTGGATATTGGGGAGATCATCAAATTATATACCTTCAGAAGTTATTGGAACTCTCCAATAATTTTCATCCGGGCAAAATAGATAGCCTCCTTGTTAAAGACATTTTTGCTTATGCCAATGTTCCCTATAAGATCAAACCTTACAACGAAATAGTTAAAAATCCGAAGGACACCGTTGATTTTGATGCCGAATTAAATCGGCAAATAAAGACTGAAGTCGAACATTTGGGAGCTGATGCAAGACTATTAAAGAATAAATCAGGCGATCAGGTTTATAAAGTTAATTTAACAGAAAAGATACTTGTTACACTGTTGTCAAAACTGAGTAACTTTATTCCTGAAGCAGGAATTTGGCTGAACACCCAGCGTCCGGAATGGAACGACGCCAACAATGCCCTTGTTGGCAATGGAACTTCGATGGTAACGCTCTATTACCTGAGGAGGTTTGTGAAGTTTTGGAAAGATAAATTCACCAGTGTTTCAATTGATGAAATCAGCATATCTGAAGAAGTTGCTGCATTGTTTGAAAACATCAATCATTTTTTAGAGAACAACCTTTCTCTGCTTGATACAAAATTTTCAGATGAAGACCGCAAAAGGTTTGCTGATCACCTGGGCCAGTTTCATGGGAGGTACAGAGAAGAAATTTATAATTATTCTTTTTCTGGAGTAAAAAGTTCGATAGGAATAAAAAGCTTAGCTGATTTTACCCAAATTTGTTTGAAATACATCGACCATTCCATCAATGTCAACAAGAGACAGGATGGACTGTATCATGCTTATAATTTGATTTCTATAAAAGATAATTCCATTTCAATACGGCATCTTTATGAAATGCTTGAAGGCCAGGTATCTGTTTTAAGCAGTGGTTACTTATCCTCCCGTCAAAGCCTTGACATCCTGGATTCGTTGAAGAATAGTAAAATGTTCAGGCCTGACCAGTATAGTTATATGCTTTACCCGGACCGGCAATTGCCTCGATTTACTAAGAAAAACATAATTCCTAAGCACCATGTTCAGGAATCTATTCTGTTAAATAAGCTTTTGGGGGATAATGAAACTTCCATTATTAAAATGGATCATTCGGGCAACTATCACTTTAATAGTACATTTAGAAATGCAGACGCGTTAGGGGTAGCATTAAATAAATTGAGATTTGGCAGTTACAGTCATCTTGTTGAAATAGAAAAAGAAAAGATACTTTCTATTTATGAAGAAATATTCGACCATCAATCCTTTACCGGGAGGTCAGGAACTTTCTATGGATACGAAGGTTTGGGATCCATATACTGGCATATGGTTTCAAAATTATTATTGGCAACTCAGGAATGCTATTTTAAAGCCATTGATGAAGGAGCAGACATTCAAATTACAAGCAAACTGGCAGATCACTATTATGAAATAAAAGCAGGAATTGGTTTGTACAAATCTCCGGAATTGTATGGTGCTTTCCCAATGGATGCCTATTCGCATACACCAGCAAATTCTGGGGTAAAACAACCCGGGTTGACGGGCCAGGTAAAGGAAGATTTTATATCCCGTTTGTTGGAGTTAGGAGTTCATGTTAAGGATGGTTCAATTATTTTCAATACATCGTTGATGAATTGTGATGAATTGCTGCAAGAACCAGTTGAATTTGAGTTTTATAACTTGCAAGGAAATTCCCGAAAAATTTTATTGAATAAAAAGCAACTGGTGTTTACTTTCTGCCAGATACCTATTATCTATACTCAATCGAAAGAAGATAAAATCACAATAATTTTTAATAATAGTAAGAACACAATGTTTCCAGGTAATAAATTGAGTTTGGAATTGAGCACCCAAATATTTAAGCGTAGTGGAACCATAGAACAAATTGAGGTTTCTTTTCAAAATCATAAGAACAATTAATAAGAATGAGCACGATTAAGCTAATCATATTTTTATTTCTTTCCTTGAATATCACAGCTTGTATGCAAGATAATAAGATGCAACAAACGGTTGATATTAAGCAGAATAAAGATGATTTATTGGCTAATACTTCGAGTGCAGTTTGTTATTCAGGGTATAGAAGTGGGCAGCACCCCGACGTGGAAATGGAGCCAACAATCCCTCATACGAGGAAATACTGGAAGACTTCAAAATACTTTCCGATGGTCCCAATTTTAAACTTATCCGTTTGTATGATTGTGGTGAAAACTCTGAAATGGTGCTAAAGGCCATCAAAGAAAATGGACTTGGGATCAAAGTAATGCTGGGAATTTGGCTGCGGGCCGAATTGAGTAATCACGAAACCTGTGAGTGGTTAATTGAACCCATTCCTGAAGATCAACTTCTACAGAATAAGAAATTAAATTTAATCGAAATTGAAAAAGGAATAAAACTGGCTAATGAATATGAAAATATAGTAGTTGCTGTAAATGTGGGGAATGAGGCTTTGGTTGATTGGAACGATCATAAAGTGGCAGCCGATACCATAATTTCTTATGTAAAAAATGTAAAACAGGCCATCGAGCAAGAAGTTACCGTAGCGGATAATTATAAGTGGTGGGCCGAACATGGTGCCAATCTTTCCAAAGCAGTTGATTTTATTTCCATTCATATTTATCCGGTATGGGAAGGAAAAGAAATTAAAGAAGGTTTATCTTATTCTATTGAAAATGTATTTGAAGTCAGAAATGCATTGCCTGAGGCCAGGATTGTGATCACAGAGGCAGGTTGGCCATCCGTAGCTTCAGAATTCGGTGATCGTGTAAGCGAAGAAAAGCAACAGCAATATTATAATGAATTAATGTCGTGGGCTAAAGAAATGAATATTACAACTTTTTGGTTTGAGGCCTTTGACGAAGATTGGAAAGGGGATCCCAATAATATGTTGGGAGCTGAAAAGCATTGGGGTTTGTTTACAGTTGATCGCAATCCTAAGCAAGTAATGCAGCAATTTTATAAAGAATAAAATAAAATTCCGGATTTTGATAAAAACTAATCTGTAGGTAAGTAATTAAATATTAATAGTTAGCACCATGAGAACTCAATTAGAAAATTTGATTATCCGTTTTTATTACAGTGGTAGAAATAATCCTTTCCGTATTAATCATAACCATAAAAGGTTTAGTGAAAACCCCCGACTGAAAGTACAGGAACCCATCGCAATAAGGGTAAGAAGCAAACAAATTGAATTGGATAGTAATAAATAAAATTGTGGAATTTGAATGGAATTCACAATAAATAAATAATTTACTTAATGGCACATTTAAAAACAGCAATGGAAGATGTAGTCCCTTTTGGGCAGAAACTGGCATTTGGATCAGGACATTTAGCCAACCAGTTATTTCCAGCTGCTTTGGGGGTTTTTATGGTTGTGCTCATTATGTCTTTGAATATGAATCCTATCCTTGCAGGTATCCTCGGGGCATTTCCTCGATTTATTGACGCCTTAACTGACCCAATTATGGGATTTATTTCTGATAACACAAAATCAAAATGGGGACGAAGAAAACCATATATATTAATTGGAAGTGTCATTACAGGAGTTGCTTTTATGGCAATGTGGCAATTGGATCCTGTAAATTCGCAAACCTACAATTTCATTTACTTCTTAATTGTATCTATCTTTTTCTACATAGGATATACCATTTTCGCAACACCATTGATCGGTTTAGGTTACGAAATGACACCAGATTACAATGAGCGAACAAGATTAATGGCAGTTTCGCAATGGATGGGACAAATAGCCTGGATGATTGCACCCTGGTTTTGGGTCATTATTTACGATCCTTCAATTTTCGACTCTGCTCCCGAAGGTGCCAGAATGCTCTCCATTTGGGTCGGAGGATTGTGTATGATATTAGGTGTTTTACCCGCTTTTTTTAACAGAGAAATGATCGTGCCAGACAAGGATAAAATGGCGAATTTATCCATGAAAGAATTGGCTGTGAATACTAAAGAATTTGTGAAAGGTATAAGGCTGACATTAAAAAACAAACCTTTTGTTAGGCTTTGTGGTGCAACATTTCTTGTGTTTAATGGCTTTCAAACCATTGCTCAGTTTGCTTTCTTTATTATTGTCTATTATCTTTTTAATGGTGACAAAGCTGCAGCTGGAACATGGCCGGCATGGTTTGGCACTATGAGTGCTATTGCAACAGCCTTTATTGTCATTCCTGTTGTAACTAAACTATCTGAAAAAATTGGCAAAAAAAACGCGTTTATCGTGGCAACTCTAATTTCAATTGTGGGCTATATATTAAAATGGTGGGGATTTGATCCAACCAATCCATGGCTCATCTTTATGCCTATTATGTTTCTTTCATTCGGAATTGGAGGTTTGTTTACACTTATGATGTCGATGACTGCAGATGTTTGTGATTTAGATGAATTGAATAACGGAGAACGTCGCGAAGGTATGTTTGGTGCTGTTTATTGGTGGATGGTTAAACTGGGTACTGCGATAGCTATGCTTACAAGTGGAATTGTTTTATCCCTTGTAGGATTTGATGAAGCGGTTGAAGTTCAAGCCTTAGAAACACTGACTAACTTAAGGATTGCTGATATTATAATCCCTATAATAACAGGTTTGATGGCAATTGCAATTATGTGGAAATATGATGTAACTGAGCAGAAAGCTCTTGAAATCAGAGAATCACTTACTGCGCGTCGAGGCAAAGTTAAACATCAGGGAGATCTTGAAATAAAAAATTAGAAATCAATAAAATATGAAACCATTCAGTTTCTTCATAAACATATTTTTAATCGCAATTTTAAATGGATGCAATGTGCATTCAAATAAGTTGTCGGTTGACGTTTATGAAACTTCTGCAAATGGCAATAAGCTTAAAAGAGTAACTGAATTTCCTTCTGAAAGTAAAGCGATGTCCATCCAATTATTCCCTGACATTAAATATCAAACTATCACTGGTTTTGGTGGTTCATTTACTGAAGCCTCTGCTTACTTGTTAAACAAACTAAGTAAGAAAAATCGGGATTTGATTTTAGAAGCATATTTTGGTACAAAAGGAGCCCAATATTCCTTAACGCGTACACATATAAATTCCTGTGATTTTTCATTAAGTAATTATTCATATGCACCTGTTGAAGGAGATAAGGAGTTAAAAAGCTTTTCAATTGATGAAGATCGTGATGATATCATTCCCATGATTAAAGATGCAATGTCGCTATCGGAAGAAGGATTTAAAATTATTGCTTCACCCTGGACTGCTCCACCCTGGATGAAAGACAACAAAAGTTGGGCGGGTGGCAGGTTACTTCCTGAATACTACGATACATGGGCTTTGTTTTTCTCAAAATATTTATCTAATTATCAAAAAGAGGGCATTGAAATTTGGGGAATAACTGCAGAGAATGAACCTTTGGGTAATGGCAGCACCTGGGAAAGTATGCTCTTTTCTGCTGAGGAAATGGTAGACTTTGTGCAACATCATCTCGGGCCAAAACTCGAAGCTGATGGACATGATGTAAAGCTGCTGGCATATGATCAAAATCGTGGAGAGGAATTGATAGAATGGGCAAAAGTAATTTACAAAGATAAAGAATCTTCAAAATATTTTGATGGTTTTGCGATTCACTGGTATGCAAGTACAGACAATTGGTTCCCTGAATCATTGAATTTTACACATGATATGGCTTCTGAAAAGTATTTGATTCAGTCTGAGGCATGCGTCGATTCAGAAGTTCCTCATTGGAAAGACGATAAATGGTATTGGTCGAAAGAAGCGACTGACTGGGGATGGGACTGGGCACCGGAAGAGCAAAAACATCACCATCCAAAATATGTTCCGGTATATCGTTATGCCAGGGATATTATTGGTTGCCTTAACAACTGGGTGGATGGTTGGGTGGATTGGAACATGGTTTTGGACAGGCAAGGTGGTCCAAACTGGTTCAAAAACTGGTGTGTTGCACCTGTAATTGTGGATCCGGAAAATGATGAAGTTTACTTTACACCTTTGTATTATACCATGGCCCATTTTAGCAAGTTTATCCGGCCTGGTGCAGTGCGCATTGGATTTGACAATATGGATGCAGATATAATGGTAACAGCTGCAAAGAATCCTGACAGGTCCATTGCAGTTGTAATTCTGAATATGACATCAGAACCAAAGAATGTAAAACTATTATTGGGTGAAGATTCGGTTGATGTTCAGATTAGTGCCGAGGCAATACAAACGGTTGTTTTAAAAAATATTTGAAACTTATAGAAATGAAAGAAGTCGAAACAAAATTATCCATCAAAGAAAAAGTTGGTTACGGACTGGGAGATACAGCCTCACACTTTGTTTGGGATATGGTCGGTTTCTGGATACTTATTTTTTATACTGATACCTATGGAATATCAGCAGCAGCAGCTGGAACCATCATGTTGATAGCGCGCGTCTGGGATATGGTAAGCGATCCTCTTATGGGCATCATTGCTGACAGGACGAATACACGATGGGGGAAATTCCGTCCTTATATATTATGGATGGCAGTACCCTATGGAGTTCTGGCAGTTTTAACTTTCACAACTCCGGATCTCGGACAAACAGGAAAGGTAATTTATGCCGGGATAACCTATCTTTTACTAATGACTGTATTTACAGCTATTAACTTACCCTACTCTTCACTGGGAGCTGTAATGACATCTGACTCCTATGAAAGAGCCGGATTAAATTCCTACCGCTTTATTTTTGCATTTATTGGCCAATTTATTGTCACTGGCACAGCACTCTCTCTTGCTTTATATTTTGGGAAAGGAGATACCGCTAAAGGTTATCAATATACCTTGATACTTTTTGCGATTATTAGCATTATCATGTTCATGATCACTTTTAAAGCCACGAAAGAACGGGTTCAACCACCAAGAGATCAAAAGCAAGACCTTAAAAAGGACCTTAAGAATTTGTTTAAGAACAAACCCTGGGTAATTCTTTTTTTCGTTGGTATTATATCCTTCATAATGTTTGCAATGCAAAACCTTTCTATTGCATATTATTTTAAATATTACATTGGTAAAGAGGAAAATGTGCAGTTATTTAACATTATTGGAACAGTCGCCCTCATTGCTGGTATTCCACTTTCGAAACCTTTATCCAAACGCTTTGGCAAAAGAAACGTTTATATCGCAAGTTCACTCTTATCCGGCCTTTTCTTTATCCTGCTCTATCTTCCCGGTGTAGATAATATAGTCTCCATTTATACTTTAAACATTCTTGCAAAATTTACTTATGCCCCTGCAGTACCACTATTATGGACGATGTTAGCTGATACAGCTGATTATTCTGAATGGAAAAATGGCAGGAGGGCAACAGGGCTTGTTTTCTCTGCTGCAACTTTTGCTCAGAAAGCGGGTTGGGGAATTGGTGGTGCGCTTGCAGGTTGGCTCTTAGCCTTGTATAAATTTACTCCAAATACTGAGCAAACCACTTTGGCTCTTACAGGTATTAAGCTTATGATCTCTGTTTTTCCGGGGATATTATATATGTCGTGTGCTATACTGCTATATTTCTATGCTATTGATCACAAAACGTGCCTGGTCATGCAAAAGGATCTGGAGATCAGAAGAGAAGCAGGAGATTATTAATTTAAATCAGATATATTTCAAATGATTAATAAAAAAATTAAAGTTCAAGTTCAATTCCATTTATAAATTAAAATTAGAAATCATGAAACAATTAATTACAATTATGGCATTCGTACTATTTGGATTAATAGTCAATGCACAGTACATCTACAACGATTTTGATGCAAATCAAAATGAAGCTTTTTCAGGATGGCCAAACACACCATCTGTAGTCGCTAATCCAGACATGTCAGGAATTAATACCAGTGCTAATGTCGCTGAATTTGTTCGCAGCCCTGAACAGTGGGCACATAGTTTTGCAATTTTACCCGGTAAAATCAATTTTGAGACCGGAACCGTTTTTTCACTTAAAGTGTGGTCACCCATTGCCTGCCAGGTACTTTTTAAACTTGAAGACCAGAACAATGGTAGTGTTTCAACCGAGGTAATGGGAAATGTGGCAACACCGAATCAATGGGTGCAGCTTTCTTATAATTTCACAAACGGCCAATCAGGTCTTTACGACAAAATTGTTATCTTTTTTGATTTTGCAACCCTTGTTGATCATACTTTTTATTTTGATGATGTAACCGGCCCTGAGTATGGCGGTGGTTCAAGCGGTGACCCGGTAACCTTACCTGTTACTTTTGAGGATGAGAATGTAAATTATAACTTAACTGATTTTGGGGGAAATGTTTCTGAAATCGTTGTTGACCCAACCAATGCTTCCAATCATGTTGCTAAATCCATTAAAACAGAGGGAGCTGAAACATGGGCAGGAACTACAGTTGGAGGAACAGTTGGTTTTCCTGAAGAAATTCCTTTTGCGCCAGGTTCTACTTTCATGACTGTTAGGGTTTGGTCGCCAACAGCAGGAACACCCATACGCCTTAAAGTTGAAGATTATAGTGACCCAACCAAAAGTGTGGAAACTGAGACCAATACAACTATCGGTTCAGATTGGGAAACAATACTTTTTGATTTTAGTAACGAGGCTCCAGGTACGGAACCTATTCATTATGATTATTACTTCAACAAAGCTTCTATCTTTTTCAATTTTGGCACAGTTGGTTCAACTGGAGGTACAACCTATTATTGGGATGATATGGAGTTTGGTCCGCTCATTTCAATTGAAAAAAATAGTGTGGAACAACTAACATTTTTGCAAAATCCGGTACAGGATGTTTTAACACTTAATACCACCGTTGATATTGATAATTTGTTTGTTTACAGTTTATCAGGCCAAACTATTAAGGTTGACAGATTAAGTAAAAACAGTTATGATGTCTCTGGTTTGACTAAAGGTGCATATACTGTTTTAGTTATTGATGCTGAGGGTAATAATTTGGTGGGTAAAGTGCTGAAAAAATAACAGATTTGGAATTACTTCCTTTTAAAGGGTTGTATGTAATGTACAGCCCTTTAATTTATAAATACTATCTTTTTACTAAAGTTGAAAACAGTCATCATCTACATTATTTCTTGAATCGTGATTTTTTATTGTAAACTAATTGCCTAAATAGATAAATATAACTTTACATGAAACAACTCTTTTTGTTAGCGCTAAATTTGGCCATTTCAGCTTCGTTGTGGTCTCAATTTATTTACACAGATTTTGATGGAAATGAACCGGTAATTTTTGGTGGATATCCAAATTCACCGATTAAGGTTGCAAATCCTAATGCATCCGGAATCAACATGAGTGCTAATGTCGGTAAGTGGATACGTACTGGAGAACAATGGGCACATGTTTACAAGGATTTAGATGGTCCAATCGATTTTACTGCCGGGACTACATTCAAACTAAAAGTTTATTCCCCTATCGCATGCAACGTCTTATTTAAGCTTGAGGGAACTGTCGCCCCTACTGAAGTTATGGGTAGCCTATCAATTCCAAACCAGTGGAAACAGTTATCTTATGATTTTTCCGGTACTCCTTCAGGAGTTTATAATAAGATTGTAATTTTCTTTGATTTTGCAACTACCACTGATAATACCTTTTACTTCGATGATATTGAAGGTCCGGAATTTGAAGGAGGGACTGGTCCGAAACCTTATCTGGCTCTTGATGTGCAGGATAACTTTGAAAATGATGGCTGGGGAACAATACCGGGATGGTTTTTTCAGGATCCAGACTTTCTAAGTTTGCCTTTAATAACTGATCCAGTAATACCTGCTAATAATATTGCTGATTACAATCGTTCAGGCTCATTCCTTTATACCAATGCTCAGTGCGTATTGGATCACAGAATGGATTTGACAACCAGAAATACTTTCAACCTCAGGGTGTATTTCCCGTCCTCAAATGATTATAACGGAGCTCTTTCTCCGACCACAGCTTTGAAATTACAAAACAGCCTGCTGGGTGGAAATGCCTGGACCACGCAGGAAGAAATTGTGCTGCCTGTTGTCAATTTTGATCAATGGGTAACGCTTTCCTTTGATTTTGGATATGCTTCTGCGAGAGATGACCTTGACCAGGTTGTTGTTCAATTGGGGGGTGAAGGTCATAATATTCCCGGGCAATTCTATTTTGACGATTTCGAATTACTTGGTGGTTCAATTACTATTAACTTCATTCCTGAAAATGGTTCAATAAATGTTCCAGTAACTATTTCTCCTACAATAGCATTTTCTGCACCGGTGGAAATGGCTAACGGCAATGTAATTACCAATTCAAATATTCAATCAATAATAACCTTTAAAGAAACTAATGCCTTTGGCTCCAGTGTTCCCTTTATCGGAACAATTGATGACCAAAAGAAAGTAATAACGGTTGATCCGGTTTCAGATCTCAATTATAATCAGGCCTATTATATAGCCTTAAACAATGAGGTTATCAGATATCAGGGAGGTAATTTGATTCCGGGTGAGAGTATTGTATTTTCAACTGTATACTCAACACAATTAGAACTCTATGACAATTTTGATGATCCATGCACTTTAACATGGGGATATTGGGATAACAATGCTGGTGGAAGCGTCGATATTGAAGCGAACAATCCGGATGCATTCAGCCCCGTAAATACAACTCCAACTGTAGCAAAATTTACTAAAGAGGAGAGTTCCGATCCATATTCACATTCATTTGCAATTCTGGGTGGGAAACTTGATCTCTCGACAAATAGCCTGTTTCAAATGAAGGTTTATAGTGAAAATGGGGGGTCAGTTTTTGCAGTGAAACTTCAAAACAATGATTTGCCTGAACCCTGGACGACAGAAGCCACAATAGAATATACTATCCAAAGTGCAGATACCTGGGAAGTTGTTACATTTGACTTTGGTGCCTATTCTGACAGAACTGATTTCGATAAATTTTTATTGATGATTAATCCGGGTCAGATGGGAGCCGGAATTCATTATTTTGACGAAGTGTACGGTCCTCCTTTTACGCCTCCTTCTGCATCTCCAGTGGTCGTAGATGTACATGCCACAAATGATGGTTCTGCAATCGAGATTCTCTTTGATAAAGATATGGAACCCGAGCCTTTAAACAATGGGAATTTTAATGTGTATTTAGATGGAATAATGAATTTTGTAGCTTCAACTTATAGAAAAACAGAGGACAACAAGATCATAGTGCTTAACCTTACCACACCTGTCGAGCCGGGAAATGCTATATTGCTTTCCTACCTGATAAGCGGTACCATTACTTCTTTAGATAATGGAATATTACAGCCGTTTAGCAGTTATCCCGTTTCAAATAACCAATCCTTGCGATTAAGCTTAACTGTCTTTCTTGAAGGGCCTTTTAATGGTATTGAAATGAGAACATCTTTAAATCCATCAAATCTTCCGCTTTATCAGCCATATTCCGGTGCGCCATGGAACTATGGTGGTAATGAAAGTGTGGCTGTTATTCCTTCACCAGATATTGTAGATTGGGTATTAATAGAACTTAGGGATGCAACTGACGCTTCCCTGGCTACAACTGGGACAGTCAAAGCCCAACAAGCTGCCTTTTTATTAAAGAATGGTACCGTTGTAGGCCTTGATGGCAGCAACAATCCCCTGTTATTTAATATAACTCCGCAATTTGGATTGTATGTTGCTGTTTGGCATAGAAATCACGTTGGTATTCTCTCTGCAAGCGAAGTTGTTGCAATTAACAATATTTATTCATATAATTTTGAATCTGGAGTTAATCAAGCATTTGGGATTACACAAAAGGAAATAGGAGTCAGTCTTTGGGGAATGGTTGCCGGTAACGGATTAGCAGATATCCAAATTGATGAATTGGATAAAACAGATGTGTGGGAACAACAAGCAGGAGAATCCGGTTATTTGCAGGGGGATTATAATATAGATAATCAGGTAGATAATATTGATAAGGATGATTTTTGGGTACCAAATAACGGTGCCAGTGGAAGTGATTATCAATTGATCTGGCAGGATAATTTTGATATAGATGGCTCAATTGATCCAAATAAATGGACTTATGATATTGGAACCGGTTCCGGTGGCTGGGGAAATGGAGAACTTCAGTACTATACCAGCTTCCCGGAAAATGTAAAGGTTGAAAATGGAAATTTGTTGATTACTGCCCGACATGAGAGCTATGCTGGTTCGAATTATACTTCAGGAAGGATAAAAACCCAGGGTAAATTCTCTTTTCAATATGGCAGGGTTGATATTAAAACCAAATTACCAGGAGGACAAGGAATATGGCCCGCTAACTGGATGCTTGGAGAAAGCTTTTCGACGATTGGCTGGCCAGCTTGTGGTGAAATAGATATCATGGAATACCGGGGTGCTGATCCAAACATTATCCATGGTGCTATTCATACACCTTCAAGTTATGGCGGAACTGTTAACCATGCGACCACTTTTGTAGCTGATGTTGAGAATGAATTCCATATTTATTCTATTGAATGGGATGACATGAAGATCAGGTTTCTTGTTGATAATATTCAGTTTTATGTGTATCAACCAACAGTTTATAATTCTAGCACATGGCCTTTTGACGCTAATCTATTCCTCTTATTGAATGTAGCTGTTGGGGGTTCCTTCGGAGGATCAGTTAACAATGCAATTTTCCCGCAGACAATGGAGATCGATTTTATAAAAGTATATCAAAGAATATATAACTAAAAACATGCTGATGTATTGCCAATTCATAAAACAACTAGCGGACATTTCAGACATATATAACTGATATATAAATAACTGATGAAATTTTGATGTAGCTTGACTGGCTTGCTGATGTATTTATGATGTAGTAGTTTTCTTGATATCGGGGTATTCTTTAATTTAAATTTGTTAAATTAAAAATGGCACATATTGCATTAAAAATTCAAAATGAAATTATTCAATTCACATACTATTTATTAATAAACAAACATCTATCATGAAAAATTTATTACTTGGATTAATGATGCTTTTTGCATTAAGTGTGTTTGCGCAAAGCACCCACACTGTCAATTTTGAAACACCAGGCGTTGGTGCTGATTGGGTATGGACTGTGTCTGAGAATGCCGATAACCCTCCACTGGAGTTTGTTACAAACCCTGTAATTGGTGGAATTAACACAAGCACAACGGTTGCCAAATTTACTGCAAGGTTAGCGGGAAACCCCTGGGCTCTATGCTTTACTTCCGGTGATGGGGCCTTTACTTTTGATGCAACAAACTCAATTGTTAAAATAATGGTTTTTAAAACCGTTATTAGCGATGTCGGATTTAAGGTTGAAGGCATAGGACCTGCCACTCAACTTATTGTTGCAAATACTTTAATTAATCAATGGGAAGAATTAACATTCGACTTTGGTTCAGTTATTGGGCAAACCTATAGTACACTTGTAATTATCCCTGATTTTGATTTTACTCCAAGAAGTCAGGAAAATATTATTTATTTTGATAACATTCAAGTTCCTGATGGTGTTCCTGTAGGTCCCTTGCCTGAGCCTACAGTAGCTGCACCAACACCTACACAAAATCCAGGAGATGTCATTTCCATGTTTAGCGATGCCTATACTGACGTGCCCGTGGATACATGGTTAACCGTTTGGTCACAAGGCGTTTTGGAAGATGTTTTAATTGCCGGAAATCCTACAAAAAAATACTCTTCAGTAACCTTTGTAGGAATAGAGACAACAGGTGCAAATTTGATTGATGCCTCCGCAATGAACCATTTTCATATAGATGTATGGAGTCCGGATGCCAATGATTTTAAAATAAAGTTAGTAGACTTTGGCGCTGATGCTGCTTACGGTGGCGGTGATGATACAGAACACGAAATAACATTCCCTGCTCCTGTAACTGAAACATGGATTTCTTATGATATTCCTTTATCGGATTTTACAGGGCTGGCAAGTACGGAACATCTGGCACAATTAATTATGGTTAAAGCTCCATTGGGAACTATTTTTATAGATAATGTATTCTATTACTATGGAGATGTTATTCCCACAGAGCCAACAGTTGCTGCACCGACACCTGTCCAAGACCCCGGAGATGTAATTTCGATGTTTAGCGATGCATATACAGACGTGCCTGTAGATACATGGTTAACTGGTTGGTCTGAAGGAGTATTGGAAGATGTTTTGATTGTTGGAAATCCAACGAAAAAATATTCTGCATTAAACTTTGCTGGCATAGAAACGACAGGTGCTAATTTGATTAATGCCTCTGCAATGACCCATTTTCATATAGATGTATGGAGTCCGGATGCCAATGATTTTAAAATAAAGTTAGTAGACTGGGGTGCTGATGCTGCCTATGGAGGTGGCGATGATACGGAACATGAGTTAACTTACCTTGCGCCTGCAACCAATACATGGATTTCTTATGATATTCCATTATCTGATTTTGTCGGTCTTGCAAGCACAGAACATCTTGCCCAGTTAATCATGGTTAAAGCTCCACTGGGAACTATATATGTGGATAATGTATTCTATTATTTTGAAGGTCCAAAGCCTTATTTAGCTCTTGACGTTCAGGATAACTTCGAAAATGATGGATGGGGAACAGTACCAGCCTGGTCGTTTCAGGATCCGGATTTGTTACCATTACCAGTTGTTGCAGATCCGGTTTTGCCCACCAATAATGTAGCTTCATATATTCGGTCAGGGGCTTTCCAATGGACAAATGCTCAGTTCATTTTAAACCACAGAATGGATTTGACATACAGAAATATGTTTAGCATTAAGGTTTATTTCCCATCATCCAATGATTATAGCGGAGCATTAACACCTACAGCAGCGATTAAATTACAAAATAGTCTGTTAGGTGGAAATGCATGGACAACCCAGGAGCAAATATTAATAACGGTTACTGATTTTGACCAATGGATAACATTGACTTATGATTTTGGGTATGCTTCAACCAGAGATGATTTTGATCAGGTTGTTGTTCAATTTGGAGGAGAAGGCCACAATGTGCCTGGAATGTTTTATTTTGATGATATAAAATTAATGGGGTATCGTTTATCTGGTAATGTTTATTATGGCACGTCAGGGCTTACCAAGCCAATGGCAACCAATACAACTGTCATCCTTACTCCAGGACCAACTGTTTCGACAGGTCCTCTTGGATACTATGAGATTACTGATTTAGCTAATGGTTCGTATAAGATGTCAGGTACCACAACGAAAACTGGAGGAGGTATTACAACTGCCGATGGCATTACTGTTGCTAGATATGCAGTTGGTATTGGCACTTTAAGCAATTTACAGTTAAGATCAGCTGATGTAAATATGTCTAACAGTATTTCTACATCTGACGGTATTCTTGTCAAACGTCGTGCTGTAGGTTTATCTTCAAACTGGTCTGCACCGGTTTATGTATTTGATGGACCATTTGGCGCTCCGAATCCTGTACTTACTGGCTTAGGTATTACTATTTCGGGCATGGATTTTACTCAGGAATTCAGGACATTGTGTTCCGGCGATGTAAACGGAAGTTTTAGCCCTACTGCTAATTAGTAACACAACTTTTTGATTATATTCATCTTATTATAGAAAATCAAGAAACACTTAATAATGACACTGCTCCATGGGCTTAAAATCCCCAAAGGGCAGTGTTATTTTTTTGTTCCATTTTATTCTTATTTTAGGCTTTTCTATAATCATTTTGGTTTTTATTGCTAATACGAGCTATAAACATGATGGGAAACATGGATCATCTCTTTGTAAGTGCTGATTTCGCCAATTAAAGACTATTGATTGGTCTGTTTTTTACGGGATATTTATTTTTTCGGAAAACAGAGTTCGAACCACTGATGTTAACAAGGTGGTCAATCAGATTCATTGGATTGACAAGGCTTTCAAAGGAAAGGAAAAAGGACAATTGCAAAATTTTAAGCAGTTGTCCTCTTGGGTAGCCCGTAGGGGAATCGAACCCCTGTTACCAGGATGAAAACCTGACGTCCTAACCCCTAGACGAACGGGCCATATTTTATGTAAAGATCGCTCTAAATAATTTCTCCTTTTCGAAACTGTTCTTCTTTAATTTCAATTCTCTTTTTCTTGCAACAGTTTTCGATTCATATTCCTCTTTATGAATCAACCTATAAGGGGTTTTGTGTTTAATGGATTTAGTCTTACCTTGATTATGTTCATTAATCCGTCTTTCTAAATCCTCAGTAAATCCTATATAAGTAGATCCATCTTTTTCACTTTGTATTACATATACATAATACATATTCTCATCTGTTACCAGGATGTCACCCTGCGGGTGATCAGCCGAAGGCTGAAAAACCTGACGTCCTAACCCCTAGACGAACGGGCCATATTTATACCTAAAGAACGTTTTTTTGGGTGTGCAAAAGTACACCATTTTTTTTCAATTCCAAGAACTCAGTAAAAAATTTTCAATTAATCCTTATCTGCTTGAAATTTAAAGCCAAGTCTTTTGCCGGTTTTAATGTGAAGTGAGTCCACAACAGAAATAAATTCCTGGACAGAAACTTCTTTTACATCATTGTACGGTGGAGTCAAAAGGTCGAAATTAATGGTATAATAAATGGCAGATTGTAGAATTTCGGCGGCTGACTTTTCATTCATTTCTGAGATACCAAAACTGTTGTAAAGAAATCCAATTTCCCTTTTTCCCTCAGTAAAGTAGTGCATGTCTTTATTCACCAAAACTCTTCCGATCAGATAGCCTAAATCATTCAGCCGGTTATACTTGAATGAATCGGAAAGAAAGTTAAAAATATTGATGATGCCGCAATACGAACGTTCTTTATCTTCCCTGATATAAGGGGTATTCATCACCTCATGATCGCGTGGAATCTCAAACACATTGGTATGCATCATAAAAACCAGAGTGTCGCCGGCAAATTTAAGTTCGGCTTCAAATTCTCCGCGATCCTTATAGTTAAAAGGAATTTTTTTAGCATTGTCCGAGGCATTATTGGCATATTCATTAGCCATTGCAGCCATTTCGCTCTTCAGGATATTTAATGTTTGAAGTGTATTGCGATAAACAATTTGTTTAAGGGTTGCTTTTTTGACAAGTGTGTTAAAAAGCTCATTGGTTTTTGATTTCTTTGTCACTTTAATATTTTGAAAAATGGCTATCCTAAACAGGCTGTTTCATGATCACTCGAAAGTAAATGTAAATTGAAATATTTTGGATGTGAGTTTGTCAATCCCATCAGTATAGATATTGCCTTCATGTTTTAAAACATCCAGCAGACCGTACGACATATTTATTTCTGTTCCAAACTTAAACCATTCAAAATAAAAATCAAATCCTACACCCAGGTCATAATAAATGTCACCCTTTTTAAGCTTAACCTGAACCACTCCCGAATCTTTACTTTTCTTTGCTTGTGATGACAGGTCCATCCGGTAATTGATGCCTCCAAAAACATAAGCTCTGAAATTATTAAGTCTTTTCGATTTATACTTTAAACGTAATGGAAATTCAACAAAGGTGGAAGGCACATTTTTACGTACATCAACGATGGATACTTCGCCCTCTTTGTGTTTTTCGAAACGGTAATCAAGGTAACGTTCACCAAAGGAGAGGGAGGGAATAAACCGCAGATCAAGCGAATTGTTGATCCGCAAATTGGAAACAATACCGACTGTAAATCCGGCGGTTGGGTCCGATTCGATTGAAAATATCCTGGCGGAGTCGGCGTTGATTTCCGCGGAAGCAATGGAATCAAAATAGATATTCTGCAAATTCGCAACGGGTTTGATTACAAAGTGCATTTGATTCACAGCCAATATAAACCCAAAGTGGTACTTCGAAAAGTCATAGGCAGGCATATTCTGCACCTGCTTTTTTTGGGCATAGCTTTGATTAGCAAAAATTAAAACAAAACCAACAATGGCTATTATCAACGTTTTGAAAAACCTCAATGACTTTCTATTTTTGAATATTTCTAACGGGTTTACCAAGTTTTTATTTTCAGGCAAATTTATATTATTTCTCTGATCAACCGATCAATTCATTACGATATATTCAACATCATGGTTTCCCGTAACAATTGCTTTTTATCAATCGGTACTACCCCGGGCTTTTCACACACCAATCCACCAGCCAGGTTAGCTATGGATGCAAGGGCAATAGGGTGAACTTGCAGGGCAAGGCACAAGGAAGCTACGCTAATAACTGTATCGCCTGCTCCTGAAACATCTGAAATAGAACGGACATGAGATGGCAACATCAGGGTTTGCTTTTCGCCATTCTGTTCAAATGAAATAAATACGCCATCCTCCGATAAGGTCAGCAAAATCATCTTGGCCTTGAGCAATTCATTCAGTTGCTCCACGGCTTTACCAAGCTGAAATTTATCACGTGGATCGGCATCAATATTCAGTCCTTCTTTCAGTTCTTTAAGATTTGGCTTAAATAAGGTGACATTTCGGTATGCCTTAAAATTTCTTTTTTTAGGATCCACCGCTACCGGTATCCCTTTTTCTGTTGCCAACTTCACCACATTATTAATCAATTTTGTCGAAATAACTCCTTTATCGTAATCCTGAAAAATGATTACATCAATTTTATTTCTTTCGATAATTCGATAGAAAGACTGATAAAAAGATTTGCTGTCTGCATCACTCAGCGGTTTATCTGTTTCCTCGTCCACCCGAAGCATTTGCATTTTATTTCCAATAACCCTGAATTTGGTAGTGGTGATCCTTTCATTGCTTATCAAAATACCGGATGATTCCATTTTTTCACTATCAAGCATCGAGATAAATTCGCGACCTTTCTGATCATTTCCAATCACCGAACAAAGAATAGGATTGGCGCCAAGAGCTTTGATATTAAGAGCAACATTGGCAGCGCCTCCTAAGCGGTTTTCACGGCTCGTCACCATCACAATCGGAACAGGGGCTTCAGGTGAAATCCGGTTAACATGACCCCACAAGTACGAATCCACCATAACATCGCCAATGATAAGTGCGTTTAGCTGATTAAAAGAGTCGAAAAGCTTTATGATCTCATTTTTTTGCATGGATTCCCGATCTGTTCAGATCAGACAAAAGTAGCATATTTGGTCAAATATAAGCGATAAACAAATCATCGTGTTCCGGCATCATTATAAAAGTTCTGCCAATGCCAGCTTCATCCTTGCAGCAGCATCAATAAGGTTTTGTGAGGAAGTGGCATAAGAAAACCTAACACAATTCGGATTGCCGAATGCCCCTCCCGGAACGAGGGCTACAAGAGCCTTTTCCAAAATGAACATACAAAAATCAACATCATTTTTAATTGTTAAACCGTCGTATGATTTTCCGTAGTAATCGGAAACATTGGCGAATATATAGAACGCTCCGTCCGGATTGTTCGCTTTTATGCCAGGTATCTCATCCAAATTCTTTTTCAATAATTCTCTTCTTTTTTTGAACGATTCGATCATTTCCTTAATTTCGGTAGATGAACATGGATTTATTTTTATAGCCGCTAAGGAAGCAAGTTGAGAAATGGATGATGCGCACGAGGTTATCTGCCCCTGCAATGTATCACATGCTTTGGCAATTGCCGGTGGGGCTGCCATATAACCGATTCTCCAGCCGGTCATAGCAAATCCTTTCGACACACCGTTAATTATTATCAAACGGTCTTTCAGGTAATCAAAACTGCCAATTGTGGCATGTTTCCCTGAATAATTCAAATATTCATAAATTTCGTCGGAAATGATATAGATGTTTGGATGCCTGGCTAAAACTTCTGCAATTCCTTTCAGCTCATCATAAGTAAAAACCGCACCCGATGGGTTATTGGGTGAGTTAAAAAGGAATACTTTCGTTTTTGGGGTGATGGCTGCCTCCACCTGTTCAGGTGTAACTTTAAAACCCTGTTTCACAGTAGTTGGAATTTCTACCATCACACCTTCAGCCAGCTTAATCATTTCGGGATATGAAACCCAATAGGGTGCCGGGACTATCACTTCATCTCCCGGATTGACAAGGCACAGCAAAGCATTTGCTATAGATTGTTTTGCACCATTCGATACGATAATCTGCTGGAAACCATAATCCAATCCATTGTCGTTTTTGAATTTTTCGGCGATCGCCTGCCGCAATTCCTGTATTCCGGCTACCGGTGTATAATGGGTTTGGTTGTCATCTATCGCATCCTTTGCCGCCTGTTTTATACAATCGGGTGTATTGAAATCAGGTTCGCCAATACTCAGGTTGATCACATTTTTGCCCTGAGCCTTAAGCTCCTTGCTCTTCCGTGTCATCTCAAGAGTAGCAGATTCCGTAATGTTTTTGATCCTGTCAGATAACATGCTCATGTGTTTGTTTATTTAAAAGAGGTGACAAATTTATAGAAATTAAATGTTAAGATTTAACCAATTCCGCTTAGTTATGCTAATTTTTTCGACATTTGTACGGAAAGTAATATTCTTACACCTGATGCAGCAAAAAGTTTCAATGGCACTAACTCTTTTCGGATTGTTTCTGATCTGCCGGCATCAACCAATGCAAGCACAAAGCAATGCTAAATTGACTACAGGAAAAATAAGTTGCCAGGAAAAGTGGTGGGCTGCGAAACATCCAATAATTGCAAAAATGGCATTCCATTTAACCAGCCATTCACTTGCGGTTACTGACAGTCTTCGCCAAAATGAAATCCTCGATGGAAATATAAATGGGGGTCAACTTGACGCATTCAAACATGCTTACTGGATGGCAACCCTTGCACAGAAGTTCAACTGGAAGAAAGCAAAAAGCCTGGGTTTGGCTCATGAAAAAGCGAATTACAAGTCGTTTGTTAAGGCGGACAAAAAAGGCGTGATTGATGGTCATGACCAGGTAGGTTCAGAAATGGATTTATGGAACAACGAAAAAGGGTTGGCAATCGGGATGACATGCACTTGCTGCGATGAGAATACACTGATACAAATGGTTTTAGATTCAATTGCTGATGGAAAAATGAAAATCATCTGGACGAATCCTGACGGAAAATTCCTTGATGCTGAAGGTAGGATTTTGAATGCTGCAGATTACGAAAGAAAGTGGTTCAATGGTAAATGTATCTGTTCCATCAAATTCAAAAAAATGAAAGATACTTTAATCATTAATGGACTCATTCATACTCCTGACAGGATTTTTGAGGCAGATATCCTGATAAAAAACGGAATCATTGCTGAGGTTTCGGAAAAAATTCAATCTTTCAATTCCGAAACTTTAATAATTGATGCTATTGGTAAATTCATCTTTCCCGGAGGAATTGATCCACATGTTCACATGGAACTGCCCTCCCCTGCCGGAAATTCATGTGATGATTTTTATTCCGGCTCACGAGCTGCATTAGCCGGTGGCACCACAGCTTTGATTGATTTTGTTACCCCGGCTCGTGGAGAATCTTTTATCAAGGCCTTTCGCGAAAGAAAAAAATTGGCAAGCAAAAGTCTTGTTGATTGTGCTTTCCATGTCAGTCCTACATGGTGGGGAAATGAAAGTGCGAAAGAAATGGAAATCCTCGTGAAGGAATATGGGGTCAATTCTTTCAAGTGTTACTTAGCCTACCAGGACAAGATTGGAATAAAGGATGATGTGCTTACAGAGGTAATGAAAAATGCAAAAAAATTGGATTCTATCGTCACACTCCATTGTGAAATTGATGAAATTATTCAGGAGAATATTGCTCACTTAGTTTCAGAAGGGAAACTGGCACCTAAATTTCATCCTGTTTCCCGTCCACCAGAAGCAGAAGTTCAGGCTGTGAAAAAAGCTATTCATTTAGCTGCTCAAACCGATTGCAGGATTTACATCGTTCATGTTTCAACCGGTGGAGCCGCTGATTTGATTAGGAAAGCGCAAAAATCCGGAATGGAAGTCTATGCTGAAACCTGCCCTCAGTATTTGTTGCTCAATGATGGAGTTTATGATCATCCATTTGAAAAATCAGCACCGTTTGTGATGAGTCCGCCGCTTCGCAAAAAGGAAGACCAACAAGCGCTTTGGGAAGGAATTTCTGACGGAACCATTCAAACCGTTGGCACCGACCACTGCCCGTTTAACCTGGAAGGACAAAAAGATAAAGGCATCGAAAATTTCATACGGATCCCAAATGGCACCGGAGGTGTTGAACATCGCCTGAGTTTGCTTTATACTTTTGGCGTACTTACCCATCGGATTTCAGTTCCCCAATTCATCAAAATTACTACTGAAAATCCTGCCTCTATTTTCAAACTAAAGAACAAAGGACTGATTAAGCCAGATTTTGATGCGGACTTGCTAATATGGAATCCAGAAAAGGAATCCGTAATTTCAGCAAAAACCCATTTCCAAAACTGTGATTCAAATATTTATGAGGGAATCAAGGTGAGAGGCGGTGCTGAAATGGTGCTAACAAATGGACAGATTGCTTTTGAAAACAATCGAGTTTTATTCGAAAATCTAACAAGGAGCAGTTCTACAAATGAGTCTATTTAACCATTACTTTCCTCGTTTCTGTTACACCGTCTCTCTTCAATTCAACAAAATAAATTCCAGGAAGCAGGTTATCGACTAAAAGGGTGTTGCCGTGCTCTACGGCAAATGATCCTTTAACTTTAGTGCCAATGAGGCTATAAACAGTGACATCCACTGAGCTTACATTTTCCAGGTTAAATTTACCCTCAGCTGGATTGGGATAAATACTGACATTGCTCAATTCCCGCTTTGCGATCCCTATGATTAAATCAACGACAACCTGCCAGTTTTTATCATTTCTTCCCGCCAGATTATAAGTCAATGGCTGTGTAAAATCATTAGGGGTAATTTCGGTTTGCTGTAATTCGCCATTCATTGTAACGACAACCCCACCCGGAGTTTCAAAGGAGGCAATTAATCCTGTAAGGTCTGTACCATCCGGAAAAATTAAACTAACGATGTCGTTTTCGATTTGTCCGAATATATCTTCTGACAATCCCGGATTTAATGCAGTGGGAAAGCCGAATGAAAGAAAATCAGCAGTTCCCTGGCTTTTAAAACCTCCTCCATCTAAAAGAACTCCACTATCGTAAATACCATCACCGGCATCAGCAACAGCAAGTTTGAAATGGTAAGTCTCGCCCGGAATTACCGCAATTTTTGCCTCCAAAGCCACAGTGAATCCGTCATATTGAATGGTCTGACCACCGGTATTGTCAATAAAATACTCGCAATTCATGCAAGGTCCAGCCGGAACAACCCCACCGGGTGAGTATCCGTTATTAATACTGTTAATTTTTACGCTGATATTGGTTCCGGGAACGAGGGCAATATTTTCGTTTCCGTAATTCCCACCATCAGGCTTGGGTCCGTTGACAAAGAAACCAAAAATATCATTAAATGAAGACCCGACCCACTCATTGTACTCTTCGGAGCCAAATACGTAGCGACACCATGCTGTATCAGCAGCAGGAATAAAATCGAATTCAAGTACCGATGCATCATAAGTTGAATTACCCAGACAGATTGTTAACCAGGGATCGCCCGGCTCTCCATTATTATATCCTGCGCTGGACGAGTTGTTAGGACCCACAATTAATTCAATCCTTCCACTGGTTAAAGCTATTCCCTGATCAACACCGATGTTGGTATTGTTGCCATTACTAAATACTCCCCTTGAAATAAGCGCCCCTGTGAACAAAACATTACTGTAATTAATCCCCGGACCTATAAAGGCTTCAACCATTTCTTCCGGGGTGACATTATAAGTTACTTCAAGCTGGGCTGTAGATTGCGACAACATGGTTGCGAAAACTGCTGCGGAAATGACAATGAATTTCAATGCTTTCATCTTGGATGTTTATTAATGACAACCAAAAGTACATTATTTTCACAAATTTACAAAATTATCTGTTTTTTAAGAAAAACGAGCTACCCCATTCAATGGCAAAAAACAATAATCCCCTTTTCCAGACGAGTAATAAGAAAAATCAAATCAAGGCGATCCAAGAAATTTGTATGATTAATGATCCACTCCGACCATCACATTCGAAGCCTTGATGATGGCGTAAACTTCTTTGCCTTTTTGAATTCCCATATCTGCGGCTGATGTTTTGGTGATCATAGCTGCAATCTCCACACCGGGAGCCAGTTCGATTATAACTTCAGCATTGATACTTCCTTCGGTGATCTTTTTAACCTTGCCTTTTAACTGATTGCGTGCGCTTATTTTCATGATGATTTGTTTTTATAACAATTAAACAACAGGAATACGGATAAGTTTATTGCCTAACCATTTCACCACAGTAGTCACAATAGGGCACATAGGAAAACACATAGAAGATGGGGTTTTTAGGTAAGGAAAAGCAATGCCACCCCGCCAACCGCAATCAGTGCGCCGATTACTTCCTTCAGGTTGACTTTTTCCTTAAAAATAAAAATTGCAGGTGGAATGATTAGCACTGGGACTATGGACATGATGGTTGCAGCAACGCCTGTATTGGTGTACTGGATAGCCATCAATGAAAAGGCCACGCCCAGAAACGGACCGAAGACAGAACCAATCCCGGTGAACATCATTCCCTTTTTGTCCTTTAGACCCTTAGCGACATTTTTCCATTTCCTCAGGAAAAAGAAAAGAATGGTGAATCCGACCAAGCCAGCCAGCACCCTGATTTGCGACGCAGCAAAAGCATTGTAATCTTTCATTCCGAATTTACTCAACACAAGACCGGTGGCCTGCCCGGCTGCTCCACCCAGCGCCAGCAGTACTCCTGCAACAGGGTAAGAAAATTTCACCTTGTTCCTTTTGTTACCATTCAATTGAGGTGCTTCTCTTTTAAGCACAACAAGAATAATCCCGCTGATGGTCATCATCATGCCAAGAATGTTTAATAAAGTCAGTGTTTCGCCCAATATCACCCAGCCAATCAATGCTGTCATCGGTGGAACCATTGCCATCATGAGCATAGAAATACGCGCTCCCACCACCACAAATGCCTGGAATAACAATTGGTCGCCAATCACAAATCCAACCAATCCGGACAACGACAACCAGAACCATGCCTCTGGTGTGGCGTCTGTCGGGAAAATCAATCCTCGCCTGAAATAAAGAAAAACGCAGTAAATGATAAATGCGAGGTAAAGCCGGATTAGGTTCACGGTTAATGATCCAATTCTTTTGCCGGCAGCCTCAAAAACGAGGCTTGTCACCGTCCAGAAACAGGCTGTGAGCAATGCTGCAAACTCCCCGAAATGTTGTTGAAACATACTATTTGTTGTTGCCCCAAAGTAACAAAGAAAAACAATTTGCCCGATCAACAGTTTACAGTCCACTGTTTGCATTTGCCGACTGCCTATTGCCAACTGCCCATTGCCAACTGCCGACTGCTTATTGCCGACTGCCTATTGCCGACTTCTTTTTAATTCTTCTTCAAAAAACCAAAATATCAGGCTTTATTATAAATCGAAATAATCTCTGAGGCGATTTCCTCAATCGCTTTGCTTGTCACATTGATGATTGCCCATTTGGGATGACGCTGGTAAAAGGAATGGGCGAACCTCAATTCCTTTGTCACATGATCATAATCGGCATAACTGCCCGAAATTCCGCCAAGATGTTCGTGGCGCGTACGACGCAATTGCGCCAGCCTGCTCGGAAAGGTGGTTAATCCAAAAATCTTATGGGGTGGTATTTTTTTTAAAACCGCCG
Source organism: uncultured Bacteroidales bacterium (assembly GCA_963840975.1). Taxonomy (GTDB): domain Bacteria; phylum Bacteroidota; class Bacteroidia; order Bacteroidales; family JAADJA01; genus JAADJA01. Next base: position 26,204 of record CAWJBC010000020.1, on the reverse strand, counting down.
GTGGTTCTGAATCCAGAACAAGCGGTACATTGGCAACCAGCCAGCCTTTGATGGCAAGGTAAATGCTCAGAGGAGTTTTAAATGTCCGTGAAACGCCGAGGATGACTATATCAGCTTTTTCTATTTCTTCAACATGCTGACCGTCATCATGCCGGAAAGTAAACTCCATGGCTTCGATACGGCGAAAATAATCCTTGTTTACCTCATTAAACAAACCCGGTTTTTCGGAAGGAGCATTGGCAAATTGCAAAGAAAGACGCATCAACAATGGTCCCATCAGGTCAATGGTGTCTACGTTTAGTTTTCGGGCGGTATTTAGCATCAGGCTTCTCATTTCGTCCGAAACCAAAGTATGGACAATGAAAGCCTTTTTCTTGAGGGCTTCTTCTACCACTTCCAATACCTGAAGCCTGGTCCGCACAGCTGACCTGACGATGATCTCCACCCAGGTGTCCTCAAACTGCGTGAGGGCTGCGTCCAATGCCTGCTGGGCAGTGCGCCCCGTTCCATCCGATACTACGATGATGTAATACATGAGAGCAAAGATAGGAAGGAATATGTATAAAGGAAAAAGTTTAAGGGTAAAAGGGAAATTCCAACAACCAAATGCTAACTGCCAGCAGCTAAAAGGCAATAGCTAACAGCCAACCCCCATCCTCCTCACTCCACCTTTACCACGATGCTGCGTGCAATGTCCAAAGCAGTTGTCAGGGTTGATACGTCGGTATATAGTTCCCCATCCTTACCGGAATAATGGCTGTGGCCGATCAGTTTCATTTCAAATGTTGTTGAATTGCCGTTAAGGTCAATGGTGGCACGATAAACCACTGCGGGCTGTGAAGAAGATTTGTAGTCGTAATCGTCCATGTATTTGGAGTTGGTCCAGTAGTCGTTCCAGTCCCAGGGCTGGTTGATCTCGAGCAGCACATTAAAAACCTTAGGGCCATCTTTATCCAAACGCGTGTTCAGGATAAAATCGCCCGGAGGGGTTGCACCTGAATAGGCATCCGGAACGGGTTGATCGGGAGTAGGCATGTACAATCCGTCATCGGCAACCACACCTCTTTTGTGCGCCCAGTAAGGCAATGCAGCCGGACGCCTGATCGCGCCTTTGGTCCATTGCCCTGTCGAATTATCGCCATGAGCGAAAATGCCGTTGGCGATGGATTGAGCCACATACAACGTTTGTATGTAATTGCCGGCAGTATCTTCCACCCAAACAGCCATCAGCGGATGGTTGTGAGCTTCACCTTTGCTGAACTCTATGGTCAGTCGCTGACCTGAGCCAACGGTATTGGTTGAAAAAGATTCAACAGGTTGGGATGGGTTTTTCTTTTTACCGTCCTGCTTCTGCGCATTCACAACCGGGCTTGCCAGAAAAATGGCTGTTGATAGAAGCAGGATAACCGGAGCTTTGTAATTCAGATTCATATTCTGTAAATTTAAACTGTTTAAAATTCAACAATAATTCCGATGGTTGGCACAATGGTTCCTGATTCGTCAGGTAAACCCCGGAGTATATATTTTTGCTCATCGTAAGGTTTGGTTGCGGTTTCGGGGTCAATATTCGGATTTCCGTTTTCATCCAGGTTGGTCAGAATATCTTGCTGCGTAACCTTGTAATTTAGAACATTCTGAATATCAACATACAGGTTCAGCGACCATTTCTTGAAAAAATACTGTTTGTCAATGCGCATGTCCAATTGATTGAAACTGCCCAAACGGAGGGTATTGAACTGACTGTAATCGAGAAATGCCATGTTGCGCGAATCCCATGCCTGACGGATGCTTGATTTTTCTTCATCATAAGGCGTATAGGGCGCACTCCCGACAAATCTCCACTTGGCTCCGATATCCCAGTTGCGCTTAAAGGTCTTGCGAACCGTGATGTTTAGTATATGTTTGTTGTCCCATGCCGAAGGTATATAGGTTCCCCAATAATCCTGAAACTCACTTCTGACAAATGTATAGGATAGAATCACGTTGAACCCTTTGATGTTTTTTTCCTGTGCCAGCACTTCAAACCCATAAGCCCTTCCTTTGGAAATTGAGAGGACTTCCTCATCACCGTAAGTTCCAAAATCGCCGCCTTTGCTTGCAAGAGCAATAGAGTCGTTTGTTGAAAAAGGATAGGAATCATACATTTTATAAAAGCCCTCAACGGTAAATTTCGACTTTTCGTTTGGCAGGTATTCAACCCCGGCAACCAGGTGATCGGCACGAATGTATTTCAAACCATTTTGCTTATTGATCAGATCGCCCTGGTTGTCCTTAAATCCGAGGGCAGTATAAGGCGGCCGCTGGTAGTACCTTCCGGTGTTGAAGTTCAGGAAAAACTTCTCGGTGATGGCATAGGAAGCCGAAAACCGGGGCGAAAACTGGTCCAGCAAATTCGACATGCTTTTGGAATAATCGTTTGCATCCATCCTGATGCCCAGCGACAGAGTCAGTCTTTCCTTTAAAAATCCTTTGCTCACCTGCCCGAAAACACTCCAGCTAAATACGTTCAATGAAGTGCTGTAATCAACAACACCGGCTTCGTTCACGTAAACCCGCTTGTTGGTTCTGTTGGTATATTTCGCATAGTTGATACCTGCTCCGTAATTAATCTTATAACCATTTAACCTCGAAACATGCTCATACCTTGCCTTGTTTTCACCCTCTGTTGATTCGTAATCGTAAGTCTTCACCGAATCCACGTTGTTGTCAATGTATTTATAGGCGCTATTGTTGAGGAAATTCCGGCTCACTACCCAGGTATCGAAACCCCTGCTTCTGAAATGCTTGTAAACCACGCCAAAGGTATAGCTCCATTGCTCATTTACCGGCAGGAAACCCAGGATATAACGTTGCGATTCAGTAGGATTTTTGATGCCGGTATTGAGCTTGAAATTATCAATAGAGCCAATTCCAAGCAAAGAGATCTCGTTTTTCTGATTGATCCTGTACTTGTATTTAAGCTGCATATCGTTATAGGTGGGTAAAAAAGGCAATCCCAATGCGCTGAAAAGCAAACCCAAATAAGAGCGCCGAACGGAAAACAAGAGTCCGGAGTTCTTGCTCACCGGACCGTTGAGTGATAAGCCCAGATCAGAAGCACCCAAAGTCACTTTGTAATTCATCTTTTCCTTATTCGGATCAATTTGTTTGAATTCAAAGGCTGAGCTCAGCGTATTGCCCATAGATGAAGGAAAGGCGCCAGCATAATAATCCACTTCACGAATAAAATCAACATTGATAATACCAACCGGACCACCTGAGGCTCCTTGTGTTGAAAAATGGTTAAGATTGGGAATTTCCATCTCATCGAGGTAGAAAACATTTTCACTCGATCCGCCACCCCTTACAATCACATCGTTCCTGAACGAAACTGAGGACGCCACTCCCGGAAGGGATTGGATCACCCTTGAAATATCGCGGTTGCCACCCGGATTCTTTTCGATTTCAGATATATCAAGCGTTCTCATCGAAACGGGGCTTTCTTCCGTTCTCCGAAAGGGAGAGGCTTTTACAACAACCTCTTCCAATTGAATAGCAGTTTCTGCCATTTTTATTTCGATATAGGCGTTTTTGGCATTGGTAACCAAAATATCCTCGGAGATATAGTTCTCATATCCTACTGAAGTTGCCGCAAGGCGAACATATCCCGGTGTGATGCCGGTAAAAGTAAAATTGCCATCCAGATCGGATGACGAACCGATTTCGGTTCCCCAAATAATGATATTGGTGAACGGCAATGGTTCATTATTCTTAGCATCCAACACCTTTCCCTGAATCTTACCACCTTGCGCGATAGAAAAAATCCAGGAAATAAAAAAAATAAAGATCAGCGAAAAGCGAATTTTCATCATTTATAAGTTTTAATAATTTGGCTATAACATTGACATTTGCATTTTGTTCATTGTTTTTAACTATCAATTAAACAATACGTTTGAAATTCCTGTTGCAATTTATTTATTGAAGCTGCAAAACATTCCATCACTTTATATGTTATAGTTTAAAGATTCAGTAAAGTTAATGATAAACACAATAGTTAAAATTTTATTTTTAGTCTTTTTATTTTTATCGCAAACAGGTTGTTCGCAAACCCCACAGGAAACAATGAACTTAAATCCGTTATCGCCCGAAGAAGCAGGAGTCATTCTCCATAAAGGTACTGAGCGTCCTTATACCGGCGAATATGTAAACTACAAAGAAAACGGGACTTATAACTGTAAACAATGCGGTGCAGAACTATACACGTCGGACGACAAATTCGATTCGCATTGCGGATGGCCCAGTTTTGATGATGAAATTGATGGAGCTGTTAAACGGATTCCTGATGCTGATGGAATGCGAACCGAAATTGTGTGTGCCAAATGCGGAGGACATCTAGGACATGTTTTCATGGGCGAGGGTTTCACTGCTAAAAATACAAGGCATTGTGTTAATTCTATTTCGTTAAATTTTATTCCGGAGACCATAATGACTAAAACGGATACAGCTATTTTTGCCGGCGGATGTTTTTGGGGTGTAGAATACTACATGCAAAAAGAACCAGGCGTTATTTCGACCACCGTAGGTTATACCGGCGGAACCACTGCAAATCCAACATACGAAGAAGTATGTGCACATAAAACCGGGCACATTGAAGCCATCGAAATAGCATTTGACCCTGAAAAAACCAATTATGAAAGAATCGCCAGACTATTTTTTGAAATTCATGATCCTACCCAGGTAAATGGTCAGGGTCCTGACATTGGTGAACAATATGTTTCGGTTGTATTTTACAAGAATGAAGAACAAAAAATGATTGCAGAAAAACTCATCAATATTTTAAAACAAAAAGGATACAAGGTTGCGACCAGGCTGGTTAAAGCCTCCACCTTTTGGAAAGCGGAGAATTATCACCAGGATTACTATCTGAACAAAGGTTCCTTGCCTTATTGTCATGGTTATACCAAAAGATTTTAATATTTTGATTAACTTTAATAAGCATTTGACTCTACAAAATATGATTAACAAAAAACTAAGAAAATGATACCACATTATACCGGAAATCTTCCATACATAACAGTTGAACAAATGAAAAAGGTGGAATCGTCCGCTGTTTCGAAATTCGGCATTACCCTTATGCAAATGATGGAAAATGCAGGTTTAAACACAGCAATTCTGGCACGTGACAATTTCCTGACTAAAAATCTACACGAGAAAAAAGTAGTCGTGGTCGCAGGCACAGGTGGAAACGCCGGTATAGCAATGGCTACAGCGCGCCATTTAAGCAACTGGGGTGCACAGGTTAGCATTGCTCTTACCGATTCAAGTGGAAAATTCAAACCCGAAACCATTGCCCAGTTTTCGATCTGCCAGAAAATGAAAATTCCGATGGTGGATAAGATAGGAAAAACCGATCTGATCATTGACGGGATATTGGGTTGCGGAATTATTGGTGATCCAAAAGCAAAAGCCGCAAAATACATCGAGATGATCAACAAATCCGGTGCTGATGTACTGTCAATAGAATCTCCTTCAGGACTTGACCTGAACACCGGCAAACCCGGTAAGCCAACTGTAAAAGCTGCAGCAACGCTGGTTTTGGCAATACCGAAAGTGGGTCATTTTAAACTTTATGCTACGAAATTAATTGGCGATCTTTACTTAGCCGACCTCAGCATTCCGCCTGAGTTATATACTTCCCTGAAAATAGAAAATTCGGGACTTAAAAAAACATTCCAGAACAATTCGGTTGCAAAGATCAATAAGGTAATAATTTTCAGCTAATCACTAATCGCCCAACCTTCGGCGAAACTGACATCCAATCAATGACCCGAATGGTGAAGACTTTCCTGCAACAGGGGATGATTTTTTGGTACCAGTGCAGCGCTGCTCAGTGTTCGCAAAACAATGTAGACAAACAAACCTGCAAATCCCATAAAGGTTCCGACTTCAATCAACCCGATTTTAACAACACCAAGGGTTCCGGGTACGATTTGCTCGTAAATGTCAATGTATTGCCCCACGATGAGGAAACAGATGACGATTCCAAGAATAAATTTTTTCCGCGCAAAATAGTTGGGCAGCAATACCAAGAATGGGATAGCCCAATTCAGAATAAAATTAAGGTAAAAGATGATTTTCCAGTTACCTGAAAGGCGAAGCACAAAATAATTGGTTTCTTCCGGAATATTGGCATACCAGATCAGCAGGTATTGCGAAAACCAGAAGTAAGCCCACATGATGGAGAGGATAAAAACATATTTTGAAAAATCAGCCCAATGCGCATTGCTGATAAATGAAAAATAGCCGTAATGGTGCATGATGAGTACGATCAGAACGATGATGGAGGAGCCATGAAAGAACGCGGAAACGAAGTTTTTCAACGAATAAATGGTACTGAACCAGGTTGGCTGAATTGACATCAGCCAATCGAATGATGCAAGTGAAAAAGTAAGCGCCAGGGTGAAAATATAAACTTTTGAATAAAACTCACTTTTCCTGAAGTAAACCAGACCGCCCTCCAAATCTTCTTTCAGTGAATATTTCCGAAGTAAACGGGTCATAAGAACCCAAACGGCAAAATAGATTACCAGCCTGATGATAAAAAAAGGTACGTTCAGGTAAGCGGATTTGTGATGAATGATATGCAATTCATGTTCGTCAAAACCATGGGCTTCAGGATTGATCCAGGAATAAATGAAGTTCATCCCAAACAGCAGCAATAGCATGATAATGGCGGCATACGGAATGAAGGCGCTCATTGATTCAGGAATGCGTTTGAAAGCTGACGACCATCCTGCTTGTGCGATATATTGCAGTGCCAGGAAAAAAGAAGCGCCGATTGCCAGCGACAGGAAATAGAAATTATTGATCAGCAGGTTCACCCAGCCCCGCTGCGGATCCGTGGCAAAGCCAATGGCAATGGCAATAATTCCGATCCCCATGAATGCATAAGTGGCATATCTTAATTTCGGTATAAATTTGAATTGCTTTTCCATGTTTTTATTTAGCTATATCTTAATTTTTTTAAACCTTAAAAATCCTCAGCCTCAGCCTTCTTCTCTACTTCCCCAATCCATTCTTCACATAAGCCACTATCTTCCACCTGTCTTCCGGTTTGATCTGTGAACCATGCGCCCCCATCAATCCTGAAAGAGAACCGAGGGTAATCACGTGGAAGATTTCTCCATCTGGTTTACTCTGCACATATTCTGCAACAAGCGATGTGGGTTGCGCCGGAAACAGTTTGCTTGTAAACAAATGTCCGTCACCTTTGCCCGATGCTCCGTGACAATCAATACAGAAAATATCATATTGCGCTTTGCCTCTTTCCAGAACTTCGGTTGTCGGCTGAAATGGATTCACCAACTCCCTTCCCGCTCTTATTTGCTCATCAAATGTCTTTGTAAACTGATAAGGGATCATTTCTCTTGGCACAGTTCCCGGAACCGGTGGCTGCAGGGTGATGCCATCTGCAAAATTAGGATTGGGCGAATAAGTTTCGTAAGCCTGGGAATATGACATGTCCGGGAAATAAGCATGTCCGGTTGAATTGTTATCCCTTTTGCACGAAACTGACACCAGGATCAATATTATGAATCCCAAAAGAGCGGGAAAACCATTGTTTTCTAATCTTTTCATTATTAACAGTTTTTTCATTTGATTGCTTCTTGTTCTGTTATTTCCAGAGCGCCACCATCATTCAGGAGTTTATTAACAGACTCCACATCCAGGTCAGCGCCTTTGTCAATGATGATAACAAACCTGTCGTCGGTAATACCGGGAAATTCAAAATGAACTTTGGCTCCGGGTCCTTTCTTTTCTCTGAGGAAAAAAGTGATGATTGTAAACAAGGTGGTTACAAAAATGATCATGACAAATATGATGATGATGAACGAAAGTGTATTCTGAGGTTTGCCCCCGAATATTAACGGATAGTTGACTACAGAAGTCCAATAGAGGAATCCGAAAGTGGCAACAAAAGCGATAGCTCCGTAAATAAACGCCGCAAGAGGTAATCTTGATTTTAGTTTAAGCTCATCAAAAAGTTCATGGATAGGATAAGGAGTGATCACATCATTGATCACAATTCCTTTTTCCCGAATGCTGCGGACTGAAGAAACCAATTTTTCCTCATCGTCAAAAACGCCTAATATCCTTGATCTATTCATGTTCTTTGGTATTTGTAATAATGCTTGTTCCTTTTAAGATAGTTTTAAGTTCACTTATCGCCATCATGGGTATGTAGCGCAGGAAGAGTAAAACGCCCAGTCCGAAAATACTCAGTGTCCCGACGTAAATTCCGATCTCAATGTATGAGGGTGTATAGGATGCCCAGTTAGATGGCAGGTAATCCTTGGTAAGAGAGGTTACAATAATCACATAGCGTTCAAACCACATACCGATGTTGATGATGATGGAAATGATGAAAACAAGTGTCAGGTTCTTTCTTATCTTTTTGAACCAGAAGAGTTGCGGTATAATGGCATTACAGGTCACCATCGTCCAGAATGCCTTGGTATGGTCGCCGGAGATACGGTTGTGGAAGAAGGTATAAATTTCTCCTTCGGAACCGGAATACCATGCCATAAATATTTCAGTTGCATATGCTGTACCCATTATGAGCGAGATAAATGTGAGAATTCTGCCGATCGCATCAAGGTGGCCGTTCGTAACATAATCCTGAAATTTAAAAACTTTACGAATGATGATCATGAGGGTAAGCACCATAGCAAACCCTGAAAAAATAGCGCCTACCACAAAATACGGTGGAAACACAGTGGTGTGCCAACCTGCCATTACGGAAGTAGCGAAGTCCATCGAAACGATAGAGTGGACGGCGATGACCAATGGTGCAGCAAGACCACCAAGTATCAAAGCGGTGGTTTCAAAGCGCAACCATGATTTTGCAGAACCTACCCAGCCAAAGCTGAGGAATCCGTAAATTGCTTTTTTGATTTTTGATGTTGCCCTGTCCCTGATGGTTGCCAGATCGGGTATCATCCCGATATACCAGAAAGATGCCGAAGCCATCAGGTAAGTACTGATAGCCACAACGTCCCAGAATAAAGGCGAATTAAAATTTACCCACAACGGTCCACGCGAATTGGGATAAGGAAGGATAAAAAACCCGTTCCAAATCCTGCCCATGTGCAGCAATGGATACAGCCCTGCACAAATAACCGCTACAACCGTCATGGCTTCTGCCGCCCGGTTGATGGATGTCCGCCATTTTTGATGCAGGATCAACAGGAAAATGGAAAATGCAGTTCCGGCATGTCCGATACCGATCCACCACACAAAGTTGATGATGTCCCATCCCCAGCCCAAAGAATTGTTCAAACCCCAGGTTCCGATGCCTTCGGCTACGGTGATATACATGCTGTAAAGTCCGTATGCCAGACCGATAGTAAACAAGCCCATAAAGCCGAACCACCACATCGGGGCTTTCCGTTCCTGCGGTGCCAGCACCTCACGGGTTATCTGCCCGACAGTCTTGTTGCCTTTGATCAGTACTCCTCGTATTGTTTTGTCGTACATAATATTCTGGTAATTATTATTTTCTAATCAAATTACTTTTAACTATGATTTTCTGAATCTTCATGCTCCGCATCCTTGTTTCTGACTTTAGTCAAATATCCAACCGAAGCCAGCGTATGCAACTCTTCGAGCAACTGGTACCTGCGTGCATTATCAAAAAGCTTTGAAACCCGGCTTTCCTTGTCGTTGGTATCGCCAAAAACAATGGCTTTGGTCGGGCAAGCCTGTGCACAGGCAACATTGATCTCTCCGTCTTCCAGCATACGGTTTTCATTTTTCGCCAACAGCTTCTTCTCCTGTATACGTTGCACGCACATCGAGCATTTCTCCACCACACCTCTTTCCCTTACCACAACATCAGGATTCAAAACCATCTTGCTCAACTTGTCGTTGAAGTTATAATCAAATTTATCATTGTCGGTATAGCGGTGCCAGTTGAAGCGGCGGACTCGGTAAGGACAGTTGTTCATGCAATAACGTGTTCCAATGCAACGGTTGTAAGCCATCTGGTTCAGTCCTTCCTTGCTGTGAGGCGTTGCAGCTACCGGGCAAACGTTTTCGCATGGCGCATTGTCGCAGTGCTGACACATCACAGGCTGATGGAATACTTCAGGATTCTCCGGTTCAAGTTTAAGGAATTCCTCAGGTCCGTATTTGTCAGGATCGGTTGTAGAGTAATACCTGTCAATCCTGATCCAGTGCATGATCCTTCTCTTTTTCACTTCTTCCTTCCCTACCACCGCCACATTGTTCTCAGCCTGGCAAGCGATAACGCAGGCGCTGCAGCCGATACATTTGTTGAGGTCAATGGCAAGTTCCCAATGGAAGCTGTCGTAATGTGGTTTTTTATAAAGGGTAACGGCTTTCTCCTCATTCATCCTGTGGAGTTCATTGCCAGATTCGGGGTCTTGCTGCCATTTACCCAGCACCGTCTCACGCACCAGCGGTCTTCCTTCCATCGAATGATGGGTCTGGGTAGTTGCTATCGGATAAGTGTTTCCGGTTTTTTCGATGGTAATTTTTGAAGTATTGTATTGTTTCGAGCCATTTACGAAACCAACAAAGCCATAGGTGTTTTTGCCAAGATTGTTGGCTACCTTTCCACCATCAGTCCTGCCATAGCCTACAGCAATTGCAGCCGTTCCATAAGGCTGACCGGGCTGCAGCAACACAGGAAGTTCGATGCTTCCGTTAACTTTCACTACATCTTCCAGTTCAAGGTCGTTCTCTTTTGCCCAAATGGGTGACAGGGAAACATAATTGTCCCAAACCGCTTTGGTGATAGGATCGGGAAGTTCCTGTAACCAGGGATTGTTCGCCTGTTTGCCGGCTCCGATTCCTACCTTTTCGTAAAGAACCAATTCTATTCCGGAACCTGTATTTCCTGCCGCCATTGTTGGAGCAAGCGAAGCCAGATAATCAAAATTAAAAAGCGGACACGCATAAGGTTCCAACTGTATTTCAAACACTCCTTTCTGAAGGGTATGATTCCAGAAATCATTAAAAGTCAAATATTCCGACTGTTTGGGATAGAGATTTTCTTGCCAGTATTGCTGAACGAAAGTATGAAAATCATTTGCATAACCCGCCCATTTTAAAAGACTGCCGGCTGCCTGCCGGGTATCGAAAATCGGGTGGATGGTTGGTTGTGCCAGACTGTAAATTCCGTGATAGGGTTCTGCATCACCCCACGATTCAAGGAAATGATGGTCAGGACAGGCATAATGGCAAAGTTTGGTGGTTTCGTCCGGCGTTTCACCAAATGATACGGAAAGTTTAACTTTCTTCAACGCATCAGCAAATTTTGCTGAATTGTAATAATCGTAAACCGGATTGACACCATATAAGAAAATCGCTTCTACCCTGCCCTGCGACATTTCGTCAACGAGGGTTTCAAATCGTGCGTCATCACCTTTTTTCTGATTGGAGTATCTTTCAAAACCAAGCGTAGTTCCCTGGTTACCGAGAAGAAAATTAATGGCATTAACAAGGGTTTGGATATGAAGATCATTGGTACCCGAAACAACCAGCGACTTTGTCTGATGATTGAGTAAATCCTCTGCCAATTTATCAATATTTACAGGTGAGGGAGAAACAGTTATCGCCGGCATATTTGATTTTTCTGCAATTTTATTGTATAGATTCAGCAGGATAATTTTCTCATCCGAAGGTTTTATTGCATGACGAATATCTGCGTTACTTCCGGTAAGCGACATCCACGACTCGAACTGGTAATGCTTCGAGATGGTATTTTTCCCATTGGTAAGATCACGACCCTTTGCATACTGAAGTGCATATTCAACCGGTGATAACCAGTTTCCAAGAAAATCACAATTGAATCCTGCAATTATTTCTGCATCCGCGAAATTATATCTCATTAAAGCCTCTTTTCCAAAGGTTTCAAAATTGGCTTTTCGCATAGCCGAAAAAGAAATGGCATCGTAATAAACTACCTCGGTGTTCGGATATTTTGCTTTGAATTCATCAAACACCTTAAGCATCGAAGGACTGATGACCGAAGCCGACAGGATAACTATTTTTCCGCCATTGGCATTAATTCCTGCCAGTGCAGTTTCAATTTCATTATCGGCGGTAGCCCAGTCGGTTTGTTCACCGTTTTTTAGAGGATATTTTAACCTGAAAGCATCATAAAGACCAAGCACGGAAGCCTGCACACGTGCGCTGGTTCCACCTTCGGTAATGGATGAAAGCTCATTTCCCTCAATTTTGATCGGGCGGCCATCTCTTACTTTTACAACGATAGGGCAATAATCCTGTCCGTCATAAAAAGTAGAAGCATAGTGATTCGCCATACCCGGAATCACCTCTTCCGGTTTATTAAGGAAGGGGATCGCTTTTCGCACCGGCGCCTCACAACTGGCGGCAAGCGCAACAGTACCAACCGAAAAACCCAGCATCTTCAGGAAATCACGCCGGTTCGATTGCATTTTATTGGTGACCTCTTCACCGGTCAGTCCCTCAATCGAAAACTCCGGTTCCTTCAGGGTCGAAAGTTCGGTATTCGCTTTTAAATCTTTTAACTCTTCTAAACTTTTCCAGTATTTTTTCATATTTGGAATGTTCGTATTATCAATGTAAATTTTGCTTGTTCTAATAATGGCATGTCTGGCAGTTGTTGCCGCCAATGTCGTCAACAGTTACCCGGCTTCTGGTTCCGGCTTTCATTTCCTCATGGTACTTAGCAAATTCCTTGTAAAATTCATTTTCATTGAACTGCACATTGGTATTCCTGTGGCAATCAATGCACCATCCCATTCCAAGGCTTTCTACCTGTATTATCCTGTCCATTTCCTCCACTTTGCCATGACATTCCTCGCATTGCCGCTTCCCGGCATTGACATGTTGCGCATGGCTGAACCAAACATGGTCAGGCAGGTTGTGAACCTTTACCCACTCAATGGGTTTTTTGGTATTCCATGATTCAATTACTTTGGCAATCTCAACTTCGCCGGTGAACTTCCCTTTTTTGACAACATTGTGGCAGTTCATACAAACATTTGTCCCAGGTATTCCTGCACTCTTGCTGTCCATAGCTGTACTGTGGCAATACTTACAATCTATTTTATTTTGTCCGGCATGAACCTTATGCGAAAACCATACAGGCTGATCGGGCGAATAACCCTGCTGGCGACCCAATGCCTTGGCTTCGACGTAAACAATTTCGCCAACAACAAAAACAGAAACAAGGATGATGATGATATGAATGAAGTTCGCTTTTATAATTTTTGTGAAAGCCAGGTCAATTATTGCCAGAATAAAAAGGATCAGAAAAACAATGAAGGTAGGCTGGGTATTTCCCGGACCAAACTTTTGTTTGTGCATTTTCATTGACGACTCTTCCTCACCACCTGATTCAACCGCATGATCAACTTTTTGATCTGTTTCGGCAGCCGTCACCGCAGCTTCATCATAGTTTTTGATATAATTCAAAATGCCTTTGATCTGATCATCTGTCAGGTTATTGTCCGGCATAGGGATTTTATTGTTTTCCTCGAACAACTTAACCGCCACCGGGTCACCATTTTTAACCATGGTTTGCGATGATCTGATAAAGCTTATCAGCCAGGCTTCATCGTGACGATCGTTAACTCCTTTTAAATCAGGGCCAATCAGTTTCCCTTTCCCAATGCTGTGGCATGCAACACACACTCCAAATTCAGCAGGGGCTTGGGCTTGTGCTACAATTGTTGACGAAATAAACAGGAAAAAGAAAAACAGGACAATGAATTGTAAACTATGTCTCATTTTGAAGGTATATGTTTATTCAATTAATTTTAAATAAGTTACTACGCAGGATTCATCCTCTTCAAATACTTGGGAACAAAAATAGAAAAACAAATTTATAAAAAAGTAATGGGTTACTTAATTTTTTCTATTTGGAAATATTTTAAATTATCCTATGATATGAATAATCGGTTGAAGAAGATTTGAAATCCGAAAATACAATAAGGACTAATTATTATATCCTAAATGAAGAGTAGTTGAATTTTAATGTCTGGCCTTTGGAGAGGCGCTCTAACAAATTAATCGAAATGTAAATAATACTTTTCTGTTCCCTATTTTTTGAACACTTTGCTAACCTCATCCAGCAGGTTCATATCTTCCTGGCTAAGCCTGAATTTCATGGCTCCGGTATTTTCTTCGGCTTGTTTTGCTTTGGTGGCGCCGGGAATGGCGACAACTGTATCTCCATGAAAATGGATCAGCCAGTTGAGCGCTATTTGCGAAGGAGTCGCCGCATATTTGAGGGCAAGTTTTTTTACAAGGTCGGCTACCGGTTTGCTTTTCTCTAAACCCTGCGGTTTAAACTTTGAGGAATATTTACGAAAGCCAATATTCTTTAGTAATTCCGGGTTATCGTGGAATTTGCCGGTAACGATCCCCTGAGCCAAAGGTGAATAAGCGATGATGGTAATACCGAGTTCTTTCGCTGTATCCAGCACTCCGTTGGTTTCGATTTGTCGGTTGAGTAAACTGTATTGTACCTGGTTCGAAACAAGGTTAATTCCTGATTTTTGAAGGGTTTCCCATGCACTTCGCATTTTTAAAGCTGAAAAATTGCTTACACCCACGTGCTTAATCTTCCCTGCCTGAACCAATTTCGCCATTGCTTCCATTTCATTAACCTCTGAAGAAAAACCCCAGGGCTGATGAACCTGGTACAGGTCAATCGGAAAAGGGTTTAAACAATCAAGTCGGATATCAATTGTCTTTAAGATGTTTGGGGCGCTGCGGAACATGGGCCACCACTTGGTTGCAACGAGGACATCACCAGACTTTTTCCCTAACTCAACCAATGATTTAGCCAGGATCTTTTCAGAATTCCCTTTGCCATAAACCTCTGCCGTATCAAACCAGTTGATTCCTCCATCCAGGCTAATCCGAACAATATCCAGAATCATATCATCTTCGAGCAAGGGCCAAAATTTACCAGCCATGTTAGCCCGTTTACTGAATTGCCAGCAACCCAGTCCGATAGGCGTGATTCTCAGATCGGACTTTCCAAGATTTCTTAATGTAATTGGGCGTTCCATGAAAAGATATTAAAATAATTGAAAGAAAAATAATACATCATTTACCAGCTCCCGCTGGCGCCGCCTCCTCCGAAACTACCGCCACCAAAACCGCCGAAGCCTCCGCCGCCGCCACTGCCAAAACCACCAGAGCCGGATTTGAAATCACCCCAGGAACCGCGTCCACTACTTCCCAACATACTCCCCAGCATCATTGCAGTCCAGAATGAAGAGCTATTGCTCTTTGAACCATATTGCTTGCCCTTATTGCGGTTGATCATTGAAATGATAATGATGAGAACAATGATGGGAACCAGAAAACCAAGCGGACTTTTTTTTCCTGCCCTTTTATTGTAATGATCAGCAGTAAATTGTCCCGCCGCCAATGACATGATAGCGTTTACAGAAGCATCAAGACCTCCGTAATAGTCATTGTTTTTAAAATGAGGAATCATTTCATTTTCGATGATCTGCTTGGCAGTGATATCGGGAACCAAAGGTTCAAGTCCATAACCGACATCAATATTTATTTCGCCCTTACTTTCGGCTGTTTTTGGCTTTAAAACGATTATGGCTCCGTTGTTGTATTTCTTTTGCCCTACACCCCACTTTTGCGCTAACTTTTGTGAATAATCCACAATATCATATCCCTCAATATCATTAACAATAACAATTGAAATTTGTGTGGAGTTGGTATCGCTGAAAGCCACCAGCTTATTTTCGAGAGCATTGACTTCCTGTTTGCTTAACAAACCTACAAAATCATTCACCAATCTTGGCGGATTGGGAGGATCGGGCAAATTCTGACCTTCTGTCCCTGCTGTCGTTAAAAGGAAAAGGAAAACAATCAGGTATGTATACTTTTTCATTTGATGGGTGTATTACTTTTTCACTTCTCCAAAAGAAATCTCATCAGCCAGTTCGTTCACATCATCCTTTTTAAAGGGAAAATGAGTTTTCAATTGCAGCCCAGCCAGCGTAATTCCCTCAACCAAACCATCTGTAAACCTGTTATCTCTGAATTGATTCAACAAAATATCCCGGACATCATCCCAAAAATTTTCAGGTACTACTTTGTTAATACCTGCATCGCCAAGAACGGCAAATTTCCTGTTTTTGAGAGCCACATAAAACAAAACTCCGTTTCTCAATTCTGTTTTCTGCATTTCAAGTTTTTTAAAAATAACCGAAGCACGGTCCATGACTTCGCCCGGACATTTTTCTTCAATGTGCACCCTGATCTCACCTGAGGTATCAAGCTCAGCATTTTTTATTGCCAGGATAATATCTTCATTCTGTTCTTTGGTAAAAAAGTCTTTTGGAGACATAGTTACAATCGTTAAAATTTAACTTCCGGAGCTTTTTCCGCACCTTCCTGTGCTTTGAAATAAGCTTTTTTCTCAAACCCGAATATGGAAGCATAAATATTCTTAGGGAAAGACCGGATATAGGAATTATACTCCTGCGCCTTAGTATTAAAGTTCATGCGCTCAACAGTAATCCGATTTTCCGTTCTTTCGAGCTGGGTTTGCAGTTCAAGGAAGTTCTGATTCGCTTTCAGGTCGGGGTATTTCTCTACAACCACAAGCAAACGTGATAATGCAGAACTTAACTGATCCTGTGCTGCCTGAAATTGCTGCATCGAAGCCTCATTGAGTTTGGTAGGGTCAATGGTTACGGAAGTTGCTTTTGAGCGAGCCTCTACCACTGCCTCGAAAGTTTCGCGTTCATGCTCTGCATAGCCCTTTACCGTTGCAACAAGGTTGGGGATGAGGTCAGCTCTCCGCTGGTAAACGTTTTCTACCTGCGCCCATTGTGATGAAACACTTTCGTCAAGGGTCACCATTTTGTTATAGGTTCCCTTGATGCTGGTATATAAAATAATTGCAAGCAGCACAACTACTGCGATTACGATCCATGATTTTTTAAATGATTTCATTTTTATATTTTTTAAGATTTGATCTTCAATTACAAAGAACGCTTATTTTCCAATCAGTTCAACACTTCTTTTAACAAAGTCTGTCAATTCCTGACCTTTCAGAAGGTTTTGGGATAATCTTGCCAGGTCGGTCAACTGCTTCACAAGGTTTTCCTGCTTTAAAGCATCCTGTTCGTTTAAAATATCCGAAACGATTGGATGATTAGAATTGATGACAAGATTGTAGGCATCGGGTAAGGTTCCCATGTAATCCATCCCGCCACCACCGAGTTTCGACATGTCTTTCATCCGTCTCATAAATTCGGGCTGGGTAATAATTACCGGGCTGTCCTTCTCGCTAAGACTTTCAAAAACAACGGTAAAGCTTTCCTTGCTTGCATTTTTTTCAAAAAGGGGTTTCAGCTTTTCCTGATCTTTTTCGGTCAACTTTGAGGGTTGAACATCATCTTTTTTAATGATCTTGTCAATGATGTCGGCATCAACCCTTGCAAAAGAAGTGTTTTCAAGTTTCTGCTCCAGGGTATTGATAAAATGATTGTCGAGTACGCCACCCATTTCCAGAACATCGTATCCCTTTTCCTTTGCCGATTCGATAAAAGCATGTTGCTCTTCCTTATCGGTAGTGTAAAGATAGATCAGCTTTTTATCCTTGTCTTTCTGGGTTTCTTCGATATGCTTTTTATATTCTTCGTACGTAAAATATTTCCCGTCAACATTTTTCAATAAAGCAAACTTCTCAGCTTTTTCATAAAATTTGGTTTCGGAAATCATCCCATACTGGATAAAGATTTTAATATCATCCCATTTTTTCTCGTAGTCTTCCCGGCTGTTTTTGAAAATATCCTCCAGTTTATCCGAAACCTTTTTCATGATGTGGTTCGATATTTTCTTCACACTGGCATCGCTCTGAAGATAACTTCTCGAAACATTCAGCGGGATATCCGGCGAATCAATCACGCCATGCAGCAGTGTCAGAAAATCGGGAACAATCCCTTCAACAGAATCCGTTACAAAAACCTGGTTGCAGTACAACTGAATTTTATCTCTTTGCACTTCAAAATTGCGTTTCACCTTTGGGAAGTAAAGGATGCCTGTAAGGTTAAATGGATAATCCACATTCAAATGGATATGGAACAATGGCTCCTCAAAGTTCATCGGATAAAGCTCCCTGTAAAAGCTTTTGTAATCCTCATCCTTCAGGTCAGCTGGTTTCTGGGTCCATGCCGGTTTGGTGTTGTTGATGATACGGGGTTTTTCGACAGTCTTGTATTCATCGTGTCCATCTTTATCTTTTTTGCCAGTTTTTTCAGAATTTTTTTCCATTCCAAATTGAATAGGAACCGGTAAAAACTTTGAATACTTCTTTAACAACTCAAGCACCCGATACTCGTCCAGAAATTCTTTGGATTCATCGTTGATATGAAGAATGATATCTGTACCGCGGTCTTCCCTGTCAAATTCCTCCATCGTATATTCAGGACTACCGTCGCATTCCCAGCGGACTGCTTTGGTCGGTCCACCCTTTTTATATGTTTTGGTGATGATTTCCACCTTGTCCGAAACCATAAAAGAAGAGTAGAATCCCAGTCCAAAATGACCGATCAGTGCATTTTTGTCGGCATCCGATTTACCCTTGTATTTTTTGATGAAATCTTCCGCGCTTGAAAATGCAATCTGATTGATAAACTTGTCAACTTCTTCGGCCGTCATTCCAATACCGCGATCCCTCACTTTGAGCGTTTTGTTTTTCTTGTCCAATTCAATATGAATTGTCAAATCGCCAAGTTCGCCCTTGAATTTATCGAGAGAAGCAAGGGTTTTCAGTTTTTGAGTTGCGTCAACAGCGTTGGAAACCAATTCACGAAGAAAAATTTCGTGATCGGAATACAGAAACTTTTTAATGATGGGAAAAATATTCTCCGTTTGTACGTTTATTGTTCCTTTTTGCATACCTGATTTAGATTTAAAATTCAGGTTCAGGCATATCAAAGACTATTCCACCCGATTGTTTATGACAAAATGGCAACCCCTTAATACTATGAAACCTTGAAAAATATAAGGGATTAAGGATTCAATACCCTTCCCAGCGTGACATAGATAAAAAAACCTTGAATTAGGTTGACTTACTTTTCAAATTAACCCTACTTTTGCAAAAAATTAACGTTCAATATTTAAAATCAATACAATGAAAAAGTACACTATTTTAGCAATTATTACAGCAAGCGCTGCTGTTTTGTTTACATCATGCGGCGGCGGAGGGAATACCGAAACCAGCAAAGTTCCTGAAGAAAAACAGATGAAGGAAGAAGTAAAAACCGAAGTTTCCGGTTTGGCTGCCCAACTGCAATTGGGTGAAAAAATTTATAAAGAGAAATGTATCGTTTGTCACCAGGCCGATGCAAAGGGCGTAGCGGGCGCATTTCCTCCATTAGCAGGTTCAGACTACCTTTTGGCTGATCCGAAAAGAGGCATAGCTCAAACGCTTAATGGTTCGCACGAGGAGATGGTTGTGAACGGGGTTACATATAATGCACCAATGGTTCCACAGGTTCAAACCAAAGAACAAGCATTGGCTGTTATCAACTATGTTCTGAAAACTTTCAATGGTTATACAGATGATAAGTTATTGACAATGGATGATGCCGCGGACATCGAAATCAAACATATCGAAATTAAATGAGAAAGATTATAGTAGGACTGATCGCCTCTTTATTTATCGTATCGTGCAATTCGGTAACGAATAAACAGGCAGAACCTGAAAAGCAAACTGCTGAACAGGGTTACTATGGCGATAAAATAGAAGGTAACAATGTCATTTCCGGTTCGGAGCTTCTGGCAAAGATGCAGGAGAATGATTCGGTTTGGGTTACCCTGAAATCGAAAATCGTTTCCAATTGTCAGAATTCCGGTTGCTGGATGGATCTTGACATGGGAAACGATGAAGTGATCAAAGTTTCGTTCAAAGATTATGCTTTTGTTATTCCAATCGAATCTCAGGGTAAAATCGCAACTGTTGAAGGATTTGCAAAGAAAGAGCTGATCTCCGCTGAATTGCTCAAACATTATGCAGAGGATGAAGGTAAATCGCAGGAAGAAATAGATGCCATCACTCAGGATGAATATATTTATACTTTTGAAGCAAAAGGGGTGATCATCCAGGACTGATCGGGTTTCCAAAATAAATTTATCAGGCTGTCCGGAGAGGGCAGCCTTTTTATTTTTTGCCCGTCAGGGCAAAAATATCAGTAGAAACCCTTCAGAAATCAAATATTTTTCCCCGTATGGGGATAAATAATGACTATTCGACCCGTTTGAAAACGTACCGTTCATCATATTCAACATCATATTCTTTCAGAGACTGGAGATATTATTGTGTATGGTGTTTGCCATATTAGTGCCTTTCAAATCAATGCCCTAACGTGCTATGGAAGGTTCTCTTTTCCATTTTTCTATTGATTTTAAAGCCCTGACGGGCTAAGTAATCTTCCTGGATTAAAATAAAATATTTTTTCATCGTTGTCCAATTAAATTGAGAGATTCTTCGCTAACGCTCAGAATGACAATAACATTGCAGATGTTTTGGGGGAATGGGCTTGCAGGCGGCTCCGCCGCCTGCAAGCCCATTCCTAAAACACAACACTTTGTCATTCTGAACGAAGTGAAGTGAAGGATCTCAAGCCTATTATTTCATTTTCATCGGACAATAATGATATTTTTAAACAGGAATACCATCCTAAGCATCTAAATATATTTCAGGTCAATTAATTTTTAAAATAGTAATGGAAATCAGACGCTTTAATACTAATTCGTATTAATCAACTTACTCCCCTAAATTGAGACAGCCCCAAAATATTGTTTAAGCTTTTCCCAGAAACCTTCCGATTCATGGCAATCGGAATGTCCTTTGTCAGGAACAGGAAACAATTCCATGTTGTCAGGATTACCTGCCGCCATCAGCATTTGAGCCTGCTTAAAAGGAGTTGTCTGATCAAGCCTTCCATGTATCACTAAAATTTTTGCATCCACTTTGCGAATGTTGTTCACAGGAGCAATATCGTCGAAACGAAAACCGATCTTGTACTCGGCAATTTTGAGGAATAACCAAATAAACGGGAAATAAGGGATATGCCTTTTCTTCATTTCGAGTGTCATCACATCGGCAGGACGGGCAAATGCCCCGACTGTAGCAATGCGTTTGATACGTTTGTCCTTTGATGCGGCAAAGATGGCAGCCGAACCACCCATCGAAAGACCGATAATTCCAAACCCATCGTCTTCCCGGATCAGGTTATTCTCAAGGTAATTGATGGCTGCAATGATGTCTTCGGTAAATTTAGGCATGGATGATATTCCGTCTGTATCGCTGCTGCCGTGATTCCGGGCATCAAAAACGAACAAATTAAATCCTTCGGGGTGAAGCTTTTTGATGTAGGGCATCATCCTCCCCAGGTTACGGTTCCAGCCATGAACCAGAATTAAGGTTTCTGATTTTCTTGACGCATCGTTTACAGCAGGAATCCACCATCCATAGAGGTTGCAATTATTTTTTGTTGGAAACCGGACTTCACTGAATTCAATGCCAAAATCAGCAGGTACACTTATATGGGTCTCTTTCCTGTTTTTGAACATGGCGGTCATGAACAGGATCAAAACAACAGTGAAAAGAATAAAAATTATTAAAACTGCAAACCATGCCATATTGAAAAACTTTAAACGGCAAAAGAAATGAAAAATAGCGATATAAAAGGACGAATGCACTCCGTGATTGCAATAAAAGAGATAAAGCAGCATCCGGGATTTTGTTATTTTTGCCGCATATCAGTATCGGGCGAAAGGTTAACTGACTTACAATTGCTCATAATATTAAGAAATAACCGGGCATTTGAGGCAACTTTAAAAGCCGGATTCAAAGATTAAACAAAATGAAGATTTCGGTGTTCAGATAAAAGCATGAAAAATTATTTCAAATATCTAAAACAAAAATGGGGAATTGAAAGCAATTTTCAATTCTGGCTTATCTTTTCAATTTTTGGCATATCAGGAACCTCAACCCTGTTCATTAAGGAACCTATTTTTTCTTTTTTTGGATTGGATGGTGAAACCTCTTTTTGGATTAAATTCCTGGTTTACATCCTTACAATCACACCCGCTTATTTTGTTTTACTGATGCTGTATGGGACAATATTTGGTCAGTTCAGATTTTTCAGCAGGTTTACAATGGATTTTTTTATGCGTATATTCTTTATAAAAATGCTCAAAACAAAAGGACGGGCATTATTCAGTAAACTAAATGTCCCGGATAGTAAGTGATGCCTTTAAAGGATGCGGAAAAAACCCTTCACTTATTTTTCAGGATAAAGGCAGCGTAAAGCTAAATGTACTTCCTTCCCCGGGCTTGCTTTGAACAGAAATATGTCCGTTGTTCTTTTCGATGAATTCTTTACTTACCACGAGGCCCAGGCCGAATCCGGTTTCCTTTTCAGTGCCAATGGTTGAATAATTTTCATCAACCTTAAACAGCCTTTGCAAATCTTTATTCTCAATCCCTACCCCGGTATCAGTTACCTGAACTTCAGCCATGGAATTCTTTTGCCGCACAGCAATCTGAATCCTGCCGCCTTTTCCGGTAAATTTTATGGCATTCATCGTAAGATTCCGCAACACTATTTTTACCATATTTAGATCGGCAAAAGCATAAATGCCGTTCTGGGGCAAAGCTTCCAACACCAAACCTTTATTCTCTGCAAAAATGCTTGTAGTTTCGACACAATCATCAATCAGATCCTTAACATTCAAAACTTCGGGACAAATGGAAAGATCACCGGTTTGCGATTGCGCCCAGTAAAGCAGGTTTTCAAATATACGGTGAGTCTGGGTGGATGTTTTATGTATCTTTTCTAAAATTACTTTGAGATCTTCCCTTGATATATTATCCAGATCGTGTTGCAACAACCCTGAGATTCCAATCAGGAAATTAAACGGATTCCTGACATCATGCGCCAGTATCGAAAAATATTTATCCTTGGCTGCAATTGCATCACGCAATTCCCGTTCCGACTTTTCCAATGCCAGTTCTGCAGATTTGCGTGCTGTAATATCACGGCTGTACTCGATCACTTGCTCCAGCTCACCTTTTTTATTGAAGATCGGGAATCCGTGCAATTCATGATATTCGGTTTTTCCATTATGATTGATCTTAAATTCTTCGGTTTTAAAATGTCCCTTTTCTTTGAAAATGTTTTTTAAAGCACACTCACAATCACCCTTGCAGGATTTGTTGACTTTTTCCTTTAACGTAAAACATTGGGGATCAATCGGTACATGGGTTGTTTTACCTGCCGTGTTTGTAAATTCAACTTCGCAGGTTGTGGCATTAACCACATAGAAAGGATGGCTTAACGAATCCATTACTTTTTTAAGTAGGTTCTGGCTTTTCTTTTTGCTTCGATATAAAAAGAAATAAGCATTGACCGATACAACGACCAATATCGAAAGGACAATAAGTAGCGGTTGTTCCATTTGTTATATTTTTTTCAAATGACTAACAATAGATAATCCGCTGACGGATATAAAGGTAAAAAATGAAGCTCATCAATTACAAAAACTATTTTGACATAACATTAAAAAAACAGAAACATCCGATGCCGGAAAAAGTTCATTTCATCCTAAAATAAAAGTGTAAATTTCTCACGTGCTTATCAATCACGAAATGGAGGATAAGCTATGCGAAGCAAAAGATGATATGGTTGTTTCTTGCTTATTTATTTCTAAAAGTGGTCATTTGGAATACTTGTAGGTACGGGTGCGGGGCTTTAATAAATAATTAAATTTTTTCTAAATATCCTCATTCTTGTTTCAATAACTAATAAATATACTCCAGGATGCAAATAAGAGACATCAATGTCATTTTCCGGAGACTGGATATTTGTAATTAATTGTCCAAATTCGTTGTAAATCTTTATTTGTTTCACAGTACCTGCATTATTTTCTATTATCGAAATTTTACTATTGGCTGGGTTTGGAAAAATAATAATTTCACTGGAGGGATTTCCATTTTCATTTATACCATACCAAAGCTTATCAACGAAAATACTATCACCGCTGCTGCCACATTCATTTGTCAGAATAACATAATACATCCCTTCTTCATTAAATATAACCGTGGAGGCAAATGAAATTGTATCGGAATTATCTTCAAACATCCAGTAATATTGATCGGTGCCCGGGCCTGCATCATAAACCACAGGAAATACAAACGTGGTTAAAGTGTCCTGTGGCAAATCTGCAACAGGAATATCTTTGAATATTATCTGAATTGTATCAGTATTATAACATACACTATCGCTTACAACTACTTCATACTTTCCTTCTGAAACTATATCAATATGATAGAAACCGGAATCCATTAACTGATCATTATGATACCATAAATATTGATAGTTCGTGTCAGAATAGGTAGACAAATTAATAATTGAAGCAGGACAGAGGATGGTATCCGGAAAAGCTACGATTTCCACAACGGGCTTGGGATACTTGTTGAGTTTAATGGTGTTGGATGTATCAGTGCAAATTGTATTTGGGTTGACAATCACCCAGGCTGTAAGTGAATCATTAACCCAATATTCATTTGAATATTGAAATTGTGACACTGTATCATTTATTATCCATAGATAGCTCGAACCATAATAAGATTCACATGTAAGTAACACAGAATCACCTTCACAAATATGTTCGCCGGAACTGATTAAGGTTGCGTTTATCTCAGGGCAAATATTTTGTGATGTGTCATTCATTCGGGCAAGGTAAAAATCCTCATCATCATTGCCACTGTTGTTTACAATGGTATCATCCCCAAAAGTAGCTTCCTGGCTTAAATAGTAACCACTTATGTAAAGTTTGGCCGAATCATTTGCAATTGAAATTGCATAATCTTCAAGGTTGCCACCCGCTTTTACGGCCCACTGCGGATATCCTATCTCATTATATTTAACAACAAATATATCTGACGAACCCCAGCCATATTGATTTTGATAGCTTATTAAAGTATCAGATTCAAATGTCAGCGTATCATGAAAACTGGAAGATAAAAACATATTATTGTTTTGATCAATGGCGATGTCGCCTCTTTTGTTCCACCATGTGCCTTCCATATAATTATTTGGCGGGACGTTTCCTGTATTTAAGTCTCTGACAAATACTTTGTTGCCGGCACTGTCTAATTTTAATAAATAGTTTCCCCATTTCGACAAGGTATCATTACCAAAAATTGCCGGGCCATAATAATTTCCATAAGCATACAGGTTGCCCTTATGGTCTGTATTTATATTGGTAGTTTCAGAATATCCACCATATCCGACTTCACCATAATGAACCCATGCTGCATTTCCTGACGAATCAAACTGAGTAACAAATTCCCTTAAACTGGTACTTTCAAGGTCTAAATATAAACTATCGAAATCAGCTTCCTTTGGACTAAATACTCCTGAGACATAAATGTTGTTTTTATCATCAATTGAACATGAATATGCGTAATCATCATATTTGCCCCCAGCACGTTTTGCCCAGATCGGATTTCCGTTTTGATCGATTTTGGCAAGAAATATATCAAAGTGTGTTGAGGGTTCCGAGTTTTTGCTTTCCAGCACAATATCATCAAAAACCAAAAACCGGTTAAATGCACCTGTTACATAAATCTTTCCCTGTTCATCAACCGTTAATGAGTTTGTAAAGGTTCTTTTTGTATCACCTATCGAACCATAGCTTTTTGCCCATTGCAAATTGCCTTCGGTGTCGTATTTTACCAGGAACATCCGGGGTTGCAGTGCATTAGGAAGTTGTATTCCTTCAAAAGAAATCGAACTGCTGTAATATCCGGTTACAATAACATTATTCTGATCGTCACAGGCAATAGCGGTAGCCTGCGTATTGAATGTCCCATCAGATTCCTTAGCCCAAATAAACTGGCCATCGGAATTAAATTTGGCAACGTAAATCCCCCAATTCTGAATTTCATAATTACCGATCATGGTATGATGGGTGGCATAACCTGTAATATATACATCTCCGTTTTGATCAATTGTTGTGGCTGCCGAAAAGTCCGAAGTCCAATAGCCGAATCCCTGTGCCCATTCAAAATCCTGGCTAAACACTTGTTGGACGACGATCAAAAGAAAAATGAATAAACTTTTTGCTTTCATGTGAAATAAGCTGTTTTG
>CAWJBC010000019.1:0-119220 GCA_963840975.1 uncultured Bacteroidales bacterium | reverse complement strand
TGTATTGACAAACAAATGCTAACCTGACAACTTTCCCTGCAAACTGATTAAGGTCAGCAACAACCGTTTCGTCATAATTGTTATACAGAATTGACTCATCAGTATATTCAAGAACAATATTCCACTCACCGTCAACTTCAACCAGCACATAAAACTTTGAATAACCGCTGGCATCGGAACTGTAGTTCAGCATAAAACTTAGTTCATCATTTCCGTAAAGCTGAATTTCGGGAGTAATTAACCAGTTGAAATCCATTGCAGAAGCTTGGCACAATGCTGAAAATGCGCCATTGTAAACAAATTCCATATCTTCATTGTACTGGTTCCAGGTATCCCCAGTCGGATCCAATAAAGGATCCGTGAGCGACATACTTTGTTTCACATCCCAACCTCCCTGTGGAGGCCAAGTGCTCATTTCAAATCCTTCAACATGTGCAATACCTGTATTCTCCGGAACCGCCCAATTCATTTCAACATTGCCCTCCTCAAGCAGGCTTGTATTAAATTCAGGAACCGGGTTATACACCTGAATGGTCTGAATAATATTGATACTGTAATCTTCTGTTTCACCATATTCAACAGCCTGACAACTTGCAAACAATTCGGGATCAGCAGTGTTCCTGACCCTTAATACGGTCAATCCTAATGCTGCATCATTCGGAATCGTAACCTGTACAGTAATTTCCTGCGATGCTTCATTACTGCTGATATGGACTACACGCTCTCCTTCATCATCCAATTGTTTATTTCCGTTAAAATCTATCCAGGCAGCAATAGACCCATTTGCACCGCTTGTTTCAGCATGGATGGTCAGGTCGTAGGTTCTCCCCCTTTGCACATTTGCACTGAAATTCGTATAGTTATTATATGCAGGGCCACCTTGTGAACCAGTGTTCATATTTTCAATTTCATTAAATGACACACCATCAACATAATCACCTGCTATAGTTCCGTTTAAAACTAAAGGGTTACAATATTGCCCTTCCAGGTTAAACTTAAAAAACTTAATATTTCCATATTCCATTTTTTGATCAAACCATACAGAATCCAATGATTGTTGATCATAAGGATCAATGGGTTGACCATTAGCATATCCATTATAGTACCTGACCATTGTATCGGCCGGAAAAGATGTTCCAGCAGAGAATTCCGCATAGTTACCATCATCATAATCCTTATAGGTGGTTACCATTAAATTTCCGCCCTGGTAGCTATAAACAAAATCGAGTGGAATATAAAGACCATGGTAGCCGGGATAGGCATCAAATGTTCCGTCGAAAACAAGATTATAATTGTTAGCTGCTTCCAGTGAATCTGACATATTGGTTTCGTCTGTTTCGGACATCCAGATGGTAATTGGATTATCATATGCCGGAAAATTACCACCTAGTTTGTAATAATACATGATACCCGTTATGGTATTGGCTTCGCCCACTTGGTCTGCTAAAAAAAGAGTTTGTGAATACAGCCCGGTAGGCGAAATTGAAATGGGATGCCACCAATTACTATTGTAGTCATTGTTTTCTCCAATATAAACCTGTAAAGTACCTTCCTGCTGAACATAAATATTGAGGGAGGTGGATCTATTGTTTGACGGATCCTGGTCGTCTGCAAAATCAACTTCTATGTAACATTGATATAATCCGGCATCTGGGAATGTATAATCCAAAATAAAAGTTAAATCTTCCTTTGGATTTATATTCTGGCCTGGATATGTCATCAATTCAATGTTAGGATCTAACATTAATTTAACAGTGTACTCAGATCCCAACTGCATCTGAGAACCAATGTTTTTAATATCTATTTCAAGCGTTGCTGGTATATTTTCTTCGGGCGTAATATCGCCTGACAAAATGTACGATTTTAAATCATCATTATAATAAAACCTTTCAATTCCAATGCCTTCAACTTCATCCAGTTTTATTTCGCCCTGGCCTCCCTGAGGATTATACTTTCCAACAAAAGCAAGATAATTATCACCAGCGGCAGCTGATACATCAATTTGAAATGACTGGTACCACATAAAGGGCAAGGGTACATGCTGAATCAATGATGAAACACCGGTTTCACCATTAACCCAACAAAGGTCAAGTTCACCGGGCCACCATGGACTGCTGTATGCATAAAAGGATATCTTATCACCTGCTTCTATGTGAAGTTTAGGTGTGTATAAGGTATCTACCAATCCATAATCACTCCAACAATAAGCATGACCGTTGCCCACTGCCGGAGCATAGTCGTGACGAATCCAAGAAATACTTGATTGAGACCAGCCATCTGGCGGGAATAGAGGAAGTTCAAAGCCTTCATAAAAATGATCAAATGTATAAACATGTTGCAACATGCTTGACGAATTATTGCTATTGCCCATATCGGCAGGAACTGAAGCAACCAACTCGTAATCACCAGTGGTGCTTGGATTCCAGGTAGCTTCGACAATTACAGTATCCGACTGATTAACCATTCCGGTAGCAACAACTGCATAATCTGCACCATTTGCAGAAAATGTTACATCTTTTTCAAGTACTGTTGTTCCTACATTTTTTACATACGCTATTGCCGTTACGTAATCATATTCAAAAACTGCGGGATGGGATAATTCAATTTTCATTACTTCAAAATCATCTGCAACAGGAGTATGACACGAAATATTGGCAGCCCATCCAGGAGCTTCAAAAGGAGTCCATCCCTGAGCTATAAATTGAATTGTTAATGCGCCGGAAGTATTATTATAACCAGCCGTAATGATTCCTGGATTCTGATCATTTTCCCAGTATCCCAATTCAGTTGAATTAGTATTTTCGCCATCATAGATCCAAAATTCCGACCATTCAATATCAAACTGAATAAAGTTCAATCTTATTTTTGCCCCGGGAGTTGAGGGGTAAATGGTTAAAATGCCCCAGTCACCTGCTGTAAGTGAATCATTTAATCCGCCAGCATCAGCAAATGTACCAGAGCATACAGTTATGCTTGATGCCTGCATAGAAGGCATAGTATAAACCATTGGATCAAATACGGTGATGGCTAAAGCTTGTTCATCATTCTCAGGATTTTCATCACCTGGCAGCGAAGTGTAAACACTTAAATTATACAACCCCGGAGTTGAAATATCTACTGTCTGTGAAAATGTATATTCATAGGTTTCATTATAGCCAAGTATAACTGTACCTAAATTATCTGTTACTACAGTTCCATTAAAATTATATTTTAAATCAATACCCGTTTGAGGTGTTGTACCTTCATTTTTAATTTTGACACTTACATTCTTTGGGGAAGCTGGTGGGCCATAATAATAATCATCCGGTGAAGTTATTTCCAGAACTGAAAGATCATTATCGTAGGGTATTCCAAATATTGCAAATGACATTTCCCATTTAACCCATGGTCCAACAACAATATTTGCCGGTGTCCAATCCGTATAACCCATCCCAAAACCATCCTTCGGATTGATCCAATACCATTCAGCTCCATTGATAAAGTCTCCTATATTGTGATCCAACCAACCCCACTGCCCGGTGGCATTAAAGTCAGAATACAACTGCACAGAAACCCAATATGTACCCTCGCTCAGCGTTACAATAGTTGGTAAATAGATTTCGAAATACGTGCCGATATAACCTCCCATATCTTCCTCAACTTTTAGAAAGTCTGTATAAGCAAAATATTCCTGGATAGTATCTCCGGGCTGTCCATTATTATCGCTCAGGATATAAACATTCAGGGTATCGCCACCTCCAGTTGCGCCTTGCCAGTATGCGCCCAACACACCAATTGAATGTATATTCCATGTTTCCCCTGTGGGAACATCAAAATCATCAGCCACAGCGCATGTATTCGAGCTATTTGTAATGGTAGAGAAATGCTGAGATACCATCCAGCTGTCTCCAGGATCAGAAATTTGATTAAATAATATTTCACCTGTTTTGGGAGCTTTAAGAAGAAATGGTTTATCGGATGTACCGATATACCCATTTGACTGGCTGTAGCTATAAAAAGTCAGCATTAACATTATTGACAGTAATGCAGCTTTGAAATAAGATAATGATTTTTTCATTTTATTTTTTTTTAATTTATCGGTTATTTTTTAACATTCTTATTTATTCTTTTCTCATTGTCTTGTTTTATTCTTTCCAGACCTTGAAGAATTTTTTTTAATGCCTCATTTTCTGTCTTTGATTGCTCTATAATAGATTCCAACTTTTTTCTTGTGGATGCACCCAAGTCGTTATTGTTTTCTTTTTTCATTAAGATTTTCTTTTACCTGATATAAAATATTCTGCAAATAAAATATCAAATTATAATAAACATATCTATCCATCAGCAACAAAACATCTACATCTTGTTTCTTTGGCATAACAAAATCTCTACACACACTTATATACCATTGATATTCAGACTTTAAGTCTCTAATAAATAAATGAGGGATTCGAAAAGAAAAAACCAGACCAAACAGGGTAAATTCCATGTTTAGAAAATTGACTGATTTTGGAAATTAATACATCACGACTTAATGAGACTAAAGGCAATGTCTGCCAGTTATTGGCATCATTCCTTATTGACGCATATTAACATTAAGCATGAATGTTATTTGAAAATAAACTAAAACATAAATACACCCATTATCATGGAATTAAATCCACATTACTATTGTAAGTGGGGTTTGACACCTTATTAGGGTAATAAGTATAATATATTGAATAACAGAGTTTAGCCTCGTTGTGTAGAGTTTTTGTTACCGTGAATATCGCATTTGTAGAACTTTTGTGGTTCATTCAAAAACATCTTCAGGAGTATTTAATATTTTCTTTGCTGCAAAATGAAAATGATCATCTAATGCTTTAGAGCAAAATGCAAAATGATGAATTTTTTAAACTAACTAAAATAAAAAAGTATGAAAATGAAAAAAACAATTTTACTTTCGTTTTTGCTTATGATCATTATTGGAAGTGCTTCCATAGCACAAACCAATTACGATACGATAAGCGCAACCTACAATGCAGGAGATATCTCTGCAGATCTTGGATTTCAAGTCCTGGGTAATAACTCAACCTGCCCGGGTTTAATCACATTTCCAAACGGCAGCCTTCCTGTCAATTCTGTAATTGTTAGTGTAGATGTAGAATATTCAATGACTGCAGCTAATGGAGCTACAATGTCGGAACAACGATCACAACTTCGTTGTATATCACCCGGAGGTACAAGTGAAGGGGCAGTGTTCTCTCCATCAAACCAATGGACAGAAGGAACATGGAATTATAACCGAACTGGTTTGGCCATTGCCAATGGAGTTACCCCTCCTCCACCATTTTTGCCGGGTTTGAAATTTGAGCTTCATGCAGGAACTACCTATTGGAACGCACCAACAGGTTGTAGCAATGTATTTGAAAAAGTTGATGTAGGCACCTGGAAAGTTACTATTATTTATCTTCCGGCTGGTTCACCACACATTCCTTCAAATCCAGCACCAGCCAATATGGCGCAACTGTTAGATATTAACAGCAATTTGAGTTGGAATGTTAGCACAAATACAACCAATTACGATGTCTATTTTGGAACAGATAATCCTCCAATGACAAAAGTTGTAAATAATGCTGCAACAGGGGGAGCAACTAATGGCAGCTATGACCCCGGAACATTAACCAATGCTACTACCTATTATTGGTATGTTGTTGCCAGAAATGCTACCAATGAGATTGGGAGTGCAGTTTGGTCATTTACAACGGATTGCGGAGCGCTTTCTACTCCTCTTTTTGATAATTTTGATTCCTATGCACCCCCTGCTCTTCCTGATTGCTGGTTATCAGTAAGTACAGTAAACAATCCTGATTGTTATGTCAGAGTTGAAAATTACTGGAGTCCATATAGTGGCACAAATACTATGAATTGGGGAAACTTTGCTGGAGAAATGGATCCTAATATTACACTGGTTTTTCCAAAAGTTGGAACTGTTTCTGATTATATGATCTCTTTTTATGGATTGAATGGTTCAAGCTTATTGTGGGGTACAGCATTTTCCAGGCCTTTCCAAATTGGTACCATAACGAATCCTCTTGATGCATCTACTTTTACTGAAATAACATCTTGGGTTCCATCGGCTTCAAACTGGGAATATTTTGAATATTTGTTTGCAGGATATGCTGGAACAGATGAATACATTGCCATTAGAGGTGATCTTAATTTTGATGAAAATCAAATGTATATGGATGATTTTACACTTGATTTAATCCCTTCTTGCATTAAACCCCAGGCAGTAGATGCTGATGTTATCCAGGCAAACCAGGTTACTTTAAGCTGGACAGACTACAGCATTCCATTGCAATGGAATATTGAATATGGGATTTCAGGCTATACTCAGGGAACCGGGACTACAGTTTCTGTTTCAACCAACCCGGCAATTATTAGTGGCTTAACTGATGCAACAGATTATGACTTTTATGTGCAGACTGATTGTGGTGGTGGTGACATGAGTGCATGGAGCCAGCCCCTTACCATCCAAACTGCTTGTATCCCATTTGGTACACCTTTGTTTGAAGATTTTGGCGAAGTTCCCCCATGGCCTGAGGTTCCGCAGTATCCCGTTTGCTGGTCAGAAATTGAAATGAATGCTTCATCATATGGAGGAATGGGTCCTGATTCATACGACGCACTTTCAGGGATATGTATCTATATGGCACCGGAAGGCGATGTGAATTCCGAATTATTACTAATTACTCCAGAATTTTCTAACAATATTAATACCTTATATACTAATTTTTGGATACATTCAGGTGGCTCTGCAATGATCGTTGGAACAATTACAGACCCTACAGATTATACCACTTTTACTGGTTATGATACTATATTTACAGAGGGATATGAATATGTTAACCACTCTGTATATTTCAATAATTATGTTGGTTCTGATGCCCGAATTGCTTTCAGAATGAATGCAGCAGACTATCCCTTTCAGCAAATGAGAATTGACAATATTAGCATTGATGCCATACCTTCATGTGTCGAGCCTTATAAACCCTGGATTGACGGTGAAACTCAAACCTCGGCCATGTTAAACTGGACTGATCCCATGGCAAGTGCTACCGATTATCAAATTGAAGTTGGATTATCAGGATTTGCAGTTGGAGCCGGTGCAGAAACCAATGCTTATACTCCAAATCTTACTGCTGCACAAGTGCAGAGTTTTGAAATGACCGGATTAAATGCAAGTACGGCTTATGATGTATACATCCGCACAAATTGTGGCGGAGGCGATTATAGTGTATGGACAGGTCCTTATAGTTTACTTACAGCATTTGATGCTTTTGGAGCAATTCCTGTTACAGAAGATTTTGAAGCAGGTATGGGGATTACAGGAAATAATCCTGCAAATGGAACCATGTGGATGATCAATACCGATTTGCAACACAGCGGTCTTAATTCAATGCACAATGCATCTGGTAATAGTGATGATAATATTCTTTATATGTTAGGTACATTTGATTTTACAGCTAAAGCCGACATTATGCTAACATTCTGGCAGATTGCCAAAACATACAATAATTATGACCATTGTTATGTAGAGATTTCAACCGATGGAGGTACAACTTACGACCAGTTACCTGAATCAACTTATTCTGGAGCAGGTAATTACAGAGAAGCCGATTTATATAATTATCCTGAGGGGCCTTGCTTTGATGAGGTTTCATATTCAGATTGGGGAACAGGTTCAGAAACTCCGGATAATTCATGGTGGAAAAAGGAATATTTCAACCTGACGGACTATAATACATATGATAATGTTGTAATCAGGTTCAGGTTGGTATCAGATACCTGGACAGGGGGCAACAGGGCCGGTTGGTATTTGGATGATATAACTGTGGAAGCTTCAGGTTCGCCAACATTTTATGCTGATCCTCTGTCAATAACTGAAACAGTTACTCCAATTATGCCTGCTTCCGTTAACTTAACAATGGGTAATTCTGGTGGGTTACCTGCTTCTTATACAGCAAGTGTTGTATATGATGAGGTAAATCTTCTTTTTGAAACTTTTGATACTGAAATTCCTGGTGATTGGACAGTTGTTAATAATGGAAATAATACTGTAACCTGGGCAATAAATTCTTCAGCAAATTCGCCCTACTATGATTTTGATGGAACGCAGTTTGCTTTTTGCGATGGAAACCAGAATTATGGAGATGTTTCAATAACTATGGATGACTATTTAGTAAGCCCTGTAATTGATGCTTCTGCTTATCTTGGAGCTGGTTTGCAACTGGAATTCGATCAGGCTTTCGTTTCAAATTGGACTGATGGCGATTCAGCAAAGATAGATGTTTACGATGGTACCCAGTGGGTTAACATTTATAATTCATGGAATACTGATGGAGAATTATCCTGGAATTCCAATGGTACGCATAAAGCTTATAACGTAGCTGCTTATGCCAATGCTAACTTCCAGGTAAGGTTCCATTACATTGATGGACCTGATGGAAGAGGCCAATATTTTGCCATAGATAATTTCCGTTTGCGTGCTTCATTATCAGCCCTTGGTTGGTTGACAATTAATGGATTAGAATATACTGATGGAACTGCTATGCCGGATGCAGATAACTTACCAAGTATCATTAATGTCAACATGGATGCAACAGGATTGGCAGTTGGCACATATACTGCTGACATCCAAGTAACTTCGACTGATCCAGGTAATCCCACCATAATGATACCAGTTACCATGAATGTTTTGGACAGGATGATAACCGGTAACATTACCTATGGAAATGTGGCTATGACGTCAATGAATGGATGTATCAGTTCAGCTTTACAATGCAAGCAATCAGCTTTTGCTTACAACGAACTTCAATGCTTCCGGTCATTATGAATTTGGTGGTTTGCTGGACGGAGACTATACCATTCAAACTTCCGTAGTTAAAGCAAAGGGCGGGATAACAACTGTGGATGGCATCTTAACAGCACGGTTTGCAGTTGGATTGGGTACATTCAATCCCTTACAAATTGCGGCGGCTGATGTGAATGTTTCAGGTGGTATAACTACATCCGATGGTATCCTTATCAAACGCAGAGCAGTGGGATTATCGTCAACATGGACAGCTCCTGATTATGTTTTCCAAATACCGTCTGTCAATGTTTCCGGCAGCAATGCAACCGTAAATTATCAGAGCCTTTGCTCGGGTGATGTAAATGGAAGTTATACACCTCCTGCTAATTAATGAAAAATGATTATCAAAAAGAAACAATTAAACATTTGTAAATCCTTTGTTGGGTTTGTTTAATTGTTTCTTTACTACAAGACTTATCCTGTGAAAATTTTAATCAATTTTTAATTCAGGGATAAAACAGTTCGTACAATAAATTTAGGTTAATGAAGGAATAGTCCCGCTTATGGCGGGATTTTTCTTTTATAACTCCATAATAACTCTTTCCAGTTTCACGCCCACAGCTTCGGCGGTTTCATCCAGTTTTTCATTTCCAAGCATCATCATCATTGTTTCCGGATTGATTGACACAACTTCAATTGTATTTTCATCCATTTGTTTTAGGATCACTTTACAGGGTAAAAACACACCAATGTTTGGTTCAGCTTGAATAGCTTCAAATGCAAATCCAGGATTGCAAACACCTAAAATCCTATAGGGCTTCATCTCAACACCAAGCTTTTCATTGAGTGTCTTTGCCATATCAATTTCAGTGATAACTCCGAACTTTTCAGCTTTCAACGCTTCAACCACTCGCTGATAAACTTCGTCCATAGTCCCTTCAACTTGTTTACTGAAAAATAAATCTTTTCCCGTTTGGCTAACAGTGCTTTCACTTTGGGCATTAACTGACATCGCAACTGCGATCATTAGAATAATAAAAATTTGTATTGTTTTCATTTTTGAATTATATTTAGCATTTAAGTATCACCAATCAAAAACAGAACCAATTAATAAATAATGTCAATATGGCAAGAAGTGTTAAATTGTGCAGGAAACGCTATTTATTGAAATACTTTGTTTTGAACCTCAATGCAACGTTTACAAGGCTTATCAAAACAGGCACTTCTACAAGGGGTCCTATTACAGCGGCAAATGCCTCTCCCGAATTGATTCCAAAGACTGCAATTGCAACTGCTATAGCCAGTTCAAAATTATTGCTGGCAGCAGTAAATGCAATTGTTGTGGTTTTTGAATAATCCGCCCCTATCTTTTTTCCCATGTAAAAACTTACAAGGAACATAATTATAAAATAGATAATGAGCGGAATTGCAATCCTGACAACATCGAATGGTAACTGAATGATATACTCACCCTTAAGGGAAAACATGACAAGAATTGTAAACAATAAAGCAACGAGGGTGATTGGGCTGATCAATGGGACAAATTTAGCATGATACCATTCTTTACTTTTAATGCGAATAAGTACAAACCTGGTCAAAAACCCTGCAATAAAAGGAATACCAAGGTAAATAAAAACGCTTTCCGCAATCTGCCCCATGGTGATGCCTGTTACGGCATCAGTGGTTTCTACGCCGAACCAGCCGGGAAGTACGGCAATAAAAACCCAGGCATAAACGGCGAAAAACAGTACCTGAAAAACAGAATTGAAAGCCACAAGACCGGCAGCATATTCAGTATTCCCTTTGGCAAGATCATTCCATACAATCACCATTGCGATGCAGCGAGCCAACCCAATCAGAATCAGCCCGTACATGTAATGAGGATAATCCTGAAGAAACAAAATAGCCAGGAAAAACATCAATACCGGACCAATAAGCCAGTTTTGGACCAGGCTCAATCCGAGGATTTTAAAATTTCTGAAAACCTTTGGCAGTTCTTCGTAGCGGACTTTTGCCAAAGGAGGATACATCATCAGGATAAGCCCAATGGCGATAGGAATGTTGGTAGTACCAATACTCATATTTTCCCAAAAACCTGCGATAGACGGAAACAGATATCCTGACAAAACCCCTAACAGCATGGCAAGGAAAATCCAGATGGTTAAATAGCGATCTAAGAAGGATAAACGTTTGGTAAGACTTTTTTCAGACATAAATTTGATTATTTAATTGCCACGAATGCACGAATAATTTGTGAGCCGCGAATGCACTAATATTTGTTTGCCACGAATGCACGAATATTTTGTAAGCCACGAATGCACGAATATATTTTTGTTTATTGATTTACCGAATATGTATTCGACTAAAATAATGATACGGATAGAACATTTCACTAAAATAAAAAAACATGCGATTTCCATCACCTCATGATTTGTGAATTTAATATATTACCCATTATTCGTGCATTCGTGGCAATATAATTGTCATTGAACACCTTAAAAATTTAATATACTAACCTCTGATAATTGAGGCTCAGTTCGCCAAAATTCACCAGCAGCCCTAATTTATTCCCTGAGACTTTAAGATAATTTAATGTTTGCGCCACATGCTCGTTTGTCAACAATGATATAGCTTTAACTTCAAGAATAATTTTGCCAAACACAACAAAATCTGCATAGAATTTATGGGGTAGAATGATATCCTTATATTTCACAAGATATTCAGTTTCCCTTGAGTAAGGTATTCCAGCTTTTTGAAATTCATACTCTAACGCTTCTTTATAAACAATCTCCAAAAATCCAGGACCAAGATTATTGTGCACTTCAAAACAACATCCAACGACTTTATAACTTTCCTCTTTATATATTATTTTAGCCATATTTATTCGTCTAATAAATGATGTTAATTGAACATTTCTCTAAAATTTATAAATATGCGAACTCAGTCGTGTCTTGATTCGTAAAATTACTTTTTTACCTATTATTCGTGCATTCGTGGCAATTATTATTTCTCCGCAAATACCGTTATGCTAAAAATCCCAGTATCACTATTTTTAAATTCCTCCATCCCCTTTTCCGACAAATAATTTTTCAGTATTTCATCCGGGAGGATGATCTCCTTTTCTTTTCGGATTTGGATATTTTTAAATCCTGCGTTTTTTATTATCTCCAAATAATCTTCCTTTTGAATTGCACCGGAAACACATCCGGCATACATGGTGGCATCATTTATCAACTCTTCTGGTAAGTCGCCCGATAAAACAATATCAGAAACACAAAAGTGGCAGCCAGTTTTTATAACCCTGAACATTTCACGAAAGGCTTTGACTTTATCAGGAACAAGATTTAGCACACAATTACTGACAATCACATCGGCTATTTCATCTTTAAAAGGCATGTCCTCAATATCACCCTTTAAAAACTCTACATTGATAAATCCGAGCTTCTTTGCATTTTTTCTTGCTTTTTTGAGCATTGCACCTGCAAAATCAAGTCCATAAACTCTGCCCTGTTCACCCACTATTGACCGGGCGACAAAAGCATCATTTCCTGCGCCGGAACCAAGATCTATAACTGTATCGCCTTCTTTGATTTCTGCATGTTCAGTAGGAAGACCACATCCTAATCCCAGGTCGGCATCTTTGTTATAGCCTTCCAACTCTGTATAGTCATCACTCATGATGGTGTAGTCCATTTTATCGCAACAACCTGTACTTCCGCAGCATGATGATTGGTTTTGTTCCTTGCTTTGCAACGCAATCTGGTTGTACTTTTTTCTTACAATTTCTTTTAGTCTTTCGTTCATAGTTACTGATTTTTGTATTTATAGAACGCTGATGACACAGATGAAACTGATTGTCACAGATAATTTAATCAGTGTAAATCCGCCAAATCCGCGCTATCAGTGTTCTATTTAATTTCAAGATAAAATTCATAAAACCGTTCTTTAATTTGATCCCTGATTTTCCGGTAAACGGGCATTACTTCTTCCTCTGTTCCTTTTGCATCGGCAGGATCATCAAAACCAATATGCAACCGGTTCTTCACATTACCAGTAAAAACCGGGCAAATTTCTTTTGCTCCATCACAAACTGTGATCACATAATCAAAGGATTCGTTAAGATATTTCTCAACAGATTCAGGCTTTTGACTACTGATGTCAATACCAATTTCCTTCATCGCTTTAACAGCAAATGGATTAACATTTTTTTCAGCCCTTGTCCCGGCTGAAAAAACATTGAGGTTTGTATCAAATGATTTTAGAAATCCTTCTGCCATCTGGCTGCGGCAGGTATTGCCGGTGCAAATAATCAATACCTTCATTTTATTGAAATGTTTTGAAAATAAATAGTGCTAAAAAATAAAATTAAACAGATACCCTACCGTCAGAATGCCTGTACTTACTACAGCAATGAAAGCTAAAATCAACGGGAGTTTCAGGACTTTTCGGAGAATTATCATTTCTGGCAGAGATAAACCAATCACTGCCATCATAAACGCCAAAGCGGTTCCAAGTGACGCCCCCTTTTCGATAAGAACGGATACGATTGGAACAATACCGGCGGCATTGGAATAAAGCGGAATACCAATCAAAATGGAAAGCGGTACCGAAAACCATGCAGATTTTCCCATCAATGAAGCCATAAAGTCTTCTGGAACGTAACCATGAGCGCCAGCGCCAACAGCAATACCCAAAGCAACATACAACCAAACTTTCCCGACTATCTCCTTTACTGCATCGTATCCAAATTGAATCCTGGTAACAAAGGGTATCTTTCCGTCATCCAATGTATTCTTCCCTACCTTTGTTTCATAAACCCATGGCTCAACCCATTTTTCAAGTCTTAATCTTCCGATAATCCAGCCTGCAACAATGGCAATGAACAATCCTGTGCCTATGTAAATGAGAGCTACCTGCCAGCCAAACATTCCGTAGAGCAACACAATAGCTACTTCGTTTATCATTGGAGCTGCGATAAGAAAGGAAAAGGTGACCCCCAAAGGAACGCCCGATTCAACAAATCCAAGAAACAAAGGAATGGCGGAACAGGAACAAAAAGGAGTTACAATGCCCAACCCTGCTGCCATCACATTGCCGGTAAAAGTTTTTTTTCCTTCCAGAGCTTTGCGGGTTCGTTCAGGGGTGAAATAAGAGCGGATGATTCCGACAAAGAAGATTATCAAAATAAGCAATAACATTACTTTGGGAAATTCAAAAACAAAAAACCAGACCGCTTCTGCAAAATGTTCCCCCTTCATCATCCCAAGTCCGGAAAAAACGAACCAATCGGTAATAGGTTTTAAATTTAAATAGACCAAAACCCAGAATGGTACCAAAATAAGTGGTAAAATCAGTTTACCCGTATCAGTTCTGAAATAACCTTTTGCCATTAAAATAAAGGTTTGAGAAAGAAAATGTAAACATAATACAACCCGACAAGCAGAAATACTACTGCAACTGTACGGCGAAACCAGGTTTCGAAAATTTTTATTTTGTTATAAATACCTCCTACTCCGGAAAGGGTATAAGCAATAAGCCAGGCAAAAATAATGACCGGAATTCCAGTTGCGACAGCAAAGACCAATGGAAGAATTAAGCCTTCGCTGCTGCTGATTGTCAGCGGCATTAACATTCCGAAATACAGTACTCCGCTATAAGGGCAAAAAGCCAGAGCGAAGATTATTCCCAGCAGCAATACACCCCAGTAACTGCCGACTCCCTTTTTTGAGAACTTATCGGTGAGGGATGTCAATCCGGGAAAATTGATCCTGATAATATCAAGCATAAAAAACCCGATGAGGATAAGTAAAGGTCCGATGATCTTTTCGCCATACCTTTGAAAAAACCCGGCAACCCTGAACTGATCCGCACTATAAAACAAAATTATAGCGAGGATGGTGTAGGATAATGAACGTCCCAATGTGTAAACCAATCCATTGATGAATACCCGGTTCCGATTCTGAATGTCCTTGCTGATAAAACCTACCGCTGTAATATTTGTAGCCAGGGGGCATGGGCTGATGGCTGTCATCAACCCAAGTATCAATGCAGTTAATATTGGAAAGGTCGAACTCTCCAAAAGGGAAGTCAGAAATTCCATGTCAGAATTAAAGTTTTTCTATGGCTGACCCAATTGCTTTTTTTAGCTTTTCCGGCTTTGTTGTGGCATACATGAAAGCTGTATTGGTCAGATTTTCCTCTTTGCCGCCCTTTACAATCAAGAGGGTTTGACCAGAGATTTTAAATTTATCTGCCAGAGCCTTGTTGGTTTCATCCTCAATATTGACCGACAAAAAAATCATTTCCCCTGATTTCATCTTTTCAGGATAAAGTTCATTTAGTGCCTTTTTCGATTCATCTTCTACAGCTACACAAGTTGCGCAGCGTCTTTCGTTATGAAAATAATACACCTCAACTTTATCGGTGGAAGTGTTTTGACCCGCTGTCTGAGCAAACGTCGCGGATACCGAACCAAGCAATACTGCAACTAATACTAAGAATGTTTTTGTTTTCATTTTCATTTTTCTATTTATTTGCTAAAAGTTCTTTCAATTCATTTACTGATGGAATCCTGCCGCTCAACACTACTTTACCGTCAACAACGAGTCCCGGTGTTCGCATGATCCCGTATTCCATGATCTTCATAATATCTTCTTCTTTTGTGACATTGGCGTCAATTCCCATTTCAGACACCATTTCACGTGTCATTTTTTCGAGATTTTTACATTTTGTACAACCTGTCCCTAATACTTTTATTTCCATAAATTTATTTGTTTGCTATTCGCTGTTCGTAAAATTGCGAACAAAGGTGATTAAAAAAAATTTACTGACCAAGAAATTTTTCAAAAAGTTTTTTGGCTTCCTCCCAATTTTCAGAATTAAGGCAATACTTGATTTTGGGCGCCTCAATCTCACCCTGAATTAACCCGGCATTTTTCAATTCCTTTAAATGCTGCGATAGCGTTGATTTGGCTATAGGCAAAACTTCACTCAGGTCGCCGCTGTAACAGCAGCTTTGTTTGGATAGCAATTCAAGAATATACACACGCACGGGATGACCAAGCGCTTTGGCATAGCGTGCAGTTTTTTTCTGTTCCAGCGTCATTACTTCTTTAATACCCATGACATTTTTTTTCAAAAGTACAAATTGATTAATGAATCGGAAAAAGGGAAACATTAGTTACACACTTTTAAAAAATAACAGATCCAGCTTTTGTCTAAAATAAACTTGATTGGCAAATAATAAATTGCAATTACATACTGCAACTTGGCAGGTCCCGCCGAAGGCGGGAGCTGATTAGTTTTCTTGCGAAACGCTAGACCGCCTTATTACTCAAATAACTTTTCGTAAACCAGAATACCGGAGGTATAATATCTTCAACTAATCATCAAATTCAAATACTTCATGAAAAATTCCGGAGGGTTTTACCTGGACGTTCTCTCTCATTAAAGCATTTCCCTGATATTTGACATCTGCAAGATTAAAAAATTCAAGATACCGCTCAAATGACCGGATTGTAAAACATCTGGTAAAACTCCTTGCAAAGTCTGTATTTCTGGAAACACTATTGAGAATGAAATCATCAAGTAACGCAGGAAAGGCGATCATGTACTTATTTGAATAAAATTCCACCGGTTTGAGTTCATTCCCGTATTTATTCAGCATCAGCAAGGTATATCCGAATCCAAACTGACCGGTGCGGCTGTTTCCATAACCATCAAGGCTGGCCCAGTTGAATCGCAGGGCAAAGGTTTGCATGACAATCCCTAGAAATTCAATTCTGTTGGATATCGCCTTTTTACCTTTGTCAGTTACCGTCAACAGATTTTTTCTTTTTTTAATAAGACCGGCAAATGATAAAACCAGGCGGCAAACGTTTATAGCCATTGAATCTTCTTCTTTATATAGCTTACGTAAACCTTCCTCAACAAAGGGTTCAGTGATGAATTTCTGCTCGTATACCTGACTGACAAGTTTTACAGGAAGATTACCTTGTTTTGTAAGTTTAATCATTCCTGATTTTTCGACCTGATGAAACAAAAACTCACTTAAATTCAGGAAAGGTATATGATCAAGTATAACATCCGGGATATTTGTACGAATCCGAACCGGACATTTGTCACTGAAAATACTATACAAAGCCTCCTGTATTTCTTTACGAGTGTAACCTTCGTACTCGTCCACAGGCATATTTTGATCCAGGTCGAATGATGCATGATCAAATTTAAAATTATCATCGAAATAATCAAACAGGTCCATCATAAAATTTTTGGTAAAAATACTCTATGAAAATTTAATCAGAACAGATTGAAATTATTAATTTCACGTCATTATTCTCAATACTTATTGCAATGCAAAAAATAAAAATAATTTCAATTCTTACTCTTTTATTGTTGGTATTTAATTCGTGCAAAAATAGTATAAACCAACCTCTGGATTATCCTATTACTCCCGTGCTTTTCACAAATGTTCAGATCCACGACAATTTCTGGCTGCCCCGCATCCTGAAAAATACGGAAGTTACCATTCCAATCGCATTTCAGCAAAGCGAAGAAACCGGAAGGATCAAAAATTTCGAGATCGCCGGGGGATTAAAAAAAGGTTCTTTCTGCAGTTTATTTGGCTTCGATGATTCCGACGTTTTCAAGATCATCGAAGGGGCTTCGTATTCATTGATGATCAAGCCCGATCTTAAACTTGAAGCCTATCTCGATTCGCTGATCTATAAAATTTCCCTGGCGCAGGAGGATGATGGCTATTTGTATACCAACCGCACGATCATGGGCGACAGCGCCCTTCCTATGGCAGGCAAGAAGCGCTGGGAAAATATCGAGGAAGGCAGCCACGAGTTGTATAATGTGGGGCATATGTATGAGGCTGCTGTAGCCTATTATCAGGCTACCGGAAAACGAGAATTCCTAGACGTAGCGATTAAAAATGCAAACCTGATCAATGACGTTTTCGGGTGGGGAAAACTGGAAATTTATCCCGGCCACCAGGAAATCGAGATCGGTCTGGTGAAGCTTTACCGTGTAACCGGAGAAAAGAAATACCTCGATCTTGCCAAATTCTTCCTTGATGTGCGTGGTCCAGGCGGCTGGGAATACAATCAGGCGCACCTTAAAGTGGTTGATCAGCGGGAAGCTGTCGGTCACGCTGTGAGGGCGATGTATATGTTTTCGGGGATGGCTGACGTAGCTGCTTTGACGGGCGACACTGCTTATATCAATGCTATAGACAGGATCTGGAATAACGTCGTGACTAAAAAAATGTACATCACCGGCGGGATTGGACAAACCGGAGGCAATGAGGGTTTTGGTCCGGATTACGATCTCCCGAATCTGTCCGCTTATTGCGAAACCTGTGCCTCTATTGCCGAAGTATTTCTGAACTACAGACTATTCCTTCTTAACGGAGATGGTAAGTACATTGACATCATGGAACGGGTGATGTACAATGCACTGCTTTCGGGTGTTTCGCTTTCAGGTGATCTTTTCTTTTACGATAATCCTCTGGAGTCGCAAGGAAATAAGGAACGCCAGAAATGGTTCGGCTGCGCCTGCTGTCCATCGAATATCAGCCGTTTTCTTCCATCCTTTCCCGGATATATTTATGCTCATAAAGGGGATGATGTTTATGTCAATCTTTTTGTGGAAAGTGAGTCTACTTTTGAAACACCCAAAGGAAAAATGACCATCACCCAGAAAAGCAATTACCCATGGGCTGGTGAAATTGTGATACGTGTCAATCCAGATTATGCCACCAAAAGGACAATTTATGTCCGTATTCCCGG
The DNA here is from genome assembly GCA_963840975.1 of uncultured Bacteroidales bacterium. Classification (GTDB taxonomy): domain Bacteria; phylum Bacteroidota; class Bacteroidia; order Bacteroidales; family JAADJA01; genus JAADJA01. The sequence continues at coordinate 100,611 of CAWJBC010000019.1, read as the reverse complement.
CTGGGCAAGAAATGAAGCCGTTCCGGGTGATCTTTACAAATTTGACGACCAAAATATCGGACCTGCTCAAATCAGAATTAACGGAAATGAAGTGATGTTTGAAATTGAAAAAGGATATGCTGTGCTGGAAAGAAAATGGCAGCGGGGGGACAGCATTGAAATTTCTTTATCCATGCGTGTAAGAAAAGTAATTGCAAATGAAAAGGTAGCAGAAGACCTTAATAAATTCATCCTGCAGCGTGGCCCTTTGGTTTACTGCGCTGAAGGCATAGACCAGGAGGAAAATTCGGTGCTACATATTTTTGCTGACAAAAACCAGGAATTCAAAACCGGTTTAACTGGTGACTTTGGAGGAGAAATTACTACAGTTGAGTTTTCAGCAAAACAAGTCACACAAAGCCTTAATGGAAGCCTTACAACCGATGAAAATAATAGAACAATCATTGCGATCCCTTATTGCTTTTATGCGAACCGTGGTCCCGGAGAAATGATTACATGGATTTCTTATAAGAAGTAAAGTTTTCAATAAATATTATTACCACCAGAACATGCTCTGATCTTCCGCTCTACTCTGCTCTTTCGGATTTGTGGATAAGCCTGCGCACCGGCTAATCAGAAAGAAAATAAAAGGGATTTTATCTAAGTGATGGCTATGTAAGATATCCTTTGAATCAAAAAAAGCGGATTACAAATCCAGGAAGTATCACCATCCGGATTATCCCACCCACAAATCGGTACAAAAATCCGGACAAGCTGTGGGACTTTCGTTTGTATTCTATTATCAGTTGCCCGATAAAGATGAATTTTATACCCACCGCATGGGAAGAACCGCACGAGCTGGCAAGGAAGGGATTTCACTATGCCTGGTGACTGCTGCCGAAATGAAACAAATCCGGTATTTCGCGAAAGTGCTAGGTACTACCTTCTCCCAGATATGGCAGGTAAAATAGTTTTGGAAGGTGTTAGGTTCGGCTTCTTGTAATTCAACCTTTCTTTTGGCTTCAACCCTTTTAAAATTGGTTGGTTCGTTTTTGGAATAAACAACTCATGCATGCTTACCCCACCCCGTATGGCAAAAGCCAAATATAGAATTGTAAACATTCCATCAATTATTCCGGTGAACCAGAATGTTGAGGGAAAATCAATAGCAAAACCCATGTATGCATAGAGTTGAATAACGTAGAATGATCGGCCGATTATCAAGCAGCCAACATTAAATGCATATCGTTTCATATTGAAAGCTGATAAAAATTGTAAATAGGCGAAACACAGAAAAAAGGATCCCAGAAAAACTGCGAAGAAGGGATCAATCTTTGGTTTATCAATTAATCGTCCTGTACCTATTACAAAAAAGTACAGAATGGCTGCAACAGTATCCCATATTCCACTGGCGAAAAAGGTAATAGCAAGTGGTTTTAAGGATTTGTTTTTCATTTTTTTATGTATTTATAGTGATTTTCTTTTACCATGCCTTTTCGCAACATTAATTGCATCAAGCCAATTATAGTGTAAACTGACAGCTCTTTCTCTGCAATTAATTTCGCATAACCTGCATAAAGTACAATCCAATTCTTTAACCGGAACTGCCTTACCTGCAATAAGCTCAATAACACCCAGGGGACATACCTTGGTACATTTTCCACAGCCCAGGCAAGCGCTTTGATTTATAGTTACATAATCTCCTTTCAGAACTATATTGGCATTCTTCACACTCAAAGTATATTCGTTTGTAAAACCATCATTAACCGGCAACTTTTTTTCAACCCTTTTGTAATAATCAGGCATGCAATGTTGAGGTAAATATTTTTTCAGAAATTTCACTGCTTTTTTCAAGTCATTTTCATTAGGTTTTCCACAATTACCTCCACCAACAATTTTCCATGGACCTGTTTCATCATAGCCTCTTACCGAAAATTCGCCCACTACTCTTTTTCTTTTCCCGTTCAATAGTTCTTTAATAGGTTGATGGTATTTGCCCAAAACCGGAGCTCCGTGACTTGAAAAAACAAATACATCCTGCTCTGTATAGTCAAGGTTATTTACTACGTCCAGGATTGATGGATGATGGTTTCCGAAATATATTCCCGAGCCAAAACCAATGGTACTATACCGGCTTAAATCAGTTTGAAGTGCCTCCCCTGGTTTGATGCAATTACAACCCAGCGTATGAGCCATTGTTTTGGCCAGTTTCTCTGAATTTCCGTTGTAAATCGATTCATATACAATGATGCAGTTATCATTCATTTTGTACTTTCTTAAATTGTTACCAAAAAGCGAATTCTCATTTTCCTGATTTGAAATGTTTCTTGTGTTGTCATTTAAAATCATGTGGTAAAATTAACTGGCCAGGATTCCAAAAGAAAAAAATATGATGACAGGGGTGTTTTAAACGTGTGTGAAAGCGTAAATAGCTGATTTGATTATGAAATTGAGGGATAGCTGCTTTGTAATCATTTTAACATTTCTTTCTTTCATTTTACTTCCGGATAACTAACTGATTGATTCTATAAAATTATTAAAGGAGGGCGGGGAAAATGGGGTTACGGTTTGCTAATTAAAACCGCATTTATCATTTTTTTGAATAAAAAAATCTCAATTGGAAATATCGGCAAAACTGCGTCGAATTCCTTTTTTAAAATGTACGGAAGGGTAGCCAAAAGCCACAATTAATCCTTCGCGAGATGTATATTTAATATTGTACTTCTCGCGAAATTTACGGGCTTTTGATCCGTTTTGAATCAATGGGTGAACCGCGCCAAGCATACAGGTTCCGAGTCCCAACGATTCGGCGGCAATCATAGCATAAGTTGCTGCTATAATCGGGTCGGCAGGGTCGGTATAAGGTGACCCGTAAAAGTACATGGCAAGGGGTGCATCGTAGTTTACAACATTTATATTCTCTTTCATTTTTTCGGGATAAACCTTGAAAAGCGGCTTGACAAAACCTTTGAACATTTCGTCGTTTGCGTTTCCCCAGAACGGACGCATTAAAGCCAGAAACCACCCGGAAACAAACCATTTCATGGTCTCAAGATAATCACAGAAATCTATGGCAAAAGCGCGTGTTTTTTCTTTACTATCGAGAACCATAACGTTTACATCGGAAGGAGGCAAGCCCATTGGTGCTGTTTTGGCTGCTGTTATAATTTTTTCGATTATTTCAGGATCAACATTTCTGTCTTTAAATTTACGCACACTTCTGCGACGCTGGTAAAGGGAAAGAACCTGCTCGTAATCCGGAGTATTTTCTTTTGAAGGTAAATCAAATAAATCTTCCGGACTGATTGTTCTTCCATGAATTTCAATAGCTCCTGTTGGACAAACGGCCATGCAGTGTCCGCAACCAATGCAACCAAAAATTGCTGTATCGCTTTTACATGCCAGGTTGTTTTCCATTTTGAGACTTAAATCGCTGCAGATTTGAACACATAAACCGCAACCATTACACTTTGCGGGGTTAACGCTTATTTTAGCTACCTCTTTTGCTCTTGATGTGGGAATTGCCATTTTATTATTTATTTTTTATCAGCAAGACTGTTAGTTCCTGTCAAAACGTCTGCTAGATAGATTCTTTCCGCATTTTCAGGTTCCTCAAAAAGTGGACTATGTGCAGAATTCTCAAATGTATAAAACCCTTTCAGTGGTGCGCGAAGCTCCTCAAGATACTTCTTTGCCAGGGTGTAAGATACCGTGTAGTCATATATCCCGTGAAAAAAATATACCGGGATGTTAACTTCATTCACTTTTTCGATCAAATCCGTGGCAATCATTTCATCCCACAAGGGGTGGACCCCTGATTGGGATTTGCCTCGCCATAAATTGAATTTTTCCTTTAAAGTATATTCCCTGCAGGTCAGAGACGGGATAAATAAACCGGTTATAATAGAATTCATGTCGTGGGTTGTACCAATTCCAAGACTGTGCATTGCCTGGTCACGCAGTTTGAGGTACCCATATGGAATGCCATTTGTAACCGGTGAGGCTTCCAGTTTTCTTACCATTTTTCCATCCCCTGCATCCCCGTATTTCTTCAGCATATATTCATAAGCTATTCTTTCTGATTTTAAGTGGTCCGACATCTGGCCAACTCCGATGTAGGCATGGAATAACTCCGGCGCCCTTGCTGCTGCCTGTATGCCAAGGTAACTTCCCCCGGAACGCCCCATGATGTAAATCTTTTCCTGCCCAAAACGGGTACGGAGGTAATTTGTGACTTCTTTTGTGTCTGATATCATTTGATCCAGGTTCATGGTCTCCACGGGTATGTTGGCACTGTAGGAGAGTCCGAAGCCTCGCTGTTCCCACCATACCACGGTGAAATAGTCTTCAAGCCTGGTAGGGTACTTCCGGGTAAGGAAGTAATCGGGTATACCCCCGTGAAGGTAAAGCAGAACCGGGTTTTCCTGATTTTTGCTCTTAATAAACATGCCTTGCTTTAGTCCTCCGATATTTATAAAAATCTTTTCCGAAATGCTATTGGCCAAGGGTTTTCCGTTGTCATCCAGAAACGGATCGGATTTCCCGGGGCTGTATATAAACAATACAATTACAAGCATAAAGACCAATGTTATCAGAACTGATAGTAGAATTAAAAGCATAGTTGAGACTTTTTTAATAATGACACTCATTCTCAAATATTTTAATTTTTGCAATATTAAATTAACTGTTCAGCCACTTTTTAAAATCCGACGAACGATCGATACTTACAATCGTGTCGAATTCTTCGTCGGCCTTTGGGGTTAGCTCCAACTTCACTCTTGATCTTGAATAAGCCACCATATTGGATATGGAATCGATACTGACAATGTACTTGCGGTTAATTCTAAAAAACTTTTCAGGACTGATCAGGCTTTCGAGTTTGTCCAATGTATACTCAACCGGGTACGAATTTCCCTGAAAAGTTTTCAAATAAACCCCTTTTTCAAGGACAAAGAAATATGCTATTTCGCTTAGCTCGACCTTTCTTATTTTTTCTCCAATCTGTATAAGAAATCTCTTTTTATGTTCCGGATTCCTTCCCTGTATATTTGCCAGAAGCATTTCAAAGTCAATGCTGAATGCTGATTTCAATGATTGGTACTTTTTCAGACTTTCTTCAAGGTCGGTTTTTCTAATGGGTTTCAGCAAGTAGGAAATGCTATTTAGCTGGAATGCTTTAATGGCATATTGGTCGTAAGCGGTTGTAAAAATAATTGGGGTGTTGATAGTTACCTGTTCAAAAATGCTAAAGCTAATGCCATCGGAAAGTTGAATATCCAGAAAAATCAGATCGCAAGTATAATTCATGAACCATTTTACTGATTCATTTATTGAACCCAATTTTGCTATAACAGTTATAGCCGGATTAATTTCAACTAACATTTGTTCCAGCTTTTCAGCCGCGAAAATTTCATCCTCAATTATTAATACCTTCATTTTCTTCAAGGTTTATTAGTGGAAGTTTTACAACGTAATGATTGGTTTCAACTTTAAAAATGGGTTCTTGTTTGCTGATTAGTGCATAGCGCCTGACAAGGTTTTTTAATCCCAGCCCGGTAGAGGCCCCTTTTGATATTTTCGGTTGAATATTATTTCGGACAATGAGAAAGAATCCCTCACTTAGTATCTCGATTTTCAATGGTTTTGATTCGCTTATCAGGTTATGTTTTGTGGTGTTTTCAAGAACTACCTGAAGCGATAGCGGAGGAAGTACCAAATCCAACAAATTGGCCGGAATATCAACAGTATAAATTAGGTTTTGTCCATACCTGATCTGCTGAAGGAACAGATAGGAGCGTGTAAAATCGAGTTCTTTGCTTAAGCTGGCAACCGGTTGTTCAATGGTTTCCAAAACGTATCGGTAGATGTGCGAGAATTCATCTATAAACTGTTGTGCTTTTTTAACATCATTGTTTATTAATCCTGAAAGGACATTCAGGCTGTTGAACATAAAGTGTGGATTGATCTGGCTTTTCAGGACTTCAAACCGTATTTGAGCGAGTTCTTTTTCAAGGTTTTCGGCTTTTACACTGGCAACCGTACTTTCATTAAAATATACCAATGCTTCCAGAATCATCATTAAAAAAAGGCTTAGTATAACCAGATAATAGGCATTGTTGAGGTTGGTTTGGAAATCATATTCCATATCAAAGACCAGTCCGGCTGGGATAACTATGATTGGTGTAATAACAAGGCCGGCTAAAATGGCTATTGGAAATTGCAGGCTAAACCGTTTAAGAAAAAATTTTCTCCATGGAAAATTTAAGTTTAAGTATTTAATTAAGATAAGATAAGGATAGGATAAAATCAGGCCGGCGAGAAAAGATAATATGGTGCCACGAAACAATCGAATCAAAACACGGACAGGATCATTGAAAAAATCAACCCTGTTAAAATACATCTGTGAAAATACTATAAGCTGCATGCCGAGTGATATAAATATTAAAATTTTGAACAATTTAATAAATGGAATACTCTGAATTGAATTTTTAAAAAGCATCTCCTACAAATTAGCGTATTAAATTTCTTACAAATCTAAATAAATCAACGAATCATAACAATACAATTCTTAATGCTAAAAAAGGCAATAACGGGAGCCAATCAGGATGTTTTATCTTTGATTGTAACTCCCGCCATCGCCTTGATTGAGTTAAAATTTCTTCAGAATTCCCACCCTTACCGAGATGTAGTTTTCGTTAAGTTCGGTAACGACCCCTTCATTTTCAACTTCCCGGTTTAGGGCATTAAATTTTAATCCGGGCATAAGGCTCCAGTTTCTTCCTAACGGCAGGTCAATTCCACCTGCTACCTGCCAGCCCAGTCCATGTCCACTATCCATTATAATGTCTCCATCAGCATTTTCGATTTCGATGTGATTGAACAATCCGGCGGCCCTTAAATAATAGGAAACCGGGGATTCACCAAAGGAGTGTTTAAATTGAAGGCCAAACACATAACCTGTTTCTTCGAAGCAGACATCTTTGCCTGCGAAAGAATCATCTGCACCAAACCTGTTCCATCCCCACCCGGCATAAACTCCGGTATGTGGCATAAAGCGATAGTGGAAAACCCCCTCAAATCCAAATCCCGGATTCAGGTTGGCACCACCAAGCTCACGGGTTGCAAAGGAGGCACCGCCATTGAGTTCAAGTCCAAAACGTTTTTCATTTTCCTGCGCTGCGCTGATTAAAGAAAAGCCAGCGAACATGATTGTAAAAATTAACACTTTTGTTTTCATTGTTTTAAATCTTTTTAATTGTTAGTAAATTAAATTCACGAAGCAAAAGTATATTCACAGTTTCCTGAAAAAAATTAAAACATACCGAGGGTGCTTCTCTTAAAGTTGAGGGTGTTTAATCAACAGATGAGTGTGACTTTGAAAAAGAAAAGGGATTGGTATTTTGCTAAATTGATACCCGTTTTTCGTTAGCTTAATGTTGTAATTGAAGCAAAAGTCCTTTCTATCCCTTTATTGAATTTTATGGCAGGGTAACCAAAAATGAAGAACAAACTTTCCCTTCTCCCCTCTTTCGGATTTGTGAGTAAGCCTGCGTAACGGCCAATCCGAAAGAAAATAAAAAAAGGATTTGTAATCCAGTTAACCTTTGCTCTAACAGATTTGAGGAAAGATTGGCAAGTAAGAATTTCCAATTAATCTTACCAAACTATAAAAAAAAACTTAAAAAATTCTCCTGATGAATCACCTGAAAGTTGCTGCCGGAATAGTTTTCAAGAAACTCAGCAGGGGGGCTGGTTGGGGATTTCTCATTAAATTTGAATTCAAAGGCTTGTAAGGTTCCACCAGATTCTTCAATATAGTCAATTTCCTTCTGATCATATGTTCTCCAGAAGTAAGGATTGACGAATTGTCTGGTGTTTTGATTGTGCTTTATCCGTTCGATAATACAAAAATTCTCCCACAACCCACCAATATCATTGCGCATGTTCAGGGGATTAAAATTCTGGATCAATGCATTCCTGATCCCAAGGTCAATAAAATATATTTTCTGACCTTTTGCAATTTCTTTCCGCAGATTCCTGCTAAAGGATTGAAGACGGTAAATGACAAAGGCCTTTTCGAGCAGCTCAATGTAACGCTTAATGGTATTAAGGTTTTCGCCAAGAAGCCTTGATAGCTCATTCAGGGAAATTTCATTGCCGATTTGAAGAGCAAGAGCCCGTAGCAAATTTATCAATAAATCGGAGCGCTTCAGATTCTCATATTGCATGATATCTTTATAGAGATAATTTCCGGCAATATTGTTTAACTCTTCTATCGCATCGGTTTCTGTTTTTTGAAATACTTCAGGATACAAGCCGTACCTCAGAAAATTTTCAAGGTTGGCCCGAACGCCAATGAAATCAAGTGTTCCTTTTATTTCTGCCAATGAAAATGGATACAGTTGAAATACCCTTGAACGGCCGGTTAATGGTTCCATTACTTTATTTCCGAGTTCAAAACTCGATGAACCGGTCGCAATGATTTGAATTTCAGGAAATGTATCATTGATGATTTTCAATATTGATCCTATATCTGAAATGTTTTGTGCCTCATCCAGAACCACAAGCTTGTATGCCCCTAAAAAATTTTTGAGCAATTCGCTGTTGGTTGTTTCCAATGCGGTTTTGTTTTGCAACAACTCACAATTGATATATTTTGAATCAGGGTAAGATTCTAGCAGTTGTTTTACAAGAGTTGTCTTACCAACTCGTCGGGCACCATAGATTATAACTACTTTTCCTTTGAAAAGAAATTCTTCTATTTTTTGTTTTATCGTTCGCTGGATTATCATACTTCATTCAGTTAACTGCACAAATTTATAATAATTTATTCAGTTAATTGCACAAATTTTAATATATTTTTCCAGGATTGTTTTTTTCACTGTATTTATTATACCGAAGCACGAAATTCAAAACCGCCCTTCATGCCAGACTATTTTGAATTTCACTTTGGTATTAACATAAAGCAATACTCATTTAATCTTAAACAAAGTTACTTGTTAGCTGTTTTGACTCAATTCCTTTTGGTTATATTTATAACAACATTCCCCTTCTTATGCCCTTTTTCAACATATTCATGGGCATCGGCAATTTGTTCCAGCGGATAGCTCCTGTCAATAACCGGTTTTATATTTCCTGCTTCCATGAGTTCTTTAAGAAACATAAGGTCTTTGCTCCTTTCTTTGGGCGGCCTTAATCCGGTTGCGGCAATTTTTGCCTTTTTGCTTCCCACCATTGAAGTCCATAATACATGAGGCATAATTTCCATCCCAATACCAGCCTCAAGAAAGATACCTTTTTGCGATAGCGAGCTTTTACATTTTGAAAAAGAAGTTTTGCCCACCGTATCAAAAATAATATCGTAAGCGTGGCCGGATTTGGTAAAGTCCTCTTTTGTATAATCAATTGCCTTATGCGCCCCCAGAGACTGGACCATCTCTATATTTGAGGTACTGCAAACTGCGGTAACTTCTGCACCAAAGTAACTGGCAATCTGAACAGCAGCCGTACCGATGCTTCCTGAAGCTCCATAAATAAGAACTTTCTGTCCGCTTTTTATCTTTCCAGTATCTCTTAAGAAAGGCATTGCGGTTAAAAATCCATCAACGCCGGAGGCGGCTTCTTCATAAGTTATATTGTTTGGTTTTATAGCCAGGACGCCATTTTCGGGTACACATAAATACTCAGCATTTGCGCCAAATTTGGGACCTGCAGTTCCAAATACCTGATCCCCTTTTTGGAATATTTTTACATCTTTTCCAACTGCTTCAATTTCGCCAGCCAATTCCTCACCCAGGGTTGTAATTTTGGGTTTGAAAAGGCCCATGAATAATCTTGCCATATAAGGTTTGCCTTTTCGAAAAGTACACTCTGTGGCTGTTACGGTTGTTGCATGGATTTTTACCAGTACTTCATTGTCTTTGGGGGTAGGCTTATCTACCTCTGCGAGCTGAAGAACATCAGGAGGTCCGTATTTAGTGTAAACAATTGTTTTCATTTTATTCCTGTTAATGGAAGTTCGTGGATCTAAAAGGCGTTTATATTGAAGATGTTCGTTTTATGCAAAGATCAGCAATTTATTTTGCTTTTTCGTAGGCTTCAGTAATCCAATTTATAAGTTCAGAATCAATTTCTTTCAGGTCTGAAATTTGAACTCTGTGCGTGCACATGGTTCCAAATGGGCCTGAATTTCCCAGGCGATCAGTAAAGTCTTTCCCGGTTATTTTAAGTCCGAGATCAATTCTTGTTTTTGTCGCCGGCTTTATCAATGCAAATTGTTTTTTGCGAATAATGCTAACGCTTTCTTTTTTTGGAGTTATGACAACATCAGTCCCAAGTTCCTTAACTGCAGCAATTAACTCTTCGTACATGGGTTTGAGGTTTTCTTTTCCTTTGTACTGATTTTCTACCAATTCATCAGGCGATTCATTTTCATCCTTTGACAGGATCACAATGGTGTTTGCGAAACCATGTGTTACTCCGTGTTCTTCTTTAAGGAATTTTAAGGCTTCCGAATGTTTGGCAAATTGTTTTGCTTTCAATACCTGTTTCCATTCTGACAGAGACTTGCCTGTTTTCTCGGGCATGTTGTCAATCATTGTTTGAAGTGCTTTATCCATAGTTTTTATGTATTTTGATTATTGAAATCGAGTGCTCTTTTTATCAAATATTCCAAATCGGTGTCCAAATCAAGTCCTTTGGGTGTTATGTAAATGAAGCCTTTCACTGGCCTTCCGGTGAAATCCATTGGCAAACAGACCTCTTTTTCGATTTCTTACAGATAGGCCTCTTGTCCAATTTTAGCCATTAAAAGACTATCTCCATATTTTTTATCAATTTAGAGTCCGCGACACCTCTTTTCATTCACCATAAAAATCAAACCACCCATCATTTTTTTTAAAAAAACTGCCTTTTTCAATTGCATGATCTGCAGGATCCATTCTCCTAAATGTTCAACGCAAGCCATAAAAGAAATTTGTGACTAATCAGTTTGCTGACAATCTTATATTTACTGGATTAAGAATCTTTTAACTGGTATAGAGGAAATAAAGGTATAAAGGGAATAAGTGTTACGGTTAAAGCAATCTGGTTGGGAAGTATAAATTTTAAATGTAAAACTAAAACCCTGTATTTCCTCTATTCCATTATATCCTTTATACCCCCTTTCCGTTAATGCGCCATGTGTAATTTCATTGTAAATAGTATACTGATTACTTACAAAATTTTTTATTCAACAACTTCATATACAACCAATGGATGGGATTTGTTTTTTAAATTCACTTCACCCACTTTATTGCATTTAAAATATTCCTTTCACTTTTTCGTATGAAGCTTCATTGATGATAATCTGTCCCGGTTCGGCGGCTGATTGCAGTCGCTGTGCCGTATTCACCACATCCCCAATCACAGTGTAATCAAGCCGGCGAAGGCTGGCAGAGCCGATATTTCCCGAAATCATTTCGCCGCTGTTGACACCTATGGTAACATTGGGTTTAAAGGTAACATGTTCTGAAAAAGGAGGCAGATTTTCAATTTCCTTTCTGATGGCAAGGCAGGCATCAATGGCCTTGTCCAAATGATGTTCGCCACGGAAAACTGCCATGATGGCGTCGCCAATGAATTTATCAATAAACCCGCCCTGTTCAAGGATTTCCTTGACCATCACATCAAAATAACTGTTCAGCAATTTCACGACCATGTCGGGCGATTCGTTTTCGCTGATGGATGTAAAACTACAGATGTCAATAAAAACCACTGTAGCTTCAATGGTATCATTCGTCATCAGGGATGATTCAAACTCGCGTGTATCCATAAAATTAAGTACGGTTTCATCCACGTACATTTTCAGGATGTTATTTTCTTTGATCGCTTTCAGTGTTTCCCTGATCTGGGCTACATGTTTGAGCGTTTTTTCAATGGTGAGTTCCAGGTCTTCAAAATTTACCGGTTTGGTCACAAAGTCAAAAGCGCCGCGGTTCATGGCAGTCCTGATGTTTTCCATATCGCCATAGGCAGAAACGATGACCGATTTGAGAATGGAATGCTTTTCGCAAAGTTTCGAAAGCAAAGTCAGCCCATCCATTTCGGGCATATTGATATCGCTCAATACAACATCCACATCGGTATGTTCCTTCAATTGTTCAAGTGCATGCCGTCCGTTTATTGCAAAAATGAATTCATAAGCCTGTTCACGAATTTTTTTGCGGAACTTTTGCTTGATCAATATCTCAAGATCTGCCTCGTCGTCAACTACTAATATTTTAGCCATTAGTTTAAGGTTTTAATTTTTTCTTTCAAAACACTAAAATCAACCGGTTTGGTGATAAAATCATCGGCGCCCAGTTCCATAGCGCTTTTATAGTTTTCCTCATCACCGTAGGCTGTGATCATAACCACTACCGGTGGGGGCAGATGGTGTTTTTGTTTGATCCGGCTCAACAGCTCCAGCCCGCTCATACCCGGCATATTAATATCCGAAAGGATCAACACAGCTTCGTGCTGATAATCTTTCAGGCATTCAAGCGCTTCTTCACCTGAGTAGGCGAATACAAATTCGATTTCACCGGTTTTGATCTCTTTTCGGAACCGTTGTTCAAACAACGGTTGAATGTCTTTTTCGTCGTCAACTACTAAAATTTTCATATTTATTTTATTTATTAGCCACGAATGCTATTTTGTTTCAAATATTATTGGCTCAATAGTGGCTTATTCTTTTGCCGATAATACATTTACTTTTTTTATTTTTCAGGTAAAACAACTATAAATTCCGTTCCGGATCCTTCAATGGTTTCAACTTTTAATTCCCCGCCATGCCCTTTGGTAATAATATCGTAACTCATGCTTAAGCCAAGACCTGTCCCCTGTCCGGCAGGTTTGGTTGTGAAAAAAGGTTGAAAAATTTTATCCTTTACTTCAGGCGGAATTCCGTTTCCATTGTCTTTTACTCTGATTTCAACTTGTCCGTTTGATTTTTTTGTGCTTACAGTTACAGTGGGTTTATAATTGCCGTCCTTTTTTACAGGGGCATCAGAGGATGACACAGTTATCTTCGCTGACGCCTCTGAGACCGCACTTCGGCTTCGCTCATTACAGGCATAAAATGCATTGTTAATCAGGTTCAGCAACACCCTTCCAATATCCTGTGGAATGACATTTATTTTGGGAAGGGTTTCGTCAAAATCCGTTCTAAAATCTGCATTGAATGTCTTGTCTTTTGCCCTTAATCCGTGGTATGCCAAACGCAAATACTCTTCCGCAAGGGCATTGATGTCAGTTGGTTCTTTTTCACCACTGCTGGTGCGCGAATGTTCTAACATTCCTTTTACAATACTGCTGGCGCGTTTGCCGTGGTGACTGATTTTTTCAAGATTCTGTTTTAAATCTAATGCAATTGTTTTTACTTCCTCCAAATTTCCCGAATCCGCTTCTTCATTCATTTCGTTAATCATATCAACACTCACATCCGAGAAATTGTTTACAAAATTCAATGGATTCTGAATTTCATGGGCGATACCGGCGGTGAGTTCTCCCAGCGAGGCCATTTTTTCGGCATGGATCAATTGGGATTGGGTTGCTTTCAAATCTGACAGGGCTTTTTCGACCCGTTCCTTGGCTTCTTCTAAAACAGTAAAATCTTCATAGCGGGCATACGCAAACGAAAAGGCCCCGGCCAGTGATTTTACCAGGTCGATCTTTTCTTCTTCAAGTTGTTCCTGATGACCTACATAAAGCATTCCCTGAGCAAAGGGAATAAAATGAAGGTGCAATGATTCCGGAGGTTCTTCAGCACCCTGGTATTTTTCTGGAACTTTGATCTGTCCGAGTTTCATCATTTCTTTGGTCCAGGCGATAAATTCTTCACGATTCCAATGGGTTTGATACACTTCCTTTTTCTTCCAGCTTGCCACGGCAACCCGGGCCAAATCGTTGGCCTTAAAATCCAGGTCGAGTGCACCCAGCGGTTTTCCATCCGGCGTAGTAAGATATACATTCACATGTTTTTTCTTTTCGTCGACGATAAAAATTCCGCAACGGAAGAAAGGGACTTCAAGCGTATTTAGTTCCCGCCAGATAAGCGGCGTTAATTGATTAAGATCTTCGGTGGTACGCATACTGGCAATCTGTCCACGGATGCGATCGAGCGATGCTTGTTTTACAGCATCGCGAGCCTGGTCTTCCGCTCGTTGGAGGTCGAGGAAGCGGGTGTAAGTTTGTTCGAATACCCGTGCAAAACGCTGAACGATATCAAAATATTCATCTTTCATTTCCTCCACCGTATGAATGGTAAAGAAGCCCTGTTTGAAGAAAACCTGATTCAGGATTGCCGGTTCTGAAAGAATCTTTTTCTTATTTAACTTTCCCTGCTTATATTCTTCAAAATCGCTGAATTTTCTTATGTATTGCGTCCACTCCAACCGGTTTTTGCCTTTGATGATATCTACAACAGGTGCGCCCTGTTTTTTCCAGCCCTTATAGATCTTTTTCAGGTGCTGATTTTCGGTAAGGGGAATACTTGGTGCTAATGGGATCACTTTCCCATCACTGGTTGTTGACCACAAACGGCAGTGTTTTGTTGCGGCATTGATGATCCCCAGGTTGCAGCGATAGGTTTTAATTCCCAGGTCATCCAACTGATGAAAAAGATTGGTGACCACCTCGCTAAGCTCTGCGCTTTTCTGCATGGCCATGGTTTTCGCCCTTACCCGTTCGAGGGTAAGCTCGATTTGGGTTTCCCTATTCCGATGTTCGGAATTTTTCAGGTCTTCAAAGCGGCGATACGCCAGATCGAATACTCCTGCAAAGCGGACAAGGGTGGTGAGGGCTTCTTCGGGAGGGTTTTCAACAACTCCGGGCAGGCTATAACCAATCTCCCCGTGTTTCGTCCGAGCCATAATAAAAGTGAGGCCGCCAATGTGTCGAACATCATCGAGGGTAGGCGCATTTGGGTCCACTTGTTTAAAATCACCCAGAGTGATCATTTTATGTACATAATCCACAGCCGTTTCCACATCCATCGCAAAAACAAGGGAAGGTTCGTCACTCTTTTCCCAATCGGCAACAAGCTTAACATCTCCATGGATATGGCGGGGCAGTGACATGACCATACCAATCCGGGTGCCATCGCCAGAGGTCATGGCTTTTTCATAAATTTCAGGGAGCCAGCGCATATACCAGAAATAGTAGGCTTCATGACCCAGGGCAACAAACTCGGTACGCATTGTTACCACAATATCGAGTAATTCTGAAGATTCACTCATGGCAGTAACCTGTCCACGAATCCGTTCAAGAGAAAGTTCGATTTTTGCTTCGCGTGCTTGTTCCTCAGCTTTTTTAAGATCGAGAAAGCGGGTAAAGGCAAAATCAAATACATCTGCAAAACGGTGGATCAATAATAAATATTCTTCAGGAAGTTGCTCATTTTGTAATACACCAAACCAGCCGTGCTTAAAAAACACCAGGTGCCACAAAATTGGGTCGGGGAACCTCTTTTTCATCTCTTCGAACTCATCGTCGGCATAGTTTGCCATTTCGCGATTTGCCTGTATAAATGAAACTCTCTTTTTTCCCTTAAACTCACCGATAAAAAATGGTTTTCCCTTTGTCCATGATGATTTTAATTCTTTACCAAATCCCGGTATATATTGATCCAACTTATCGAACATGGCTTTGATGGAGAAGGTTTCATAAACACCCTGATGGGCCACTTCCTTTGCACGCCATAACTCGTATTTGTCCTGGTTCTCGTAAAAAATCATGATGCTAAAACCGCTTGGGTTTATGTTCATTTTCTCAAGCTCTGCGAATAACAGGTTTGATACATCTCCTACCTCTGAGCTATTGCGCATAGCAAGAGCGCGAGACCTGATTCTTTCAAGGGCAGCTTCAATCCTGAATTCCTTAGTCTGTGCTTCTGCATTTTGTATATCCATAAACCGGCGATAAGCCAGCGTAAATACATTGTGGAACCGTTTGAAAATTTCCAGACTTTCGCCGGATATTTCCTGATAAGTAGTTAATCCCAGACCTCCTTTCCCGATGGAATAAAAATAATAGAAAACAGCAGAAGATTTGTCAAGCAATGGATCCGGAAATTGGTTGTATTTTTTTCTCCACTCCCTGAATTCCTCTAATGCTTTACCTTTCATATTGCCTATAAAAAAAGAATTAGCCGATTTTTGCATTTCTGTAACCATGGCTTGAGAAGCAGGATTTTTTTCATAGGCTGTTATCTCAAAAACTTTCTTCGTATATGGAGTAAAATATTGGTAGTTTAAATAATTTTTATTCGATTCATCAATGATGGCTACCTGTACATTTCTAATGTTGCTTACATTCAGCATTTCCAGTTGTTCAGATATGATTTGACAAACATCCAACATATCGTCAGGCGTTTGCAAACTCAGGGCTACTGCCCGAACACGTTCCAGTGCGGCTTCAATTTCCAGTTCACGGTTCTTTCTAACTAATTCATGGGTTTTTTCTTCAACCTGCTTTTGCAATTCTTCGTTTTTTTTCTGCCATTCCTCTGTATGCCAGGTATCGGTCCCTCCTGAGTCGTAATCAGGTTTAGAGCCATGCCAGTGTACTAGCTTCCATTGCTCATCCATAAACTCCCAAACCATGCTCATCCGTAAATTGAGAATAACATCTTCATTTTCTATTTGGATGGAAATTTTAATTTCATCAACGATAAGAGCTATATTCCCCTCTCTCATCAATTTTCGATAAACAGGTACTATCTCATATTTAAACTTCAAATCCGGAGACTGATCCCGCTGCAAGACGGCAAGATCTTTAAGGCCTTTCAAATCAAATACTTTTTCATCCAGCGTAGTTCCATATCCCATTACATCTTCTACAACATAGTTATCCAGAAGGTCCAAAGGATCATTGGAGTAGAACATCAAATCCAGGAATGAGGTATATACTTTATTTAACAATGTTGGTATTTTATCTGTCATAATAGTAGCAAGTTTTTAAACTGACAAATGGATAATAAATTCGGTGCCTTCCCCTTCCTTAGTAATAACATCAAGGCTACCTCCATGCCCTTTGGTAACGATATCATAGCTCATGCTTAGCCCCAGGCCGGTACCCTGCCCGGTGGGTTTTGTGGTAAAAAAGGGTTGGAATATTTTATCCAAAACTTGTTGAGGAATCCCGTTACCGTTATCTTTCACTGAAATAAAAACTTTGTTTCCCTCCTTTTTTGTGCTTACCGAAACAGTTGGTTCATAGCCATCGCCAAGGAGCTTTTTCTTCTCATCAACCACATAAAAAGCATTGGTAATTAAATTTAATATTACCCTGCCAATATCTTGCGGCACAACATTTATTTTACCAATCGAAGCATCGAAATCTGTTTTCATGGTTGCATTGAATGATTTGTCTTTTGCCCGCAAGCCATGATATGCCAGCCGCAGGTATTCATCTGCCAACGCATTGATATCGGTTGGCTCTTTGTGCCCTGTACTCGTTTTCGAATGTTGCAACATGCCTTTCACGATGGCATCGGCCCGCTTGCCGTGCTGGAGAATTTTCTCCTCATTCCCGCTGATATCATTTGCAATTGCGTTTACTTCTTCAAAATTACTTTTCTGGATTTCTGCTTTCATTTCCAGGATTAATTCTTGATTTATTTCCGAGAAATTATTGATGAAATTCAGAGGGTTCTGAATTTCATGTGCGATACCTGCGGTGAGTTCACCAAGGGAAGCCATTTTTTCTGATTGGATAAGCTGAGTTTGGGTAACCTTTAATTCGGTATAAGCTTTTTCTATTTCTTTTGCTTGTGCGATCTCCCGATCCCTCACCTTTTCTTTTTCCTTTCTGAATAACCGTTTCCTTTGATAGCGATCTACGGCAAATGCAAAGCCCAAAAACAGGAAACCATATATGATGTAAGCCCACCAGGTTCGCCAAAAGGGTGGAATTATTTTAATGGCTATTACTGCGTCCTTCTCCGAATAAACACCCTCGGCATTCATAGCCCTTACCCTGAATGTATAGTTGCCTGACGGTAAATGGGTGTAATTCACATAACGTCTGGCCCCGGACTGAACCCAATCTTTTTCAAGGCCTTCCAACCTATATTCATAACGGGTTTGCTGGGAGGACCGGAAGTTGATAGCGACAAATTCAAAGCCTATGGAATTGTCATTCCATGCCATTTTTATCACCTCAATCTCGTCAAATGGTTTGTCAAACCTCTGCTGAACATTTTGCTTTAAAAACCGGGTAATAAAAACCTGAGGGATGATTTTCTCACTTGAAATTTCAGATGGATTAAAGAAATTAGCTCCTGCAACACCGCCAAAGATCAATTCTCCGCCGCTGGTCTTCAGTCGTGAATTATCATTAAAACGATAAGCCTGCATACCATCTTCCATAGTAAAATTTCGAAAGATTTTCTTTGCCGGATCAAACCGTGAAATACCTTTTAAGGTGCTCAGCCAAAGAATCCCTTCATTGTCAACCAATATTCCAACAATATTAGGATCGGGCAAACCGTCCGCATCATGAAAACCTTCAAAT
Source organism: uncultured Bacteroidales bacterium (assembly GCA_963840975.1). GTDB lineage: Bacteria > Bacteroidota > Bacteroidia > Bacteroidales > JAADJA01 > JAADJA01. The sequence continues at coordinate 82,098 of CAWJBC010000019.1, read as the reverse complement.
TTTTCTTCACTTACATCAAGTTTATTCAAGCCGTTGTTGGTGCCTACCCAGATGTAGCCGCTAAGATCTTCATTAACCGAGAAAACGGCATCACTGCTTAAACTGCCTGGATCATTCGGGTCGTACCTGTATGATTTAAATTGGTTTGTTGCAGGGTCAAATTTCATTAATCCTGATGGGAAGGTGGCATTTGGATCATATTGATTGTCTTTGGTTCCAATCCAAATAAACCCCTGGCTATCTTCAAATAGTGAAAATAATGAGTTACCGCTCATTCCGCTGGCATTAACGTCTTTTTGCCAGTTCGTAAAGTTTCCGTGCTCACGGTTGAACCTGCTCAGCCCATTTGAAGTAGCTATCCAGACTTTATTCTGGTGGTCAATAAGAATGTCGGACACCACATTGCCAATTAAACTTTCAGGATTTCCGGGTTCATGTAAAAATTTTTCAAGATGGCCTGTTTCAGGGCTGTACCGGGCACATCCCTGTCCTTTGTATCCAAACCAGATTTTCCCGTCATGATCTTTGCGAATGGTAAAAATTCTGCCATCTCCTGATCGCGGATCTTTAATGTCAAACTGCTTCTTCTGATTTTTTTTCCTGTCCCATTCAATAAACCCATCTCCATCAAGACCCAACCAGAAAACATCCTTTTCAACTTCTTCAATGGCGTAAAAATTATTTGCAAAGTCAAAAGGGTTTTCAGGGTTAATGTTCATTAATCCCATCTGCCAGCGGTTGAGGTCAGCTTTATTCAATCCCCGTGAAGTTCCTACCCATAAGTTATTGTCTTTGTCTTCAAAGACAGTTTCGCAGTATGCCCAGGTTAAGCTTGATAAATTGTTAGGCTGATAAGTATACTGTGAAAAAAACCCGGTTTGTTCATCAAACCTGTGAAGACCACTATGATCACTGTCGTTGTAGGTTGTCACCCAGATCGAATGGTCGGAAGTTTCAATAATATCCGATATAATATTCCAGAAACCCGGCTGATCCTGGTTGTGATAGCGGTAAAGGAAGGAAGTATTTGTTTCAGGATTATAACGCAAAAGTCCATGTTCTGGCAAAAATCCGATCCAGATTTCCCCTGATGAGGTTACCTTAACTTTTGAAACATTTAATGACGGAAACACTACACCCGGTAGGTTTTGCTCATTCAGGAACCGGAAGTTCTTTTTTGCGGTATCGAAAGTAATAAGTCCTTTGTTATTGGAACCAATCCACAAGATACCATTTCTATCTTCGGAAATTGAGCTGATGGTTGCCCCCATTATATTTTTGTCCTCATCGCCCGACAACCATTGGTTTATGAAGGACCCGGCTACCTGGTCAAATTCTGCCAGTCCGTTATCAGTTCCAATCCAAAGTTTACCGGAAGCAGACTCGTGAATTGCACTGACCACATTTCCGGGTAGGGATCTGGGATTGCGGGGAATATGATAGTAATTCTCGAATTCTTCATTTAGCTGGTTAAATCGGCTCAACCCATTTTGTGTTCCCACCCAGATATTTCCTGCTTTGTCAACAAATACAACATTTACCCTATTATTGGATAATGAATAGGGGCTCCCCGGGATGTTTCTGAAAGTGACAAAGTCATACCCATCGTAACGACTTAAGCCAGCGGTAGTACCGATCCAGATATAACCCTTATGGTCCTGGGTGATGCTTTGTACCCAGTCGGAAGCCAGTCCGTTCCGCAGGGTAAAACGCTCAAACCGCAGGTTTTCAGGTTGCTGTGCTATCAATGATACAGAGTTGCATAAAAACTGTATCAATACCAGCATTAATAATAATCTATTGTTCATTTTGAATTTTTAGTAAAATGTTGAAAATGGCACCCTCCTGATTGCTTGTTAAATTAATCTCTCCATTATGTGCCTTTATTATATCATAACTCAAGCTTAATCCCAGGCCTGTTCCTTGTCCTGTTGGTTTGGTGGTGAAAAAGGGCTGGAAGACTTTGTCTTTGATGGATTCGGGAATTCCATAACCATTGTCCTTCACCATGATTTCAATCAGGTTATCATTCTTTTTAGTTTTCACCACCACCTGCGGTTTGTAATCCGGAATGCCCTTTCCTGACTTTTCAGATACAGCATAAAATGCATTGTTGATCAGGTTGAGCAACACCCTGCCGATATCCTGCGGAATGATGTTGATTTTGGGAAGAGTGGGGTCGAAGTCAGTTTGGAAACCGGCATTAAACGATTTGTCTTTTGCTCTTAAACCATGATAAGCCAGTCGCAAATATTCATCAGCCAAAGCATTGATATCGGTTAGTTCCTTTGTGCCACTGCTTGTGCGGCTGTGCTGGAGCATACCCTTTATGATATCACCCGCCCGTTTACCATGATGATTGATTTTTTCAAGGTTTTGTTTGATGTCGTCAGCAATTTCATTTGCTAACTGTACCGAAGCTTCGGTACCTACTGCCAATTCATCCTTCATTTCATCCATCAACTCCTTACTTACTTCACTAAAGTTGTTTACAAAGTTCAACGGGTTTTGAATTTCATGTGCAATACCTGCCGTAAGCTCACCGAGGGATGCCATCTTTTCTGACTGGATAAGCTGGGCCTGGGTAGCTTTCAATTCTTTATAGGCTTTTTCAATTTTTCTTGCCTGTTCCAGTTCCCGTCGCTGGGTTTTGGCCCGTTCAGCATGAATTACACGCTTACGCTGATAGGTATGCACAATCCAAACACCTGAAATAAAAATCAGGACATAAAGAATGTAAGCCCACCAGGTTTTCCACCAGGGGGGCAATATCACAACGTTGACAGCTTTTTCTGCCCATATCCCGTATCCGTTTGCTCCCTTTACCCGCATGATGTATTGTCCGGGAGGAATATTAAAAAAATAGGCCCTTCTGTCAGAATTCGCTTCCCTCCATTCGTCATCATAGTTTTCCAGCTTAAACAAATGTTTATTGTTCTGTGGGTTTGAGTAGTCTAAAGTCAAAAAATCAAATGAAAATGTGTTCTGTGAATAATTCAACCGGATGATTTCACCTTCGGTAAAATCTTCGTTCACCTTTGGTTCATTTCCACCTTCAATCTCATTGGTGGTCCGAAAACCTGTAATCCTGATTAAAGGAGGTTTTGTTTTGTACGAAATTTCAGAGGGGTGAAATTTATAATATCCGCTATTTGTAGCAAAATACAGTTGTCCTTCAGTGTCCTTATATGCCCGGCCCCATTTGTTAAATGTTTCAGGGTAAACGCCGAAATTAATTCCATAATTTTCTGTTGAATTTCGTTGCGGGTCGATTTTTACAATGCCGGAACCAGATGCAATCCACAAGTTGCTGTCCTGATCCTCAACAATACTAAATACCGAGGAAATTTCATAAATTGAATTTGCACCTTTGAATCTTAAAAAACTTTTGGATTCCTGGTTAAAATAAAAAAGACCATCATTGGTTCCAGCCCAGACAATTCCATGGGAATCCTTAAACATACATTCAACTTCGAATGTATTCAGGTATTTATCAAATTCACCTGTTTCTGCATTTAATAGGCATAGCCCTTCACCAAGAGAAAAGCCAACCCAAACGTTACCACTATTATCTTCCTGAACATCTTTAACCAGGTTATTTCCAAAGGAGTTCAAATTACTTTTATCTACAAAATATCTTTTGATTTCCCCGGTTGCCGGATTCAACCTGTTTAACCCCAATGATGTCCCGACCCAAAGATTGTGTTTACTGTCTTCCGAAACGCGGGTGACACTATTATAACTTAGGGTATTATCATTGTCCGGATCGTTTTTATAATGCACAAATTGTTTATTGACGGGATTTAATATTATTAATCCGCCGCTTCCGCCAATAAGAATATTTCCTTTACTGTCCTCTTTAATAATCGAGACATATTTATTTCCTGCTGATGACCTTTCCAATTCATCATTAATTTGCTGAATAAGCTTTTCGTAATTATTGCCGGTAACATAGATTTTATCAGCGCCCCGCCATAAAATACCATTCATGTCAGTGTAAAAACAGATAGCCGAATAGCGAAGATCGATATGTGGGATTATTGATTGTTCAGGGTTTATTCGGTATAATGTGCCCGATATATTACTAATCCACAAAACCCCATCGCTGGAAATATATCCTGCCCATGTCGTGTTATCTGTTAATGATCCGGAATTCCCGTCCTCTGATGTAAAATGGGTTACTTTTTTTGTCCCGGGGTTGTAATAATTTATGCCGGCATCGGATGTTCCAATCCAGATTGCACCATTCATATCTTCAACAATGAATGTGATGTGATCATTTTCAGGGCTTATTGTACTTACAGGCGGCCGGCTAAGATTTTCCGGATCATCAGGATCATAGGTATGCCGGGTAATTATTCCGGTTGATTTATCCATCGTATGTAACCCGTCACCTGCTGTACCAATCCAGAGGGTACCATTAGAATCTTCGAAAATTGCACTTACTTTATTGTTGATGAGGCTGTTGGTGTTGGCCGGATCATGCATAAACCGTTTGAAAGTCCCCGCTTTTTTGTCCATCCTGTTTAATCCGCCGGCTTCAACTTTGTTTTGATCAGCGCCATATACCGAACCGGTGCCAATCCACAATGTTCCATTATGGTCTTCATAAATAGAAACTACCTCGTTGTAACTTAGGCTGGTTGAATCGCCGGGAATATTCTCGTACTTAATAAACTTTTCGGTACGCATGTCGTACTTGTCCAACCCTACCCCTGAACCAATCCAAAGAAACCCGTCGCGGTCGACTGTCATTACATTCACCCATTCTGAAGTAAGGCTTTCGGGATCATCAGGATCGGGGCTATAATGAGTAAAAATACCCGTAACCGGATCAAACTTATCAATTCCTTCCCCCTGGACGGCAATCCAAATATTACCGTCGTTATCAGCGCAAACGGCCCGTAAAATGTCTCCGGCTATTGACTTTGGATCCAACGGGTTGTTTTTGTAAGAACCCATTTCATAACCGTTGTAGCTGTACAAGCCGATATTAGATGCAAACCACATGGTCCCCTGTTTATCCTGAGTGATTCCGGTAAGCTGATTAAAAGAAATCATGTTAGGTGGGTAAACTTTATTAAAAATGATATTCTGGCAAAATCCAGGGAAAATGCTGAACAAAATAAAAACAGTACCCGAAACGATTTTAATAAAAAAGGAAAAATGATTTGATTTACATGATTTTTTATGTATTGGTATATGTAACATTTTTGTCATTTATAAAATTCCTATAGTTTCAATAAAACAATAAACTCAGTCCCATATTCCCGACTGGAATTTACTTTAATTTCACCACCAAGCGCCTTTACAATATCATAACTCAGGGATAAGCCTAATCCGGTTCCCTGTCCTGTGGGTTTGGTAGTGAAGAAAGGCTGGAAAATCTTGTCTAAGATTTTTTGTGGGATACCGTTGCCGTTGTCCGCCACTTTTATTTCCACTTGGCCTTCGAGTTTTTTTGTACTCAGTGATACAGCAGGCTCATACCCGTTAATATTTTGCTTTTCCTTTTCATTAACTGCATAAAAAGCATTGGTAATTAAATTTAATATTACCCTGCCAATATCTTGCGGCACAACATTTATTTTACCAATCGAAGCATCGAAATCTGTTTTCATGGTTGCATTGAATGATTTGTCTTTTGCCCGCAAGCCATGATATGCCAGCCGCAGGTATTCATCTGCCAACGCATTGATATCGATTGGTTCTTTGTGCCCTGTACTCGTTTTCGAATGTTGCAACATGCCTTTCACGATGGCATCGGCCCGCTTGCCGTGCTGGAGAATTTTCTCCTCATTCCCGCTGATATCATTTGCAATTGCGTTTACTTCTTCAAAATTACTTTTCTGGATTTCTGCTTTCATTTCCAGGATTAATTCTTGATTTATTTCCGAGAAATTATTGATGAAATTCAGAGGGTTCTGTATTTCATGTGCGATACCTGCGGTGAGTTCACCAAGGGAAGCCATTTTTTCGGCCTGTATGAGTTGGCTTTGGGTCGTTTTTAATTTGTTGTATGCCTTTTCTATTTCTTTGGCCTGTGCGAGTTCCGTTTCTCTCGCCTGTGCCTGTTCTTTCTCTTTGAGACGTTTTCGCTGAACGCGGTCAACCAAAATAACCCCTGTGATAAATATCAGCCCATAAAGCAAATATGCAAGATTGGTTTGCCACCAGGGCGGTGTAATGGTGATTTCTAATTTGGCACTTTGTTGATTCCATTGTCCATCACCATTTGTAGCCAGTACCCTGAAAGTATAATGGCCCGGGTCCATGTTGGTGTAACTGGCGATGTTATTGTTGCCAACCATTATCCATTCCTCATCATGATTTTCCAGCATGTATTTGTACTCAATCTTTTGCGGATTTGAAAAATCGAGAGCTGCAAATGAAATGGAGAAATCATTTTGATCGTAATTAAGCGCCAGCTTATCCGTCATGAGTATATTTTGCTTTAACGGAGAATCGTCATCTATAGACATACTTTCCTGGAATAGCTTGAAATCGGTAAATACAATGGGCGGTTCATACGTGCTCAGTTTCATAACATCAGGATGAAACATATTAAACCCTTTGGTGCCGCCAAAATACATCTCCCCGCTTGCAGATTTATAAGCGGCAAACCTGTTAAATTCATACCCTTGCAATCCATCATTTGCATCATACCTTATCACCGTTTTATTGTTGAGGTCAAACTCCAGAAGTCCATTGCCCGTGCCCAACCATAGTTTGTCATTGGCATCAACTAAAATGGTTTCAATGTTCTTGAGCAAGTTTCCATTCGAATCATAAACAGTATTTACCGTAATAACATCCGTTGTTATTATCTCACGTAAACCCTCCGTTACTTCGTTAACAAATACTCTTCCGTCTGATGTTTTGCCGGGCATCATAAATGTTGAAATGCTTTTTTTGGGATGAATTTCCTGAAATTTTTCTGTTTCAGGATTAAACTGTATCAACCCTGCAGCAGAATTTCCGCTGAAATAATAGTTTCCATCATCGCCTAAAAAAGGAAGCCAGATTTGATTATCCGGAATACTTGTTGAGTCGTCAGGATGGTGAATAAAATGACGGAAAAAGTCTGTCTGATAGTTGTAAATGTTCAGGCCTCCCCCATAGGTTGAAATTAAAATTTCACCCGGCTTAATTTCAGTTATTGCTGATATGCGTTTTTGAGAAACATTATTTTTTGAGCTTCCCTTTTGATAATGAACTTTAAAACCGGTGGCAGGATTAAAACGATAAAGGGCATCGTCGTAGGTGCCAATCCAGAGGTTTTCGTTGCTGTCGTAAAACAAATAAGTGATTTCGGTTGAGTTAGGATCGGGTGAGGCAAACTCCTGGAAATAATTTTCGAATGTTTTTTCTATTGGATCAAACTTGCTTAAACCGCCCGTTTTGGTACCAATCCAAATATTTCCTTTTTTGTCTTCAGCGAATGAAGTGATATAGTTATTTTGAAGTCCGTTTGTTTCGCCCGGAAGATATTTGTAATGTAAAAACTTTTGTGCTGCAGGACTTAATAGCGAGATTCCATCGCCCCACGTACCGAACCATAAGGTGCCTGATCTATCCACCAACATTGATCGCACGGCATCCTCAGTAGTAAAAGAGCCTTCATCAAATTCGTTGTTGATGAAATTGTAAAACCGGTCTTCCCTTATTTTATAAAGTAAAGCTCCATTATGCCTGGTACCTATCCAGAGATTCTCAGCGTCGTAAAAACATAAATTCAGCATGTGCCGGTCGGGCACTTCGTTTTTGCGGGTTTCGGGAGAAAAAATGATCTTTTCCCCGGTTTTCAGATTGAACCGGATTAAACCACCCAGGTTTCCTCTTCCCCAGTAATCGCCGGTAGCAAGCCAAATTATATCACTGTTTTCGGGATCAAAATCCGCATCGTTAATCAGGTGATTTGGGACATCGGCGTTTTGCTCCAGGGATAATAGCTCATTGAACTGCCCGGATATTTTATCGAATACGTATAGTCCAATACCACCGAGCAGCAAACGATTACTTTGGCCGGGATAGGGAATTATCCATGATGACCATCTTTTACCGCTTGCCTGCATGGGATATACAACCACACTATCGTTTTCAATGTCGAGCTTAATCAGGCCAATGTCTGAAGCTGTTATCCAAATATGATGTTTGTTTGAATTATCCATGGCAAGGCCATAAATAAACAGATCGCCATTTTCTGTGAACGATTTATCCTTCCATTGGTATTTTTCAATCTTGTCGATACTCCTGTTGTACTTATTTAGTCCAAATGCTGTAGCAATCCAGATATTTCTTTCACTGTCCTCGCAAAATCCGTTGATGTAATTTGATGACAACCCGATTGAATCATTGCCGTTATGGACATAATTTTTAAATGCTTTTCCTTCATAACGCTGCACCCCCTGATGAGTCCCGATCCATATAAAACCATACGAATCTTCAAAAATGGTCTGGACGGTACTATTTATTAAACCATCAGCCTGGTTGATTGATTTGAATTTAAAGTTGGGTTTTTGCGCCGACAATAAATGGCTGATCATTAACCCGGCAAACAGGAACAAAAAAATCGTATATTGATAACGGTAATTTTTCATTTTCTTTTTTGTTGAATTAAATTGTCAAACTGATAATGAATTCAGTGCCCTCACCCGGATTGGTTTTTACATCCAACACCCCGCCATGCGCTTTTACAATATCATAGCTCAAACTCAGGCCTAGTCCGGTTCCCTGCCCGGTGGGTTTTGTGGTGAAGAAAGGCTGAAAAATTTTATCCAAAACATGTTGAGGAATCCCGTTGCCGTTATCTTTCACTGAAACAAAAACTTTGTTTCCCTCCTTTTTTGTGCTTACCGAAACAGATGGTTCATAGTCATTGCCAAGGAGCCTTTTCTTTTCATCAACCACATAAAAAGCATTGGTAATTAAATTTAAGATTACCCTGCCAATATCTTGTGGCACAACATTTATTTTACCAATCGAATCATCGAAATCTGTTTTCAGGGTTGTATTAAAGGATTTGTCCTTTGCCCGCAAGCCATGATATGCCAACCGCAAATATTCATCAGCTAAGGTATTGATGTCAGTTGGCTCTTTTACGCCGCTGCTGCTTCGGCTGTGTTGCAACATCCCTTTAACAATGGCATCTGCCCTTTTGCCGTGGTGATTTATTTTTTCTTCATTTTCAATAACATCTTTTGCAATTACTTTTGCTTCATTTAGGTTTCCTTTATCAATTTCCTCGTTCATTTCCAACAGCAAATCTATATTCACCTCAGAAAAATTGTTAACGAAGTTTAATGGATTCTGGATTTCGTGGGCAATCCCTGCAGTTAGTTCACCAAGGGAAGCCATTTTTTCGGACTGGATGAGTTGGGCCTGCGTGTTCTTCAATTCATGATATGCTTTTTCGATTTCCCTTGATTGTGCCAGTTCCTTGTCTTTAGCAAGTGCCCTTTGTTTTTCCAGTATTCTTCTTCTCTGAATCCGATCAATAGTAAAAACAATGAGGAGAAAAAGGATACCATAAGAAATATATGCAAGGATCGTTCTCCACCAGGGCGGTGAAATAATAATTTTAATTGACTTTCCCTTATCATTCCATATTCCATCTCCGTTTGAACCTTTAATCCTGAAAGTATATTCGCCGGGGGCAAGATTAGTGAAAGTCGCAAAATTTCTATCTGCAACTATCCAGTGATTATTGAAGCCATCCAGCTTAAACAAAAGTTTATTTTTTTCGGACCTGGAGAAGTGAATTGAAGCAAACTCAAATGATAGGTTATTTTCGAAATAGGAAAGACGAAGTTCTTTAGTTTCCATGATACTTTGTTCAAGTTTCACAACTGCCGAATCTGATTTCAACGACACCTCCGACACCTTTATATCTATCAGAACAATATCGGGCTTAACCTCATTTATTTTCCCGGGATAAAAGGTAGTTATCCCATCGCTGCCTCCGACAACGATAATACCATCACCACCCGTCCAGCTTGCTGAACCGGAATTTGATCCCTGTAGACCATCCTTTGCATCAAAACCAATAAAATTCCACTCATCTCTTGGCGCATTTTTATTTAATTTGGCCATACCACCTGAGGTATTGACCCAGAGATTACCCTGAACATCTTCAATAATAGAATTTACCTGGTTTGAAGGAAGCCCGTCTCGTTGATCAATTTTTTCGACTTTTTCAGTTGAAGGGTCAAACCGCAGTAGACTCCCGAGTGTTGCAATCCAGACAACACCGTCCATATCTTCCATCATGCAGGTAATCGTATTATTGGGGGAAAATTTATTATTTGTATCGAGATTATATTGCTTAAAATTCCCGGTAGTTAAATCATATTTATAAAAGCTGCTCATCGCGGAGCCCAGCCAAACAATATTGCGATTTTTTTTACCGAATTCAATGCTGGTGCCAATTTCCATCGGAATGAACTTATCGGAATTAATTTCCTTTTCATTAAGTTCATTGATATTTTTATATTCTGAATCATTTATACCCAAAACCTGGATTCCATACCACAAAGAGTCGGGTGGAGGAGCAACATTCCATGTTCCATAAGAGTGCCCAACATCGGTAACATACGTGATCTTATAATCCCCTTTTTTCAAATCCAGGCATTTTACGGCAATCCGATTTTTAAATCCTCCGCCGTCATTAAATGTTTTGGATAACTCATTCATTGTCCAGATGAGTTTTCCGTCTTCTGTAATTAGAGAGCCTCTATCCGAAAGATCATCAATACCCTGGCCGCTCAGCGCGCCTTCACCCAGGCTAATAATAAGCACTTTCTGATCGTGACTCAGTGAAAACTTTTTCTCCAGACTTGTTGCTTCCCCTGCTTTTAGGATTGAAACAATTGGTTCGCGTGTTTGAGGGATTTGATCTATTTGTTCCTTCAAATTATTGCTCATCTGCTTGTTCATTAGTGTAGGCACCAATGTAAATTGTTTTTTTGCCGGATCGTATTTTTCAAAACCATACCTTGAGGCAATCCAGATATTTCCTGAGTAATCAATTTTCAAGGTATTGGCCGTGTAGGTGGTAGTTGATTTAAAATAAGGTGAATTAAAAGCACATAAGCTATTGTTATTATCAATTTTGTGCAGGCCAAGGTTGTTATAAGTTAACCATTTGTTTCCTTCATTATCAAGCGCCAGGCACTTTATATTTATTCTCCCGTCCCGTATAGTCGACGGGTCAAATCTGATGTTCAGGGACTTAGACTTTTTGCTTTCAAGATCATATTCAAACAAACCATTATTGGATGTACCCACGAAGATTTGCTTGGCCTGAGGCCATCCGGCAATAACATTTACCCGGTTTACATCCGAATTTAAAATCCTGTCAGATTTAATTTTTGAGAACGTAAAAGGTTCTCTTAGTGGATCAAATTTATACAAACCCCGCCTCAATGTGCCAATCCATATCACGTTGTATTTATCCTTGTAGATTTGCTGAACGATTGGATTTGCAGCAATCTCACCATAATCCCCGGCGTAATCAAACCGCTGAATATTATTATTCTCCGGATCAATCCTGTAAAGTCCCTGCGAATAAACTCCGGCCCAGATATACCCTTCTTCATCCTCCACTATTCCCAGGATATTATCATAATTAGTTGGCGTTTTAAACAAGCCGGCAATAGTGTAATCTTCTATGGAATTAAGAGATGGAGAATATTTGATGAGTTTACTGAGACCTCCAAACCAAATATTGCCTGACAGGTCTTCATAAATAACAATAATTGAAGCAGGGGAGAAATTTCCTTTCAGGTAAAAAGGTTGAAAGGTGTTTAACTTTTCATTATAAATTTTGATCCCGTTTCCATAATCGGCAGCAAGGATACTGCCATTCCTTAATTGCGTAAGGCCAAGTATTTCTCCCCACTGAGTACTGCTATTTGTTGAATCCAGGTCTATCTTCTCAAATTTGTTTTCCGACATGTTAAATTTCTGGATTCCATGATTGGAGGATCCAAACCATACATCTCCATGCTGGTCGGTGATAGAAGGATAAAAGGTAGAAGTCATATTAATATTCCTGGTTTCAATCGGATATTTCGAAAAATTTTCATTCACAGGATTATATTTTGCAATGGCATTCCCTGATACGCCAATCCATAGGAATCCTTCTGAATCTTCTGTAATGGCAAAGCAATTATTATTGGGAATGGAAGTTGAATCGCCCGGATCGTTTTTAAATACAACCATATTTACACCGTCATACCTGTTTAGCCCGTTTGCTGTCGAAATCCAGAGAAATCCGTTTCTATCCTGAAAGACTCCATGTACTTCAATGTTCGACAGACCTTCAGCCGCAGTGATGTTCTCAAAAAGGTAATTACGTTGCCCATACGCTCGAGGAATAATAACCTGCCAGAGCATCAAAAAACAAAAAACAAATCTTATTAATCGTGAAATAATTCTTTTTTCAAATGTGATTATGTTCATCATCAGAATTTTTGAAATTTATAATACAACCCTATACAAGCAATTTCCCGGGAAGATGAATAAAGAATACTGATCCTTCACCTTCTTTCGTCTCCACCTTCAACTCCCCACCATGCCCTTTGGTAATGATGTCGTAGCTCAGGCTCAATCCAAGCCCTGTCCCCTGGCCGGTTGGTTTGGTAGTGAAAAAAGGCTGAAATATTTTGTCTTTTATTTCGCTGGGTATGCCTCCACCGTTATCCTGCACCCTGATTTCGATTTTATTATCCAGTTTTTTTGTAAATAATTCAACTAAAGGTTTGTATCCATCTTCATTTTTTTTTGCCCGTTCCGAAACAGCATAAAATGCGTTGTTGATCAGGTTCAGCATGACCCGACCAATTTCCTGGGGAATAACATTCACTTTTGGAAGAGTTTCATCTGCCATGAATCCAAAAGCTGCCTGGAAAGATTTGTCTTTAGCCCGTAATCCGTGATAAGCCAACCGAAGATACTCATCTGCCATTGCATTAAGGTTGGTAGGCACCTTTTCGCTGCTACCAATCCTTGAGTGCTCCAGCATCCCTTTTACAATACTACTGGCGCGTTTTCCATGCTCATTGATCTTTTCAAGGTTTTGTTGCAGATCATTTGAAATGGCTTCCACCTCTTCGTGGTCTCCTTTAGCTATTTCATCCCGAAGGTCATTTATGATATCAATACTCACCTCTGAAAAATTATTTACAAAGTTCAGGGGATTTTGAATTTCGTGGGCGATGCCTGCGGTCAGCTCACCAAGATTCGCCATCTTTTCGGCATGGACAAGTTGCGTTTGAGTGGCTTTGAGGTTTTCAAGGGTGACGTTGAGTTTGTTATTCAGCTTTTTCTTTTCCAGGAACCGGATAAAAACAATAATCCCCAGTACAAGAGCCAGTAACATCCCAGACATAAATATGTTGCGAGTCAACCGTTCCCGATTGATCTGGGCCTGTTGGAGAGCCATCATTTTTTCATTGCTTTCTTTCTGGAGAGCCATTATATTTTCAAATTCAAGTTTATTGGTCAAGCGAGTAATTTTTTCAAGGTTTTCAGCAGCATCCACCGAATCCTTTACCTGGCTATACTTTAAGATACAAGCATAGGCATTATCAAGGTCTCCAATTTTGTGATAAGATTCAGCAAGGCTCAGGTAAATCTCTTCCAAAAATCTAATGTTGGATTTCGAAGCCTCAATTCTGGCTTGTTTCAGCCATTTTAATGCAGTCATGTGATCATTCCTGTCCAGGAAAATTTTGGCGATTTGCATACAAGCCCTTGCCTGACCTGTAATGTCATCTATTTCCTTGCTAAGCTTTAATGCTGCCTGATATTGTTCGAGGGCTTTGTCCTGATCGGGTAATTTCATGTATGCACCACCAAGCGAAAGGTAGGCATCCACAATATTAATCTTGTAACCCGATTTAATTGCCATAGTCAAACCCGATTTATAACTCTCTATGGCTTCCGGATAATCAGAAAAATCTTCTAAAATTTGTCCGATATAAAGATAACTGGCAAAAGTGCTGTAATAATCGGTTGACTTCAACCGTATAGCCAGTGCCGCCCTATGTAGCTTCAGAGCCTCATCCAGTTTTCCGGCAGACATCTCTGTTACCCCCATGTCGTTGTAAATTCTTGAAATCCCTGCTGAATCATTCATCACACTGTAAATTTCAAGTGCCTCCTGCTGAACGTCCAGGGCATCTTTCCAGTGTTCTACGAAAGCATACACAAATCCCATGGCCAGGAGGTTTTCAATCATGGTTGCCGTATCATTTAATTCCCTGCTGATCTTTAGCGATTCTATTAATTTATCAAGTGATTCACCGTAATTGCCTTTGTTTCGAAGGGCCACTGCAATGTTGGTTAACTGGCTGGCATACTCTTCCTTACTTCCATAATCCCTATATATATCCAGTGCTTTTGTGTAATTTTCAATAGACCGGTCGCTTTGAGACCTAAAATCATATATGGTTCCCAGAGCAGAATAAATAGCAGCCTCTTCATGTTTGTTTCCCGTTTCGTTCACCAATTCAAGCGCAGCTTTTAAGGTATCCTGTGCTGCCAGAACACGTATATTTTCAATGGCCCTTGCATAATTGATCATGCTTCTCGCTTTCAAAATTTTACACCTGCTGAGTATTGCTTCATTGTTTTTAATTGCAGGTGTCAGGAGCAGATTGTCAGATAGCTTCAACGCCAGCACGGCATAATATTTACAGCTATCCGGGTTTGAGTAATAATAATATTTGTAAGCTTGTTCATTGTATTGATGAATAAGGATGGTATCACTAATTCGAAGATCATTCTGGTTAGCTTTTATTAATCCCGACAGGGAAAATAATCCTGCAAATAAAAAGATTGATATAATGGTTGACCTGATCTTCATACTTTACATGGGTATTTTAATTATAAATTCGGTTCCTTCGCCTACGTTCGTTTCCACCTTTATGTCCCCTCCGTGCCCCTTTGTAATTATGTCATAGGTTATGCTTAATCCTAGTCCCGTTCCTTCACCTGTGGGTTTAGTGGTGAAAAACGGTTGGAAGATTTTATTTTTAATTTCATTCGGAATACCATCACCATTGTCTTTCACACTTATTTCAATAAAATGTTCTTGTCTTTTTGTGGTGATGATTACTTCAGGTTTGTATCTCTCAATTTTCTGTTTTGCTTTTTTATCAACGGCGTAAAAAGCATTGTTGATCAGATTCAACAAGACCCTTCCAATATCCTGAGGAACAACATTCATTTTGGGAAGAGATTCATCTTTCACCAATTTATAATCTGCATTGTATGTCTTATCCTTTGCCCTTAAACCATGGTAAGCCAGTCTTAAATATTCATCCACAAGGGCATTAATATCGGTTGGTTCTTTTTGTCCGGTGCTGCTTCGGCTGTGTTGCAACATGCTTTTTACAATGGCATCAGCCCGTTTTCCATGTAGGTTGATCTTTTCTTCGTTTTGAATGATGTCGCCTGCAATGGCATCGGCTTCTTCAATTTCCCCCTTCTTCAATTCTTCCCGGAGTTCATTGGCCAGTTCAAGATTTACTTCGGAAAAGTTGTTTACGAAATTCAGGGGATTTTGAATTTCATGAGCTATACCTGCCGTTAGTTCCCCAAGTGAAGCCATTTTTTCGGCATGAACCAATTGCTTTTGTGTTGCTTTAAGCTCTGTGTAAGCTTTTTCAATTTCTTTTGCCTGTGCCAGTTCTTTTTCGCGGGCTATCCGGCGTTCTTTCTCCTGTACACGTCTTCGCTGTATGCGATCAAATCCAATAATCAGAGCAACAAAAAGCAAAGCATAGAAACTATATGCCCACCAGGTTTTCCACCACGGCGGATTGATATTAAAGCTCAGTGTTACCGGTTTTTTGTTCCACACACCATGACTGTTAGCGGCTTTGACTTTAAAGGTGTAACTTCCAGGTGGGAGGTTGTAATAATATGCTGAACGTTGATTGACGACTTCACGCCACGATTTATCAAAATTCTCTAAAATAAAAGCGAATTTGTTTTTTAACGGATCATCGTACTGGATACCGGTATATTCGATTGAAATATTGTTCTGAAAATAGGAAAGTTCAGGCAGCCTGGTTGTTCCATCGGATTCATAATGATCAGGTCCAACAGACATAGACCGGTCACCCACATTGAATTGTGTAATGTAAGTCACTGGCGGCAAAAAGTTCTCAGAAATGTCATCCGGGTTGAAAAAGGTAACGCCGTTGTTACCTCCGAAGAGGAAATACCCCGTAGAAGTCTTCATGTACTGGCCATCGGCATATAACAGCCCCTGAATGCCATCTTTCAGAGCAAAATTATTGAATTGCTCATCCTCCAGGTTGAAGCGGCTGATGCCTGCAAAGGTGCTGAGCCAGAGCGCCTGGTTTTTTTCATCTCCAAGGATCCCTTGAATGCTCATTGACGGAAGGCCGTCGTTTGTTGTATATGTTTTGACCTCGCCCGTTTCGACGTTATATCGGCAAAGACCACCCTGCCAGGTTCCCACCCAGCAAATACCTTCCGGAGACTCATACAGCGAGTTGATATCCTGCACGGGAAAAACCATGCCTTGATCCGGGTCGTAACCGTGCCTGGAAATCTGTTCCGATTTGTAATCGTAAAGAAACAGGCCGTCATCAGTGATGATCCAGAGTCCATGAACCGGGCTTTCATAAAGGTTGGTCACGGAGTTGGAGTTGGTCCCTGCAAAGGGCAGCTTCATCAAATTGAAACGTTTTATTTCACCTGTTTTAGCGGATTGTTTAAATAACCCGATATAGGAACAATACCATACATTTCCGCGGCTATCCATGATCACATTATTTATGGCTGATGAATCGTTCAATAATTCCATAACCGTATCCTGTAAAGTCATATTCCGGTAATCCAGGTTTTTCACACCCTGCTCTGTCCAAAGCAGCATTTTACCGGGAGAGATACCCATGTACAAATCCAATATTCTTATTTCAGGAGATAAATCATTGAACAAAAACGGATATGCCTTTTTATTTGTAAGATCGAGCCGGCTGATGCCCGCGTTTTCGCCTGCTCCGCGTGTTCCAATCCAAACTTCTCCCTGCTTGTCTTCGGACATCCTGAAAACCCAGCCCGAAGTGATGGTGGAGGGATCATTATCGTCCCAGACAAAAGAACCCAGCAAGTTCCTTGAATTGTATTTCAACAGTCCCACCGACTCGGTGCCTATCCATAGATTGCCAAAATCGTCTATGGCCAGCGCGGTTACCATGTCGCGCAGTAACCTGTCCTTTGAACCGGGGTCGAAAACCGCTGCCAAAGACTTTTTCCGGTCGAAGCGAACCAATCCCTGTTGGGTGGCGAACCAGATATCCTGTCGGTCGTCTATGAGCATATTGGAAAACTGATTGAAAATATTACCTGAAAGTGGAATCTCGAGTTCAACCAGTTCCAATTGATCCTTCTGCGGGTTGTATTTTCGGATTCTGGAAAGGGATGATGAAAACCAGACAAATCCAGATGAATCCACCGCCATTCCGGTGATGTATTCATTGTTATCCAGGCAAAGCATATCGTCCGGACAGGGTATGTTCACAAGCTGATTCAGTGTATCCAGTTTATAAAATCCCGAATTGCCGAATATCCAAATATTGTCGTCAGGGTCCGAAGACATAAAATACACACCATACAGGTCAACCCCATCAGGAAATTCATAAGGAAACATGGCTTCTTTATCCTCATCATAATAAAAAAGTCCTTTCGATCTGTAATCATCCTGCTCATCTATAATCTGTGTATTGGCGCCAAAATATATCCTGCCACGGTGATTATCACTAATCGTTAAAATGTTTGCCAGGTAGCCTTCGCGCACACCGAGCAAGTTTCGATAAGTATACCGATTAAAGGACCTGTACTCAGGATTATACCTGTAAACAGCATCCTGGCTTCCAATCCAGATGTATCCCTTCCGGTCTTCGTAGAGTGAATAAGTCAGCAATTCGCCCATTGTAGTGGAGTCAGTTGGATCAGGATGAAAGCGTGTAAATTTGTAACCATCGAACTTGACCAGGCCACTCTGTGTAGCAATCCAGATATTACCTTCCCTGTCGGACAATATATCCCTGATAGGGGTACCCTTTAATTCATCAAACTGAACAAGCTTGTTCACGTCAAGCTGGGCCTGCGTTTTGATAACACTCAGGATTAAAATCAGGACGATTATGATTGAAAGATTATATCTCATGCAAATAATTTTTCTTGAATTATCGGAAGCGTTATAGTAAACGTTGTTCCTTCACCTTCTTTTGACTCCGCGATCAACGATCCGCCATGACCTTTATTGATAATATCATAACTCATACTCAACCCTAAACCCGTCCCCTGCCCGGTGGGTTTGGTGGTGAAGAAAGGCTGAAATATCTTGTCTTTTATATTTTCAGGAATGCCATCACCGTTATCTTTCACCTGAATCTCCAATTTGTTCCCGTTTGATTTTGTACTTACAATCACAATAGGCTTAAAATCCACATTCTCCCTTTTAGCTTTTTCATTCACAATATAAAAAGCATTGTTAATAAGGTTTAGCAGCACTCTTCCGATATCTTGTGGTACAATTTTGATTTTTGGCAAGGTTTCATCAAAATCTGACTTAAAATCAGCATTGAATGACTTATCTCTGGCCCTCATCCCATGATACGACAAGCGTAAATATTCATCAGCCAGTGCATTTATATCTGTAGGTACCTTCTCATTGCTGTTGGTTCGGCTGTGCTGCAACATCCCTTTCACAATGGCATCGGCACGTTTGCCATGATGGGTAATTTTATGTTCATTATCCGCAATATTATTTGCAATAGCTTTTACTTCATCAAGATTTCCTTTCTCAATTTCTGATTTCAATTCCTCAATCAGTTCAGAATTGACTTCTGAAAAATTGTTGACGAAGTTCAGCGGGTTTTGAATTTCGTGGGCAATACCTGCTGTGAGCTCACCGAGAGAGGCCATCTTCTCGGACTGAATGAGCTGGGATTGGGTGGATTTTAAGTTGGTAAGTGTTTTTTCCAGTACCAGATTGGCTTTCTTTTTAGTTTTGAATCGATTATAAACGCCGGCAACAATTAATAGCAACAAAGTAGCCATACCAATCGAAAAATTTCTTGAAAGTGATGATATCTTGTTTTGGCTTTCGAGTTTTGCAATGGAAAGTTCCTTTTCATTCATTAATTTTTCGGTCTCAAAACTGATGGTACGGTATTTGGCCTGGTCGGCAAGCAGGCTATCCTGCAGGCTGATGAATGATTTGTAGGTTTCTTTTGCTTTTACATTATCTCCTGTTTTCTCGTACAATCCGGCCAGCAGTTTATAATCGCGCAAAACATTGGGGCGCAGGTTTTTTACACGTTCAATGTCTTTCAGGAGCAAAGCAATCGCTTCGTTGTTCCGATTTTGTTTTATCCTCAACAAAGCCAGGTAATAATCGGGTTCTATAATTCCGGCTGGCGGGCTTACACTCATCCGATACTGATTCACCAGTTTCCAACATTGTTGGATGAGAGAATCGGCTTTGTCAAAATCACCTACTTGAATATGATATAACGAACGGATTTGTTTAATGTAGGCTACGGCTTCGTAATTAATGGGATTAAGATTTGAATTTTCTGCGATATTTAAATAGTAGTCAACACTATCTAACTTATTAAATAAAATTTTTGCAATAGCCAAATGTCTTGCACTGTATAACAGGCTTAAACGGGTTTCGTTTTTTCCATAACCGGCTTTATAAAAGGCAACAGCCTGGTTATAGGCAAGTTCGGCAAATTTTATGGCTTCCGGATAGTTGCCTGCCTGTATATAATAATCGGGTAAAACAGCTATGTTATTTATCCAGAAATATTTTCCGACGAATATTGAGTTTCCGATAGTATTTTGAAAGTCAATATAACTGCTGTCAATATAACTGATGGATTTTTTCATGTTATAAATAGCCGGTTCATGTAAGCCGATGGTTCTGTAGAAACCGCCTAATACATAATAACACCGTGCAATGCCAAGCGAATCGTTATTCTTTTTATACATGCCCAGCCTTTCGGTAAAAAACTTTAATCCTTCGGGCAATCTTGACGAATTTCGGTAAGGTAATCTCAGTTCACCCAAAAAAATTGTCCGCAATTTCCTGTGGAGCGGAGTTTTACTTGTTTCCAATTCTTCCAGGTTCTTCAGGCCATATTCAATGGCTTTATTTTTATCTGAAATAATTAAACTGCCAAATATGCTATACTTAACCACATAGCATAAATCTTCATCAGCACCCTTTTTAAACAGCCCGGCTGCTTTTTCTATTGCGCTGATGTTTGCATCACTTAATGTCGCGCTAGTTATGAGTTGCCTCGCTGCAATGAAAGAAATTGTATCGAACCCGTTTTCTGTTTTGCTTTTTGTTAGCAGGGCGATGATGGAATCGATACTGGTTTTCTGGGCATTAACTGTATAGCAACATAATATAAACAGCGACGCTACAATTAATTTTGATATCATTTTATTCGTATTCATAATTAGTTTTATGCAGGTAATTGAATTATAAACTCCGATCCTTCACCTTCCTTTGATTCTACTTTTATCTCCCCACCATGCGCTTTCACAATATCATAACTCAAACTCAACCCCAGCCCGGTTCCCTGGCCGGTTGGCTTGGTGGTGAAGAAAGGCTGAAATATCTTGTCTTTTATATTTTCGGGAATGCCATCTCCGTTATCCTTCACCTGAATCTCCAATTTGTTCCTGTTAGATTTTGTACTTACAATCACGGCGGGCTTAAAATCCGCATTCTCTCTTTTAGCTTTTTCATTCACTATATAAAAAGCATTGTTAATAAGGTTTAGCAGTACCCTTCCAATATCCTGTGGAACAATTTTAATTTTCGGTAAGTCCTCATCAAATTGAGATTTAAAATCAGCATTGAATGACTTATCCCTGGCCCTCATTCCGTGGTACGACAAGCGTAAATATTCATCAGCCAATGCATTTATATCAGTAAGTTCTTTTTCACTGGAAGAGGTTTTGCTGTGCTGTAGCATTCCTTTTACAATGGCATCGGCCCGCTTGCCATGATGGAGAATTTTTTCGAGGTTTTGAATCACATCATCGGCAATTTCTTTAACATCATCCAAATTTCCACTGTCTATTTCTTCCTTCATTTCTTCGAGCAATTCTTTACTCACTTCCGAAAAATTGTTGACAAAATTTAACGGATTCTGAATTTCGTGCGCAATACCGGCGGTGAGTTCACCTAGTGAAGCCATTTTTTCGGACTGGATGAGTTGGGACTGTGCCGCTTTTAATTCTTCCAACGATTTGCTCAATGCCGAATTGGTTTCTTCTATGGCTTTTCTTTTAAGTTCCAGTTCTTCGATTGTTTCCTCGAGCAGGATACCGGTGGTTCGCTTCACCTTTTCGGTTCGATCCAACTTGAAATTCACGATCTCCAGTTCTTTATCAACTTTTTTGATGGTAAGTATAAGGTTTGTCTTTTCCTCTTCGGTAAAAGC
This sequence comes from uncultured Bacteroidales bacterium, assembly GCA_963840975.1. GTDB lineage: Bacteria > Bacteroidota > Bacteroidia > Bacteroidales > JAADJA01 > JAADJA01. Next base: position 60,589 of record CAWJBC010000019.1, on the reverse strand, counting down.
CAGTGAACTCTGAATAATTTCAAGGACTGCCTGCAAATCTTTGTTCATCAACTTTGAATTATTTTTCTTTCAACGCCACGCAACATGTCGTGAGGTTATGCATTTCTAAATTCCCTCCTGTAGCCCTTGCCAATTCGGCATTGCTGAACATACCGGCCATAGGAACATTCCATACCTTTTTTAATCCTTCAATTTCCATATTCATCATAGGGCCGAAGGCTAAAATTCTACCGGCACAACTGAATACAATCAATGCATCAGCTTCGGGCATTTCAGCTGCCTTCAGTTCTTCTGCCCCTTTAATTACTTTTTCCATGACATCAAAATCCGGAGGAATTGAAAAGCGTACCCTTGAACCTTGCGGAACTGAGCCACTGCAATAAAATGAGCGGTCGCTCCAATCCACAACCAAACCCGGACGCATTACCGGGTCCCCTTTTTCCCTTTGCAGCTGCAAGGGCAGATTTGCAGCGATCTCCAGCAGCAATCCGGCATTATCGGGCGACACATTTTCCAGTCCGCCATATTTGGTGGTAAGATCCAATACAGGAATATTATCCACCGTATACACATGGTTGCCTTCGCTTTTTGTCACTATTTTTTCGGTGCCTACGGCTTTCCAGCCGCAGGTGGCCTTTCCCTTGATTAGGATTTTATTTTCATCCAGTGCCAGGGCAACAATGCCCTGATTGCTTTCCTTTCCATTGGTAAATACAAACTGTTCGGTAAATGTATAATCATCAGATGCCATGCCGCCGTAAACATTCACCTCTTTGCCCACAATGTCTTCAAAACCGAAAAGCAACTGCTCCGCATCCGTTTCCATATTGCTGCCCGAAATGAGGAAGGCAGGCTTTGCATATTTTGCCATGGCTTTCCTGGCAATGGCACTTGATGTTTCCCTGAAGTTTTTGTCAGGATATTCATCCAGGAATATTTGAAAATGCTCCTTTTTGATGTCCAGCAGCAACATAACCGTCGTTCCTTTTTCCGTTACCTCATCAATGAACTCACCGCTGGTGGTGGCGCCAAAAATTGCAATGCCAAGCACATCAAGCAGCTTAATAATTGCAGCCCTATCCTGACTCACCGACAGAAACACGATGGCAAGCGTAGGTTTGAACCCATCAGTCATGCTTTTTTGCAGGGCTAACTGAATTTCTTCTGTTGATTTCCCTTTGATTGATTTAGCTTTCATATTTATCCTTCAGATTTTTATGTGGAATGATTTTCCATGTGATTAAACAAGATTATTTTGTCTTATGAGCTTCCCAATCAATCTCAATCATTTGTCCGGGCAATGCGAGACCTTTAACCTCCAGCCAGGTTCCGGTAGGGAATTGTTTCGTATAAATGGAGTTGCGGTATCCTGAAACCCTGATAAATTCTGCCATATCTGTAGTGTACACATTTTCAACTACTACATCATCATATGTATAATCATAATGCGCCAGGATTTTTTCAAGATCGCTGTAACAGTTTTTCATTTGCAGTTCCATATCACCGGCGCCAATTAAATTGCCGTCGTTATCCATGCTTACTGCTCCGGATATTTTAAGGTCGTCGCCAATCTTTACGGCATGAGAGTATCCATACATCTTTTCAAGCTCCGGACGTAACAGGAAATATTCAGGGGTTTCCGGTTTTATAATTGTTTCTTTTACTTCTACTGAATGTTCTTTACAGCTTTGAATAGCAATAGCTAAAAAGGATACGGCTATCACCGATGCAAGCCGACTTAAAAGATTCAATGTTTTTTTCATTTTTCATTTTTCATTTGTGATTGCCTACTCTGTCCGGTTTTCGGCTTTCCCGCTTTATTTTCTGTATTTCTTTATAGGAAATTAATTTGATTTAATTGGCTTTCTATGCCAGCAAATTTTTATTAATTGACCATCGCCTGTGTTACCTGCAACGTGTCAGCGTATTGCTGAAACTTAGTAATCTTACCTTCCTTCAATGTCCACATATGGGTAACTTGTGCCCGGATGACTTTTCCGGATATTTTATGTTTTGCATTATACCTGGCAGTTACTATTACCATTGCTTCCATAGTTACGTGATATACCTGATCAGATATTGTCCAATATTCCCAGTCGGCACCAATACGACTCATCACTCCCTGTACAACTGCATCTGGTCCGATATAAGGATTGCCGTCAGCATAAGGAAAACTCTCTGCTTCGTTCCATTCAATGTTAGGATCCATGGCATTCAGGAATCCGGGGAAGTCACCGGTAGCAAAAGCATTGTACACACCTTTGATAGTGGATAGATTGGCTGAGTAATCAGCATTTTGAGATGATGATTTTGTTTCTGTATTTTTCATAAAAATTGATTTTAATTTATTCTATTATGTAAATTTATAAGGGAATCAAATCATTGCTTTTCATATAATGCCACCCAACTGCAGGTGGTTGAATGAAATTCGTGTTTGCCGTTTAATCCTTTTCCATATTCTCCATAAGTGTAGAACCCAGCCATCGGGGCATTCCACACTTTTTGCAGTCCTTCATTCTCTTCATGTGCCATAGGTCCCAGGGCAATTAAACGACCGGCGCAGGAAAAGATGAGTAGGGCATCAGCTTCTGCCTGCATGTCATTTTTCAGTTCACTCGCTTTGCTAATCACGGTTTCGATGATATCAAAATCAGGGGGTGTGGAAAAGCGGAGGCGTGAACCTTGCAGCACATCCGATTCGCAGATCAGCGCCTGTTTTTCCCGGTCATAACCGATGGGATTGCACATCTTCGGTTCCCTGTTTTCGCGTTCAATCTGGAAAGGATAGTGCACCCCGATCTTGTCGAAAAAATCGATCTGGTCATCTGTTGAGGAGATTTTATGTCCTAGGTAATGCAGGTACATTTCCAGCGCCGGGCGGTCATCGATCGTGTAGATCAGGTTGCCTTTGCTTTTGGTTGCAATGCGGGAAACACCCATTGGCTTCCAGCCTGAGAATGCCAGCCCACGGAGCTCAATTTTTGTTTCATCAAGCACCAGAGCTGCCATTCCGTAATCGGTTGATTTATCTTTGGTGAAAATCCAGGTGCCGGAAAACGATAGATCATCGCCTGCCATGCCACCAAACATCGTTATATCGGGTCCCGCCAGTTTCTCAATAAATTGAACCATTCCTTCGCCATCCAGCAAGCTGCCATCCGACCTTAATAAAGTTGTTATTAGAATAAATGCAGGTTTTTCAAATTCCTGAAAGGCATCGTGCACCATGTCACTCGTGACCTCTTCCAGGCTCCTGTCGCCAATGTCTTCAAGTAAAATGCTATAGTTATTCCTGCTGATATCGAACAGCATCATGACGATTTCGCCTTCACTCTGGTGACCATTGATAAATTCTCCGCTGGAAGTTGCACCGATCACATCAATGCCTTTTTGCTTAAGTATTTCTGCAACTGCTTTCCGGTCTTGCCTGATGGAGATAAACACTATGGCCAGTGTAGGTTGAAAACCGTCAACCATGCATTTTGCTATTTCAGCCTGTATTTCCTCAGAGGAGTTCCCTTTGATAGACTTTGCTTTCATTTTAAACTTTTTCCATGAAAATTGATTGATAAATCAAGAGTTTCATTTAGTAATTTTAGAATATTGACCCAGGAATTTCAATTCGATAATTATCTGACAATTAAACATAGTCAGCTCACCATTGTTCATTCCATATTTCCATTTGTACCGGGAATTCAAAAAGAGATTTAAAGCCAAATCAGTAGGTTTTTTTTGGCAAGTGAAAATTATCCTATATTTTTGAAGGATAACTCAGAAATATCTCTGGTAAAAATGATTGAAAATGAAGATTTCACGACTATTTAAAAGAACAACCCTGCCATTTATCCTGATTCTTGTTTTTATTTCCTGTAATAAAAATGAAAATAATGATCCCTGTGACGATACGGTAAAGCCTGAAAAATCGGTGAGCGTCAAAGCAACCATACATGTGCTGGATAAAGATCATGTACCCATTGCCAATCAGCAGGTAAACCTGAGTATTTATAAATGGCCATGTGGCGCTGATGCAAAGGGGTTTTTTTATTTTAACGGCACTACGAATGAGTTGGGTCTGAGGGAAACTACACTTTGTAATTATTCACTGCGAAATGCTGAAGATGAGGTTTGGGTAGATGCACATGCCGTTAACCTGGGAAATGGATCGGCAACGGCGGATTCAGAATATGCTATTTATAAATATGACGATTTCATCAGCGGTACAGCTAAGGAAGTGCATGTTTATATTTATCAGAATTTTTAGGGTCATTTAGTGTTAATTGAAAACTACGAAATTACGTCAACTCCGATAAGTAATTTTATCGCCACCAAAAAACCAAATCACACCAAAGTTTTGAGGCTGGTTAGTGGCATTTTTCATTTTTTGACTTTTCGGAGTGGAGTCTCTATTTGAAGGGATTGATTATACGAATTTTGTCTTCAATCAACTGTCCATGATGGAAGTCTTCGGAATATAATATTTTACAATTTACCTCCAAGGCAGATAAAATTATCAGGGAATCATAAAATGAATAATGATATTGTTGTGCAATGTCACATGCATGTGTAATAGTGTTCATGTTATTTACGACAACAAAACTATTTTCAGATAGTTCAGTTACTGCTTTCAAAATTTTATTCCAATCAAGTAAGAATTTCTTATGTAAGACGATGCAGAACTCCTGAATAACCTGGGTACTTATAATGGAATTAACCGAATTGGATAGATCTAATACTATTGTTTTCTTGATTTATTCAGTTGAAGAATAACCATAAATGATGATATTAGTATCAAAGAAGGCTTTATCTTTCATTGGCTTCTTCACGGTTAAATATAAATCCAGTGGTATCTAACTGAATTGCTTTAAACTTGTTATTTCTCAAACCTTTCCCGGGGTTTTTTTTCTTGATTGACTCATATTTGAACACGAGATATTCATAAAAACTTTCTAGTTCCTGCCTGGCTTTCTCCGGTAGCGAACTTACATCAATATATTTGCTGAAATCCATTATTAAAATATTTTGAATTCAAAGATACCATTATTTTAAATTCATTGAAAAACTTAACTTTTACATTTTGCCACAAAATAAAAAAGACTAAGAAAGCACAAAGTGCGGAAAATGAATAATTTCTTGGTGAAACTTTTAGTCCCATTTGTGTGTGATTGCGCCACCGTGGCATAACAACTCAAGAGTTTAACATTTTTAAGCTGTCTTTAATACCCCTTAGAAAGAAAAATGTCTAATTATCGCTTCACTCAATTGCATTAAATAATTTTATCCATCGTCATTAACCAAAGTAAAATTAACTCATAAAATAATTATCCCAATCGCAAAACAAATTGAATACACAATAAAAAGTTCATTGTTTTTTTAGCATTGTCGAGAGGAGTACATAATAAAAAGGCTGACAGGTGCCTGCCTTATAGACCATTCCGTTCAGGTCAAGATATTCCTAACGCTGCCCTTCCGCAGAATCGTGGTCCGCTTTCTTGAGGTATGTCAAAATCCATAACAAAAAAATCAATATTAGAAACCGTGGAATAAAGCCTAAAAAATGGCACTTAAAATAATATTTCAATTATTCGGACATGTCATTTTTCTTTTAGAGTTTGCATGCTTACTGGTTGTGGCACTATATTGTTCACTGGTTTTGTACTTTTCAAATATGCAAAAATTGCCTTTAGATCTTCATCTTTCATGTGGGCAAAATTTTGCCAGGGCATCGGGGGCAATAAATCTCTTGAATTCGCTAACCCCTTGTATTTCCCTTCTTTCATTGCCCTAAAAAATTGCTCTTCGGTCCAATTTCCAATTCCAGTTGCATCGGATGAAATATTGGCGGCATACGAAATCCCCCATGGACCAACCGTCGCGGTCAAACTAAAATTGAAAAGCGCCCAGTTTGATAAGGCATCAATGTTCACCTTATCTGAGATATCACCTTCCATATGACCGCCCAAATGTGTATTTGTATCAACCATAGGGCCCATGGGTCCAAATATTTTCGCACTGTGGCAATCGGCGCATCCAATGGTGTTTACCAAATAACCGCCCCGTTCAATAAGTTCATTGTGAGAAAGTTTTATAGTTTGTATGTCTTCCTTTTTTTTCATACTGCAACTGACAAGTACAAAAATGGATACTGAAATTATCAAAATATTTTTCATAAGAATAAAATTTAAGTTAACACTAATTTAATTAATTTAATAGACTTAAAATCAACACCTTCTCTTTATTTAGTAATATTATAGTTAATACCAATCCGGAAATTTGTTTTTTCATCCAGGTAAGGATTGCCGAGCACCCATCCTTCAGTTTTATAACCGGCAGCCAGATTTGCCGTAAAACTTTTACCCAATTCATAATTTGCCTGCAACTCCAGATTTCCTCCTAACTTTCCCGATGTATCATAAAAACCCTGCTTTGCAGGCTGGGTCCAACAACTGATTGAAGCATTGAACGAAGCTTTTTTATTGGAAAATGGCTTTATATCAGCAATGCCATATTGCAGGCCAAAAAAACCGTTTTTATAATTATTGTAATTGTGGAAAGCCAAAAGATGATTGCAGGATTTAGTTTTGAACGGTATGAATAGGGCAATATCATTACCAAAATGCGTTGGACTGTATTGCATAAAAAACAATAAGCTAAAATCTTTGCTGACTTTAATCCTGTTAATCATAAAAATGGCAGGATTCACAAAATTTAATAGTGACAGATTTTTTTGCTTTTTTAGAAAATCCTGACCTTCAGAATTTAAATCACCAAAACCTATTCTCCGGTTGATGCCCTCACCATCAGGAAAAAGATCACGTTTGGAATAAGGGAATTCGGGGCTGAACATGTCATAAATCCAGGCTGTAAGGTCGGCACCGGCGAAATCCCGGTAATAGGGATTTGCATCTTCGTTGGGAGGCGCCAGCACTTTAACAGAATCGCTCTCCGGGCCAACCGAAAATTTGAAGTAATTCCAGACGTAGTAAGCATTGTATAAATAAAAAGGATTTTTATAAAAAGTTCTCTTGTGATAGAAATCCCGGATCACATTTAACTGAGTAAGAAAATTTTCTGACTGCACACCACCTACGTATGAATATAACAAGCCGTTGATATTCTCCTTTTTAAGGTCAGAAAGTTCATTGTCAGTCAATCCATAAACTGTCCCATCCCAGCGATTGAAGATCCAGTTACCATTCACTGAAGAATAGCCACTGACCCCAAGCACCGAACGATGGAATTCTTCATGGGTATAAACTCCTAAAGGAATTGGTAATTCACTTCCATAATATGAGAAGACGAAACCTGTGAGGTATTTTAAACCAAGATTTGCAATTTTGCCACCAGTTGTATTCTTGCGATTTTTAAGAATTAAATCTCCCAGTGCATCAATTCCCCAAAAGCTCAAATCGTACAAATCGTTCGATAGCTCAACGGATTGTAGCATAGAAGGATAATTACCTTCCGGTTCTAAATTTTGATAAAAGTCGAGGAGAGAATAGGACAATCTGAGTTTGTAAACCATTGTGTCCTGGGCGAATAATGCCAGCACCGAAAAAAGCACCAGGCTTAAACTGATTATCTTTTTCATAGTTAAAAATTTAGTATTGTTAGTTGATTGATTATTTTTTGAACAAAGTAAATTTTTGACTTCTTAGTTAACAATTGATCAAAAAAAAATGTTTATTGCTCTTCGAAAATTTTTTTTTAGCTTTCATCCTGCAATAGGAAAAGCGACATTGTATCTGGTTATCAACCCACAATGAAGCACCGTGGGTACTCTCTTTATCTGGGATTTTTATAATTGCCGTTATTTCAATAGCATTTACGGGATTTGTTATTCTTAATTGCTCAGAGAAGCAGAATAGCATCTTTCTTAAGGCTTTAAGTATCCTCTTATAAATATCAGTTTGTCTGATTTTCATTTCTTTAAAATTTATTTGTTAATTTTCAAAAATATTTTTGCCAAAATTATTTCCCGTTTGTTTATTAAAGTTGTCCAATCTTGCTCTCCGAATTAAAAAATATTGTACCAATTGAAGGGCAAGATTGGCAAAGTATTTTATCAGGGAGGGTTTTATCTTTGTACACTTTAACTTTTAAAAAGATGTTTAAAGAATTATTAAATCATATCACCAGCAACCTTGACGGAAATATATCCCTTGTCTCCCTGAGCAAAGTATCGGGCTATTCGCCCTTTTTTTTACATCGTAAGTTCAAGGAAGAATCGGGTGAAACCATAGGGTCCTTCCTTCAGAGGCAACGAATTGAAACAGCAGCATATTTGCTTGCTATAACCAGACTCCCTATTTCCGAGATTAAATATTTGGTTGGATATTCAACCGACAGTTCTTTTAGTAAAGCTTTCAAAAAGGTTCTGCACACCTCACCAAGGTCATATCGCGCGAACAATCAATTTAAGAAAACGTTAAGCTCAATAAGTGTCAATGAGTACCTTTCGTTAAATTATGAAAAGGTTGTTTTACCAGACCAAAATGCTATCGTCTTTCCCATTGTTGGTGACTATTTCAGCAAGGAAATTTATTCTGTTTGGAAAGATGTAACCACATATATCAAAATAAATGGTTTTAATGAAAAGGATTTCGAATACTATGGAGTGCTTCATGTTTGTCAGAATATTACACCCGGTATTGCCAGTCGTTACGATGCCGTTATTATACCGAAGCCAGGACTTGAGCTTAGTGTCAGTAAATATTTTAGGAGTAAGATTCCCGGTGGCAGGTATATCAGGTATAAATTAAGTTGCAAAACGGTCCAATTACAAAAAGTATCTCTAACCATTGGCAGACACCTGGAAGACAATGGAATAAAGCATGGATCAGGTGCATCGTATTTTAAATTTGATAAACTGCCCGACTACAAAAATCCGGATAACCTCTTTATTGATTGGTTCATTCCATTAGAAGGATAAAATTGGGAATTCAATTACTTGCAATTATTATGGTTTCCCTCCCCTCAATTTTCATTACTTTTGTCATCTTTAGTTTTACTTTCATCTTGGGTCAATGCAAAATTTCGTACTACGAATCGTCCTCATAATCTGGATATTCAGCTTATCCGGAATAATATCCGCACAAAACCTTTCCCTGACTTTTAACGTTGACATGAGCAGCGAAACTATATCTCCTAACGGTGTTCATGTTGCAGGAAACTTCCAGTCAGCAGCCGGATGCGGAACCGATTGGAATCCCGGAACCTGCAGCCTGAATGATCCTGACAATGACCAGGTGTATAGCACGACAGTGAATATACCCGCGGGGACATACGAATATAAATTCATCAACGGCAACCAATGGGGTGAGGATGAAATACCCCCTGCTGAATGCACAGTCGGTACAACGCATAACCGGCAGGTTACTGTAATGAGTAACATGAATATCTTGCCCGTTCTTTTTAATTCCTGCAATCCTGCTGTTGTATTTTCTGTTGATATGGCGGGTCAGGTTATTTCGGCGGAAGGCGTGCACGTGATGGGAAACTTTCAGGTAGCGGCAGGATTTGCGAACAACTGGAACCCATCTTCGATTGAAATGAATGATATTAATGCCGATGGTACTTATGAGGTTAGTTTATCGCTTGTCCCGGGTGATTATCAATACCTCGTTGTCAATGGCAATACCGCATCAAATGCAGAAACTCCGCCAATAGATTGTACCGTAGATGACGGCAATGGCAACAGAGTGCGCGCGGTAACAGTAGTTTCAGGTACCAATGACCTGCCCAACTGCGTTTTCAACAGTTGTGCAATCAGCATTCCTGCTATTTCAACCAATTACCAAACCTATTGGTGGAATGATGCTGTTTTTTATGAAATATTTGTCCGCAGTTTTTACGACAGCAACAATGACGGAGTGGGAGACTTTCAGGGTATCATCCAAAAGCTGGATTATCTTAACGATGGTAACCCGGATACTGACACTGACCTTGGGATCACGGGAATCTGGCTGATGCCCATGATGAAATCGCCCAGCTATCACGGCTATGATGCTACGGATTATTATGCAACTGAGCCTGACTATGGGACTATGGCAGACTTCGAAGAATTACTGGCTGAAGCACACGCAAGGGGAATTAAAGTGATCATTGATTTTGTGATGAATCACACCTCCGACCAGCATCCCTGGTTTATTCAATCAGCCAACAATCAGAACGGTTATCGCGACTGGTATGTTTGGTCACAAAACAATCCTGGATTCACAGGCCCCTGGGGACAAACAGTCTGGCATTATAAAAATGGGGCCTACTATTACGGCTTGTTCTGGGGTGGCATGCCCGACTTGAATTACAACCACCCTGCTTTGAAAGAAGAGATGTTTAATATCACCAATTTCTGGCTGAATAAAGGAGTTGATGGTTTTCGGCTGGATGCCATCAAATACCTTGTTGAAGAAGGTCCGATTCTCGAAGATACCCAGGGAAACTTTACCGTTTTGGAGGAATTTAATGATGTATATAAAGCCAATAATCCTGATGCATTCACTGTAGGAGAGGTCTGGTCAAATACCTCGTCTATCATTCCTTATGTGCAGAACGACCGTTTGGATGCTTGTTTTGAATTCGATCTGGCTGGATCCATTATTGGGGCGGTTAATGACAATAACCCCGATTACATAAAGAACCAGCTCAACACCATCTGGAAATCTTATCCCCGTTTGCAGCATGCCACATTTTTAACCAATCACGATATGGACCGTATATTCAGCCAATTCGGATCCAATACAGAAAAGATGAAGTTAGCCGCTTCCATTTACCTGACTTTGCCGGGTGTTCCTTTTGTTTATTATGGCGAAGAAGTGGGCATGACCGGCACAGGTGCAGATGAAAACAAGCGGCGGCCTATGCAATGGACTGCAGGGACAAACAGCGGATTCAGCAATGTTACGCCGTGGTACAGTGTAGGAGAAAACTACCAGACCAACAATGTGGCAACGATGGAAGCCAACCCGGGATCCCTCTTACAGCACTATAAGAAACTCATTCACATCCGGAATGCACAATCCGCTTTACGAAGGGGATATTTATTGCAATTGGAAAACAACAACGACAATGTACTGAGCTTTATTCGGATTTTTGAAAATGAAGCTGTAATCGTGCTTTCAAATCTTGGCACGCAATCCACCAACGATCCGGTTTCTTTAATGGTTTCTTCCCTACCGGCAGGTAATTATGATGTCACTGAATTAATTAGCGGACAGACAATGGGCAACATTACCATTAACGGTGATGGAGGCTTTTCGAACTGGCAATCCCCCGGTAATTTATTGCCCTACCGCGAAACCTGGCTGCTCCGCTTAACAGCTAAGACGATCGAAGTGGAGTTAAACCTGTTTTTGGAAGGAGCTTTTAATGGAACAAATTTAACTGCCGGGTTATCAGGTTCACCCTACTTTCCATTAAGTCAGCCATATAATTTGGAACCCTGGGCATATCCGGGTGATGAAAGCATAGTTACAGTTCCTGCAAATGTGATTGACTGGGTTCTAATTGAATTGAGGGATGCCCCGGATGTTGCCTCCGCAGGACAACCATCAAGAGTGGCAAGGCAAGCAGGATTCCTGATGAACGACGGCTCTGTTAAAGCAATGGATGGAATCAGTTATCTTCAATTCAACGTAACGATTGACCAGCAGTTGTTTGTGGTGGTTTATCACCGCAATCATCTGCCGGTTATTTCCAACTATCCATTGACCATATCAGGCGGCATTTACAGTTATGATTTTTCAAATGGTGTTGATAAAGCCTTTGGAGGAAACCTCGCTCAAAAAGAATTGACAACAGGGAATTGGGGTATGATCGGTGGCGACAGTGACGCTTCAGGATGGATTGATAATTTGGATAAAACTGTCAACTGGGAAACAGAAGCAGGCACTTCTGGCTATTTAAATACCGACCTTAACCTGGACACACAATCCAACAATATTGACAAAAATAAATTTTGGCTACCTAACCTTGGTGCCAGCAGTCAATTACCGGAATAATGCCGTTTTAAGTTATTATTTCTGCAAGCCAAAGCAGCACCTGAAGAGGTCCATCACAAGGCATGAAGTAGCTGAACAAATGTTATTTTTTTTGAAATAACGGTGAATTCTTCCACCAAGATACTGGCCAAGAAAAAAGGAACCAATCATGACCGGGTAGGTAATAAAGGCAAACCCGATACCGCTGAAAATCCTTTCAATTATTACCAAAACTACGGCAACATGAATGGCTAAAATCCATTGTAAGGAGTATTTCCTGACATTATCCCTCCAGTAACCGAAAGGCAGGTTCAGCAGAATAGTTACAATTGATATGAGCACAAGTTTCATAATTGGCTGCAAAGATAATATTTTGGACTGAGGCGTTCGAACTTTAACTGTTCTTTCGGATTTGCAATCCGAACGTAATGAAAATCAGTGAATTTAATTACAAATCTCCGGCAGTAAGTTTTCCTGCTCAAGGGATGATTAGCTTGGTTATTGAACATCATTCATGTACATTTTGTTATAGGTGGGTCTATTGGATTTCAATAGTCCTTCTGATCTGATTTCGTGAATGTATTAACTTACAAATCAAGCACAACATGAACATAAAAAAACAATTTATCCGGGTTTTGATCTTTATGGCAATATCCGTTAGCCTTCAACCTGTTACTGCCGGAATTAATATATCTGACAGCTTGCTTATTCTTTTGCAAAAGCATCCGGAAAATGATACGGTTCGTGCCAATCTGCTGATCCAGGTCGCCAATTCACTTTACAGGAGCAATCCTGAAGAAAGCCTGGATTACGCCCACCAGCTTGAGGAAATGGGATTGACCTGGCAAAAAGAGAACAACAGGCAATCACAAAAGTACCTGATTGAAGCCTGGCTTCTCAAAGGGAAAAATTACCTCACGCTTGAACAAAATGTTGCTGCTGACTCGGTGTTTAGTCTTGCTATCGAACTTTCGCGAAAGAATAAAGACAAAAACATGGAAGCCAAAACGCAATTTAAAATTGGAAAGATCTGGCATTCCTTTTCGGGTTACAATGAAGCGCTCGATCATTATGACCAATCATATTCTCTGGAAGAAAGCATGGAAAGCCAATTGGGTATGGGTATTAGTCTTTACCAGATGGCAAGTGCAAGTGACGATCTGGGGGATTTTTTAACCGCGATTGATTATAACCAGAGGGCCTACGATATTTTTAATCAGCTTGGTGATGAAAAAAGAATGGCAATGTGCCTGAATAATTTCGGAAATTATCAAAACAGTATGGGAAACTATCCTCAGGCTCTGGAATACTTCCATCAATCTCTTAAAATAAACGAACGCCTTGAAAATGATGTTGAAATCTCTAATAACCTGAATAACATTGGGGTGGTTTACATGATTATGGAAAAACCCGTGAAAGCAAGAGAATATTACCAGCGTTCCTATGAAATTGGTGAGAAACTGGGCGATAACAAAAGAATGATGTCCGGTCTGGGTAATATTGGTATTTCTTACTCCTATGAAGAAGATTTCGAAAAGGCACTTGAATATTTTAATCGCGTAATACAAATTTCGCAGGATCTTGGTGATAAAGCAGGCATTGCACGAACCTATGGTAACATCGGTAGAGTTTATGAGGATATGAAAGATTATCCGCAGGCGATTCACTTTTATTCCATTGCTCTCGCTATCAATGATTCGGTGGGAAATAAGTTCGGCATGATCTATAATATGATTGGATTGGGAGATGTTTACAGACACACCGGAAATATTAATTCGGCAACTCGTTACCTTCATCAGGGAAGATCCTTAGCCAATAAAATCGGCGCAGTGGATGCAGAAAAGGATGCACTGCAGGGATTAACCGAAATGTATGATAAATTAAAACGGTTCGACAGCGCTTATTTCTATTTTAAACAGTACACCGATTTAAAGGACACCATGCTGAATGAGGAAAGAATTGAAGAGGTGACCCGCAAGGAAATGCAATATTCATTTGATAAAAAAATGCTTGCAGAAGGCTTGAAATCTGAGATTGAGATCAACAGGCAAAAAAACAGAAAAAATATATTTCTCTTTGCCGGACTTGGGTTTCTGATTTTGGCTGGCGGAATTTGGAGCCGTTTGCGCTACATCAAAAAATCAAAATCCATTATTGAAAAGGAAAAGGAACGCTCGGAAACTTTACTGTTAAACATCCTTCCTGCCGAAGTAGCAGAAGAGCTCAAAGAAAAGGGATACGCTGATGCCCGTCAATTTGATGAAGTTACTGTTCTTTTTACAGATTTTAAAGGATTTACACAGATGGCTGAAAAGCTGGGTGCGCAGGAATTGGTGAATGAAATTGATTTTTGTTTTAAAAAATTCGACGAAATCACCTCAAAATACCATATCGAAAAAATCAAAACCATCGGAGATGCATACATGTGCGCCGGAGGTTTGCCGGTTCCCAACCAAACCAATCCGCATGATGTGGTGTTAGCGGCACTTGAGATTCAGCAATTCATGGAAGAAATGAAGATAAACCGGCAAAAAGAAAAGAAAACATTTTTCGAACTGCGTATCGGCATTCATACCGGACCAGTGGTTGCCGGCATAGTCGGGATAAAAAAATTCCAGTACGATATCTGGGGCGACACAGTGAACATTGCATCCCACATGGAAACGAGCTGTGAAGTGGGGAAAGTAAACATTTCACATGCGACTTTTGAACACGTAAAAGACAAATTTATTTGCCAACACCGGGGGAAGGTAGAAGCTAAAAACAAAGGAATGATTGATATGTATTTTGTGGATGGAACGATTTCTTAACATGAGGATACGATGGTTTTTGTTTGTAAAATCCCTCATTCTTATCAAAGAAGATTTTTACATTTGTTGCTTTCAGACTTTAGTCTATGACCTGGCTCGAAATCACCCTCCTGATCATCTCAGGAGTTTTTGTCGGCTTTATTAATACACTGGCAGGTGGCGGAACCATTATCTCCATCTCCCTTTTTATGTTTATGGGATTACCGGCCAATATTGCCAACGGAACCAACAGGATTGCTGTCATCCTGCAGAACATCACTTCCGTATCTGAATTTAAAAGGAAAAAAGTGCTTGACTTCAGGAAAGGTACTGCACTGGCAATACCCACCATTGTCGGTGCCATATTGGGCGCTCAGATTGCATCCGATATCAATGAGGAAATATTTGAAAAAGCCCTTGCCATTGTGATGATCGTTATGGTTTATTTCATTGTAGTAAAACCATCAAAATGGCTGAAAGGACAGCAAGACCTGATGGAAAAGAAAGTGACGTGGTGGCAAATCCTGCTATTCTTTCTGATTGGGATTTATGGCGGATTTGTTCAGGTGGGCGTGGGTTACTTTATACTTGCAGGTGTTGTGCTTGGCGCCGGATTCGACCTGGTGAAAGCCAATGCAATCAAAGTTTGGATCGTTCTGCTTTACACACCCATGGCGCTACTTGTCTTTATTCTGAACGACCAGGTTCGCTGGGATTATGGATTGGTTCATTCCATCGGAAACATCATCGGCGCTTATCTTGCATCCCACTTTGCTGTTGCGTGGGGAGCCAATTTTGTGAGGTGGGTGATGATCGTAATTATTGCTGTATCCGTGCTGCATTTATTTAATATAGTAGACTTTAAGGCATTGCTTTCCTGATCCCTCAGAATTTGATTAATAGTGGTCTCCCTCCTTTTATAGTTTATCACTGTTGTCCGATTAAATTGAGAGATTCTTCGCAAACGCTCAGAATGACAATGACGTTGCAGATGATTCGGGGGAAGTGGGCTTGCAGGCGGCTGAGCCGCCTGCAAGCCCACTTCCTAAAATACAACACTTTGTCATTCTGAACAGAACGAAGTGAAGTGAAGAATCTCAAGCCTATTATTTCATTTTCATCGGACAATAAGATAGTTTATATATTTGCAACGTTAAATTAAAAAAATCTCATGAAATTGAAAAACCTACTTCGTTCCGCTATCTTTTTATGCTTCAGTCTGGCTTATATGACTGCCTTTCCGGCCTGGATCAATTTTGAACCACAGACAATTACCCAGCCTGATGGTACTGTCATCCATTGTTTTGCTACCGGTGATGAATACTATAACTGGCTTCATAATGAAGAGGGTTTTACCATCATCCAGAATCACCAGGATGGATATTATTATTATGCAGTATTAGATGGTAATCAATTGGTTCCTTCTGCCTATAAACCGGATTCAATCGATCCAACTGAGGTCGGATTGACTCCCTGGACCAACATATCGGGTGCTGAGATGGAGAAGATCCGTGCCGATTTCCTGAAAAACAATATGCCGGCCAAACCACAGATCCCGGGCTATTCTTCTCCTGAAAACGCCAAGAACGAAGGCGTTCTGAACAACCTTGTTGTTTATATACGTTTTAGCGACCAGTCTGAATTTCCCGAGGATACTCTGCAATACTACAATATCTTCAACAATACGAATACAGGCTATAATTCGATGCAGAATTATTTCAAAACGGTATCGTATGATATGATTGCTATTCCATCCTGGTTTTATCCTGCCTCTCCTTCTGCAACGGTGATATCTTACCAGGATATTTATCCGCGGAATTATTTTATGCCTTATGATCCTGTGACCAACCCAAACGGCTACCAGGAAAGCCAAAGTGGTCCGCGTGAACATGCGCTGCTGAAGCGCGCTTGCCAGTATATTGAGGACGAAGTACCGGACTTTCTGAATATTGATAAAAACTTTGATGGCTATGTGGATAACATGGTTTTCATAGTAAAAGGAGCCACAACTGCCTGGGCAACCTTGCTATGGCCGCATCGCTGGGCACTTTACAATGAAGTAGTTTATATAAATAGCAAGCGGGTTTGGGATTATAACCTGCAGGTGGAAGATCACCTGAATGGCTCCGGAGCGGGTGTGCTTTGCCATGAAATGTTTCATTCATTGAGCGCACCTGATCTTTATCATTACACTTCAGCGCCTTATACTTCTGTTGGACCATGGGATTTGATGGATGCCTCAGATAATCCGCCACAGTCAATGGGCGCCTACATGAAATACCGCTACGGTGGATGGATTGATCAAATTCCTGAGATCACCGAATGCGGAACCTACACACTTGAACCATTGTCTGAATCTCAAAATAATTGTTTTAAGATTGCATCACCCAATAGTCCAAGCCAGTATTATGTTCTTGAATACAGGGTAAAGGAAGGAACTTTTGAGGGCAATCTTCCCGGAAGCGGGCTTCTGGTTTATCGGATTGACAATGCAGAAAACGGCAACGGCAATGCTCAGGGACCACCGGATGAGGTTTATGTTTACCGGCCCAATGGAACCATCAATGTCAACGGTAACCTTAACCAGGCCCATTACGCAGCTGATTATGGACGAACCGAGATCAATGACAACACCAATCCTTCACCTTTTCTTCAGAACGGTCAACCCGGAGGATTGAATATTGCCAACATCGGTTTTACGGGTGAAACCATTTCGTTTGATGTTTTTTTCGAAAAAGAACCTGCTACTGATTTTTCTGCTTCAGAAACTTTGATCACACCAGGTTGTGCGGTAAATTTTACCGACGAATCAGTATGTGAAATAAGCTCATGGCAATGGACATTTGAAGGAGGAACCCCCGTTTCATCATCTGTTCAGCACCCACAAGGTGTCACCTGGGCCAACTCTGGAACCTATTCTGTTACATTAACCAGCTAACAACATTTGGGGATCGGATACTGAAACCAAAACAGGTTATATTACTGTGAGCGGCAATGCACTGCCTGAGGTCGAATTCTTTGCTGTTGATTCTGTAACATGTACCGGAGGATCAGTTATCATCAATGATTATTCAGGTGTTTGTCCGGAATCGTGGTTATGGGAAATTTCCCCTGCTTCCTACGAGTTTGTCAATAGCACAGGTCCGACTTCTCAGGACATAGAAATTGTATTGAATGCACCCGGGAATTATTCTGTAACCCTAACTGTTTCAAATGCGAATGGTTCGGCAAGTACAACAAAAGAGCAATACCTCAATGCAGGCGGAGCATTGCTACCCTTCTGCTGAAGACTTTGAAAACGGCGACCTTTTTTCCAAAGGATGGACGATTGTCAATCCGGATAACAATATAACCTGGGAGCTTTTTAATGTTTCGGGAAACGGTGGGGATAAAGCCGCCGGGATCAATCTTTTTCAATATTATAATATTCTCAAACGGGATCAGCTGATCAGCCCGCCGTTCGATTTTTCCGGTCAGTCGCAGGTTGGATTATCCTTTCAGCATGCTTACGCACAGTCATCAAATACCCTCTATTCCGATTCTTTGATTGTGAAGATTTCGACTGATTGCGGAACCACATGGACAAGGATACTGGAACTTGCCGAAGACGGAAGCTATAACTTTGCCACCCATGCACCTTTTGGTTACAATTTTATCCCGGAAGCGCCTGTTGACTGGTGCGACGGAGGCTTTGGCGCTTCCTGCAACACAATTGATATTTCTAACTGGGCAGGATATCCTGACACAAGGTTGATGTTTGAATCAGTAAGGTTGGTTGGAAATAATATGTTTATTGACAATATAAGCATGTATCCATTCACATCTGTTCCGTCACAAAGTGCGGCTCTGAATAATGAAATCAACATATACCCCAATCCGGGTCGTGGTGAATTTACCATTTCAATTCCTGAGACAAATACCAGGGTCGAATTAAAGATGTTTGACATTCAGGGAAAATGTGTTTTCAAATCCAGAGAGTTAAGCCCTTCCGGGATTATCAAGTTTAATCCGGATATTAAAGTTCAGGGTCTTTATTTTATTGAATTGAAAGGAGAATCAACTTCATGGCATAGCCGGCTGATCATTCAATAATTTTGAAGACCCATAATTGACAGAGGCAAGAATTTGAGAAAGGTATAAGTTGGTATTAAGGATTTTCTTCTAATAAAATCAAGTTATAAGTCCAGTGTTCTAAATTCTCAGCGCATACCTGATTGCTGACAGCAAATTGCCGACTGCCTGGTATCAATCATTCCGCCAATTTCTCGAACAACTGCAACAATTCATCCCGTTTTCGCGAAGCCACGGGTATTTTTACGTCGTTGGTCAAAACAATGTAGCCACCATCCTGCCGCTCAAAACGTTTTATATGCAAAATGTTTATCAGAAAAGATTTATGAACCCGGTAAAAACCACAATCAGACAGTAAATCCTCATAATCCTTCAGTGTTTTTGAAACCAGGATATTATCTCCTTCCGAGGTATGGATGGTTGTATACGAGTTATCCGATTCGCAGGAAATGATGTTTTTCAAATCAAGCAGGTGGATGTGCTCTGTAGTTTTGATGATGATCTTTTTGTGCTGCTTGTTAATGGACTTCAGGTTATCTTCAAGAGCTTTCATCTGGATGTTGAAATGCTCCTGTACCATTTGTCCTGCACGATTTACCGCTTCGGCAAGATGCTCCGGGTTAACCGGTTTGAGCAAATAATCCACAGCACTGCACCGGAAAGCCGGGATGGCAAACTGATCGTGGGCTGTAACAAAGACGACCTTAAAATCTATGGAAGGCAGGTTGTAAAGCAAATCAAAACCTGTTCCATCTTTCATTTGAATATCCAATAATACAAGGTCAGGGTGAAATTCGTTAATGGCTGCTTTACCGCTTACAACGCCCGAAGCCTGCCCCACCACCAAAACATCCGGACAATGCAATTCCAATAGTTTGATGAGCGTATCGCGCATGTGGTCTTCATCGTCAATGATCAGGGCACGCAACATTGGATTGATTTATTAAAGGTTTCGAAAATACGAAAATTTTCAATCCGATAATCCGATGGAAATAATATATCTTATAATTGCTAACGTCATTGAGAGAAATCACAAAGAGGGCAGTGGGAAGGCATTTCGAAGCAATCTGCCTTCGTTTACTCTATACAGATTGCTTCGTTATGAATAATTATTTTTATAAAATTTCTCTTATATTATATTTTACCCTAAATTTTATATAACAACATGATCTGAATTTATTTAAATAAAAAGCCACTTTGTGCAACAATAGGCACATAATCAGTTGCACAAATTCAAAGCATTAAATTAAAATAGTAACGATTTATAATTATTTTGATTTAGTAAAAAAAATTAATATCATAATTTAAATTAAGAAGTGCAAACTGAAGGCAAGTGCTAAGTTATATTGCTCCATTGCATTCCGCTCGCAATGACGGGCACCAAAACGTCATTGCGAGAAATCATAAGGGGGATAGAGGGAAGGCATATCGAGGCAATCTGCCTTCGTTTTCTCCATACAGATTGCTTCGTTCCACTTCGTTCCGCTCGCAATGACGTTTCAATGGTTGTCATTGCTTCCTGTCTGCATATTCTCTTCAAGCGCCTCAAAGCAAAGGGAAAAATCTTTCACATCCATTTTCTCCGCCTGTTTTATTATCTCAATAAGCTCCACCGGATTAAAAGGTTTTTGCAGGAATGCCACGCTGCTGAGCTTGAATGCCTGAACTGCTTTTTTATCAAAGGAGGATATGAAAATTACTTTAAAAGAAACGGGTTGTAATGCATGAAGCAGATCATAGCCGGTTCCGTCTTTCAGGTTGATATCCAGGAAAACAAGATCAGGGTGAAATTCCAGGATTTTACTGATTCCAACTGACACACCTGTTGCTTCCCCAACAATATCGACCTGCGGACAGCACAGCATAAGCAATTTTGTGAGTGTATCCCTGATGTGGGCTTCATCGTCGATGATAAGTGTGCGTAACATAACCGTTAGTTCAAAGTTCGATGTTCGAGTTCGAAGTTTTGGGTTCCGGATTCTGAGTTCTGAGTTAACACAAAACACAAAACACAGAACCCTGTACTGATCATTGTTTTATTATTTTCCCCACCTCCACCATCTTTTCATTTTGCAGCCGCACGAAATAAACTCCCCGTGGCAGGGTGCTGATGTCGAGTTGGGTTTCGTTAACTGTTAGTTGTCTATCTATTATTTTTTTTCCACTTACATTGAATATTGAAAGTTGTGTAATGCCTGTTAATGAAGGGGAGGAAATAGTGATATTGTCGTTTGACGGATTGGGATAAATATTAAGAAATTCGGAAAAATAACTAATTTCATTTAAACCCGTCAGTCCTCCATTGGTAGTTTTGAGAATTGTGCCATTCCAACCTACCACATAGCCTGTATCCGCATTAATGGAATAGATGGAATTAAGCCAATAGTTTGTTCCCGAAGACTGCTCGAACCAATCTGTTCCGCCATTCGTGGTTTTATAGATATGGTCAAAACTAATCACATAACCTATATCCGCATTAACAAAAAAAACAGATTTTAAAAAATATGTATTGGTTACCGATGGCTGTTTTACCCAATCTATTCCACCATTTGTGGTTTTAAGGATTAACGCACCATCAGTTACACAATCGCCGACGGCATAACCTGTATTCGCGTCAGTAAAAAATACCGAATATAAACTACCAGAATTCCATTGCACCCCAGAATTAGTTGGTGTCCAATCTGTCCCCCCATTCGTCGTTTTAAGTATTAACCAATCTGTGTTAAAATCTATACCAACTGCATAACCGGTATCAATGCTGGTAAAAAATAAGGAGGACAACCTATTTCCAGCAACAGGATCATTTACAGTCCAGTTTGCGCCTCCATTTATAGTTTTTACAATAAGTGGGACAAAACCTCCACTGCTAGTCCCAGCATTACCAACAGCATAACCTGTATTTACATCAGGGAAAAATACAGATTCTAGTGATGTGCCAACGTAACTAAATATCATTGACCAAGTCGTTCCTCCATCTGTAGTTTTAAGAATGATTGATGGAAATCCAGCTGCTTGGGAATTACTTCCACCAACCACATAACCGATATTGTTATCGATAAAAAAAACAGAATTGAACTTCAAAGTATCCTCTACCATAAGCGTTTCCCAGTCTATTCCACCATTATTAGTTTTAAGGATAATTCCACCATCACCTGTATCATTATGGCCAACGGCATAACCCGTGTTAACATCTGTGAAATAAACGGACTTGAGTTGTTTAGTTGTACCAGAATTCTGCGGCAACCATTGTGCCATTGCACCGATCATCCCAACCAGCGCAAACAATAAAATGATAAGCTTTTTCATAATTTTTATGTTTTTAATTAATCCCTGGAGCATGGGGCATGGAGTTTTCACCCTATTCCCCTTATACCTCTATACCCCTATTTCCATTTATTTCTATTTTTTCTCTATTTCCCAGTCTAACTACTTTGTACTAAGTAATAATTACTACTCTTTCACCATCTTCCCCACCTCCACCATCTTTTCATTTTGCAGCCTTACAAAATAAACTCCCCGTGGCAGGGTGCTGATATCTATTTGGGTCTCGTTTTCTGTTAGCTGCTTTTCAAGTACTTTTTCCCCGCTGACATTAAATATCGAAAGATTCGTATTTCCTGTTATTGCTGACGAAGAAATGATGATTTTGTCGTTTGCTGGATTGGGATAGATCAATAACCTTTCATTCCTGAATTTCTTCATTTCAGGTACAGCCGTATAAATATCAAAAAAGTTCATTATCCGGTGCAACAACTCCTCCCGTGTATTGGGATTTTCACCATCGGTTAAATCAGCCAGGGAATAGGAGAAGCAAAATGTACGACGGTCATTAGGAACACTCTGCTGAACGGCCACCGTGCCGTAACCGCTTTCAGTAAATGCAGTCTTGCCATTGGATGATGACGGTGCATATTTATCAATGGAATCATTGGATATCTGGCTGTTGCCTGTAAAGACCAGATCGTGAGTTATTGCAGCCGGCTTTCCCGTCAGTTCATCGATCGGATTTGTACCTGTTCCATTTGTGGCTGCGACAAGCCCAAACAAATTCAACAACTGTGTATTGTTCACCTGGTCATTTCCCAGCGCGTCTCCGCCTTCAAGATAAACATAGCCTCCGTTTTCAAGATAATCGATGAGGATGGAGACCATTTCGTCATTGAGATGGGTACCGCAGGATTGTAAATTGCCGTATGACAGAAATACAGCAAAATATCCTTCAAGACTCGGAGGAAATATATTACGATAGGTCACGGTATAGGCATTTTCCTGGAGGTAATCCCTGATGAAAATACCGCTGTAATCATTGCCATTCTCAACACCCTCATAAACGAGATAACCGGAATTAACTGTGATCAAGCCATCAGAGACGAGCGTGTCAGTATCCGTTCCGTTGGAGGTAATCAAGCTTATCGTGTATTCACCCGCTTCATTATAAATCCATACCGGGTTCTGATCATATGAATCGATGATTCCGTCATAATCAAAATCCCATTGCCACATATTGATTGGGTATGCCGCACCGCTGAGCGAGATATCGGTAAAGTGAACCTCAAGTGGCGGTCCGCCTGCTGTTTTATCCGTAAGAAAATTGGAAAGAATATATCCCTGCAGATTATAACCAAAAAATTCCATCGTTTTAACCAATGTATTATTTCTTGAATTGGAAGCGGAGGCATCGAATAATTCACCGAGGGCATATCCAAAATAGATGGCTTTATGGCCAGACGTAGTCGTTCCGTCGTACTTGATAGCTACATTGCTATAATCCGACTCATAAAAAATAGCATCTGTCAGTGACACAGGCGTTAGTTTATCTATCCTGTAGTTGTATTTCTGGCCTGAACCAGTAAATATAATTCCATCGAATGGGGTATTGTTTATTCCCTGCAGAAGGTCAATCGGATTTGAAACGTTTGTAGAAATATAGGAATTTATCCCAAACAATTGTTTCATGACTACCTTGTTGGAGAAATTCTTGTAATACATTTGGTAGAACATCGCACCCATCTCGATGTAGAGGTTGCCTCCGCTTTCGAGGAATTGCTGGATCATGAGCGATTGGTTTTCAGTGAAAGGAGTAGCCTTGTCCATACCAGGCCCAAAATTGCCAAAGGATAAAAATGCAGTCTCAAATCCCAATAGTGCCGGAAGGCTGTTTGAATAGGTGTATTCGTATCCCAGGTGATCAAGAAATCCGGTGATAAACTTTCCACTGTAATCCTGCCCGTTTTCTTCGCCTTCAAAAACAAATATTCCTGAGGGTGCGACAAGGACAGGGAATAAAAAGTCCTGACCCATCAGGATTGGACCATCCGATTCAAAATGAAGCGTCAATTCAGCAACATGAGAGGTTGCATCTGCTCCCACCTGAATTTCCAGCTGATCCCCAAAACTGAAAGTTGAATCTGAAGGAATGTATACGCTGCATGAACCGTTGATGATGGAGATTTCAGGATCATCAGTCGAAATGGAAGCGATTACATTTTCAGCGCCCAAACCTTGTGCGTAATTGTGCAGACTGAAAGTCAGTGTCACGTTTTCGCCCTGTTCGTTGATGCCGTTTCCGTTTGCATCAGCAGAAGCAGTTGTAAGCAATTCCAGTTTCAAACAGGGCATGACATCTTCCTCCACAAGCATCCGGTAGGCATTTACCCTGCCTGTTCCCAGCATGTTGATGTAATTCGGATTGAGGGAATCAATATTATCTGCCGTGCCAAGCAACTGAGTGATTAAATGGTCGTTGGACCAGGTTGGATGATATGATTTCAGAAGGCCAAAACAACCTGCAACCAGCGGCGTTGCCATTGAAGTTCCCTGAGAGTATGCATACTCGTTATCAGGGATCGTACTCAGTATACCGGGATCCATGCCTCCTCCCGGTGCTGAAATATCCACGGCGATATTATAGTTGGAATAAGGGGACTTGGTGTCATCAACACTGACGGAAGCTACCGAGATGACCTTCTGATAGTCGGCAGGATAGAATATTAACGAATTATTATCATTGCCTGCTGCAGCTAATACAATACTACCCAGTCCTGCTGCATACGTCACAGCTTCCTGGTCGGCAATGGAATAAGTAAGCCTGTTCCCCAACTGTTGGAAATGATATCAGCCCCGTTTTCGGCAGCGTAGATAATACCATCATATCCATAAGGTATAGTATTGTTATTCGCATCTACACAAATGGGCATGACTTTCAGGTTCCAGCTGATGCTGGCGATGCCGATTCCGTTATCAGTAACTCCATCAGCAATACCGGCACAGTGTGTTCCATGGGCACCCATTTGATTGCTTGGGATGGGTTCGGGTCGCCGGTGTTGGTAATGAAATTCCAGCCCAGCAAATCATCCGTGAAACCGTTGCCATCATCATCCACACCGTTTAAATCGCCGGGATCGAGCACCCATTGTGTTCCGTTGTATTCCATGGTATGACCGTCGCCATCGAAATCCTCAGCCAGGTTTTGCCAGATGTTGCTTTGCAAATCTTCATGATCCCAGTCGACACCTGTATCAATAATCGCTATCACTATTTCTTCGGTACCGTTTTCCCCCTTGTGGATGTCCCAGGCCTCGGGAGCCCAGAATCTGCGGCAAATGCTGCATCAGGCTGCACATTGGATCATTCAGGGACATCGGCTGTATGCTAAACGGAATGGGTTCAGCATATTCAATATTCGGATCGGCAGAGAAGGCTTCTGCCACCTCTGTAACTGAATAGTTTTCAGGAAATGAAACTTTATAAATGCGTGACAAATCCGGTAAATCGGGTCTTAGTTTAGCCGGGTTGTAATCGGAATCGTTTTTCCAATTGGTACACCTGATAAGCAGCAACCTTTTCATCCAAAGATTGAACTCCGAATTGCACGGTTCCTGTTTGCTTTCCATATTCACCAACTCCTTTGTTGAGCTTTATAGTGATTACTCCCGGAACACATTCAGAAGTCAGCGATTTTGTGTCATCAGATTCACGAAGGGCAGTTTGTCCGGAGTTTGTTTTAGCCGTGGTATTCTGGCTTCGAGGACTTAGGCTAATTGCTGCTACGGCCAAAATGATTATAAATACTTTTTTAAGTGTTTTCATTGCTCTATTTTTTTACCGTCATTGCGAGGAGGAATCCCGCATATGCGGGAAAGCAATCTGTCAAATTATAAAGGGATTGCTTCGCTATGCTCGCAATGACGGTCGGTTTCATAATTTCTATTATTCAATGATCAGTTTTTCCCTGAACTTCTGCTGGTCGCAGCGTACCTCAATCAGGTAAATCCCCGGCTGAAGTGTTGAAACATCGAGCGAATTATCGTGAGGTATTCCCTGGTAAACTTTTTGCCCAACCTGGTTATAGAGGTTAACTTCTTTGATGATCACCCCATTATTGACCGAAATCGTCACAAACTGATCCGCTGGATTAGGATATACATTCAGGAATAAGCTGTTGGCTGAAACAGGTTCACCGATTGAAGTCAGTTGAACTTCATCCACTCCGATTTCAGGCTGCGTATTCGAATACGGACGCATATCCCCGTCAATATCATACGGCGGACATTCGTAGGTTATACCACCAATCGTTATTGATCAGTTATACCTGCATTCAACAGCATACCCGGATCATCAAGGTGATACCCGTCAATCTGAAATTGAGGTTCTTCAGTGATATTGCCTTCGCCCGGCCAGACAACATCGCCCTGCACATCCGAATATCTTACTTCGAGGGTGCTGGCTTCCTCATAAATTGAGTTTCCTGTAGGGGCTGTATTACCCCAGATAATTGAGTTTATAACAACTGCATCCGCTGAATAAACGTATAATCCACCCCCGATAGTTCCACTATTTCCAGTAATGGTGTTGTTAATTAAAACGGCCTGATGATCTGCGTTGTAACCAATACCTATTCCGCCTCCATGACTGCCATTGTTGTTTTGAATAACATTATTCTGGAATTTACCATTGCCATCAAAAATGCATATTCCGCCACCCAAACAATAACCACTTATAGAAGTATTATCGATAATCCGATTATTCTCAAACACGAACTCATCTGCAGTAATCTCTTCTACCATCGCACCCGCACCATAGCTCCATTTGCCATTTGGAACTTCCGTTTCGTTATAGGAAATAAAATTATTTGACACGTTTCCAGATATATTGTAAAAAACATCCAATCCTCCGCTTATCGCAATATCCGTCATACCGCTGAGTGAGACTGCTTTATTATGGGCTACCAAATTATTTCTGATATCTATCTTAATGGGCCCAAAGTTGCCTGAAATGCGACCACCCCCACCATCACCACGCAAGGCGCCATTTGCTTCATTATAAGAAAGCTGATTATCAACCATGACCAGGTTAAACCAACATTCAATTCCACCGCCGGTTCCCTGATCATTTGAACTGATTACTGTGTTATGGGTAATTCTGTTCTCACGTAAAACAACCCAGGGTAGCGGATCTAATGGGCCTCCCGCAAAAATGCCTCCTCCGCTAGTCCAACCTTCATTGGAAAGATTGTTGTACTCAATGTGATTGTTTATCAACTTTCCACCAGATCCAAATATAATGCCTCCTCCTAATCTCGCGTTACCAGCAACTGCCGCGAATGTCCCGGTTCCTCCTGTTATGGTAAATCCGCAAAGAACAGAAGTGGTATCTTCGCCTGAACCAAATGTTACTACCGAACCAAAATCAGGATCTTCAGGCTGGCTGCCGTCAATGATTGTGTTATTGATGTGGTTGGTATCGCCTAACAGGATAAATTCACTCGCAACAAGTATAGGTTTGCCAATGAAATTTATATTTTCGTAATAGGTGCCTCCGGCAACAAGCACTGTGTCTTTGTATGAAGCTGCATTTATACCTTCCTGTATAGTTGCGTAATCGCCGGGCACATGGATGAGGGTCGGGTGACGATAAATTTCAACGGATGAAAGCTGACCTGCATTGTTTTTCCCGCCTGCAACCACCAGGTAATCACCAACTCCCACCACCGAATGCTCTGCTCGTGGTTCCAGAAGGTTTATCACCGACCAGGTGTCGGAGGCGGCATCATAAATATCAATTACATCCGAAGGGATTATTAAAACCGTTGCCCAAAAAAGTTCCACCGCCCGCAAAATAAGCCTTTCCGGCAACAGCGAAGCACCATTATCATGAACAGATCTCGCTACAGAAAGGGTTGCTTGTCGTCCATAATCCTGTTTCAGCATCATAAATATCCACACGGTCAGTAGGATTGCTTAATGCAGTGATCCCACCGGCAATAATCACTTTGCTTCCCACAGCGACTGCACTTGCATAAGCTCTTGCCTGCGAAAGCGGTCGACTGGCTCCATGTATTCGTTGAGAAATTATAAATATCAACCTTATCAGAAGTCGTTCCAGATGTATTTATCCACCCTCCGGCAAAGATGGCAAGGTCGCCTGCGACTGCCGCTGCAATGCCACCTCTTGCCTGTGAAAGAGTTGCAGGGGTGTCCCACTCCCCGGTTTCGCATATTGTAAATATCTACTGTATTTTTAAAAGACGGGCTGCCTTGCATCTGGATTCCACCTGCAAACATAACTATGTTTCCGTGGCTTACTGCTGCCAATGAAAACCTGTCCACCGAAAGAAATTCAACCGTCCATTCCTCGGTGAGGGTATCGTAAATATCCACAATATTGTAAGATACGGCATCATCGTAACCACCGGCAAAAAATATTTTTGAACCGCAGCTAACAGAACCGCCAATGAAAAACCGTGGTTCAAATAAATCTCCGGCAGGATGCCCAGGTGCCGGTTGAAACAGTCATACACTTCAACCTCTGTAAGATATGAAGTTACCATTAGTACCACCTCCAAACCACACCTTGTTGCCAATTGAGGCTGAGCCCACACATTCTTTGGGTTCTGATAAATCCGTGTACGTCCACTGCCCGTAAGCATATCCAAACGGTGCAGAGGAGAATTGCTGAAAGTAATGTAAACTTTTTCATATGGTTAATTTTTAAAGTTTTTTTACCTACTTTTTAAAACAATTTTCGGAGTTCCTAAATCTTTTATTCAATGATCAGTTTTTCCCTGATCTTCTTCTGATCGCAGCGTACTTCAACCAGATAAATCCCCGACTGAAGTTTTGAAACATCAAGCGTATTATTAACCGGCATTCCCCTGTAAACAATTTGTCCAATCTGGTTATAAAGAATAACTTCTTTGATGACCTCACCATTATTGATGGAAATCACCACCATTTGATCAGCTGGATTAGGATATACATTTACAGGTAAGTTGTTAGTTGAAATGGGTTCACCAATTGAGACATCCGTTACTTCATCCACCCCGATTTCAGGCAGGGTATTATTCCATGGCCGTATTTCGCCGTCAATGTCATAAGGCGGGCACTCATACCATGTTCCATTAATTTCAATGCTTGCTATTCCGGAATTCACTAGTTGGCATGCCCCATCAAGGTGGTAGCCATCAGCAAGGAATGTCGGGGTGCAATTCAGGTTGCCTTCGCCCGGCCATACGGCATCACCTTGTACATCTGAATAACGAACTTCAAGGGTGCTTCCCGTCTGATATATAGAGGGTCCAGTTGTGGCAATATTATCCCAAATAATTGAATTTAGTACCACTGACTTTGACGACATCAAATATATACCGCCCCCATAGGTTGCATCATTATCTGTTATCGTGTTATTAATCAATATTGCCGTGTCGCCAACTTCATTAGAGGTGATAATACTAAATCCTCCACCATGGGAAGCCGAATTATTTTGTATAACATTGTTTTGATATTTTCCACCCGATCTTAATAAAGACACCCCACCTCCCCGGCTGGTTTGTGTGGTAATGGTATAATTATCACAAACACGGTTATTTTCAAAAACAAATCCATTTGAGGTGATATCCTGTATGAATACGCCAGGTCCCCAACTCCAATAAGTACCCGGAGCCTTTAAACTGTTGAATGAAATCACATTATTTGAGATAGTACCGGTAATATTATGGTGGATACACATTCCTCCGCCTAATGTAGCATAACTATTCGTTCCAGTAACAGTTACCGCTTCATTATATTTCATTTCATTGTCACTGACATTTATTTCAATAAGCCCAAATGCACCTGCAATTGCTACACCTCCTCCATCGCCACCCTGAGGGCCGTTAGCTTTGTTATAAGAGATTTTATTATCCGTCATGATCAGGTTGTAGAAACAGACAAAACCACCACCGGTAGCGTAATCAGCATTACTCACTGCCTGATTGTTATAGATCCTGTTACCACGTAACACGATCAAGGGAATATCTGAGATAGGACCGCCTAACTGCATGCCACCGCCATATACACCACCTTCGTATGTTATAATGTTGTCATGAATATAATTATTCAGGAACTTTCCGCCCGAAAACTTGATCTGCATTCCTCCGCCCATTCTCATATTCACACTAGGCTCAACTGTTCCCGTACCGCCTGTTATGGTGAACCCGCATAGCACTGAAGTAGTATCTTCTCCACTGACTCAAAGGTTACCACTGACCCGATATCAGGATTTACCGGCTGGCTGCCGTTAATAATAGTATTTACAATGTGGTTAGTATCGCCATTCATCAGGAAATCGCTGGCAACCATCAATGGTTTTTTACCAAGGAAGTTGATATTCTCGTAATAGAGCCCATCAGCCACCAGAACGGTGTCACCGTTCTGAGCAGCATCAATGGCCTGCTGGATGGTCGGGTAGTCGCCTGGAACGTGGATGATGTGCGGCACGTATGGAACGTAAAGTATTTCAACAGAGGAAAGAAGCCCGGAAGCACCGGTACCACCTGCCACCAGGAAATAATCTGTGGCAACCACACCCTGGCTGCTTCGCGCTGTAGCTAGCACATCAACCGTCCAGCTATCGGTAGCTTGGTCATAAACGTCAACAATATCTGAAAAATCATATGGAATACCCCCATTGGCGACATTGGAACCGCCGGCAAAATAGGCTTTGCCATTGACAGCACCGGCTGATAACGAGGCCCTCGGTTCAAACAGGGTTGCCGTACTCCAGGTTTCAGATGAGACATCGTATATATCAATTACATCACTGGGCACATCAGGGAAATAACTCAAACCCCCTGCAATAATTACCTTGTCACCTACGGCAGCTGCAGAGGACCAGGTCCTTGCCTCCGACAGAGTGGCTGTAGACCAGGTATTGGTTGTAAAATTGTAAATGTCAACTTCGTTGCTGACACCTCCGCCGGTATAAAATCCACCTGCAAATATGGCTAGGTCGCCTGAAACGGCTGAAGCCATGGCAGCCCGGGCGGTCGGAAGATTCATCGTACTCCATGTGCCGGTCGAAATATCGTACACATCCACAACGTTCGTGCAAACGATGGTGTAGTTGCAACCGCCTGCAAACAGCACTTTATTGCCATAGCTCACGGCGGAAATGCCGAAACGAGCTACTGAAAGCTGATTGACACTCCAATCCCCCGTAGAAACGTCATAAATATCAACAGTAGAATATACTGTACTCATAGTTGAATTTACCCCACCACCAAAAAAGAGTTTTGACCCGCAAGCTGTGCCTGCAATCAATTGCCTTGATATGCTCAAAGTGTTGATGTTGTCCCATGTACCGGTTTCGACATCATAGCTTTCAACCAGGTTAAGGGTGGAGGAACCACTTCCTCCGCCAGCAAAGTAAGCTTTTGTACCAAGGGATGCTATACCCATAGAGCTTTTGGCCGATGACAGATTTGTGTAAGTCCACTGCCCGTAAGCTATCCAAACGGTGCAGAGGAGAATTGCTGTAAGTAAAGTAAACTTTTTCATGTTTTATGATTTTAATTTTTAGATGAGGCAAATATACTTTACCACAAAGGCAGAAATGAATCGGATTTGATAACGCCGGGATTTGTTTTGCGAACGCCGGGATTTGTTTAGGGAACGCGAAGGGAAGTTCGAAGTTTGAAGTTTTGAGGTTCGAAGTTATAAGGTTGAGCTATTTTGATTTTAATGGACAGCCTGTATTATTTTAATTACTCAGGCATTTTTGCTGTAGCTAAACCAATACCACTGACCAAAGTGCCGTAACTATAATACATGAAACTGAGGGTATCGAAATGCATAAATGAAGGATTTTCAATAATCGCTTTATCTTCGGATTCTCTTAAAATGGGATCGTTCTTTACTGTGTAAACCGGATTTGCCGCATATCTTTTCCATCGGATGCCATCCTTGCTGGTAGCAAATCCAATAGCTCCGGTTTCAACATTATTATTTACAGCTGATATACCTGTAAAATACATCCTGTAACCCCCGGGAAGCGCGGCAACATTTGCCATCCAAACATAACTTTCATCCCATTCGCCGGCCTCTCCATTCATGAAAACCGGGTCGCTATCCGCAAAAGGATGTTCTTTTGTAGAAGGATCATTGTATTTTTTCCAACTGATTCCATCCGGGGAAGAGGCCATGCCTATATAAAATCCTTCCCAATGGGTTATTTCTGTTCCTCCTGAATAATACATCCTGTAGCTCCCGTCATCCATTCTCATAACCTTACTGGGAATGACAAATCCGGCATCCCATTCTCCCCAGCTGCCTGAATTGAGCACAGGCATTTTATCTTTTATCCATGGACCTGTCAGAAGTGTTGATGTTGCCCTGCCGATTGCAGGACCTGGTGCATAAGTAGCCAATTCATTTCCATTGTAATACATTACCCAAACAGAATCATTTTGCACTACTACACCCACAGCAGCTGTATAAGCATCAAATCCGCTATTACCATGAGCCAAAACAGGATTATTCAGGAACTTTGTGAAATGAAACCCATCGCTGGAAGTTGCAAGGCCGACAGCCATTTTGCCGGGAATATTGCATCCCATATAAAACAAATAAAATACTTTTTCGAAATAAATAATTTGAGGCGCTGTTACAAATAATTCATCCCATGATCCTCGTTCTCCGGGAACCAAAATCGGGTTGTGTTCATAGGCTTTAAATTTTAAAGGAGCAGGAGCATTGTCCTGTTTGCATCCTGATAAACTCAGGATAATCGAACTCATTACTAAATTGAAAATTAGTTTTTTCATAATTTCTTTTAATGCTGACTGCCTACTGCCTACTGCTTTCTGCCTTTACTTAACTTCAGCTATAGCCATACTGATCGCACTATTTTCACAATGCCCGTAATCATAATACATATAGCACAAGGTATCATGAAACAGAAATTTTGCTCCCTGCATCGTAGCATATTTGTCACCCATCTTGTACCAGTGATGATCATCCTTCAGGGTATAAACAGGATTTTTCGGGTATTTTTTCCATCTGATTCCATCCATACTGGTCGCATAACCAAAGGCATCACAGGAGAAATACATACCGTAACCTATTGGCAGGTCAACGACCACACAGGCTAAAACAATGTCTGCATCCCAGTCGCCCGGATTTCCGTTCATCATCACCGGGTCGCTGTCAGCAAAAGGGTGCTGACTGGTAGCCGGATCGTTATACTTTTTCCAGCTTATCCCATCTTTCGAATTTGCCCTTCCCACATAAAAATTACGCTGCGAAACAATATCTTCCCCACCAGAATAATACATTACATAGCTGCCATCGTCCAGCTTAAGAACAGGGCCAAGATAGATGAAATCGGAATCCCATTCCCCCTTTCTTCCCGAAGTAAGCACTGGTTCTTCGCTTTTTGTCCATGGACCTTTGAGAGATTTGGCAGTAGCCCTGCCGAATGAAGGTCCTGATGAAAATCCGGCTATTTCCCTGCCATTAAAGTATAGCACCCACAACGAATCTTCTTTCAATACCTGCGCCTGTGCCACCCCAAATGCATCATAACCCTTTTTATCACCAGTCAGAATCGGATTTCCTTTAAATTTGGTGAAATGGTAACCATCAGTAGAAGTAGCAAGACCCAATGCCCTGGTTCCGGTTTGGCTGTATGCCGTATAAAAAAGGTAGATTGTATCAACTATCCTCCAGCACAAAAGCATTGATCACATACAAGTCATCCCAACTGCCGGGCTCTCCAGGGACCAATACCGGATTATTCTCATAGCCTTTGAATTTCAAAGGGGTAGGGTATTTTTCCTGTTTGCATCCTGATAAACTCAGGATAAATAAACTCAGGACCAGATTGAAAGTTAGTTTTTTCATACTTTTTTTAATTGCCCACTGCCTACTTTAAAGCTGCTGTTGCTATTCCAATATAACTTGATTCAATCTGAAAAGGCCCGCATTCATAATACATGAAGCAGATGGTATCCAAATAGAGCAATGAAGGATCTTCCATAAATCCTGTTATTCCACCGCTCAGCGCAAATGGATCCTGTTTTGACTGATAAACAGGATTTCCCTGATATTTTTCCCAGTGAATGCCATCTTTGCTTGAAGCATAGCCTATTGCCTTGATTTCCTTTCGTGAACTAACTGCTGCAGCAGAATAGTACATCCGGAATCCTTCGGTTGATTTTGTCACATTTGCCATCCAGACAAAAGAGCCATCCCATTCACCCGGATTGCCCGGCATTAAAACCGGATCGCTTTCAGCATAGGGATGATCTATTGTAGCCGGATCATTATATTTCTTCCATTTAATTCCATCAGTTGAAGTTGCCATTCCTACATAAAAGTTATCAAATAAGGGGATATCTTCTCCGCCTGAATAGAACATCACGTATGAACCATCATCTAAGTTCAGAACAGAGCTCGGGATAATAAATCCGGCATCCCATTCCCCTGCATGTCCTGATGAAATTACCGGTTTTTCACTCTTGATCCAGGGACCGGTGAGTGATGTTGCCGTTGCCCTGCCGGCATAATGCCCTGGGGCAAAGGTTACCAAATCCTGGGCGTTATAATACATCAGCCATGTCGATTCGTTTTTAAAACAATTCCAGGCCCAACTGTTACAGCGTCAAAGCCATTTTCCCCGGGGGATAAGACCGGATTACCAATAAACTTTGTAAAATGAAATCCGTCAATCGAACTTGCCAAGCCGACTGCCATCTGCCCCTTTACGTTACCCCCCAGATAAAAAAGATAAAAGACATTTTTATCATAAATAATCTGAGGTGTCCACAAGAATAATTCGTCCCAGGTTCCGGGTTCGCCCGGGCTTAAAATCGGGTTATGGTCATACGCTTTGAATTTCATTGGCCGCTCTGATTTATTGTTTCTACACCCTGGGAGAAAAATAATGAGTGAAAGCAGGAAAATAAAGGTACGGCAAACTACTCTGGAAATACTAAAGTGTTTAGTCATTTTCTTTTCTATAAAATAATGAATCAAACTTTCCTTAAATATTTTTCAGGTATGATCATAAAACCATCAGGTTATATTAGAAACTTTTCAAAAATTCTGAAAAAGTTTCGAACGTACCAGAAATATTTTATTAGTGTTGCAATCCAAATATAAGGTCAACATTTGATATTGTCTGTTTGTACCCGATAAATCCAGGATAAATTTCATAAATAGTTTTTCATTAATTTCTAATACTTTTTGCTGACTGCCAACTGCCTACTTTTTCACCACCGGTATCCCAAAAGAAACCTTAGTACCTCTGGCTGTGCCCAAAATCGTCCTTCAAGTCGAGATTTCCATTTTTATTTTATGTCTCAATTTTTTGTTCAGCTTGATCAATCGTTCCTGCGTTATGGAAGTAGACATGGATCGGTGAATCCTTTTTTGTTTCAACTCGATTTCTTTGGCTCTTTCCCGTCCAACCCCATCATCTTCTACCTCAAACCGTATCATGTCACCCTCCAATTGGAACCGGATATCAATATGTCCGGGTGTTTCTTTGAATTTTATCCCATGCTCAATGGAATTCTCAATAAATGGTTGGGCAAGCATTGGCGGGATCATCATGTTTTCTGCATCAATTTGTTCATCCACCGTTAAACTGAATTCGAATTGGTCTGCATATCGCACCTTTTGGAGTTCAAGGTAATTTTGAATCGTTTCAATTTCTTTCTGAAGTGGAACATTTTCATCCACCGAACTATCCAATATATTCCTTACCAACGTGGAGAAACGGGAAAGATATATACTCGCTTCGGTTGCCTTTTGATTGATTACAAAGTTCTGGATGCTGGCCAGGGAATTAAAAATAAAGTGCGGATTCATTTGTGACCGCAATAATTTCTGTTCAAGCAAATGTGAATTTTGTTCCGCTTTTAATTTTTTTCGCTGGAAAAAAAGCAGAAGGAATAAACTTAGGATAATTACACCGGCAGCACCTCCGGCAAAAATAAACCGTGTCCTTGTAAGCTTCAATTGACTCAATTCATTGTCCTGCGACAGCATCCTGATTTTCTGATCTGTTTTTTCAGCATCCGCCTCTGTCATTATCAACTCAAGCAGTTGGCTTTGCTGCGCAGCATTCATTGTGTCTCGTGCATGGTAGAAATCCTGCAGGTATCCAATGGCTTTTCCAGTTTCCCCTTTTGCCTTATACAGTTTATACCGAGCATTATTGATAAAATTTCGTTCACGCTGAGCAAGGAAGAAATCCGTAATTTTTTGAAACGGGTATTCAGTTGATACAAGACTGTTTTTTTTCAAATCATTCCTGAAATAATTATTCAAATTCATTTCACTTTCGTTCAGGCAAGATTCAGCATTCCTGTAATTTTCTTCCTCAATAGCAATAATTGCCAACGAATTTAGTATCATTGATGAAAGATAGTTATTTGAAAGTTCCTTTGCATAGATATAAGCCTTTTCAAAATAGGATCTCGATTTGGCAAGATCGCAGGTAATTTCAAAAAATGGAGTACTTCTGTCATAATAGCACCCAAGATTAAGGTTGATCACTGCTGAAAGATCAATATAATGATTTGAGGTTGCAAGAAATAATGCAGAATCATTGTAGGCAAGTGCTTTACTTTTTTCTGATAATGATTTACTATCAGTTAGATAGATCTGTCCAATTACAACTAAAGCAAATGCTTCCCTATAAGGATTGTGAACCTTTCGTGAGTACTTCAGAAGCTTATTTGCATAAATTAATGCGCTGTCTATAGGGTCATAATTAAGATTATTCATAGTTAGACTCATGGCCTCATATACACTCGCACATGAAGACTCATCAGCTGCTCCTTGATAATTCTCTAATGCTTTTCGATAGGTTGCTATCGCCTTGTCTACTCGTTTAATAAAGAAATTGATATGACCGATCTGGAGGTAAATATCTCCCGCTTCTTTCACGAATTTGTATTCTTCAAAAATTTTTAATGCCGAAAGATAGGAAAGTAAAGCATTTTTAAAATCCAGATTAAAATAATATGCATTACCAGTATTATATCTTGCCATACCAATTCCAAATGGATAACCATAAACAGAACCAATCCTAACTGCTTGTGCCGAATACATGATGCTCGAATCAAAATCAATGGGTGCATAATGGGCAGCAAGGGTATTCAAAATATCTACCTGGTAATGAATGTCGGAACCTGACAATAGTTTTTGCAGGCTGTCAATTTTCTGCTTTGAAAGAATGGTCTGGGATTGTCCGAAAGCAAAAAATGGAAACAAAAAAATGGTTAATATGGTTGTTTTGCATTTCATTTTCATATAGCTTTGATCTGCAATCTATAATGCTGAAACCTTCCAACCCTGCTCAGCTCAATTTACCCTTTAAAGGCAAAATTGAGTTCAAATGTACTAAAAAACATATAATATCAATCTGTTTTGAAAGAGATGGCCAAATAAAATTACAATAAGCCGAATTCGTGACAATCAAGGTTATATTTTACCAAACAATTCCTCAAGCTTTTTTGTCCTGAATTCAAATATTTCTTTAAGCTGACGCTTGATGATAAGGTGGTTGACGATGCTTCCAATGAAGCCAAAAGGTGGTTGATAATGAACAATATCGGTCATCAGCACCCCGCCTTCAATGGGTTTGATATGATGCTGGTGATGCCAGAGCTTATAAGGACCTGACCGCTGCTCATCTACAAAATATTCCAACTCTTTTACATTCGTTATTTCGGTAACCCATCGCATTTTAACATTAAGAAACGGTTTCACATCATAGGCTATGATTATACCGGGATATATTTTCTCCGGCAGATCATTAGTAAGGATATCAAAGCCCATGTAGTCCGGAGTGATTTTTTTCAGATTTTTTGGAGATGAAATGAAATCCCAAACCTCAGCGACAGAGGCTGGAATTTTTTGTTCTTTGATCAGGGTATATACAGCCATGACATTAATCTTTATTCTAATAGAACACGGATGACACTGATTAAACGGATTTAGACGGATCTGATTTTATTCAAATCGTTTGTGTATTTTTTTCTTTTTATTCCATCTTTCTATCATTAACCTCTAAATCATCCCTGTCCCATTTCAAAAAATCTATTTATTCAACATCCAGATAGCCGCATTTAAGATACTTGCAAAACTTACCCATAGCAAATAAGGGATTTGAATCAATGCTGCTACCTTATTAATTTTATAAAAAATGAATATCATGAACCATATAAGCAACCACAAAACCATGATATCAAAAAGCGCTAATTCGATCTTTTGGAAATAAAAAAACAAAAAGCTCCAGGCAAAATTCAGCAGCATTTGGATTCCAAAAATGACCAGGGCCCGATTCCGCAATTTTCCGGAAGGTGATTTCCATATCAGATACAAGGACACACCCATCAGGAGATATAAAATTGTCCAGACAGGACCGAAAAGATATCCGGGTGGATTAAAAGCAGGTTTGTTTAAAGCGCTGTACCAGGTATCGAGGCTGCCAATATTGGCAAGACCCGAAAGGCTTCCAATAATCAGAGGGAGCAAAATGCAAATTATCGCTGTAATTAAGCTTGATCGTTTCATTTGTGTGCAATGTTTTTAATCATTCCTTTAAAAATAAAACCATGAAAAGGGAGCATGGAGTACCAATATAATCGTCCTAATATACCCAACGGTCTAAAGGTAGCCGTTTGCTTTAGCAGGTTGCCGTTTTCTATTCTAAATTCCAGCCATGCCTCACCAGGCAATTTCATTTCAGCATAAAGCAACAGTCTTTTTTCTTCGCGGCTGGCCAATAAAACCCTCCAGAAATCAAGGGTATCACCAGTGTAAATTTCGGTCTGATTTTTTCTGCCTCTTCGCAATCCAACACCGCCTGCAAGCTTATCCAGAAAGCCTCTTAATCCCCAGAGCCAATCTCCATAATACCAGCCTTTGGCTCCACCAATCGACCAGATATTATTCAATGTATTTTCAGGATTGTCAATTTTTTCAGAACGGCTATCAATAAAGCAACCGTTTGTCGGTACTTCGACATGACGGGAGATACCATCAAAAAGCGTTTGGCTTGTCAAAGCATCTTTCCAGCTCGAAATCACCTCATTTTGCTCAATCCTGTCAAAAGCCATCCTTATAGATTGCTCATAATCAATTAACCTGATTCCCAGCAATCCCTGCAGGTTATTTTCACGGCAAACGACTTTAACTTTCATGCTGTTGACTAAATTTACAGCGAGCGGATAAGACGTGGATGTTATGAAGTATAGCCAATAGGAGGAAAGTTTCGGTGTCATAACCGGCACTACCATGATCCTTCGCCTGAGACCCCTGACTTTTGCAAACTTTAACAGCATCTGCTTGTAATCAAGTACTTCGGGACCGCCTATATCGTAATCTTTGTTGAATGTTTCAGAATTATTCAGCACCCTGTAAAGGTATTCAATAACGTTTCGGATGGCGATGGGCTGTGCCATTGTATGCAACCAGCGCGGGTGCAATCATTACAGGCAGTTTCTCAACCAGGTCGCGGATGATTTCGAATGATGCACTTCCGGAACCTACAATAATGCCTGCCCTGAGAGTCGTGATGGCATAAGTTCCTGATGAAAGTATTTCCTCTACTTTTTTTCTGGAAGACAGGTGTTTCGACAAAGTTTCTTCATTGACAATTCCACTCAAATAAATAACCTGCCGGACATTTGTTCTTTTTAATCCTTCTACAAAATTAATGGCCGAAGTTTTTTCAAGATTTTCAAAGTCACCTGTTGATGTTGACATGGAATGTATCAGGTAATAAGCCGCATCAATGTCACGAGGAATATTTGAAAGTGATTCTTTATTTAAATAATCAACTTCTACAACATGCAGGTTCTGCGAATTGAATTTATTTGGATTAAACCGTTTTTTATCCCTGACACAGCAGATCACCTCATGATTGTTTTCGAGCAGAACCGGAAGCAATCGCTGTCCGATATAACCTGTTGCACCTGTGAGTAATATTTTCATGGGTTAATTTATTTTGCCGGGAATTTAACAAATTTATTTGAAAAATGATTTTCACTTTGTAAAAATAGTTAATTCCCTCACACTTTAGGAATACGCACTTCCCCAAAGCTAACTGGTTTGGTTTTAAGGTGGTATTCAAACTTTCGGAACCAAACTGCTATGATTGCAAGGATCACCCGTGGCCACATCAACCAGAGTAATGGCAGCCCAATAGCATAAAACAAAAGCGGGTCTTCGAGCTGAGAATGTGAAACAGCCAGATGATGGTTTAAAAGGTCAGCCTGTTTACGGGTCACCTGACCTTCTCCAACCTGCTCAATCAATACTGCCGAACCATAAGCCAGCCCTACAGCATTGCCCACAAGCCAACCCAAAGAAACATCCGGCGAAAGACCGAAAACCCTCATTAGCGGATTCAATAATCCGGTTATCAAACGCATGATCCCAAATTCTTCGAAAACTTTTTGCATGATCATCAATGAAGTGATCAAAACTAAGATTTTGATTGTCATCCTGACCATCAGCCACAGCCAGCCTATAAATGCCGGGAAAAATTCAAGGCTCTCCTGCCCTATTCCTCCTCTTACATTACCTTCAAACTGAGGCAGGATAAGGTTGAGAAGCAATGCTGCAACAAACGACATGATCAATCGGAGGCTTAACATCCGCCAGAGATTGGAACCTGTTTTCCGAAGCACCACCGATTCGATGATGAAACCATGTGATATGAGGCACATGGTAGCGAGAATGATGCCTTCGCGAACAGGAAATCCCAACATTGAAATAATGGCAATTACTGAATAAATGTTGGTGAACACACTGGTTATAAAAACCAGGGCTGCTTCTCCGCTCAATCCTAAATAAAGAAACACCGGTGACGTAAATACCGAAATAAAAGAAAGGATACCTGTAAAGTCAAGCAGGAATACAACAAATGAAACAGGGATAGTAATTTTAATCAGCCACTTTGCGGTTTTCCACGACCGGGGCAAGGCGAGTAAAACACATTGCCCGAACCTTAAAAAAAAAGAATTTTCTGTTTTCAATTGTTTTCCCAAACTGACTATTTTCTCAGGATGCAAATATAAACCGATTTGTTTACGAACTGAAAAAGCCCAAACAAGAAAGGCCTGATCTAAACCAGGCCCTTCAACGTTATTTGTCAAAAAGGATTATTGAATTATCGTAAGTTCATTAATTAAATTGGTAGCTCCTGCATACTTGTCAATGATGAACAAGACATAACGGATATCCACACAAATTGTTCGCTGAACAGTTGTTTCATAGGCAAGATCGCCACTCATGGCTTCCCAGTTGCCATCAAATGCTAAACCAATTAACTCACCGTTACCATTAATTACAGGGCTTCCGGAATTTCCACCTGTAATGTCGTTTGTTGTAAGGAACCCAACGACCAGGTTCCCGTCTTTACCATACCTGCCAAAATCCCTGGTTTTGTATAATTCCTTCAATTTGTCAGGAACCACAAATTCATCATTGGTCGGATCTTCCTTTTCCATCACACCTGACAGATAGGTTACGTAATCGTATTCCACAGCATCGGCAGGTATATAGTCCTGTACTGAACCATAAGTAAGACGCATGGTAGAATTGGCATCGGGATAATATACTTTTTCAGGGTGCATTTCGCGAAGACCTGCCACAAATAATCGGCTGCTCTTGTTGATTGCAGTTTGAGCTTTGCGGTAACTGCCGGAGGCCGCCATCAACCCTTCCATGATTTTCCCACCAAGAATATAA
Organism: uncultured Bacteroidales bacterium; assembly: GCA_963840975.1. Lineage (GTDB taxonomy): Bacteria > Bacteroidota > Bacteroidia > Bacteroidales > JAADJA01 > JAADJA01. The sequence continues at coordinate 18,727 of CAWJBC010000019.1, read as the reverse complement.
GCCGGATCTTTTGCGAGCTTTTTGGCGCTGGGATTATCAAGGAATGCATTCACCTTATCAGGACTTGCGAAAATTGATTTTTCATAAACATCCTTTGCATACGCATTAAAATCGCCTTTGTATTTTTCTTTTATTTCTTTGAAAAACTCAGGTTGTTTGTCAGCGGGAACATCTTTATCGTACATAGCAAACAATCCTGCCATAATTTTCTGATCAGTAGGCGCGTTGTAATCTTTAAAATGCTCTTTACTCGATTCTTTCAAGGCAGTTATGGTTTCTTTAGGCGCCTCCGGATTTTCTTTTATACCTATTAATTGCTGCTCTAATTGCGCAAACTCTTGTCCATAACCAACAATATCCGGACCCATAAGACCCAGACTCAAATACATCAAAGGGCTGATATATCCGGCAAGATTTTTATAACCATTATCAAGATCAGTAAAAATGTTACCATATTTATCCTTTCTTGCCTGATCGCCCTCTACCCAACGGGTAAAATCTTCTTCAATGGCGATTTTTTTCTCCATTACCTTTTGCCTTTTTACCCCTTTGGTCTGACCGATCAGGTATTTCCAGTAGTTGGCAAGTCCGGCATAACTGGAGGCATATTTGATATCAACATTGCGGTCGGCATCCATATCCTCCTTCATAATTTCGAGCCTTTTGCCTAACAGATCAATCATGGCAGGATTGTAATTTTCGAGGTTATATTGCAGCCCGTATGAAGTAATATACCTGTTGGTTGTTCCAGGGTAACCCCAAATCATAGCAAAATCGTTTTTTTGTACTCCTTTAAGCGAAACAGGCAAATGATATTTCGGTTTGAACGGAACATTATCTTCTGAATATTTAGCCGGTGAGCCATCGGGAGCAGAATAAACACGGAAGATTGAAAAATCACCGGTATGGCGGGGCCACATCCAGTTATCCGTATCACCACCAAATTTTCCAATGGCTGAGGGGGGAGCGCCAACAAGACGTACATCTTCAAATACCTGGTAAACGAAGCGATAGTATTCGTTCCCTTCAAAGAAACTGCTTACAACCACGTTGTACTTTCCATCTTCAGTTAAAGCATTTTCAAGCCTTTCCCTGATCTCCCTTACCTTCGATCTCCTGTCGCCTTCGGACATGGTGTCCGAAAGGAAAGGAATAATGCTATCAGTTACATTGTCCATGCTGATAAGGAACGAAGCTGATAAATCCTCGTTCACCAATTCTTCACTGAAACTGGCAGCCCAAAAACCATTGTTAAGGTAGTCATGTTCCAAAGAGCTATGTTGCTGGATAATGTCGTAACCACAATGATGATTGGTGAACAATAACCCCTGGTCGGAAACAATTTCGCCGGTACAAAAATAACCATCGGGCGACGGACCATTGGATAATCCAACAATGGCATCCTTCATGCTGGAGTTATTTATACTGTAAATTTCGTCGGCTGACAATCTCAGTCCCATTTTCTGCATATCCACATAGTTGAGTCTTTCAACAAACATGGGCAACCACATTCCCTCATCAGGCGGGGTAAACGAAAACGATTTTAACGCAAATAACGCCAAACCGCAAAATAATAATGTAAACTTTCTCATTTTTTATTTGAATTAAATTTAAAATTTTTTAACAAATAAGAGTTTCGCCCGAAAATCATGCCACTCAATTTAATATTTTGGTGTTAAGGTAATTATTAATCAGCAAACCTGCATTTACAGATTGAACCTGTACGCTAATATTACATGGTTGTTCAACTGCGAACAGGCTGGATTTATAAGCCCAGAATTTCGGGTCCCTGCTCAAAAACAATATCCACCGGTATCCCTGATTGTCCAATTTTATCAAGTTCGGACTGTAAACCCGGATTTACAACGCCCTTTTGCTCAATTAAGAGTTTTGCAGCATCATAATCACCGTCTCCCTGAATTTTAAGAATCATATTTGCCAAACCTTCGGTCGCCTGTTTCATTTTGTCCATATCAACTACAAACTTTCCATCTTCCGTCCGGCTGAAGGCGCCTTGTTCTTTGAAATAATTAAAGGTGATCATATTGGCTTTTCCATGTGCGCTGGAAGCTCCAAACCTAACCGAACGGAAAATACCTGCCATAAAAGTCACATAATTATCCATGAGTTTTGTATCGGTAAATTCACCCATCTCATGAAGTTTTGTAACCAGGAATAAGCCAAGTATATCTGCCTTACACTCTTCAAGCCCTGAATATTGTTCTTTCAATGTCTGACGTACTGTACCTTTTCCATTAATCGTATTTTTAATGCCAAGGCCATGAGCTACTTCATGGAACATGGTGTTGGAGAAAAAAGCATCAAAAGTAATGTTGGGCTGCTGATCTTCAACAATCAGTTGACTGGCAATCGGAACCAGAATGTTGTCAAATTTTGCACGCATGGCATTTTTCAACTGAAGTTTCCTGCTGCCTTTCTTCAATTGTACCTGTTCATCGTTGGGAAGGTTAATTGCAATGGTTTTTCCTGCCATATTACAATCGCCGGCATAATAAACCACATCATAAGCATTAAGATCGGCATCAGCGCCCGGGGTTTCCTGTTTATATGCCGGATCAACCGGCAATTCTTTTTGAAGTTGGGGTAAAAATGCAGCATATTTCGATAGCTTATCGCTCCAAACTTTGTCTTTGATCAGAATATATGCCTCTTGTGCGGCTTTATATCCAAACAACTGATCTGTATAATTTTCGATGGGTCCAATGACAAGGTCAACATTGCTGTTTTTTACATCAAGCCAGGCAAAATCACTGGGTTGGTAATTGTCGGACAGCAAAGCTTCTGCCCTTAATCCGAGGTATTTGGCGAATGCCGTATCATCTGAAAGTTGAGAGGCTTTCCTCAACAAATCCGCAGCCTGCTCAACCTCTGACTTAAAGGCTTCGTGATACCACAATGTAATCAATTCACCCTTTTCATTCCTTCGAATGACTGTGTAAAGGCTGGCTTTGTTGGGATCAGCATATTTTTCAAATTCCTCTTTGGTCATATCGTGCGGATAAAACTCAGCACCTGCCGGTTTATTTCCATAACCTTCAATAAAAGGTTTGAGGTTGTCCATTTCGTCCCAGGGACCATAATTGATCTCCGCATATCTCTTTGCGTCTTGATCAGTTATAGAAGAGAGAAATTCTTCCTTTTTGCCTATATTTTGCATCCAGAAAATATCATCCATTAACTTTGAAGCCTGGAACAATAGCTTCAGCATTTCTTTTTCGTTCGTACTTAAATGTGAAATATCAGAAGTTAGTTTTACTGATACATATTTTTGAATATTCTTTTGCATAACGCTTAATTCCTCCTTTTGACCTCCCTGCGTTGCCGCACTATTTTGCGTGCCGGTATTGCATGAAGTAGCTACAATTAAAAAAACAAAACCCAGGATAATCGAAAAATAAGACCTTTTCATTTTCAAACAGTTTAAATAAATTTATGGGGGCGAAAGTAATTATATTTTTAAACCAAAATGGGTTTTTAAGGATATTTTAAATCATCAGTCATTGATTAAGAACACATTAAAACCAAACTTTCAACCTTTTAGCCCATCATCCTGAAATCATAAATCATAATCTTTCAAATTGAGGTCAAATACCGCAATCAATGCAACCATTTTTTTGAGCCTCTTGTCTTCGGGTATATCACAAAATTTAACTTGTAACTTTTTAATATTGCGTTCTTTGAATAACTGACTTATAAATCATGCACCAATAACTTGGCGGATACATTATTATATTGTATTTTTACCCGGATTTTCGTAAATAGTTCATTTATAATTTTTTACGAATCAAATTGCTCGGTTAAACACAAAAGGTTGTTACTGTTTCATGGTTTCTGAAGAGGAATTAATTGACCGGTGCTTAAATAACGATCAGCAAGCATCTGAGGATTTTTACAAGCGCTTTGCACCTAAAATGTACGGGGTATGTATGCGTTTTGCCAAAAACCAGATGGAAGCCGATGATATTCTTCAGGAAGGTTTTATTAAAGTTTTTACTAATCTGAAATCATTCAGGAATGAAGGTTCATTAGAAGGATGGGTTAGAAAAACTATTGTAAATACAGCCATTAACCTCTACAAGAAAAATCTCAAACATTTAAAGGATACAGATCTTGAGCACGCTGAAGTAGTTCAAAACATAGAGCAAAGTTCTCTGGATAAAATTGCAGTTCAGGAACTTCTGAACATCATCAGAGAATTACCCCCCGGTTACAGGGTTGTATTCAACCTGAACGTCATCGAAGGCTATTCACACAAAGAAATAAGTCAGCTATTAGAGATTAGTGAAAACACATCTAAATCTCAGTTATCAAGGGCCCGACAGGCTCTGCAGAAAAAATTAATGGAATTAAACGATAATGCATTTTAATGAAAGATAGTTACTCAAATATGGATGACATATTCAGGGATAAATTCAAAGATTTTGAATTGTATCCACCTGAACATATCTGGGAAAACATCAAACAACAGGTGCATGGTTCCGGTAAAAGCGGAGGTTCGTTTTCGACCGGAAGTATCATCGGAATTACCGTTTTACTTATCATCACCAGCCTTTTTACCTATTTTATATTACAAGGTAATTCTGAAAAAGTAACTACTCCTGAATTGAATATTATTGAACAAAATTCAGGTGGACCCCTTTATTCAACACCCCGCAATGCCGAAGCATCCGCTATTAATAAAATTTCAGATAAGACACCTGAAAATTTATCATCCAATGAGGTCTCTCCTGCGGAAAATAAAAATAAAAAGCCCCAAAGGTTTGTCTTAACTTCAGCCGGAGACACACAAACCGGAAAGATGTCATTATCAGTTGGTGAACAAATAACAGAGAATGAGAATCATCCATTGACACCTCGGGATCTATCCGGGATTGAGCCTCCATCGCTTATTTTTGATAGTGTACCAGAAGACGACCAGATTATCACAGAAGAGGAAAGTGAATTATTGGATCTTGCTGTAACTGATGACCTGGAAAATAACAATATGGTTTCTTCTCCTTCCATTCATGATGATTATGGTAAAGAGAACAATTGGTCTTTAGGTTTATTCTTTACACCTGAAATGATTATTTATCCTTCAGAAAGCGACTTTAACAGCCGCAGCTATTCCCTTGATGTGAATGCGATTTACAAATTCTCAGGCTATCTGATCCAGAGCGGGCTTGGAGTAGGATTTTCGTCCGATAATGGAAATTGCAGGGTTGACTACAATCAATACATGGGTTCGTATCAGGACGTTTATGATGTAACTTTCGACACGATAGGCGGACAGGTGATCCCGGTTTATCATACGGAAACCATAAAAGTGTATGATACGGTTGACCATGTAACTATTTCACCGACAAAACGAAAGTTCACCTATCTCAATCTGCCTATTTTATTTGGATATGGACACGAAGGCAGACGATTTGGCTGGAATGTAAAAGCAGGACCTTCATTATCGGTTCTGATTCATGAAAATATACCTGACGTAAATCTTAATGATTCGCAGGACAAAATAAGTTATGTCGAAAATGAGCTTCCCGGGAGATTAAAAACAAGCTGGCAGTTTGTCTTCAGCGGAGGCGTTTCCTATAAACTGGGTAATTCACTAAATTTTACACTTGAACCTGTATTCAGGTACTATGTCAACTCTACTTATGAGCAAAACCAAACAACCCTTAAAAAACCATATTCATTGGGAATTCGGGCAGGTTTTGTTGTGGAGTTTTAATTGACGAAACGATGAGGAATGATTGGTACATAAGGATAATGAAATTGCAAAAAGAACTTAACTTTTACTGGGTCTGTTTTTTAATACTCATACTGCTTTCAACTGAAACCGAAGCACAGCAGTTGGGTGGGAAAAACAGGGTCTATTTAATCGGACAAATCACCAACCAGGTGAACGGGGGGCCGGTTAAAAATAAAGAATTATTTATATTGTCAGATACTCTCTATAATCCTGGTTTCATTTATCATACCACTCTGTACACCGATAATGAGGGATACTTTTATGATACCATTTCAACTTATGTAAACAAAGGAGGTCTTCTCATTTATACTTATGATTATTTAAACCAGTATCAGGATACTACGGTTTACTTCAGGTTCAACTGGAGTGAAGAGAATTTTTTGTTCCCGAACCTGCAATTGCCGGTCGAACCTCCTCAAATTTTCTATCAGGCAAACTTTTATTATCAAAGAAATCCATCAGGTGAAAATCCTTCTGAATACCAGTTTTTTGATATTACCAACTCAACTGATATAATTTCTTACGAATGGGATTTCGGGGATGGAAACTTTTCGTCTGAAATGAATCCAGCCCATATATTCACTGCTGATGGAGTTTACAGGATTACACTTACCGTTCTTATCCAAACCTCTCCGAATACCAACCCCTTAGAATCGAGTATGGTAAAAATTATAAATGTTACGGTTAAGAACTACTTTTATATTGGCGGGCACGTCATGGCCGGTTACTTCCCGATTGATTGCGGAGAAGCTTACCTATATAAGATTGAAGGCAATGACATGACATTGATTGATACCGCCATATTCAATGACACTTTAGGTTTCTATCTGTTTCCACAAATGATTGAAGGCGAATATATTGTCAAGGCTGACCTATGCCCGAGTTCCATACAATTCAATCATTTTATGACGACTTATTACAGCAACCAAACCCTTTGGACTGATGCTGATACGATTTTTCACAACTATAACAATTGCGAATATGATATAGCCCTGGTTCCCGTGACCCAATCTTTTACAGGAGATGGTAATGTTTCAGGAACCATTATTTATGGCTTTGATTCTGACAAGGGCAAAAACTTCCCTGCTGAAAACGTTGAAATTCTTCTATTGAATGAATCTCTGGAACCGGTTATTTGCAGCCATTCTTCTGAAGATGGAACATTTGAATTCGAAAGCCTTGACTTCGGCGATTATTACATTCATGCTGAAGTTACCGGGAAATATACAAATCCGGTTAAAGTCAGCCTTACTCAATCCAGCCCTGAAATTGGTGACATAATGCTTACAATCGGCAGTTATTCTGTGAATGGCAATGTAAATGCAATTCAGGAAAATGGCTGGGACTTAAACATCGGAATGCCATATCCGAATCCAGCTACCGATATTCTATATTTGGACTGTGACTTGAATTTGAGTGATAATGCCTTAATTACTATTTTCAACATTAAAGGTCAGCAAATAAAGAGATTCAAACTGAATGATACGGGAATCCTGACATCTGTTCAAATTGATACAAGAGATTTGACCTCCGGCATTTATTTTTTACGGTTACAATATCAAAACCAGGAGGTTTTCAGAAAATTTATAAAGGAATAATTTTATTAGAAAGCTCCGTTAACCGGGGCTTTTTTATTTTCAGAAGGTTTTAATGGGATTTCCGGATTTTTTCAGGCAACCTATTATGTATTGCTGAGTCTATTACATTGTAATGGTTTTTGATGATAGTTGATCAGAAGATACTTGAGGGATGCATTGCAGGAAAAAGAAGAGCCCAAAGCCGGCTTTACCAGAAGTTTGCGGCGGGAATGCTTGGCGTTTGCCTGCGATATTGCAGGAATCGTGAAGACGCTGAAGATGTATTGCAGGAAGGATTTATCAAGGTATTTCGTTCCATTCAAACCTTCCGTGGCGATGCTTCCATAGGTTCATGGATAAAAAGAATAATGATTAACACTGCTATTTCACACAACAAAAAGATGGTCAGCACAGGGATTGACAAAACGGAATTACGCGGCACGGATGATTACGAAGCACCAGATTCGGAAGAAATTGAGATTGTACCCCATCGAACCTGAAAAACTTCTCGAATTTATACAGCAATTGCCCGAAGGTTATCGAACAGTGCTGAATCTTTATGTTTTTGAGGGATATAGTCATAAAGAAATTGCTGCGACTTTGAATATTTCGGAAAACACTTCAAAAACACAACTTTTTAAAGCGAGGAAATTTTTGAAAAACAAACTTGTAAACGAGATAACAGAAGGTTAAGAAATAAAAATGGAAAAGGAATATAAAAATCTGGATGACCTTTTGCGCGATTCACTGAATGACTTTCAGAAGGAACCTTCAGCAGGATTATGGAAGCGGATTGTTTCTGCCCTGCCTCCTGCCGGAATTAAGGGTTGGTTTTCTTCATTAAAAATAGGGTTTGGGTTGGCGTTAATTGCTCTAATCCTTATTATCCTGCTTATGAATTACAACATCAAACCGTTTGTAAATACGATTGTAAATAAAAATAAGGTAACAATTGCTGCAGCGGATCAGGACACTAATAATAACAGTAATTCAACAAAAAACATCAGGTACAGAAATTGTTGCAAAATCTGTTTCAGAAAAGGAGGAACCGGCAACAAACCCAACCTCGACAAGTCCCATCAGGGAAAGTGTGATAGTAGCAGATCAACCTGTTTACAAAACCGATTTGGTTGCTTCCTCCTCTGTAAACTCAATCAAACAGGAAGCTGAATCAGCCGAAAACATGTCAATCAATTTTAGCAGAAACGATAAATATCTGATTCGGGGATATTTCCCTTTGCTGGTAGAAAGAACTTTTTACTATCCTCTTGTAAATGAATATTCGTGGATCAATCAACCTGAGCAAATAGCCTCCCGCAATTATTATCCGACCTATTTATACCCTGTAGCAAAAAACACAAACCAGGATGACTATGGAAAGAAGAACAATCTGTTATATGGAATTCATGTGGTTCCTGAATTGATTTTCACGGGAGCAGATCAAACCAACAAAGGCATAGGAATTGAGATAACCGGACGTTACCTCTGGAATGATTTTTATGTGGAAACCGGTTTGGGATTTAACATTTCGGATAACGACAGCAAATATAAAATAGAGTACGAACAATACGACAGCATTGGCTATTATTATAAAGTCAATTCATTTTCAATTGATGAAAGTTCGGGTCAACCATTATTTAATACGGACGTTGAGGCTGTTTTTGATACAGTTGATTACAGTCATTCAGAAGTCACCCGAAACACTTATACTTATCTTTACCTGCCGGTGTATGCAGGAGTTAAACTTTATCAGTTCAAAAAAATCACTGTGAACCTGCAAGCCGGATTGACCTATTCTCTGCTGATCAAAAGTAATGAACCAACCGTTGAATACAACAATGATCAGGCTACCCGCATTTCGATTGTAAATGAAACGCCCTCCAGAATTTCATCAAACTGGCTGATGAGCGCTTCGGTGGGTTTGCAATACCAGTTTAACCCTAAAATCGGACTGAACGTTGAACCCATGCTAAAATATTATATCAAACCCATTTACGAACGGGGCTACAATTCCAAAAACACATTTGGTTTTGGTTTAAGGGTTGGCATGTATTTCAAATTGTAAAAAGTTAAAGCTATGAGACCTGTTTTGCTGATAATAAGTTTATTCGTCTTGATTACCATAAATCAAGCTTACGCTCAAAACAATAACCTGAGTGTTACCGGGCATGTTTTTGATAGTCTGACTGGATCGCCAATTGAAAATCATAGTATTATTTTGAATATTTCCGGAAATGGATTGATCAATACCTATGAATTCTATTCAGACAATCAGGGTTTTTGGGGAAGTGATAGTCTTATGGGTTATACACAGGGAACGGTTCATGCTTTAACATACGACTGCAACAGTCAGGTTCATGAATTTCAGGAAAGTTATTCCCCCAACCTGACAACTTTTGTGTTTGATTTTTATATCTGCAACGACTCCGTAAACGGGGATGATTGTGAGAACTGGTTTTTAGCGGAGCAAATAAGCACCTATACGTTCAGCTTCCATGGAGAATCCTTACCCATTCCTGCAGATGTTTACAACTGGAATTTTGGTGACGGACAAAGTGGTATTGGACAGGACATTATTCATATTTTTGAACCCGGATCTGGAAATCAATTTCAAGTCACCCTGACAACATTTTCCTTTAATCCAGTCTCAGGTGATTCATGCCTTGCCATTTCTGAACAATTGGTTAATGTTGGTGACACAACAGATTGTCTGTCAGATTTTTATTACCTGCCTGACTCAATTGAACCCTTAATTGTCCATTTTTTTGATAACTCCACCGGAAATATTACCAGCCGTTTATGGGATTTCGGAGACGGGGACAGCTCTGTTGACATCAATCCGGTTCATAGTTTTACCGCACCCGGCAGTTACCTTGTTTGCCTTACCATCAGCAGTGATAGCCTTAGTGTATACTGTACTGATACTTATTGCGCCGAAATCACAGTGCAAGCCGGTTTAATATCTGAATTCTCATTCGCGCTGGACACTCTTTCAGGGATCACCCGTAACTACTTTTTTACAGACAATTCATCAGGTGAACCCAACAACTGGGATTGGAGCTTTGGTGATGGAAACTTTTCAAATATTCAACATCCCGTTCATCAGTTCGCCGAAACCGGTGTTTTTAATGTTTGTCTTCAGGTAACAAAAACCTTCCCGAATGGAGGCTCCCTGTCAGATACCCATTGTGAAGAAATTGCCGTTCCTTCGTACTTCGATATTGGCGGTCTTGCATTTATCGGCAATACACCTATCAACAATCCGATCTCTACCGGCGATACCGGAGTGGCATACCTGTATAGATATTACAATGATGCTGTGGTTCCCATTGACACCAATTTTTTCTATGATTACGGATATTACTGGTTTTCAAATGTCAGAGCAGGGAATCACCTTGTAAGGATCGGTTTGACGGAAAACTCACAAAATTTTGCCGGGTATGCTCCGGCATATTATCCTGATCAACTCTATTGGCAGGATGCCGAAATATTGCCGGTAAATGACAGCAATAATTATTCTGCAAATGTATATTTGCCTGAGCTTGCAGGAATAGCTACAGGTCCCGGGTCAATTGATGGATCCATTATTGATACGCAAAACCCATCTATGTCGGAATACATTTCAGGACAGCCCGTTTTTCTTTACAACTCCAATAATGAACTTCTGACTTTCGATAATAGCGGATTATTCAGCAACTTTTCTTTTTCAAATCTGGAATTCGGCACTTACACATTACGCACGGATGTAACCGGTTTTATTGGAGATCCTGTTACCATAACCATTGATGGAAATAATCCTGCTCTGTATAATATTTTACTCGAAATTTATAAATACGACCCCAATGCTGTTCATGAAAATAATGATTACACATTCAATACCGGTCCGGTTTATCCCAATCCGCTTACCGATCAATTGAATCTTGAGGTGATATCCGACAGTGATGTAAAACTGAATGCAAACATTTATAATTTATCAGGAGTGAAAATCCTTGAAGTTGAATTCACGGCGATATGCGGCACTAATACACTCACCATTTCTACCAAAAACCTGGAAAGCGGATTGTACTTTATTACCATCGGTTCAAAATCAATTCAGAAAAGTAAAACCTGTAAATTTTTAAAAAAATAAATGGAATGAGGCAACTTTATTAAAATTAACAGTCATTAATAACTGAAGATTCTTTCGATCGAAAATTCACTTCAAATTTCAATTTGTTCACACATCTAAAAATCATTACTTAATTACGGAGAAATAAATTAATTTTGAAATTACTTAAACATAAGAATATGAAAACAATTGTAAGCTCAACGATGCTCTTTTTTGTACTTATCTTTACGGCACAAGCTCAGTTTTTACCTGTAAATTTAAGCGGGCATGTTACTGATGTAACCACCGGCGCACCTGTTCCGAACCATGCAGTGAACGCAGAAGTCATGAGTGGCGGAATGGTACAATACTATTTTTATTATACCAATGCTAACGGCTATTATGGCGATTCAATACCCACATTCGGGCAGGGAACACTGAATGTTTCCACAATTGATTGCAATGGCGACGAACAAAGTTATTCCGGCACTTTCAGCCCGGCGAACAATAATTTCGTTTTTGACTTTTCCATTTGCACCGACAGCATTGGCTTAGGCTGTCAGGCTTTTTATACTTACCAGTTACTTGAAAATGGATTGGTTGCTTTTTATGATCAATCAACCGGCAATCCGGTGACCGGATCACCTGATCATTGGCTCTGGGAATTCGGTGATAGCACAACTTCAAATGAACAGTCGCCCATACATGCGTACAATGCCTTCGGACCGTTCAATGTTTGTCTGACCATTTGGGACGATGAAGGACTTTGCCAGGATACCTGGTGCGACATGGTTTATCTGGAGGGGTCGGGTAACGATTGTGAAAACTGGTTCACATACCAAACAAATAACAATGTTGATTATGCCTTCATGGGACAATCCGCTCCTGTTCCTGCAGATTTTTATTTCTGGGATTTTGGTGACAGCAGTACAGCTTTTGGACAAAATGTTACACACACTTTTAATACGGGTGGAATTCGCTTTTCATTGTTACCCTCACAACCCTCACAATGGATCCTTCAACCAACGACAGTTGCACAGCGGTTTCGAGCCAGGAGGTATGGGTGAATGGAAATGGAGGTTGTTCCAACTGGTTCAGTTATGAAACAATGAATAACACCCAATTTTCTTTTATCGGTCAATCGGCTCCTGCAGCCAATTATTATTTTTGGGATTTTGGTGATGGAGAATTTGGCACAGGTCAGTTTGTATCCCATTCGTATGGACCCAACTCAGGACCATCCGTTTTTGTTGCGTTAACCACTTTTGCTTATGATCCGGCAACCGGGGATTCATGTGTGGCTAATTCAAATCAGGAGATTTGGATAAATGGATCGGGAAACGATTGTGAAAACTGGTTTTGGTATGTACCATTATCTGCCTGGGAATACACCTTCCACGGAGAATCTTCTCCTTACCCAGCCGATGAGTATATGTGGCAATTCGATAACGGATCGGTTCTTTTCGGTCAGGAAGTTACTTATACATTTGAACCCTCACCGATAATGGAGCACCTTGTATGCCTGACAACATTTTTGTACACCCCGGCGGGCGACAGTTGTTTCTATACATCCTGTCAGTCAATTATCACCGGAGGACAAACAGGAGTTGAACTGACAGGGGCCATTTATACCAATGATTCGCTAACCGCCGATTTTGCTCTTGTGGGATTGTTTGGGATGCAGCCTGACGGATCATTTAATTACGACTTCATAGTATCCGAACAAGGAATGTTTTTCTTTGAAAATGTACAACCGGGCGACTATTATATTTTTGCAAGTCTTACCCCTCAATCTCAGTTTTTCTATGATTATTTCCCGACCTATTACGGCGATGCAATTACATGGTCGGGCGCTACACTCATCACTTTGGGTGAAGCCCAAAATCCCTATGATATTCACCTGGTTCCACTTGAAGGAACAATGCTCTGGTCCTGGTATGATTAACGGGTCATTTCCATGGGTGAAGGAAAAGGTGGTCCCGGAAGCAATATCACGGTGATGCTGATGGATGAAAATGAATCTGCAATCGCTTTTACCGAAAGCGATGAGGAGGGATTATTCAGTTTCGTGAACCTTGCTTACGGGACATACAAACTAAAGGTTGAAATCCCCGGTAAACCATCAGCAACTGCAAGTGTTATTTTGCAGGAAAACAATCCGGAAGGAGAAGTTACCTTTATCGTAAAAAATACGGAAGTGGTGCTTACGGCGGGCGAAATATCCACATTTGCAAATTTTGTTGGAGAGGTTTTCCCGAATCCGGTTACCGATATGGGAAGTCTGGAAATCAGCCTGATCAGACCTTCGAACCTGACTTTAAGAGTTCTGAACCAGTTGGGTCAGGAAGTTCAATCATCAAAACTATCATTGTCAGAAGGCAACCGGTTGATCAACTTTGAAACTTCGCATCTCAGAAAAGGTTTGTATACACTGCAGATCACCAATAACGAAGGCGGTATGCTGGTGAAGAAATTCATTAAATAGGCTTTTAAGTTTTATGAGACCTTGCCGAACTGCCCGCTTATTTGCGGGCAGTTTTTTATTTGTGAAGACCCACAATTGAAATTTGGACTTTCTTTCAAAATACTTGATCCAGCACCCTTATCAATTTGTCAACTTCATCAAGGGTGTTGTAATGCACCATACTTACCCGCACCACTCCATCGGTTTCTATTAAATCAAGATCGGTGATCAATCGCCGGGCGTAAAAATCACCATAGCGTATCCCAATCTTATGAGGGTCAACCAGAATGGGAATCTGGCTGCTTTTCATACCTTCCACAACAAATGATATGGTGGGAACCCTAAGCATTTTATCAGCGGAAGGATCGCCTATGATCCTGACATTTTTTTTACTGTTCAGAAATTCCAAAAAACGGGAGGCAAGGAGTTGCTCATGATGTGCCAGCAGATTGTAAACTTCACTGACCTGTGACCGCAAATCCTGAATTTCTTTTGTTTTATGCCTTTCATAAACACTCCTTAAATAATCAGTAATACCAAGAAGTCCAAATGACAATTCATAATTTACATTACCGGGTTGAAGTTTATAGGGTATTTCTTCATCTCCAATAAAAAAATGGTTGATGCCGGGTAGAATTTCCAGGTGCTTTTGTTTTCCATAAAGCAGGGAATAATGAGGGCCAAAAACTTTGTAAAGGCTGAAAACATAAAAATCCACATCCAGATCATCCATATCGGGCAGGCGGTGAGGAGCATAAGCTACACCGTCAACGCAAACCAGTGCTCCCATCTCATGGATATACCAGGCAAATTCCTTTACCGGATTGATTGAACCAAGAATATTCGACACATGCGAAAATGCAACGAGTCTTGTATTACGTGTAATCAAACGTTTCAGTTGTTCAAGATCGGGACGTAAAGTATTGGGATCAATCTCCCAAACTTTAACATGAATACCGTTTTTCTCCATGTTCATCCAGGGTCCGATGTTGGCTTCATGATCAAAGTTCGTCACAATCACTTCATCCCCCGGCTCGAAAAGCTCCGACAGTGATCGTGAAAGATTTTGCAGCAGCATGGTTGTTGAAGGACCGAAAATAACTTCTGAATGATTTTCAGCATGGATAATTTCCGCCCAGGTTTTGCGCGCTTCAATAATCCTATCACCCGCTAACTGTGAAATTTCATAGGATGCGCCAAGCTGAACATTGGTTCGATATAAATAATCCTGTATCCGCTCACCCACCTGCCGGGCAGTTTGCGTTCCTCCGGCATTGTCGAAATAAGTCCATTCGCCCGAAAGAGCAGGGAACTGAGAACGAATAAAATGTATATCAGGTTCAATCATAATTCAATTTTTTAATGTCTGCGAAAATAAATGAAATATAATATGGGAACATAAATAAGGAAGGTTTTTCTTTTATGAAAATAATAATTTGAGCATTCATTCGCTTGTGCGAATAATTTTAATAATTTGGCTGTTTCAAAATAGTTATTGTTTCAGGTTATTTAAATATTAAAAAAATTGTTATGAAAAATTTTACGTTTCTCTTCAGTGCAGTTCTTATGGTTAGTTGGTTTTTTGTTACCGGACAAAACCTTTCGCAAAAGCAAATCAGAACTGAAACCGATGCCAATTCGGGTCAGGTAATAACCACCCAAAACGGTATCATGCAGACGTTGCAGGAATCAGGCATTATCAATAGCGAAGGCAAAGATGCAAGTGTCAACTGGCAGTTTGCCGACGATGCAGCCATTGGTTCAAAAACCAAAGTTTCAGCGCAAACAGGACAAACATTTACATCATGGTGGCTCAATAATCAGCGGATTTCTATGTATGGAAATAGCTCCAGCCCTATATGGGAAGTACCTATCACCTCCGATTGGGAATGGCCTGTGGATATGACCGAAAATGGTGAATGGACTGTAACTGGATTTGGAAATACGGTCCAGGTTTTTATGGGATCATCATCCACAGTATTCTGGGAGGTGTCTTTATCGGGAAATATTATGGGTGTGAAGTTAAATCAGGATGGGACTATTGTTTACATAGCCGACAATAATCACGACGGAATGGGAAATGCTGCCGTTTCAAAATACAATGTCGGACAAAGCACACCCATCTGGGAAGTGCCTTTTGCAGGTGATGGAACAGTTTTCACAGGTAGTAAGGACGGATCGAAACTTGTTTTCTGCCAGTACTCAGGCTATAATAAAATGTGGGTAATAGACGGTGTAAATGGTGACATTCTTTTTGATGCTTTCTATGCCAACCAGAATCCACCCGGTCTCAGTAATGACGGCAAGAGTAATCGTTAACGGCGATTATAGCGGTAATGTTTACTTGTATAAGTACGATGAGGCATTAAATTCCTATGAAGAAAAGTGGACTTTTAAAGTTGGAGGCGGAGGTACATCAGTTTGGGTTGTAGGTATGGGTGTTTCCGGTGACGGGACAACCGTGGCTGTTGGTAGCCTTGTTTTCCTGTCAAACGGTTATGATGGAGAAATTTACCTGTTCAATTCATGGTCACCGGTTCCCCTGTGGGTTTTTGCAGGCACCGGTGATGAGGTCAGCGCTGTTGATCTGACAGAGGACGGTTCGTTGATAGCAGCCGCAAGCTGGGGACCTCTTACACAAAACAAACCTGATTTTTTTCTCTTCAGGAAACAAAGCAATATTCCTATCTTCTCCATTAATACACCCGGTTCGTTTGCTTCTGTTGACATTTCAGACGACGGAACCTTATGTTCAGTCACAGGAAAAGCAGTTCACATGCGTGAATTTGGCAGTGGCGGTTTTCTTTATAATGTCCATTCCGATCCGGGCGGGGGAAAAGTTACGGGATTGGTTGATCTTGAAAACACAAATGATGATGCAAATGCAAAAGTTGAGATCAATGAACTGACAGATTATTTCAACCGATCAAAGACGGATGGCTTTTACCAGATTAAGTATGTCCCTGCCGGCACCTATAGCGTTACCGCAAGTAAAATAGGATACTACCCCGAGACCGTAAATAATGTTGTTGTTACTGAAGGAGGAGTGGTTGAATTGAATTTCAATTTACAGGAAACGGGTAATCCGCCATATAACTTCATTGCGTCACATGGTTCAGGGCTGACAGTTGATGTTTCATGGCAATCGGATGATCCGCAGAATTTGCTGGGGTTTAATATTTACCGTAAAACCATCCTTGAGGATCTTTTCCCTGAAGAACCATTGGCAACTGTTTCAAACGATGTATTCAGTTATACCGATAGCGAAGTTCTCCCGCTGACAACCTATTATTACGCTGCTACGGCTATCATCGAAGCAGATGTTGAAAGTCCGTATTCCAATGTTGCAGCCGGCTGGATGAGCACCGGATTCATTACCAACCATATCAGTGCCTATCCCGGATCAACGCCTGTGATTGACGGAACGCTTTCGCCGGGCGAATGGGATGATGCTTTTGTTCTTGATGCTTCTGATTTTTTGGGCAAAAACGATAACACACCCAATCCGGTTGGCAGTGTAACCATGTACTTTAAGAATAATGCTGCAATGACTGAACTTTATGTGGCCTGTATAAATGAAAATGACAATGTGCTTGAAGACCATGATGAAGTAGCATTGTATCTGGATGATAACAATGACGGCGTATATCCTGCGGTTGGCGACAGCACCGAAGGCAATTACTGGGCGGCTTATTATGCAAGCGGCAGCGTGATTAAGTACAGGCCGATTTACAACACAGGTGGTGTAGGCACAACATTCTATCTTGATAATCCGCAGATAGCCGTCTCAAATGCTACCGGCCACATTGTTTACGAATTCGTTATCCCAATCGGAAATGAATTCTGGGACATCAATGCCGGACCGAACAATACAAGCGGATTATTTTCCTTCACGCTCGACGACCCGACTGCTTTCGACGGTTACTGGCCCTGCACCAATCCGCAGATATTTGTTCCGATTGGATATGGATCCATCACTTTTAATGCTGAAAATGAAGCACCCGTACCTCCCGATAATTTAGACATCTGGTGGACTGATGATGCACCCTATAACGTTACACTTGAGTGGAACCAGCCGGTGATAAACGATTTTGATCATTTTAACATATATACCAAAACAAGTTCCGGAAGCTGGGAATTCCTGATGAATACCATTGGAACCCAAATCATATACATTTCGTCCGATGGAACCTATCGTGAGTTCTATGTAACAACGGTTGATCATTCAGGTCAGGAATCCATTCCATCAGAGGTTGCCGTATTTGATATTACAATCGGAATAACGGAAAATAACAATGGGTTCATCCGGCAGGCCTATCCCAACCCGACGAGTGGAAATCTGAATATTGCCCTTGAGGTTACTTTGGCTGGCAATTATGATATTTCCATCTGCAACCTGGATGGTAAATCCGTCAAAACCCTCTTCAGCGGACAACTGAATGAAGGGCTAAAATCCTTTAGCTGGGATGGTGCTGATGCCAAACTTGTTAATGGAATTTATTTCCTGACGATTAAGGGACCAGGAATCAATACAAGCCAAAAAATAGTTTTGATGAGGTGATGAAAAACCAGCTCATTAGATTTATAACTCAAAGAAGCCGTATGGAAAACCATGCGGCTTTTTTTATTTCACTGTTGCTATATAATAGAATTTGTTAATTTTGCGGCACATTTGGACCCATACCAGCCCGAATGAATTCATTCAGGCGGGGTTCAATGGATACCCGCCCGACCGGACGACCTGTTTTAATTAATTTTAATAATATTGATTCATTGTCAACTGTTTAGGTTGGTCAGAAAATAAGGTCGTTCGGGCAGGGAACGGAAGTTTCCTAAACTTTAAT
>CAWJBC010000018.1:0-37550 GCA_963840975.1 uncultured Bacteroidales bacterium | reverse complement strand
TTACAAGCAGAGGGTCACTGGTTCGAATCCAGTAACTCCCACCCATGAAAGCCACCTACGTGGCTTTTTTGCTTTAACAATAATTGATTTCTTTCAAATGATTTTCTTCCCAAGGTCATTTAAATCCATTCCCTCAAAATTCCCGGAACTCATCAACAGCAGGTTTTTGTTTTTCCAGTTGATTATGAGTAAGTCGTTTAACAGTGCTTTTGAATCAGTATAAACTTCAGCGTCGGGATTGCCAAATGCTTCTTTTACCTGCTCTTTTGAAATTGCGGGCAATTTCTTTAATTGCAGCGCGTGAGGACTAAAGAAAATTTTTGGAATATCTGCATTATCAAGGCAACCTTTATAATGGCTCAGGAAATTTTCGCTCAGGCTGCTGTAAGTATGAAGTTCGATGCAGGCAACAAGCTTCCGGTCAGGAAATTGCTTTTTTACAGCATTGGTGGTTGCCACCAGTTTGGAAGGCGAATGTGCGAAATCTTTAAAAACAGTGGTATGATCATTTTGGGCAACAAGCTCAAGTCTCTTGGATGCACCACTGAAATCCTGAATGGCTTCAAAATATTCATCATCATTTATTCCTAATTGATTGCAAATGATACGCGCACCTTCAAGGTTCATGAGGTTGTGCTCGCCAAAAACTTTTAAAGGAATTGTCTTATTCCGATAAACTATTTTTGTGATACCGTTTTCGATAAAATGATCAGGTATGGAATAAGGGAGAGCGGTAATATCTTTCCTGGCTGACAGTCCGATGGCATTTACATTTTCATCATCACTGCAATAGACAAGCGTTCCGCCAGTGGAAACCAAGTCAGCAAACTGCCGAAACTGATCAACGTAATTCTCAAAAGTCGGAAATACATTGATGTGATCCCAGGCAATCCCGCTGATGAGGGCGATATCGGGCTTGTATACATGGAATTTCGGTCGCCGGTCAATGGGTGAGGTAAGGTATTCGTCGCCTTCTAAAACCATAAAAGGGGCGTCTTCAGTGATTTTCACCATCACCTCAAATCCTTCCAACTGCGCCCCAACCATATAGTCGCAGTTGATTTTGTAAAAGTTAAGAACATGCAGGATCATGGAAGTTATGGTTGTCTTGCCGTGACTTCCACCTATGACTATGCGCTTTTTATTTTTGGATTGTTCGAATAAGAATTCGGGATAAGAAAATATCTTTAATCCAATTTCTTTGGCTTTGAGCAATTCCGGGTTATCGGCGCGGGCATGCATTCCAAGTATGACTGCGTCCAATTCAAGTGATATTTTATTTGGATTCCAGCCTTCCTCATCAGGAAGTAGTCCGTACTTTTTCAATCTGCTTTTGGAAGGTTCAAAAATTTCGTCATCAGAACCGGTGATCTGATAACCTTTTTTTACGAGGGCAATGGCGAGGTTGTGCATGGCGCTCCCGCCAATGGCGATAAAATGGACTTTCATTTAATGTGTTTTTGGCAAAATTAAATAAATATAGCTTGTGGGAGATGCCGCGAATGCACGAATTTCAAATTTAGTATAGGAACAAAGTAGGCAAAATTAATATTGGTATTTTTGCCGGCTTTATGGATAAAGTGAAAATATATACAGTTATAGCAGAAAACTGGAAAATGGATGGTGGTGTGGCTTTCGGAGTTGTTCCGCAAACAATATGGAAGCAACTTTCGGAGCCGGATGAGTTTAACCGCATCAAAATAACAAGCCGATGCCTGCTCGTCGAAGATGGTAACCGATTGGTACTTATTGACACGGGTATGGGAAGAAAACAAAATGAAAAATATTACAGTTACAGGCATATATTTGGTAAAGAAAACCTGAAGGATTCAATTGAAAATTCAGGATATACATTTGAAGACATCACCGATGTTCTTTTCACCCATTTGCATGATGATCATTGTGGCGGAGCGGTGACAATGAACGCTGAAGGCAATCCTGAACTGGTATTTGGAAATGCCCTTCACCATGTTTCGGAAGAGCAGTGGAACTGGGCTTTACATCCCAACAAAAGAGAGATAGGTTCATATTTTAAAGAGAATTTTGTTCCAATAGAAAAATCGGGAAAACTGAATTTAATTAAGCAGGAAGGCAAATTGACTGAAAACATTGGTTTGAGGTTTTTCAATGGACATACTCAGGGTTTGATTGTTCCATTTATTCACATCAGTAATAAAACCATTGTCTTTCTGGCTGATTTCATACCTTCGTCCGCTCACATTCCGCTTCCTTATATTGCAAGCGTTGACATACAGCCATTGATCGCCTTAAAGGAAAAGGAGGCGTTTCTGAAGGAGGCTGCTGATAAAGGTTATTTTCTCGTCTTTGAACATGACTACGAAACCGAATGTTGTACAGTAAAACATTCAGAAAAAGGTGTTGTAATGGACCAAACCCTTCAAGTTAAAGATATTTTGAATTTATAAAGCAAATAATGGGTTAAATTGAATAATTAATATGATGATCAAACAGTATAACGAACAATTTAAAAACAGCACAGTTACTGAAGTATTAACTTTTTTTCTTCGGGAATTTAAAGGAAGAATTGCCTTTGCCTCCAGCCTTGGAGCAGAAGACCAGGCACTCACACATCTCATTGCTTCCATTGATCCGACAATAAAAATATTCACCCTTGATACAGGAAGACTGTTCCCGGAAACCTATGACCTGATCTCCCGAACCAATAGCCGCTACAAGATCAATATGGAAATATATTTCCCGGAAGCCAAAAGGGTTGAACAGATGGTTCGCGAAAAAGGTATCAACTTGTTTTACGAAAGTGTTGAGAACCGGAAACTTTGCTGCCACATCCGTAAAATTGAGCCACTGCGCCGCGCGCTGGAAGGGATAGATATGTGGATCACCGGACTCAGGAGAGAGCAATCCCAGTCGAGGAATACCATGACACTTGTGGAACAGGATGGAAGCAATGATGGAATTTTAAAACTCAATCCTTTGATTGAATGGACAAATGAAAAGACCTGGAATTTCATCCACGAAAATAATATCCCTTACAATAAATTACACGAAAAAGGCTTTCCAAGTATCGGTTGCCAGCCTTGCACACGCGCCATTGAACCCGGAGAAGATATACGCGCTGGACGATGGTGGTGGGAAATGGAAGGTAAGAAGGAATGCGGGCTGCATGAATAAATTGAATTCAAGAATCCATCATTAAAATCAAATATCTACTTCACGAAAACCTTTCCCTCTTCAGGATAATAAATCGTTCCGCAACCCGGACAAATAAAAAAGTATGCGTAATAGAAACTTGCCTGCGGTTTGACAGGCTTGTTCTCCGCCCTGATTTTTTTTATTACCGGTGAGGTGCATTTTCGGCAAAGCTGTCCTTCTTCTGTTATTTTCGCTGTTTTGGTGACTACTTCTTTTTCTGAACCAGCTTCAGGTTCTGAATCATTTGAATTGATCCCGCTTTCATAATTGAAATCTTCAGGCAGATTGGGCTGAATCGAAGCCATGGTTGCCAACCGGTCGCATCGTTCATTTTCTGTTATGCCGGCATGACCTTTTACCCAGTTAAATTCAATCTGATGTATTCCGGAAATTTCAACCAGTTGTTGCCAGAGGTCGGGATTTTTCACTTTTTTCCAGCCTTTCTTTATCCAGTTTTGAACCCAGCCCTTTGTCATGGCATTCACCACATACTCCGAATCGCTGTAAAGTTTTACCTTGCAAGGTTCCTTTAAAGCCCTGAGCGCCATGATCACTGCATAAAGCTCCATCCTGTTGTTGGTGGTGAGCCTGAATCCTCCTGAAAGTTCTTTCCTGTGCCTACCATGCATCAATACCGCGCCGTATCCCCCTTTTCCTGGGTTTGGATCGCTGCCTCCATCGGTATAAATGATTACTTCTTTCAAATGTTCGAATTTAATTTTTCAAATTAAGTATCGGACATCAAAAGTATTAATTAAAATATTCCCATATTTGTAGTCACAATTTCAATTTCTAAAATCCATAAACATGAGTTAGCAAATGGAACAATTTCAGGAAAATCAGTTGATGCTTGCTTATCAGTTTGTCGAACACACAGGACGAAATATTTTCCTCACAGGAAAAGCCGGAACCGGAAAAACGACTTTTTTGCGATCGCTGAAAGGCAACATTTCAAAGCGGATGATCGTTGTGGCGCCAACCGGTGTTGCAGCCATCAATGCCGGTGGTGTAACAATCCATTCCTTTTTTCAAATGCCATTCGGTCCTCACATTCCGAATAATGCAAATCAAAAGTTTCCTGATACAGAAGTTCAGAATACTTCTAAAAATATTCAGCGGTTCAGTCGAATAAAAATAAATATTATCAAAAGCCTCGATTTGTTGGTCATTGATGAGGTGAGTATGGTCAGAGCAGATTTGCTGGATGGAATTGACGAAGTGCTGCGCAGGTATAAAAACCGTTACAAACCTTTTGGCGGAGTGCAGTTGCTGATGATAGGAGATCTGCTGCAGCTTGCACCCGTAGTAAAGGATGACGAGTGGCAGATTCTCCGGCCTTATTATGATACCATGTTCTTCTTCGGAAGCAGGGCTTTGCAAAAAACTGATTACATCAGCATCGAACTCAAACACATTTTCCGCCAACGGGATGATGTCTTTATTGGAATTCTTAACAAAATACGTGACAACAAAGCCGATGACAAAGCGCTGGAAGCCTTGAACAAGAGATACCTTCCCGGTTTCAGCAATGGGAATAAAGATGGTTACATCACCCTGACCACACATAACTATCAGGCACAGGAAATCAATGACAGAGAGCTTGGGAAACTTCCCGTCAGGGCTTACACTTATACTGCCACTGTGAAAGACGAATTTCCGGAGTATGCCTATCCAACAGATTTCAACCTGATACTGAAAAAGGGTGCCCAGGTGATGTTCATCAAAAATGATCCTTCTCCCGGTAAACTTTTTTTTAACGGGAAAATAGGAACGATTATCAGCATTGATCAGGAAGAAATTGTAGTGAAAAGTAAAGACGACGACCAGGAAATTAATGTCGTAAGGGTGGAATGGCAGAATTGCAAATACACCATTAATGAAAGCACAAAAGAGATTGAAGAAAAAATTATTGGCAGTTTTAACCAATATCCGCTAAAACTCGCCTGGGCAATTACCATTCATAAAAGCCAGGGGCTAACATTTGACAAAGCCATTGTGGATGCCAATGCCGCTTTCGCCTTTGGGCAGGTGTATGTTGCATTAAGCCGCTGCCGGACGCTCGAAGGATTGGTTCTGAGTTCACCCATCGCAGCAAGGAGCATCAAAAGTGATGCTACGGTCTCTGATTTTGTTCACCAGATTGATCAAAACCCTACAGGTGAAAAAGATCTGATCGAATCAAAATTGGCTTATCAGCATGAATTATTAAAAGAATTGTTTGATTTCCATACCATTCAAAACCGGATTTATTATTGCCTGAAAATAATCAACAGCAATAAGGGAAGCTTCCCTGACCAATATCCGAATAAATTTTCTTCGGTTGCGGATTTGGTTAAAAACGAAATTACCACCATTGCTGAGAAATTTGAAAATCAGGTAAACCAACTGCTTATCCGGAATGGCAATGCTGAAGAAAATCAACAGGTTCAGGAAAGGGTGAAGAAAGCCAGTGCTTATTTTATTGATAAAACAGAAACTCATGTAACAAAAGGAATATTAGGGCTTTCTGTAGTGACGGATAACAAAGCGGTACGAAAACAGTTGGAAGAGGCGTTAACCCGGCTGGAATTGGATATTGAAGTTAAGCAAGCCTGTTTAAAAGTCAGTCTCGATGGTTTTACGGTGAAGAAATATCTCGACAAGAGAGCAAAAGCATCCATCGAAGAACCCGGAAAACAAGCTCAGACAAAAAGCCGTAATGAAATATTTACAGGCATGATCGCCCACCCGGAACTTTTTACCTTATTAAAAAGATGGCGAATGGCTAAGTCTATAGAATTGGGAACAAGTCACCAACGTATTCTTACTCAGAAAAGCATGGCAAAACTTGCCAATGAATTGCCCACTACCCTGGTTCAGTTGTTCTCAGTGAAAGGACTTGGACATAAGAAATTAGAGAAATTCGGAGAGGAATTGTTGGATATTATCATCGCCTATTGCGTAGAAAAGAACCTTCCGGTGGCGGAACCCCAACTGAAATTATCAAAGAAAACTGCTAAAGATTATTGTTGATTCCAAAAGCATCAGCCTCCAACTTTTTGAAATGGGTAAAACCATTCCTGAGATAGCCAAAGAAAGAAGCATGGCAGTTTCAACAATTGAAGGGCATCTGGCATGGTTTGTTGGGACAGGAAAACTTGAGCTTAATAAATTATTGTCGGGTGAAAAGATCGAAATGATCTTGAAGCAAATGAAGGACAATGACTCAAAAGAAATGGGACCCGTTAAAACAGTATTGGGTGACAAAGTTTCGTGGTCGGAATTAAGATTTGTTGCAAACCATTTAAAATTTAAAGAAAAATCGGAGGTTCTTTGAGGTAACCTCCGATTAAAATCAATTTCAAAAAATCTTAGGATTTTAACCTCACCACAGGCGAAATGGATTTACTCCACAATCATATTCCAACCATGCTTATCCTCAATTTCTCCTTCCTGTATGCCTTTTAAGGTTTGGTAAAGTTTCGTGGAAACAGGTCCGGCTGTTCCGTTGCAACAGTAGGTATATTCTTTTCCGGTTTCACGATCAACAATCCTTTTTATCGGCGAAATAACGGCTGCTGTTCCACAGGCGCCTGCTTCATCAAAGCCGGCGAGTTCTTCAACCAGAACAGGTCGCATCTCCACATGCATTCCGATATCTTTGGCTAACTGCCGCAGGCTCATGTTGGTAATTGAAGGAAGAATTGTTTTTGAATCGGGAGTAACATAAGTATTCCCTTTAATACCAAAGAAATTGGCAGGACCGGCTTCATCAAGATATTTATTTTCCTTGGAATCTACAAACAAAACAGTCGAAAATCCTTCATCCTTGGCACGGGCTGCAGGTCTCAAACTGGCGGCATAATTTCCACCTACTTTAATGTGTCCGGTTCCATGCGGCGCTGTCCGGTCATAATCACGAACAATCTGAACATTTACCGGGTTGAATCCCTCTTTAAAATAAGGACCAACAGGTCCGGCGAAGATCATAAACAAATACTCTTCGGCAGGCTTCACACCTACCTGTGGTCCGGAACCAATGGTCAATGGTCTGAGATAAAGAGCTGCTCCCTGTCCCGGCGGTGGAATGTACTTTTCGTTCAGTTTGATCACTTTGATCATCATTTCTTTAAACAATTCAATTGGTGGCAAAGCCATCATGATCCCATCGCATGAGCGCTGCATTCGCTTTGCATTTTCTTCCCACCGAAAAACCCTTATTTTCCCATCTTTTCCCCTGAAAACCTTCATGCCTTCGAAACACTCCTGACCATAGTGGAGGCAGGTAGCTGCAATGTGCAGGCTCACATATTCTGAAGAAGAAATTTCAACTTCACCCCACTTACCATTTTTAAAATAGCACCTTACATTATAATCTGTTTTGAAATAACCGAAAGGCAATTCACCCCATTTAATATTTTCCATAGTTCGCGCTAATTATTAATAAAAAATCAAGATCAAATTAACGGGCTAATTTAGATATATTATTTAATTCAAAAGGATAAACCCGCAAAAAATAATTTTTCAGTCGAAATTATCATCCTAATAATTAAGTTGTTAATTTAGTTGCCGCTATTGAATTTATATCAAATTTAAATAATATGGACAAAGAAAGGTTGAAGAAGTTAGCAAAAAATCCGAATCATATCATCGGGATTTATAATTATTGCGACCGCTGGTGTGAGCGATGTACTTTTACCTCGAGATGTCTGAACTATGCGATGGAACAGGAAGATCCTTTAAAAGAGGATACTGAAGCAAATGATTTGTCCAATCAAAAATTCTGGAGCAGAATCAGTGATAGTTTCAAACTCACTATGGATATGATAAGGGAGGATGCGCAACGTTTTGGGATTGATATTGATAACCTGCCTGATGATCCTGAATTGAACAAAATGATTGAAAGCCGTCACGAAAGTGCAAGAAATCATCCGGTTACAAAACGTGCCCACAGGTATTTGATGATGGTGGATAAATTTTTCAAAGAAGGTAAGCCCCTTTTTGAATCGAAGACCAATGAGCTTCAGCAAAAATTGATGCTTCAACTGAAAGATGATAATCCGGAAAAGGATGCTGAAATTATCAGTGATGCGATGGAGATTATCCAATGGTATTTTATGCAGATTGAAGTGAAGTTGTCACGGGCATTTTCGAGCAGGTTTATGGATGAAGCAGAAGGTTGGGACGAACCCAGTTTGCCAAGGGATTCTGATGGTTCTGCCAAGGTTTCCCTGATTGGAATTGATCGTTCCATTTCGTCGTGGGGAATATTGTTGCAGCATTTTCCTGAAGAGGAAAACCTAATCCTTGATATGCTGGTAAACCTTGAAAAGTTAAAAAAAGCAGTTGAAAAAGAATTTCCACAGGCAAGATCTTTTAAACGTCCGGGGTTTGATGATTAAAGCAAAATAAAGTTGAAAAGGCTGGGATATTTAAGCAAAACAAAATTTAAATTGGGAATTGACAAACTCCTAACCTGTCTTAACCTCAATGCCTTCTTTCTTTATAATTTGCAGTAGCGGAGAATCCTGATCAGAAATAAACTTATCGTATCCAACTATGTATGGTTCGATACGGCTATCCACTTCTGTGATCAGTCTCCAAGTTTTCCCAAATATCCGGTCATCTTTTTTATCAAATTCCGGAGAAACAATCAAAACATCTATATCACTCTCCTCAGTAGCCTCATTACGGGCATAACTACCATACAAATAAGCTTTATAAACAGGAATATTATTCGCGTTTAAAACAAACAAGTATTTCTTTATTTTGTCTATAATATCCTGGTTAGCCATTTATAAAGAGTTGTTGTTTCATTCAGATAGTTTAAAGCTGTTTCATTTGCGGGAATTACCGGCTCATATTCAGGATACCTGCCTTCCAGTTGATACTTTGAAAGAATTCCCAAAAAGTCTTTTATTTCATCAGTAATTTCAATATTTGTTTTTTCAAGCAACCAAAAAAGGTTATGTGTCTTTGGCGGATAGTTGCCGGTTATTTTTACAATATGAGCTTTAAGCATTTTTTCGAGCACAAGATGACACCAGAACAACCCATGTAATAATCTTTGATTTCGGATCAATAATTCCGCCGTTACCAAATCATCTTTTGCACCATCAGTCCAATAAACTATATTTCTCTCTAAATTCATAAATGGCAAATGTACAAAAAAACCTGTTTTCCTAATCAATAATACCTGACCCCAACAATTCCTCCTCCTTGTACCATGCTGCAAATTGCCCGGAAGTAATGCCTCTTTGGGGTTGAGAAAAAACGATATACATTCCTTCTTTCTTTTTGTAAATCACAGCTTCCTGCAAATCCTGACGGTACCGAATGCGTACCAGGTATTGATCTTTCTGACCGGATTTCAATGCAAGGTCTGGTCTGATCCAATGAATATCCTCGCTTTTGATAAACAATCCTTTCCGGAATAATCCCGGATGATCCTTACCCTGTCCAACGTAAACTATATTTTTCTCAATGTCGGTCGAAATGATAAAAAGCGGCTCAGGAGTTCCTCCAACATCAAGTCCTTTGCGCTGACCAATGGTGTAATAAAAAGCGCCGTTGTGTTCTCCTACTTTTTTACCGGAATCGGGGCGATAATCTCTGTCTGCACAAAGAATACTTAACTTCTCATCCGTAACCTGGGTGTCAGGTACTTTACTATCATAATCATTTACAATTGATTTCGGGATTTCAATAATATCTCCCTTTTTTGGTTTCAGTTTTTGCTGCAGAAAGGTTGGTAAATCTACCTTACCGACAAAACATATACCCTGGGAATCTTTCTTTTTTGCAGAGGCGAGGTCAAGTTCCTCAGCTATTTTCCTCACTTCAGGTTTCATTAAATGTCCAATCGGAAACAAAACATCTTTGATCTGATCCTGTGACAACTGGCAAAGAAAATAACTCTGGTCTTTATTCGGATCGCTGCCGGCAAGCAACCGGTAAATCTTTTTCCCGTCAATGATGATTTCCTCTTTCCGGCAATAATGCCCGGTTGCAAAAAAATCAGCACCAATTTCCTTTGCTTTTTGAATGAAAACATCAAATTTGATTTCACGGTTACAAAGCACGTCCGGGTTTGGTGTCCTCCCTTTTTCATACTCGCCGAACATATATTCCACCACTTTCCGCTTATAGTCTTCACTCGAATCTACCACATGCAATGGGAGGTTCAGTTTTTTGGCGACAAGTTGCGCTACAATCAGGTCCTCTTCCCATGAACAATCGCCACTCAAAGTCACACTACTGTCTTTCCAGTTGATCATGAATAGGGCTTCCACATCATAGCCCTGCTGCTGCAATAAGTAAGCAGCAACACTGGAATCAACGCCACCCGATAATCCGATGATGACTTTTTGTTTCACTTTTTAATATAAAATACATGGCGAAAATTAGGAATAAAAAAGAAGGCAGCTCTTTCCGGCTGCCTTCTGTAAACTTTTAATAACGATGTTATTTATAAATCGGTTCTACTCCAAGATTATACATCATAAACGACCATTCGTCGGTATATTCTTCAATTACTTTGGCAGTGGGTTTTCCTCCGCCATGACCGGCTTTCACATCAATACGGATCAAAACCGGGTTATCACCTTTATGCTTTTCCTGTAATGTTGCAGCAAACTTAAAAGAATGCGCAGGAACCACACGGTCATCATGATCGGCAGTTGTTATTAACGTAGCCGGATAAGCAACACCTTCTTTCAGCGCATGAACCGGTGAATAGCCATAAAGGTAATCGAACATTTCCTGGCTGTCTTCGCTGGTACCAAAGTCTGATGCCCAAGCCCAACCGATGGTAAATTTGTGATAACGCAGCATATCCATCACACCCACTGCCGGCAAAGCCACCTTAAACAATTCAGGACGCTGGATCATGCAGGCGCCAACAAGCAATCCACCGTTCGATCCTCCTGCAATTGCGAGCTTTTCGGATGAAGTGTACTTTTCTTTAATCAGGTATTCGGCAGCAGAAATAAAATCGTCAAATACATTTTGCTTTTTCATTTTCGTTCCGGCTTCATGCCAGTCTTCGCCATACTCTCCGCCACCACGCAGATTTGCCAAAGCATAAACAAATCCGTTCTCAAGTAGCACAAGACGTGTAATGCTGAAACTGGGAGTCAGACTGATGTTAAATCCACCATAGCCATATAGCATAGTTGGATTTTTTCCATTCATTTTCAGTCCTTTTTTATGCACAATGAACATCGGAATCTTTGTACCATCCTTCGAGGTATAGAATACCTGCTGAGTTTCATAAGCATCCACATCGAAGTCAATTTCCGGTTTTCTGAAAATTTCTGAAGTGTTATTTGCAACATCGTACTTGTAAATAGTAGAAGGAAATGTGAAGGATGTAAATGTGTAAAAAGCCACATTGTCTTCTTTTTTACCACTTATTCCAGCCAGGGATCCGATTCCCGGCAAACTTAGGTCAGCAATATATTTTCCTTCATAATCATAAATGTAAGCAACACTGGTTGCGTCTTTCATATAGGTTGCTACCATTTTCCCGCCTATCAAGCCTACCGATTGCAATACTTCCACCTTTTCAGGGATAATCTCCTTCCAGTTTTCTTTTGCCGGATTGTTGATGTCCACCATCACCAGTTTCCATTTCGGGGCGTTTTCGTTGGTCATCATCAGGAGCTGATCACCAAAGTTATCAATCACATTGTACTCAAAATCAAAACCTCCTGCAACCAGGGTAAAAGGTTTATCGGTTCCATCAAGTTTTTTAACTGAAAGTGAATTCCCGCTTGTGCCTTCACTTTCGCTAAGGATCAGTATGGTTTCATCTTCAGTAGTTCCGGCGTAATAGTTCCTTAATGGGAATTCATCATTTTTATAAATGATTGCATCTTCGTTTTGTGGCGAACCGAGTTTATGGTAATAAACCTTATGATATTCGTTTTTTGCTTTCAGTGCATCACCGTCTGCAGGTTTATCATACGAACTGTAATAAAATCCATCATCCTTCCATGAAACTCCCGAAAACTTGACCCACTCAATATGATCCTCAAGCTTCTCCTTTGTTGCGACATCCATTATAAAAATCTCATTCCAGTCGGAACCGGATTTGGAAACGCTGTAGGCAACAAGGTTTCCATCTTTGTTAAACTGCAGATCGCCAAGCGCAATCGTTCCATCTTCGGAAAATGTATTGGGATCGAGGAACACTTCCGGTTCGGCATCCAATCCCTTTTGCTGAAAAAGAACGTATTGATTCTGCATTCCGTCATTTTTGAAAAAGTAATAGTTTTCACCCTCCCTGAAAGGAGCGGTATATTTTGGAAAATCCCATATCTGCTCAAGGCGTTGTTTGATCTTATCTCTGAATGGAATTTTTTCGAGGTAACTGAAGGTAACTTTATTTTCAGCGGTTACCCAATCGGCAGTTTCAGCTGAATTATCATCTTCGAGCCAGCGATAAGGATCGGAAACGGAAGTTCCGAAATAATCATCTGCCTGTTCAACTTTTTGAGTTACCGGGTAAGCATCCGGAACGATTTTTTTCTGCTGTGGTTCACATCCTGCCATAATTAGAAATGCCGCTAAAATGAAAAGAAAATTTAATTGTTTCATGAATGATTTGTTTTATAGATTAATAACCTTTTTGATAATTAATATTTTAAATTTGCGGCTAAAATAAAAAACAAAAGAATAACATACGTAATTTTTAAAATCAATGACTAAAAAGATTAAATCGGTAACCTTATTTAAATATGATCTCATTAACCCAAACAACTCTCACCCAAAGGGTCAGAAACACAGCTACACCGAACTGGACGAGAAAGGTAACCTTTTGCTTGAAATAAAATATGATGATGCGGAGGAAGTGGAAGAAAAATATGTTTATGCTTTTGATGACCAAAATAAACTGGTTGAAGAAATCAGCTACTTATCGGAAAATGAAATAGCCGAACATAAAACTTATGAATACAATCCGGAAGGATTATTGATAAAGGCTTTCAAGCACTATGCCGATGGATCTAAAGATATTATACAATACCAATATGACCAGGAGGGAAGACCGGAAGCAATTACAACTACTGATTCGGATAATGAAACAGAAGCAAAGGAAGTGCTTGAATGGGAAAAGAAAAATCTTATTAATAAAGAGGTTTATGAATTTGATGAACTGGTTCTGAAAGAAATAAAAACCTACGATGAGCAAGGCAATCGGACTGAGGAATTAAAATGGACACCTGAAGACGGAAATACCCGTATGGAATATTATTTCAACCAAAAAAATGATCTGATCAAAAGTCTGACTTACAATAACGAAGATAAGCTTATCAGCAAGATTTTATATACTTACGACGACAAAGGGAAAATGCTGCTTGCCGATTATGAATCTGTGAGGAGTAAAAACACAACCACGATAGTTTACGATGAAAATGGCAATGCAATTGAACAAACCGAAACCAATGCAGCTGGTGAAATAAACAACAGGGCCATCCGGAAATACAACGACCGGAACGAAGTAATTGAAACATCGGTGATCATTGATCTTCACGGAAGCGGAATCAATCAGGAGTACATCCTGAATTATGAGTATGAATACTTCGGGGAATAATTTTTTTAAAAAGAATATAAGGGAAATAGGGGAAATACTCTGCTCTTTCGGATTTGTGTGTAAGCCAATGCATGGGCTAATCCGAAAGCAAATAAAAAAGGATTTATAATCCTTCGAATCAAAAAAAGCGGATTACAAATCCTTGAAGTATCCCCGTCCGGATTATCCCACCCACAGTCCTGTCCATAAAATCCGGACGAGCCGCACAAATAACAAAAAAATGTCTGCTCTTTCGGATTTGTGTGTAAGCCAATGCACGGGCTAATCCGAAGGCAAATAATATTGGATTTGTTATCCTTCGAATCAAAAAAAAAGCGGATTACAAATCCCTGAAGTATCCCCGTCCGGATTATCCCACCCACAGTCCTGTCCATAAAATCCGGACGAGCCGCACAAATAACAACAAAATGTCTGCTCTTTCGGATTTGTGTGTAAGCCAATGCACGGGCTAATCCGAAAGCAAATAATAATGGATTTGTTATCCTTCGTTTCAAAAAAAGCGGATTACAAATCCCTGAAGTAACCCCGTCCGGATTATCCCACCCACAGTCCTGTTCATAAAATCCGGACGAGCCGCACAAATAACAAAAAAATGTTAATAAAATCATTGAAATAGAAATGATTTAGCATTCTGAATTTCATTTAATTATATTAGCTTTGCACCCGTAAAAAAATCTTATAAAAAATCGTTGAATATGACAGTAGAAGAAAAAAATAAATTTGCCAGCGAAAACTATAACGCAAACAACATACAGGTACTCGAAGGGCTTGAGGCAGTAAGGAAAAGACCAGCCATGTACATCGGCGATGTCAGTACGCGCGGATTGCATCACCTGGTTTATGAAGTAATTGACAATTCAATTGACGAGGCGCTTGCCGGATATTGCGATTTAATATCGGTCATCATCCACGAAAACAATTCAGTTACAGTTACCGATAATGGTCGCGGAATACCTACCGGGATGCACGAAAAGGAAAATAAGTCGGCGCTGGAGGTGGTAATGACCGTGCTTCATGCCGGCGGCAAATTTGACAAAGGGTCCTACAAAGTATCGGGTGGATTGCATGGCGTTGGTGTATCCTGTGTAAACGCTTTATCCGACCTCCTTAAAGTTACTGTTTACCGTGAAGGACAAATATTTGAACAGGAATATGCAAAAGGAAAGCCTCAATATGATGTGAGGGTAATTGGTGAATCATCAAAGACAGGTACTGAAGTCACTTTTATTCCTGATGGTTCCATTTTTACAACACTCGAATATAGTTACGAAATCCTTTCATCGCGACTAAGAGAACTTGCATTTCTGAATAAAGGTATATCGCTTAAGATAACAGATGAAAGAGAAAAAACGGAGGAGGGTGATTTTATTACAGACACCTATTTTTCGCAAGAAGGTCTTAAGGACTTCATCAATTATCTTGATGAGACCCGTGAGAAATTAATGCCCGACCCCATCTGTATCGAAGGTGAAAAAAATGGGGTTCCGGTTGAAATCGCCATGCAATACAACACTTCATTTTCAGAAAATATTCATTCCTATGTCAATAACATCAATACCCATGAAGGCGGAACTCACCTTTCAGGATTCAGAAGAGGGCTGACAAGGACATTAAAAAGTTATGCCGATAAATCGGGAATGCTGTCGAAACTAAAATTCGACATCAATGGAGATGATTTCCGCGAGGGACTTACCTCCATTATTTCCGTCAAGGTTCAGGAGCCTCAGTTTGAAGGACAAACCAAGACAAAACTGGGAAACTCAGATATTATGGGAACCGTTGACCAGATGGTCAGCGAGCATTTATCTTATTATCTGGAAGAGCACCCAAAAGAAGCGAGGACAATCGTAAACAAAGTGATACTCGCTGCTACCGCCCGTCATGCCGCACGAAAAGCGAGGGAATTGGTACAGCGGAAAAACGTACTCTCACATACAGGTTTACCCGGCAAACTTGCCGACTGTTCTGAAAAAGACCCTGCATTGTGCGAAATTTACCTGGTTGAGGGCGACTCTGCCGGTGGGACTGCCAAGCAGGGACGCGACAGAAAATTCCAGGCGATTCTTCCGCTGAGGGGTAAAATACTGAACGTTGAAAAAGCAATGCAACACAGGGTTTTTGAAAATGAGGAAATCAGGAATATGTTTACGGCTCTCGGAATATCCATCGGAACCGAAGAAGACAGCAAAGCCCTGAACCTTGATAAACTTCGTTACCACAAGGTAATTATTATGACCGATGCTGATATTGACGGCAGCCATATTGCCACTTTATTGCTTACTTTCTTCTTCCGTTACATGAAAGAGTTGATTGAAAACGGGCATGTTTATATTGCAACCCCTCCACTGTACCTTATTAAAAAGGGCAGCAAGGAAAAATACTGCTGGAGCGAAGAAGAACGGCAATCTACCGTTGCAGAGTTTTCTGACAATGGTTCGGATAAAGGAATTCATATTCAACGGTACAAAGGTTTGGGAGAAATGAACGCCGAGCAACTCTGGTTCACGACAATGAATCCCGAATTCAGGACACTCCGTCAAGCCACCATCGAAAATGGAACCGAAGCCGACCGTATTTTCTCTATGCTGATGGGCGATGAGGTTCCTCCAAGAAGGGATTTTATCGAAAAGAACGCAAAATACGCCAATATTGATGTTTAATCCCCAACAATTCTTTTACCGCTAAAGGGTGAACTTTACCGTCTCCAGGTTGTTTTCATCAACAGGTAGGGATTGATTGGTGCCTACTAAACTATTGAAATATTTCAATGTAAATTTCATTGGTTTAACAACATTTAACTTTTTCAATCGTATTTAAAAGGGCATATCCCTATCTTTACATTTTTATTTTTTAGTAAACAATTTTATCAATATGCGTTCAAGATATTTCAAAATAGGCGGCTTAGCACTTTTGATTAGTGTTTCAAGTTTTATATTCATTGCCTTTCAAAGCAATACAGAAGACCTTCGACGGGAACTTCTCCTGAAAGTCATAACCTTTGCCGTTAGCAATGGTCATTACCATCCTGTTGATATCAATGACGATTTTTCGGATAAGGCTTTTAAGTTGTATATCGAAAGAATGGATTTCGGAAAAAGATTCCTTCTGAAAGAGGACATCGAAAAACTTTCAAAATATAACAAATCAATAGACAATGAAGTGAACGACGGAAAATTTGAATTCTTTGATCTGTCAGTTACAATCATTGATAAACGGATTGTTGAAGCTGAAGCGTATTGCAAGGAAATAATGAGCAAACCCTTCCCTTATACCCAAAATGATAAGGTTGAAGTTGACGCCGAAAAACTTGAATTTGCAAACAATGAAAAGGAGCTGAAAGAACGCTGGAAAAAGATGCTCATGTACGAGACGATGAATTCACTTTATGATTTGGAAAACAGCCAAAAAAAGTCGGCAGAAAAAAGTGATACTGTCACGATCAGGAGTTTTACCGAATTAGAAGCTTCCGCAAGAGAAAAGGT
This sequence comes from uncultured Bacteroidales bacterium, assembly GCA_963840975.1. Taxonomy (GTDB): domain Bacteria; phylum Bacteroidota; class Bacteroidia; order Bacteroidales; family JAADJA01; genus JAADJA01. Next base: position 20,321 of record CAWJBC010000018.1, on the reverse strand, counting down.
ATTAAAAAGATATACCGAGTATTTCCATCGTCTTTCAAAACTGAACGAGGATGACCGGTTGGATACTTATATCAATTCGTTGGTAAATGTTTTCGATCCGCATACCGAATATTTTCCACCAAAGGATAAGGAAAACTTCGACATCAGGTTTTCAGGACAGTTGGAGGGCATAGGCGCCCAGCTTACACAAAAGGATTCCTACATCGAAGTTGCAAATATAGTTCCGGGTAGCCCGTCGTGGAAAGACGGAGAATTGGAAACAGGGGATGTTATCCTGAAAGTCGCCCAGGGCAACGAAGATTTTGTGGATGTAGTGGATATGCGCCTGGACGAAGCCGTTCAATTGATCAGGGGGAAAAAAGGGACGATGGTCAGGCTGAGCATCAAGAAAATAGACGGAACGACGAAAATTGTTTCCCTTATCAGGGACGTGGTTGTATTAGAGGACACTTATGCCAAATCCGCCATCATTGATGACAAACCTTCAGGCAAAAAATATGGTTACTTAAAGCTCCCTTCCTTTTATGTTGATTTTTCAAACCCAAATGGGCGCAACTGTTATAATGATGTTAAAACTGAAATTGAAAAGCTGAAAAAGGAAAACGTTTCTGGGATTATATTCGACTTACGCGATGATGGTGGCGGTTCATTGGAGGATGTGGTTAAAATAGCCGGTTTATTCATCAAAGACGGACCCATTGTTCAGTCAGTCGGGAGCAAGGGAGCGAAAAAGATACATAAAGATATTGATCCTCAAATTCAATACGATGGCAACGTGGTTGTGATGGTGAATGCAATCAGCGCTTCGGCTTCCGAAATTTTTGCTGCAGCCATGCAGGATTACAACCGCGCCATTATTATCGGTGGAAATTCAACGTATGGAAAGGGAACCGTTCAGAATTTCACTGAACTCGACCGTATGATCCCAAAAAAACCAGCCGACATGGAAGACCTTGGCTCGCTCAAAATGACGGTGCAGAAGTTTTACAGAGTGAATGGAGGAGCTACGCAGCGCAAAGGAGTAGTCCCCGACATCGTGATGCCCGATTATTTCAATTACATGGATTTTAATGAATCTTTCATGGACAATGCCATGCCCTGGGATGAAATTTCTTCGGTTACGTATTCTCCATGGGATTTGGCTTATGACAAACTGTACATCTCTACCCTCAGCGAAAAAAGGATTAAAAACGATACTTTATTCAACCTGATTGATGAGAATGGCAAAAGGATGAAACAAATCAGAGAAAACACCAATATGACCCTGAATTATGATGATTATGTTACTGAAGTGAAGAAGCGTGAGGAAGAAGGGAAAAAGTACGAACGGATCGGAAAAGATCAAATGAATATTGTGGTCAACATCCTTCAGTCAGACGAGGCAGGAATTCAATCAGACACCTCCAAACAAGCAAGGTGGGATGCCTGGATTGCCGGTTTGAAAAAAGACGTTTACCTGCTTGAGGCTACCAATATCATGAAAGACATAAACGCATATCAAACTCAGAACGCAAAGAAAGAGGATTGAGCGGTTAGTACAGGTAAAACTTCCATCATTTTTCCGCATTAAAACGGCAGGTTAGTAAGATTATAACCACCAATAACAGAATCTGTTCGCAATAGTTCACGGTTATTTAGTAATTTTGAAAACTAAATAATTTTACTCTGATGTGGTATAGAACTATTTTACTCTGCCTGCTTTGTCTGCCTTTTTCAATTAAGAGCCAGCCAAATTTCCCTGATAACGGCGATGCTTTTATTGATCAGGTCGTTCCCCGTGTTGATATTTTCATTAACCCCGATACACTTGCGTGGATTTACGAGCATGTTGACAGTTACCAGGAGTTTCATGCGCTATTTATATTTAACAACCAAAGCATCGCTGATACCATGTACGACGTAGGCTTCAGGTTGAGGGGAAACACATCGCGCTATTCGCAGAAGAAATCGTTTAAAGTTTCATTTAACACTTTCGAGCCGGGAAGAAAGTGGCATGGACTCGAAAAAATGAACCTGAACGGCGAGCACAATGATCCTTCAATAGTAAGATCAAAATTATGCTGGGATCTGCTGAGGCAAAGTGAAATTCCGGCTCCCAGATCGAACCATGTTCAGGTTTACATCAACAATAATTATTACGGACTTTACATCAATACCGAGCACATTGATGAAGAGTTTGTCGAGTCGCGATTCGGCAATAAAAACGGTAATTTATATAAATGCCTTTGGCCCGCTGATCTTGATTACCTGGGATCGAACCCGGAAGCTTATAAATTAACCATTGGCAGCAGGCGCGTTTATGATTTGCGAACCAATACAGCAGAGGATGATTATTCTGATTTAGCCAACTTCATCAATGTGCTGAACAATACGCCTGACAATGAATTTATCTGCGAAATGGAAAAAATTTTCAATATTGAAGATTACCTGAAGGTCATTGCTGTTGATATTTATACAGGAAACTGGGACGGTTATATTTATAATAAAAACAACTTTTACCTATACCACAATACAGCTACGGATAAGTTTGAATACATTCCTTACGATCTCGACAATACCCTTGGAATTGACTGGCTCGACAGGGATTGGGGACGACGCGACATTTATGATTGGGAACAGCATGGCGAGGAAGCAAGACCGCTTTATACAAGGATGATGGAAATACCCGAACTAAAGGATAAATATTCCTATTACCTCAATCGCCTGACAACAACCTTTGGAAGTGAAGCTGAATTTTTACCTGTAATCGAAAGTTTCCGCGACATGATTGCACCTTATGTAGTAAACGATCCTTATTATCCCCTCGATTATGGTTACTCTTACAATGATTTTCTCAATTCATACATCACTTCCCTTGGCGGGCATGTGGATTACGGATTGATACCCTATGTTATTGTGAGAGACAGCAGCAATATTGCACAGTTGGATATAAATAATATTACCCCGATTGTAAAGTACATCAACAACTCCTACCTGATTCCGGGGATGAATTTTAATGTGACTGCTTTTGTGGAAGATGAAGACAATGCGCCGGATGTAAAGTTATTGTTCAAGAAAAACAGTGGTGTTCTGCAATCTGAATTTATGTATGACGATGGTGAGCATGGAGACGGTGATTCAGGAGATAAAACCTTTGGCTGTTTTATTTCGGGCATCACCAACACGACAGCTTTGGAATTTCAGGTTTCAGCCGAAGATAATTTTGGTTATACTTCGATAAAGCCTTGCGAACCTGTGCAAATAGCAGTCGTACCATCTCAGGATCCTGCGCTTTACATCAATGAATTCATGGCATCAAATAATACAGCCATCACCGATGAGTTTGGCGAATTTGATGACTGGATCGAACTTTACAATGGCGATGATTCACCGGTTTGGTTAGGCGACAAATTTCTTTCAGACAATCTCTCGAACATGAACAAATGGCAAATGCCGGACATAACACTTCAACCAGGTGAATTCATTCTTTTTTGGGCCGATAATGATCCTGAACAGGGTATGCTCCACACCAACTTCAAACTCAGCGAAGGGGGAGAGGAAATCGGCATATTCGATTCGGAAGCTACCGGATTTTATACTATAGACAGCATTGTTTACGGATCTCAAAGTCCCGATCTTTCCTACGGTCGCGATCCCGATGGCGGAGAATTATGGAAGTTCTATACGTTAATAACACCTGGCTTCAGCAACACAAGCAATGCAAGCACTATAGAACATTTGTTCGACCGTACAATTTCCATCTATCCCAATCCGGTGAAAGATAATATCGTTTACCTTGGGGAACCCATGAACGTAAAATTGTACAATTCCACAGGAGAACTGGTTCTGAGTATGGAACAAACGGACAGGATTCAAACAAGGCTACTTCTTCCGGGTCTGTACCTTTTGGTAAATGGAAAAGGTGAAAAAGTTAAGTTAATCATACAATAGATAGAAATGAAACGCATTATCCCTTACTTTTTACTGGTTATTGTAATTTCCTGCCAGGAACCCGAAATCAAATTTCCGGAAATTTCGCCCATTGTTGGTCTGGCAACACCAATCAGGCTTAATTTCACTGAAACAGACATCCTTTTGGAAGATTATTTCACTGACATAAGTTTGATAGATTCGGTCACTTTGCCTGCTCAATTATCGGGTCAACTTTCGGCGGACAAAAAGAACCTGCAGGTTACCAGCAATTCCGGCAAATTACCACATCTGATGGTTTTGAAAATATGGTCAAAAGGATTTCCTTATTCGGTTTTGATGAAAAAATCAGCGAAATCAGAGTTTATACTCACATTTGATCCCGGAGATAAAACCTTCGGGCAGGTGAATGTAGCAGGTGAAATCAATGGCTGGAACCCAAAAGTCAGTCCGATGGAATTTATTAATGGAAAGTGGCAGATAAAACTCCAGCTTTTCCCCGGCAAATATCAGTACCAGCTTGTTCTTGACGGGAAATGGCATCTGGATCCCAATAACCAGGATTCTGTGGACAACAATAACGGAGGCTATAATTCCCTGCTGACCGCAGGTGAAAATGTGGCACCGCTCCTGCCTGTCATTTCAACCCGTACATTTGAAGAAAACCTTGTAGCCATCAGCATAAAAAATAAAGTCACCAATTTTTTTGTCTTTTGGCAGAATTACCAGATTCCCTTGTCGGATATGATGATTAAGGAGAACATGCTGATGATTTCCATTCCTAAAGCCGCTCAAAAACTTGACAGGTCATGGTTGAGGGTTTGGTCTGAAAATGAATTTGGAATTTCCAACGATTTGCTGATACCGTTAAAAAAAGGCAGAATTGTTCAATCATCCGGTGAACTTACCCGTGAGGACTGGGAGGCAACTGTATTTTACTTCATGATGATTGACCGTTTCAACAATGGAAATACAACCAACGATATTAAAGTGGATGATCCCCTGATTCTGCCCAGAGCAAATTATTACGGTGGAGACATTGCCGGAATTACCCAAAAAATAGAGGATGGTTATTTTGATCAACTGGGAATCAACACCATCTGGCTTTCACCCATTACGCAGAATCCATTGGGCGCTTATGGTTTTTGGAAAAATCCTCCCTCAAAGTTCTCAGGATACCACGGCTATTGGCCCATATCTTCATCAAAAGTGGACTTCCGTTACGGTACAGATACCGAACTGAAAGAGCTGATCGAAACTGCCCATCAGAATAATATCAATATCATACTCGATTACGTAGCACATCATGTTCATGAATTGCATCCCGCTTATGTCAATCACCCTGACTGGGCTACTGAACTATACCTGCCGGATGGCTCTCTGAATACCGAGCGATGGGACGAATACCGCCTGACCACCTGGTTCGACACTTTCCTTCCGACTCTTGATCTTTCGAGACCCGATATTTGTGATGTGATGACCGATTCGGCACTTTACTGGATAAAAAATTACAATATGGATGGTTTCAGGCATGATGCCACTAAGCATATTCCTGAAGTTTTCTGGCGAAAACTGACAAAAAAACTCAAAGAAAATATTGCCATACCACAAAGCAAAAGGATTTACCAGGTGGGTGAAACCTATGGAAATCGTGAACTCATTGGCAGTTACATAAGTTCCGGTATGATGGATGCCCAGTTTGATTTTGGAGTTTACGACCATGCAGTTGCTGTCTTTGCAAAAGACAATGAGCCATTCACGAAACTATCGGGCTCTATTCAGGAAACACTTGATTATTACGGCTATCACAACCTGATGGGTTATATTACGGGTAACCAGGATAAATCCAGGTTTATTTCGCTGGCAGGTGGCGACCTGAAATTCAGTGAAGAATCAAAATTGGCAGGATGGTTAAGAGAAATTGGTGTTGGTGACCCGGTTGGGTATAAAAAATTGCAATGTTTTACAGCGTTCAATATGACCATTCCGGGTATACCAACCATTTATTACGGTGATGAAATTGGTATGCCCGGAGCCAATGACCCCGATAACCGAAGGATGATGAAATTTGAAAACCTTACTGACGAAGAGCGACAAACAAAAAAAATTACCGAGAAACTGATCCATCTGAGAAGAGATAAACTGCAACTTACTTTTGGAGATTATGAGTTGCTTTTGGCCGATCAAAACACCTACGCTTTTATGAGGACATATTTTGACAAAATAGCCGTTGTGATCTTTAATAAAGGACTACAAACGATGTCAGTTTCGATGCAAATACCAGATTGGTTTTCAAACACTACCCTTGAGGCGAACTTCGGTTCAGAATTTGAAAAACAAAGCAAAGAAATAATCGTTACCGTTGCACCGAATTCATTTGAGATATTGGCAAATTAGATTGTGCTTTAAATGAACAAGATATAAATCCAATTAAAAAGGGTTTGAAAATTTGATGACATGGCAGGCAATTCATTCGGACACATATTCAGGTTAACCACCTTTGGTGAATCGCACGGAAAGGCTTTAGGCGGAATCATTGATGGTTGTCCTTCCGGGTTGCCGGTTGATCCGGAATTTATTCAAAGCGAACTGAACAGGAGGCGTCCGGGTCAGTCAAATCTTACTTCACCGCGTCAGGAAGAAGACAAAGTAGAATTCCTTTCCGGGATTTTTGAAGGTAAATCCACCGGAACTCCGATTGCATTTATCATTCTAAACAAAGATCATAAACCCGAAGACTACGAAGAACTTAAAAACATTTATCGCCCATCCCACGCCGATTTCACTTATGATCAGAAGTACGGCTTTCGCGATTATCGTGGTGGCGGAAGATCTTCGGCAAGAGAAACAGCCTGCCGGGTTGTTGGCGGAGCCATCGCAAAACTTCTGTTAAAACAAGAAAAAATTGAAGTTGCAGCCTACGTCTACCAGGTGGGTACGGTATTAATGGATCAAGATTACCGCTCACTCGACCTGAGCAAAACAGAAGCCTCCCCGGTTCGTTGCCCCGACCTTGCTGCCGGCATAAAAATGGAAAAACTAATATTGGATCTAAAGGAAAAAGGTGATACGACCGGAGGAGTCATTCAGTGCATCATCACCGGAGTTCCGGCGGGCTTGGGAGAACCCGTTTTTGACAAACTCCATGCTGAATTAGGCAAAGCTATGCTTAGCATCAATGCTGTAAAGGGGTTTGAGATCGGTTCCGGTTTTGCAGCAGCAGCCATGAAAGGCTCTGAACATAACGACACCTTTACAAATCAGGGAGATAAAATCATTACCGCTACCAACAATAGCGGCGGCATACAGGGCGGAATTTCAAACGGGCAGGATATTTATTTCAGGGTGGCTTTTAAACCGGTTGCTACTTTGATGGCGGACCAGATTACATTGGATAAAGAAGGTAAAACCGCAACAATCACAGGAAAAGGCAGGCATGATGTATGTGTTGTTCCACGTGCTGTTCCAATTGTTGAAGCGATGGCTGCTTTGGTAATTGCTGATTTTTTATTGATGGCAAAAGTTTCCAGATTGTAGTTTTTGTTCATGAATTTCATTCACCGGATGAATTAATTTGAATTTTTATCTTTCCCCATTTAACCCTATTTTTGTATTCATAATTTTACAAATAATACAAATCCCTATAAGTCATGAAAACAGCATTAAAAATCGTCGGTATCCTGATCGTTCTGATCATTGCTTCAGCTATTTTGCTCCCTTTCCTTTTCAAAGGTAAGATCATTGAACTGGCAAAACAGGAAATCAATAAAAACATCACAGCAAAAGTGGATTTCGGTAACATCGGTCTTTCTCTTTTCCGCAGCTTCCCCGATTTCAGTCTCCGAATGGATGATCTGTCGGTTATCGGGATCAATGAATTTGAAAAAGATACCCTTGCCGATATTGACCGGTTTGAACTGACACTTGACCTGATGAGTGTGTTGTCAGGAAATTATGAAATAAAAAAAATCAGAATTTTCCGTCCTGATATTCATATCAAAGTTCTTGCGAACGGAAAGACGAATTATGACATTGCCGTGGCTGAGGAAGCGCAACCTGCAGCACCCGCTGCGGAGGAAGCACCATTTAAACTTACCCTGAAACTGGTTGAAATTGAGTCTGCCTATATCGTTTATGACGATGCATCCCTTCCAACCAAAGCAGTTTTAACAGGATTGAATCATCAGCTTTCGGGGAATATGGTAGGAGATTTTACAACCCTGAAAACGACCACTACAATTGACAAATTTACACTTGATTACGATGGGATCCGCTACTTTTCTAACGCCAAAATGGAGTACAAGGCTGACATTGACGCCGACCTGAAGAATGAGGTTTACTCCCTCCGTGAAAACGAACTGAAACTGAATGAACTATTCCTCACTTTTGCCGGATCATTTGCTTTTGTAGGTGCAGATTACAAACTTGACTTCACCTTCACTGCGCCAAAAACCGATTTCAAAAATTTGTTATCAGTAATCCCAGCTATCTATTCCAAAGATTTTGCAACCATCGAAACCAAAGGCAGCCTGGGCTTGGATGGAATGGTGAAGGGTCTTTACACAGAAACAAACCTGCCCGCTTTCAATATTAATCTTGCGATTTCAGAGGCTATGTTCAAATACCCCGATCTTCCAAAAGCTGTGACAGGCATTAACATCAGAACTGCAATTTCAAACCCGGGAGGTGATGCAGACAATACGGTAATTGATATTTCAGATTTTAAAATGCGACTGGGCAACGACCCTGTTGAAATGAAAATGCTGATTAAAACTCCGGTTTCCGATCCCGACATTGATGCGCAAATCAAAGGGAATTTTAACCTTGCCGGCGTTTCGGAGTTTTATCCTCTCGAAGCAGGAGAAGAGTTAACAGGTTTATTAATTTTCGACATTGTTCTAAAAGGTAAATTGTCGGCTGTTGAAAACGAACAATACGATAATTTCACAGCACTCGGTACTTTAAATGTGAAGGATTTCAGGTACCATACCACTTCAGTTAAGGAAGAAGTAGAAATAACAGAGGCTCAACTCGATTTTTCACCTGCTTATCTCGACCTTGTAGCATTCCGTTCAAAAATTGGCAACAATGATTTCAATGCACAGGGTAAATTGACGAATTACCTGGGTTATGTTTTTAAGGATGATGTTCTGGTTGGAAACCTGAAAACGACATCGCAATATTTTGATATTTCATCCCTCATGCCAGACGAATCAGGCACTGCAACCGCACAGGAGACTTCCGCCGACAGCGTCGCCATGTCAGTTATTGAAGTTCCCGGCAACATTGATTTTGAAATGACCGCCACATTCGACAAGCTGATCTACGACAACATAAATATGAGCAATGTTAAGGGTTTGCTGACAATCAGAGACAGGAAACTGGAACTGACCAACCTCAGCATGAACCTGCTGGATGGCGAAATGGTGATGAACGGACTTTACAGCACACCCGAACCCGATAAACCCGAATTTGATTTCGGGGTGAACATAAAAAATATTGACATTCAGAAGGCATTTCAAACATTTGAAATATTGAGTGAATACGTTCCCATAGCTCAGAAAACAAGCGGTTTATTATCTGCAAAACTCAAAATCAAATCAAACCTTGATGCGGAGATGATGCCCGTTTATGAAACCATGGCTGGAATCGGAGAACTCTCCACCGGCAATCTGAAAGTGAGCAACGTCAATACCCTCGATAAAATAGCAGACGCTTTGAAAATGGACAAACTCCGCAGCCTGGATATTCAAAAAATATTGGTTCAGTTTGCTTTTGTTGACGGGAAGATCATGGTAGAGCCTTTCGATATGAAAGTCTCTGATTTCACTGCAAAGCTTGGAGGCTGGACTGCATTCGATCAAACAATTGACTATGTGATGAACCTGAACCTTCCACGAAAAGAATTTGGTTCAGCCGCTAATAATGTCCTCGACAATCTTGTGAGCCAGGCAAACTCAAAGGGCGCCAACTTAAGCCTGGGCGAAACGGTATCGCTGGATGTTTTGATCGGCGGAACTTTGAGCGAACCAACAATTAAAACAGGATTGAAAGAAGCAGGCAAAAATCTCATGGATGGCGTGAAGGAGCAGGTGAAGCAGGAAGTTGAAAAGAAAGTTGAAGAGGTTAAAGAGGATGTGAAAGCCCAGGCGCAAAAGCTGATTGATGATGCAGATAAATCGGCACAAAAACTGATTTCGGAAGCCGAAAAACAAGCCTCCAATATCCGTAAGACAGCCGCTGATGCTGCACAAAAAGTGAGAAGCGAAGCAGATACCCAGGCAAAAAATGTAGAAGCCGAAGGCAAGAAGAAAGGTATGCTGGCTGAAGCCGCCGCTAAAGAGACGGCCAAAGGCATAAGGAAGGAAGCCGATAAGAAAGCGACCGACCTCACAAATGAAGCGGATAAGCAAGCCAATGGAGTTGTAAATAAAGCAAAACAGGAAGCTGATGCCATTAAGAAAAAAGCACAGGAGGAGGCAGATAAATTGCTTGGCAAATAGAAAAGGAAATGAGAAATATGGAAATAGGTAGAAATAAATTGAAATTGGGAATTTCCTGACTAATGTCCTTATAATTCTGGATTCATGATAAATCTTAACAATTCCTGACATATTCTATCGGATATTAAGGAAAGTTCTTTCAGGAATGCTCTTGTGACTCGGAAGCATTCCTGCGTAGTACATTCCTGCGACAGCACATAGGCGTCAAGCTAAGGATAAAGCTATTAACATTAGAGTATTAGTAAAATCAACTATTTCAATGTAAATTTCAATAAAAAAAGTTGCTGTTTGTAAATCAAAATTCCGTAATGAAAACAAACAGCAACCTGAGGGGAAAACCCCTGCACAAAGAAAATATTATTTCTTTAAAACTACAAGGTAGATGGTTAAATAATCTGGCAAAAGAAAGCGGCTTTGTGAAACGCAAAGCGCAAAAGATTACTCCAAAGCATATGATAATCGGATTTATGTTGATGGTGTCAAAAATAAGGAATACATACAGTGACTGGGCAATGGAGATAGGTTTATTGGCTGGGCAATGCATAAGCAAGCAGGCTTTATGTGAACGCCTTCTCGATCCATCAACAGAAGAGTATTTAAAGAAAGTTCTAGAAGGGGTCATTGGCAAGCAGATAGTTTATAAACCATCTCAAAAAGAAAGTAGTATTCTAAAACATTTCAACAACATATACATTGATGACAGTACTGTTATTTCCTTACCCGATGAACTGAATGTTGAGTTCCCAGGCAATGTTACAAAAGGGAAAAAGAAAGCCCAGGCAAAAATACATGCCATGTATAATCTCACTTGCAATAGCTTTGCGTTTATGAGCATTTACAGTTTTACCAATAACGACCAAAGCCTCTCAACCAACGTGTTGCCATATCTACAGAAAGGAGATTTGATATTGCGCGATTTGGGATTCACAACATTGAATGTTCTTGGAAAATTCAATCAGGAAGGTATCTATTTTGTTTGCAGAAAACTTTACTTAATCCATCTTTATGAACCTGAGACCGGCGCTTTGATAGACCTTGTTAAGCTATTGAGCAAGAAAAAAATCATTGACAAAGAGGTTGTTGTTGGCAAAGAACAACAGCTCAAACTTCGACTGGTTGCTGTTCGTGTGCCAGCACAGAAAGCAGAAACACGAATAAGGAAAGCTAAAAAACACCGGGACAAAAGGCTAAACCATTCGCCTGAATATTATACCCTGCTCCAGTACAATATTTTCTTGTCCAACATCCCTGAAATAATTTGCAATACGTATCAAATCTATCAGATATATAGATGGCGCTGGCAGATTGAAATTATATTCAAGAGTTGGAAAAGCAATTTCTCATTGGAAAAACTATTTCATTGGCAATGCAAGAATGCAACACGTGTAAAATGCACCATCTATCTGATGTTGCTATACATAATACTATTCCATGTGGTTTGGCGGTATGAATGCGGCTACCATATCAATAACAACAAAAGCAAGGATCAAGTGAGCCTGTTGAAATTAGCTAACTTGTTCAATAACCATTTTTATGAAATATTGACATCTGATAACAAAGCAATACATGCACAAATTCTAAAACACTGTTTATATGAAAATCGTAAAGACCGCGAAAATGCAAGGGTTTCATACTTAAAATTCGCTCTTTAGCTTGACGCCTATGTGCGACAGCAGGAAGCAGGAATCCAGTAAAGAAATTAATTTTGCTGTCTTGGAGAGAAATAGGAAGACGAAATAACATTAAAGGTTTTCGATAAAACGAGCAACCCAATTGAGAAAGAATAAAAGACAAAAGAGAAAACTAAGTTGGAAAATATCAAAATGAAAAGCGCCAATCTTAACAACATCAATCCCTCCCCTATTCCCCCAATATCCTTTATACCTCTTATTCTTTTTATCTTAATAACATCCGTCGCCCATTCCCAGTCTCTCAGCGATTCCTGCCCCGATTACAAAAGCAACCGTGCGGATAAGGCTTATGACAAAGCGATTAAAGCTTTCAGCCAAAGAAATTATTCCGAATGTATCGGGTTGATGAAAGAGGTGATTAATATCGAACCCGATTATGTGGATGCCTATTACGTTCTGGCTTTAATTTACATAAAAGAAAGCCGCATGAACCTGAAAGCCGCAAAAGAAAACTTTCTGAAAGTGATTTCTATCTGCCCTTCGTATGATGTTTATGCTTATTATCATTTGGCTCGCATAGCTTATGGAGCGCAGGATTACCAGGTAGCATACAACTACATCTCCCTCTTTCTGGAAGACGTGGACAAGATCAAAACGGATGAAGATTACGATGAAGCCATCCGTATCAAAGATTTTTCAAAGTTCTATGCCGATATGCTGAACCACCCGGTTCCGTTTGAACCCAGACCTGTTCCCGGAATCTCAACCGAATACGATGAATATCTCCCCATCATTTCACCCGACAATGAAATGGCGCTCTTTACCCGTAAGATCAAGACAGAATCCCGGAAAGACGATTTCACCACACAAACCGGACTAAAGGAAAAATTCATGTTCAGCCTGCGATCAGACGATGAATTTGGAAGGGGACAACTGATGCCATTGCCTTTTAATAAATACGACAACGAGGGTGGCGCTACCCTGACCATCAACAACAAACTTTTGTATTACACCTTATGCAAATATACTTCTGACCGGCGGTATTATAATTGCGACATCTGTTATTCTGAAAACATAGCAGGAACCTGGACAAACATACAAAGCATTAGCGACAAGGTCAATTCTGAAAACTCATGGGAATCACAGCCTTCCATCACCTCGGATGGAAAAACCCTCTTCTTTGTCAGCGACCGCGCCGGTGGATTGGGTGGATATGATATTTACAAAACACTAAAAGATAAAAACGGAGACTGGGGTCCTCCCGAAAACCTTGGTTCTGCGATTAATACAGCTGGTAATGAAAAATCACCGTTTATTCATACCGATAGCCAAACGCTCTATTTTTCGTCCGATGGTTTGATGGGTCTTGGCGGTTACGATATTTTTCTGTCCAAACTTGGAGAAAATGGCGAATGGAGCGAGCCGAAAAACATCGGCTATCCTATCAATTCCTTTGATGATGATGTTGGTTTCTTTGTTAGCACCGATGGACACTACGGTTATTTTGCTTCCAATAAGTTCAGCGGGTTTGGCGGATGGGACCTTTATTCCTTTGATCTTTATGAAGCCGCCCGACCCGAAAAAGTGCTGCTGGTGCGGGGGAAAATTTCGGATGAAGAGCATACAGGTTATGTAGATGCAAAAGTGGAAATCAAAAATGTAGAAACAAAAAAGATAACCGAACTTGATGTTGATTCCGTTACGGGAGAATACTTTGGCGCCGTGCTGCTCAGGAATGATTACATCATGTCGGTGAAGAAAAAAGGGTATGTTCAGGAATCGAAGTACATTTCGAAGATCAGTCAGCGTGCTTCAAAACCTTTGGATTTGTTCATTGATCTGAAACCTATTCAGGTTGGGATGTCGTATCGGCTCAACGACATCTATTTCGATTTCAACTCCTTTGAATTGCTCCCGGAGTCAATGTTGGTGATTGATGAGTTTTACCAGTTTTTGGTTGAGAATCCAAACCTCAAAATCTCCATACAGGGTCATACCGACAATATTGGGAGTGCAGAAGACAACCGGTTGCTTTCCGAAAACCGCGCCCAGGCGGTTTATACCCACCTTATCCAGAGGGGAATTAAAGCTAACCGGCTTGAATACAAAGGTTTCGGCGAATCCAAACCCATCGAAGCGAACAATACAGAAGACGGAAGAGCCAGAAACCGGCGTACTGAATTTGTGATCATTGAAAAGTAGAAATTACTATTTCGTCAGTGTACTTTCATAAAGCGTTCGGTTCAGGATGGAACGCCCCAATGTGACTTCATCGGCATATTCAAGCTCATCGCCAATGGAAATGCCTCTGGCGATTGTTGTTATCCTGACACTAAGATTTTTCAGTTTTTTATAAATATAGAAATTGGTTGTGTCGCCTTCAATGGTGGTCGAAAGTGCCATGATCACCTCTGTTACATTGCCTGATTCAACTCTTCGTATCAATGTTTCTATGTTTAGATCATTTGGTCCGATTCCATCCATCGGAGAAATGATACCGCCCAGAATATGGTAAACCCCGTTGTATTGCCCCGTGTTTTCGATCGCCATAACATCCCTGATGTCTTCAACAATACAAAGTGTATTCTTCGACCTCTTTTCACTGGCACAAATTTCACACACCTCCGAATCCGAAATATTATGGCATTCCCGGCAAAACTGAACTTCCTTCCTCATCCTGATAACAGAATTTCCTAAAGACTCAGCAAAAGGAGGATCTTTTTTCAGCAGGTACAATGCCAGTCGTAATGCAGTTTTTTTGCCTATACCCGGCAGACGCGAAAACTCATTCACCACCGATTCAACCAGTTTTGAAGAATATACATTCATCCAATCAATATCAATTCAAACTTGAAAATGTTGGTTACAAAACTAATTTAAAATCGAGAGCAGGATTAAATAAATTCATTAGTTTTACACTCCGTTGAATCTTTAAATTTCGCAGTCTGAATGGTCAATAAACTCTTAATAACCGGATTGATATTAAGCCTTTCGGTTTCCCTTTTTTCGCAGTCAGCAAATGATACGCTCAACCGCACAGATGTTAATGGCTTAAAACAAGGCTATTGGATAAAATATGATGAAGAAGGCATGCTCAAATACGAAGGCGCTTTCAAAGATGGTCAGCCTAAAGGCAACTTCATTTATTACTACCCGGACGGTGTGGTGAGGGCACGATCAAACTTTTTCGATGAAGGGAAAAAATCCAAAACCACCACTTTTCACCATACTGGCAATATAATGACTGAGGGCTTTTATGCAGGACAGATCAAAGACAGTTTATGGAAATATTACAACATTGATGGCATTTTATTAAAAGACGAATTTTACCGCAATGCAAAAAAACATGACAGTTGGAAAACATATTTTGAGAACGGGCAGGTTGCGGAAGAGATGGAATGGAAGGAAGATAAAAAGGACGGAATATGGAAGCAGTATTATCCTGATGGTAAACCTAAACTTGAAGGACAAAATGTGAATGATGAAAAAGAAGGTGAGTTCAAATATTATTATTCGTCAGGAAAGCTCAATATATTTGGAAGTTACCAGGCTTCGTTGCGAATTGGTGATTGGTTTTATCTTAACGAAGAAAGTAAAGTGGTGCGCAAGGAAACCTACGAAAACGGAAACCTTATTAAGCAGGAAGATTTTGAAAATAAATAAAATTCTTCCCGGAACTTTTTAATGTTACAGATCCACCAGAAATGGAATCCTTAACAAAACTTTATCTTCAAGTCTAAAGAACAGAGAAATTAATTGAAAATAATTTTAAAAGAACTGCGAGAAACTTAAGTTTACCTGAAAATTATTCACCTAACCAGATTAATTTATGAATAGTACACAGATAACGCAGATACTACTGGACCCGCCGAGGGCGGGACGGATAATTTTTTATCTGCGAAAATCGGTCCCGCCTTAAGCGGGATCAGTTTAATCAGTGTACTATTGTATTATATGAATTATTCGGGCTAAGTATATTGTATATAACTGAAGAAAAAATAACCAAAGTAAAAAAAGAAAATGAAAAAGATTTACATTATCCTTTTGGCGATTGTTGCCATTTCGTGCCAGCGCACAATCAATGAAATAGTAATTCCCCTGAATTCGGAATGGAAGTTTATCCAGGGCGATAATCCTGATTTTGCCAATCCTGAGTTTGACGATTCCGGCTGGAAAAACATTGCCGTTGATAAAATCTGGGAAGAACAGGGTTACGATCCTTACGACGGATATGCCTGGTTCAGATTTAAGGTAACCATTCCTTCTGATCTCTACAAGCAGGCTTATCTTCAGGACAGTCTTTGTTTGTTTTTAGGCAAGATCAATAATTATGATCAAACCTTCCTGAACGGAAAAATCATTGGGATAAACGGTGTGAATGTATCAGAGAATACTTTAATAGATACATCATTTATTAAAGCGCCTATCATTCTTTGGGATTATGAGCGGCGCTATGTGCTTTCGGTTGATGATCCCCGCATCCTTTGGGATAAAGAAAATGTAATAGCTATTCGTGTTTATGACCAGGGCGGACAGGGAGGCATGTACACCGGCAACCAGACCATTAGCATGGTGAATATAAAGGAATATTTATCCTTTGATAACCAGTTGAATCCTTTTCTTTTCACAGGGAATACAATCAGTAAGGCATTTCAGATAAAGAATACCTCGCGTTCCCTCACCCTTACCGGCTTGCTGAACATCAGAGCGACCAATAAAATGACCGGACAGCAAGTTTTTCAACTTCAGAAAGAGGTGGAGTTGAAACCGCTCACTTCCGAGCCATTCAAAGTTGAATTTCCATTGATTGACCAATCCGCACATATTGTTTATTATTATCAGTTTAGCGGAACAAAGGAAATATACGAATATCGCGAAGAAACACCTTATATTTTAACGCCGCCACCTCCGGCTGAACCTCGCATCAATGGAGCATTGGTAACAGGCGCGCGACCGGGTAATCCATTTCTATTTCTCATTCCGGCTTCGGGTGAAAGACCGATGACATTCAAAGCGGAGAATCTGCCTGCAGGTCTGGCGCTGGATGCAAATACCGGGATTATTTCAGGAGTATCAAAACAAAAAGGGGAATTCACAGTTACGCTCACAGCTATTAACAGCCTGGGAGAAAACAGCCGTGACCTTAAGATCGAATTGGGTAACCAAATTGCACTTACTCCTCCAATGGGATGGAATAGCTGGAATTGCTGGGGCTTATCGGTAGATGAACAAAAGGTATTGTCAAGCGCAAAAGTCTACATCGAAAAAGGACTCGTGAACCATGGATGGGCTTACATTAATATAGACGATGGCTGGGAAATACCCCAAGACAAAGAACCCAAGCGCTATGAGAATGGAGACATCATCACCAACGAAAAATTCCCCGACATGAAACGGCTTGGGCGACAACCTTCATGCTTTGGGACTGAAATTCGGGATTTACAGTTCGCCCGGACCTCTTACCTGCGGAGGTTATACTGCCAGTTACCAGTATGAAATGAATGATGCCAAATCGTTTGCCCAATGGGGTGTGGATTACCTGAAATACGACTGGTGCTCCTATGAGGAATTGCAAAAGACACCACCTTGCCGAACGAAAAAAACCTTACTTCGTGATGCGCGATGCCCTGAACAAAGTGAACCGCGACATCGTTTACAGCCTTTGCCAGTATGGGATGAGCAATGTATGGCAATGGGGTGCTGAAGTGGGCGGCAACCTCTGGAGGACGACCGGCGATATCACCGATACCTGGGAAAGCATGAGCAGCATTGGTTTCAGCCAGGTGGAAATGGCTCCTTATGCCAAACCCGGCAACTGGAACGACCCTGATATGCTGGTGGTCGGTTGGGTAGGCTGGGGTCCGAGCCTGCATCCAACCAAACTTACACCTGATGAACAATATACCCATATCAGCCTCTGGTGTTTGTTGTCTTCACCTTTACTTATCGGCTGCGACCTCGAAAGGCTGGATGATTTTACGCTCAACCTCCTCACCAACGATGAAGTGCTTGCCATTGACCAGGATCCAATGGGTAATCAGGCAGCACCGGTAATTAAAGAAGGCGATGTCCAGGTTTGGCTCAAAACGCTTGAAGACGGCAACAAAGCATTCGGTATTTTCAACCTTGCAGATTCGACCATCAATTATACGCTCAACCTTGACAAGGTCGGATTGAGCGAAGCAACTGTCTTACGCGACTTGTGGAGACAAAAGGACCTGGGTACATTCACCGGGACTTTCCAGGCAGGGATTCCGGCGCATGGAGTTGTTTTGGTGAAGACTTTGAAGTAATTGATTCTTTGTGTCTTGGAGATTTCATGGCATTAATCCTTTAATTATTTGTTCGCGTTAATAACTGATGTTACGCAAGAACATAAATTTAGGTTATAAAAAGGAGATTCCTCTCCGCCGGCTGGCGGATCGGAATGACATGGCGTTGGGTTTTTTGGGGGTGGCTGTTGTGCCACGAGGCCTCGTGGCACAGCGGCCACCCATATCTATATACAAAACCTGTCATTCCGAATGAAGCAAAGCGAAATGAGGAATCTCAAATTAACTCAAATAAAAATCTGTTTGCGTAACATCAGTTAATAATAAATATTCAGTCTTTGAATCTGGTAGTGGAAAATATCCTGAATGTACCATCAAATAATTGTGGTACAACTTAATTTCATGAAAAATAAATACGTTTATACATCGGGTTTCATAGTATTAATTATTGCAGCCTTTTTCTCAAGGGGATATCACCATATTGATGAGCATATTCAGATACTTGAATTTGCAGGATTAAAACTAAACAAAACGGTAGCTGAAAATTTACCCTGGGAATATCATAACCAGATGCGGTCAGCTATTCAACCCGCTTTCGTTGTATTCCTTTCCCGAATTTTCAATGTTATTGGCTTAGATGATCCATTTACGATAACTCTGTTTTTAAGATTGTTATCCGCTTCACTTGGATTCCTAAGCATGTACCTGATTTATAAAGCCTATTACAAATCCATATCCGACCTTACCCTGAAGAAATGGTTTTTGTTTTTATCTTTCTTCCTGTGGTTTTTGATTTATAACAATGTCAGGTTTTCCTCCGAAAGCTGGTCCGGCAGTATTTTTATAGTTGCATTTGCACTGCTTCACACTAAACAATCCCCAAAACAGCGATACTTTCTGTACATCGGAATTCTTTTTGGATTGTCGTTTTTGTTCAGATACCAGACTGGTTTCCTCATTGCCGGATTAATTTCATGGTTCTTACTCGTTAAAAAAAATGCTGGCAATGCTCTATTTTTAATGCTTGGCTTCCTGGTTGCAATTGGTTTAGGATTGCTGATTGACAGATGGTTTTATGGAAAATGGACCATTACAATTTGGAATTACTTTGAGCAAAATATATTGCTGAATAAAGTTTCAGGTTTTGGAATTAAACCCTGGTGGTTCTATTTTTACGATGTATTTATCAGAGCAGTACCGCCCTTCAGTATTCTGTATATTATATGCTTTATCCTGGTATTCCTTTTCAAAAGAAATGACGCGCTGACGTGGACGATTCTTCCTTTTTTGCTGATCCATTTTATAATCGGACACAAAGAAACCCGGTTTCTGTTTCCTCTCATTGGCTTCCTGCCGGTATTCATCATCAAATCCATTGAAATAATTCAGGAAAAATGGAATAAAGGGTTCCCTGAAAACAAATACCTTAAAATTTTCGCAAAAGTGTTTTGGGTTGTCAATGTAGTTTTGTTATTCGTTATTGCTTTCAAACCGGCTAATCCAGAAATATCCTTATTCCAAAAAATATATTCCGGATATCCCGAACCTGTAACAATATATTATACCGAGAAAGATCCTTATCTAAATATTTATTACTACAGAAGGGCAAACCTGGAAATTGTTGAAATGGATTCAATTGGAAGGATCAACTGGACCGATCAAAAAAAGAAACTGATTATTACCAGCGACACCACAATTCTAAAACAGATAGGCGACCGCAAGAAATTAATTTATTCAACCTATCCCGATTGGATCAAAAGATTCAATTTTAATCAATGGATGGAAAGAACAAACTACTTCCGGATATATGAGTTATATTAAAAACCATGCTGAATATTGTGGTTATCTTTTAGGACAGGAAAAACGCGCCACAACTGCAAATCCTCCTGTCTGGTCATGTGTGATGGTGCAGCTTGTGGGTTGTTTCACATTTCTAAATAATACCAAGAAGATTTATGATATAGTCCATAACGCAAAAGCCATTTCAAAAAGTCTGGACTATTACA